>JAVXRI010000072.1:0-2164 GCA_036643775.1 Pseudomonas sp. | reverse complement strand
CCGATGAAGACGGTTTCAGCCTCTGTCGCTGGGTGCGTCAGCATCCGCGCCTGGCGCAGGTGCCGATCATCATGCTGACCGCCAGCTCCGATGAAGCCGACCGCGTCATTGGCCTTGAGCTGGGCGCCGATGACTACCTGGGTAAACCCTTCAGCCCACGCGAGTTGCAGGCGCGCATCAAGGCCCTGTTGCGTCGCGCCGGCTTCGGCCAGGAACGCAATGGCGGTGATGTCCTGGCCTTCGATGACTGGCGCCTGGATACGGTCAGCCATCGCCTGTTTCATCGTGACGGTGAAGAGGTGATTCTGTCCGGCGCCGACTTTGCCTTGCTGAAACTGTTTCTCGATCACCCGCAGCAGATACTCGACCGCGACACCATCGGCAACGCTACCCGTGGACGCGAGCCCATGCCTCTGGACCGCATTGTCGACATGGGCGTGAGCCGCTTGCGTCAGCGCTTGCGCGATACGCAAAAGCCGCCGCGCCTGATCCGCACCGTGCGCGGCAGTGGTTACCTGTTGGCGGCCAGCGTTGCGCCCGCGCACTGAGAGGCGCTGGCGCCTGCCGCTGCCGCGCTCGTTGTTGGGGCGCATGCTTCTGTTGACCCTGTTGGTGGTGTTGCTGGCCCAGGGGCTGTCGAGCTGGATCTGGTTGGCGCAATTGCGTGCCAGCCAGATGGAAGGCCTAGTCGCCAGCGCGCGCAGCCTGGCGCATTCGATGAGCGCCAGCGTCAGTTACTTCCGCTCCCTGCCGCTGGCTTACCGACCGATGGTGCTCGACCAGTTGCGCAGCATGGGCGGCACCCGTTTCGTTGTTTCGCTCAACGACAAACCACTGGATATGCAGGTGTTGCCGACTACGCCGCGCAAGCGTGCAGTGATCACCGCGGTGGACCAGGTGCTGCGCCAGCGTCTGGGCGAACAGATGGATATTTCTCTCGAATTCGTCAGCCCGCAGGACCTGCGTATTTTCAACAGTGGCCTGAAACTCGATGAGCTGCCGCGCTCCTGGGCGCATTACGCGCTGACCCTTGAACCGGTCAATCCACCGGTGCTGGTCACCCAGATCCGCCTTGGCGAAGACGAATGGTTGTACATCGCCTCGTTGATGCCTGAACCCTACACCAGCCTTGAAGACGAAGGTCTGCCGCGTCAGCAGGTGTGGTTCATCGCCCTGACCAGCTTCTTCCTGCTGCTGTTCATCGGCTTGCTGGTGCATTGGCAGAGCCGTCCGCTCAAGCGCCTGGCACGGGCTGCGCGCGAGATGTCGCTGGGTGCTGATGTCGAGCCGGTGGTGGAAGGTGGCGGCAGCGAGGTGGTCGAAGTCGGCCGGGCGTTCAATGCCATGCGTGAGCGCATCAGCCGTTACCTGACCGAACGCAGTCAGTTGTTCAGCGCCATTTCCCATGACCTGCGGACACCGATTACCCGTCTGCGCCTGCGTGTCGAATTGCTGGAAGACGAGCAGCAGCAGGCGAAGTTCAGCCGTGACCTGGACGAGTTGGAGATGCTGGTCAAGGGCGCGCTGCAGTGCGTGAAAGACACCGATATCCACGAGAACATCGAACCTGTCGACCTCAACCATGCCCTCGATTGTTTGGTTGAGCCGTATCTGGCCAGTGGTCGGGTGACGGTGCAGGGCAGGGCGCTTGCACCCTACCCGGGCAAGCCGCTGGCGCTGCGCCGGTGCATGGGCAACCTGATCGACAACGCCTTGAAGTATGGCGAGCGTGCACACCTGCGCGTGCTCGACAGCGAATCAGGGTTTGTGTTGCAGGTCGATGATGAGGGGCCGGGAGTGCCCGAGCAGCGCCTGGAGCAGGTCTTCGAACCGCATGTGCGCCTCGCCGGTCAGCAGCAGGGCTACGGTCTTGGCCTGGGTATCGCGCGCAACATCGCCCACAGTCACGGCGGCGAAGTGAGTTTGCGCAACCTGCAGGACGGCGGTTTGCGCGTGACCTTGAGCTTGCCTCGTAGCGGTGAGTGACGCGCGCTGCTGGCGAATGTCACCGGTTGGTGACATTCGCGCATCTCTTCGTTACTTCTGTCACGCAAGCGGCTGGTTAGACTCCGATGCAAGCGCAAGCACCACGACTTGCACCTGCATAACAACAAGAAAAGGTTCCGTTCATGAATGCGATCAATCGCCTCGCCGCTGTCATTTC
>JAVXRI010000071.1:0-30122 GCA_036643775.1 Pseudomonas sp. | reverse complement strand
GACCGGAGTGGACGAACCTCTGGTGTTCCGGTTGTCACGCCAGTGGCATTGCCGGGTAGCTATGTTCGGAAGAGATAACCGCTGAAAGCATCTAAGCGGGAAACTTGCCTCAAGATGAGATCTCACTGGAGCCTTGAGCTCCCTGAAGGGCCGTCGAAGACTACGACGTTGATAGGTTGGGTGTGTAAGCGCTGTGAGGCGTTGAGCTAACCAATACTAATTGCCCGTGAGGCTTGACCATATAACACCCAAGCAATTTGCGTCGAAACGACCAGATTGCGGTGTTGTGAAGACGAAACGAACCGAAAGTTTGCGACTCACAATCATCACATACCCAATTCGCTGGAGTGTCTGACAAGACCTTCTGGCAACAGAATTTCTTGACGACCATAGAGCATTGGAACCACCTGATCCCATCCCGAACTCAGCAGTGAAACGATGCATCGCCGATGGTAGTGTGGGGTTTCCCCATGTGAGAGTAGGTCATCGTCAAGATTAAATTCCGAAACCCCTATCTGCGTACGCAGGTAGGGGTTTTGTCTTTTCCGGCTTGACCGTTATCGCGGATAAATCCGCTCCTACAAGATCACGGCGGCCCTGTAGGAGCGGATTCATCCGCGAAGGGCTGGGCTTGGGAGTCACCTGAAGCGGGCTTGACCCGCATCGGCTCCAGCTACCGCGTATCGGTTAGAATACCGCCCTCGCGTTGACTCAGAAGTTCACTATGTCCGACCCTGTCGATTCCCATCAGCTCGCCGACCTACCCCTGGATCAACTGGTGGCCTGTCACGAATGTGACCTGTTGATGCGCAAGCCTGTGCTCAAGCTGGATGAAAAGGCGCATTGCCCACGCTGCGGCTACGAGCTCTACGCCCACCGCCACAATGTTGTCCAGCGCAGTCTGGCCCTGGTGCTCGCAGCACTGCTGCTCTACATACCCGCCAACTTCCTGCCCATCATGCAGCTCCATCTGTTGGGCCAGAGCTCCAACGACACGGTCTGGAGTGGCGTAGTGGGGTTGTACAACACCGGGATGACTGAAGTGGCGGTGGTTGTATTCCTCTGCAGCATGGCCATCCCCTTGCTCAAGCTGCTGTGCCAGCTGGTGGTGTTGCTGAGCATCCGTTTGAATGTCGGGCGCAGTTACGGCCTGTTGCTTTACCGGATTTATCACCATTTGCGCGACTGGGGCATGCTCGAGGTGTATTTCATGGGCGTGCTGGTCGCGATGGTCAAGTTGGTCGATCTGGCCGAGCTGAGCCTCGGTCTGGGGTTGGCCTGTTTTATCAGTTTGCTATTGGTGCAGGTGTGGCTGGAGGTGGTGATGTCACCCCACCAGATCTGGAGTGCTTTATCGGGGGAAGACCTGCATGCGTGCGATTGATGCCGGGATTCTGGTCTGTGGCGAATGCCATGAACTGAATCGCCAGGAGCCAGAGAGTGACTCGCAAACCTGCAACCGTTGCGGTGCCATTGTGCATGCACGGCGGCCAAACAGCCTGGTCAGAACCTGGGCGCTACTGCTGACCTCGGCGATTCTCTATATCCCGGCCAACGTGCTGCCGATCATGACGGTCAGCGCCCTGGGGCAGGGGAGTCCGGACACTATCATGTCCGGCGTCATCACCCTGATGAAACACGGCATGTTGCCCATCGCCGCGGTGGTGTTCATTGCCAGTATCCTGGTGCCTACCTTCAAACTGGTGGGTATCGGGCTGTTGCTCTACTCGGTGCAACGCCATCAACCGTTGTCCGCCCGGCAACGGATCCTGATGTACCGCTTCATTGAATTTATCGGACGCTGGTCGATGCTGGACATCTTCGTGATCGCCATTCTGGTGGCGGTGGTGAATTTCGGCAGGATCGCCAGTGTCGAAGCCAACCTGGGCGCCGTCGCCTTCGCCAGTGTGGTGATCCTGACGATGCTCGCAGCAGTAACCTTCGATCCCCGACTGATTTGGGATAACACGGAGTCGGATGACGACCATGAGTGATTTGCCTACGGCTAAAACCCGCCCAGCTTCGAACTGGTCGGCTATATGGATTCTGCCCCTGATTGCTCTGGTCATTGGTGGCTGGCTTGGCTGGCAGGCATACCGCGAATCAGGGGTGAACATTCAGGTTCGCTTTGAAAGCGGTGAGGGCATCGTTGCCAACAAGACCGAGGTGGTCTTCAAGGGCATGTCGGTGGGCAAGGTGAAAGAACTGGTGCTGGATGCCAAGGGCAGCAATACCGGGGTTATCGCCACCATTGAAATGAACAAGGAGGCTGAGCCGCACCTGACCAGCGGGACACGCTTCTGGCTGGTCAAGCCGAGTGTCACCCTGGCTGGCATTACCGGTCTGGAGACGCTGGTGTCGGGCAACTACATTGCCGTGAGCCCGGGGGAAGGGGAGCCGACCAAGCGCTTCAAGGCGCTGGATGAAGCGCCTCCTCTGTCGGATAGCGAGCCCGGCCTGCACTTGACCCTCAAGGCTGATCGGCTGGGCTCGCTCAACCGTGACAGCCCGGTGTTCTATAAACAGATCCAGGTCGGTCGGGTGAAAAGCTATCGCCTGGCCGAAGACCAGGGCACGGTAGAGATCAAGGTCTTCATCGAGCCTGCCTACACCAACCTGGTGCGCAAACACACGCGCTTCTGGAACGCCAGTGGCATCAGCATCGATGCCAACCTGTCCGGGGTGAAGGTGCGCAGCGAGTCGTTGGCCAGTATCGTCGCCGGCGGTATTGCCTTTGCTACGCCAGAGCACCGCAAGGACAGCCCGGCAACCGATCCGAGCTTGCCGTTCCGCCTGTTCGAGGACTTCGATGCCGCTCAGGCGGGTATCAAGGTCAAGGTCAAGTTGAGCGACTTCGAAGGATTGCAGGCTGGTCGTACTCCGGTGATGTACAAAGGCATCCAGGTCGGCTCGCTGAAGACCCTGAAAGTCGATGCTGATCTCAGCAGTGCAGTGGCCGAGCTGACCCTGGACCCATTGGCTGAAGACTACCTGGTTGATGGCACTCAGTTCTGGGTCGTCAAACCCTCCATCTCCCTGGCCGGTATCACCGGTCTGGAAGCCCTGGTCAAAGGCAACTACATTGCCATTCGTCCGGGTGAGAAGGGTGCCTCTCCGCAACGTGAATTCGAAGCCCGGCCCAAGGCGCCACCACTCGATCTAAAGGCACCTGGACTGCATCTGGTGCTGTTCAGTGACAACCTCGGTTCTCTGGAGGTTGGTAGCCCGGTGCTTTACCGCCAGGTCAAGGTCGGTACCGTGCAGAGCTACCAGTTCTCGAAAAAGAGCAAGCGCCTGCTGATTGGGGTGCACATCGAGAAGGAGTACGCCAACCTGGTCAACGGTTCTACCCGTTTCTGGAATGCCAGTGGGATCACCCTCACGGGTGGTTTATCGGGCATCCAGATCAAGAGCGAATCGTTGCAGAGCTTGATGGCGGGAGGTATCGCGTTCGATACGCCGACCCCGAATGTGCCGCTCAAGCGCCGCATTCCAAGTTTCCGCCTGAATGTGGACCAGGAAGCGGCCAATCGCAGTGGTACCACCGTGACCATTCGTGTCGAGCGTGCCGATGGCCTCAAAGTCGGTACGCCGGTTCGCTTCAAGGGCCTGGATGTAGGCAAGGTCGAACAGGTTGATCTGACCGATGATCTGCAGGCCGTTCTGCTCAAGGCGCGTATTACCGAAGTGCCGGAGCGCATTGCTCGCGAAGGTACGCAATTCTGGGTGGTCAAGCCGGCTCTGGGCATCGTCAAGACAGCGAACCTGGAAACTCTGGTGACGGGCCAGTACCTGGAAGTTCAGCCTGCATCGAAGAACCTGGGGCCTCAGCGCACGTTCAATGCATTGCCGCAAGCGCCGGACTTCTCTGCGCGTGAAGCGGGTCTTGCACTGGTGCTCAGCGCGCCGCGGCGTGGTTCGATCAAGCCGGGTGTGCCGGTGACCTACCGGGAAATCCCGGTGGGCAAGGTGACCGGTTTCGAGTTGGGGCAGACGGCGGATCGGGTATTGATTCATATCCTGATCGAGCCGCGCTATGCCTCCCTGGTGCGCGGCGGCAGTCGTTTCTGGAACAGCAGTGGCTTCGGCTTTGACTTCGGCCTGTTCAAGGGCGCTACGGTGCGTACAGAGTCGCTGGAAACCCTGATTGAAGGCGGTATTGCCTTTGCAACGCCAGATGGCGAAAAGATGGGTAACCCGGCGCGGCCGCAGCAGACCTTTGCCTTGTTCGACAAGGCTGAAGATGAATGGCTGCAGTGGGCACCGAAGATTCAGATCGGTAAGTAACAGGTACCGCCACTGTAGGAGCGGATTCATCCGCGATGGGTCGCAGAGCGGCCCTAATCCCAGTGAAGGGGGGCGCTACGCGCCCCATCGCGGCGGTCCGGCGTCCCGGTGAATCCGCTCCTACAGAATGAGGCCACAACCGAAACCAAATCGCAGGCAATAAAAAACCGACCCTAGGGTCGGTTTTTTAACAAGCGTGTCGCTTAGGCAGCTGCAGCTTCTTTCAGCGCCTTGATGTGGCCATTCAGACGGCCTTTATGACGAGCAGCTTTGTTCTTGTGGATGATACCTTTGTCGGCCATACGGTCGATTACTGGTACAGCCAGAACGTAAGCGGCTTGCGCTTTTTCGGCGTCTTTTGCGTCAATGGCTTTAACTACATTCTTGATGTAGGTACGAACCATGGAACGCAGGCTGGCGTTGTGGCTGCGACGCTTCTCAGCCTGTTTTGCACGTTTTTTGGCGGAAGGTGAGTTGGCCACCGTCGAGCTCCTCGAAAGACTTGGTAAATAGCAAACAAAATAGGCCGCGAATCATGCCGATGAGTTGATCGGTTGTCAAGGGCACTTGCATGGATCCGCTGAGTGGTTGTTCCTTACAAGGGAGTGATTCCCTTCTGCGGTACGACCTGTAAACTCGGGAGCTTTTGCTCTGCTTGCGTTGCGGCGCGGAGTATCGCACAACTGAGCGCGTTCCGGCACAGCCCTTTATCTTTAGGCGTGAAAATCTTTCAATGAATCTTCTGAAATCCCTGGCCGCCGTCAGTTCGATCACCATGATTTCCCGGGTATTGGGCTTTGTTCGCGACACCATCCTGGCACGGGTATTCGGCGCCGGCGTGGCTACCGATGCCTTCTTCATTGCCTTCAAATTGCCCAACCTGCTGCGCCGGATATTCGCCGAAGGGGCGTTTTCCCAGGCTTTCGTGCCGATTCTGGCCGAGTACAAAACCCAGCAGGGGGAAGAGGCGACACGCACCTTCATCGCTTATGTCAGCGGTTTGCTGACCCTGGTTCTGGCCCTGGTCACCGCGCTCGGCATCCTGGCAGCGCCCTGGGTGGTGTGGGTGACCGCCCCGGGTTTTGTCGACAGCAGCGAAAAATATCAGCTGACCACCGACCTGTTGCGGGTGACGTTCCCTTATATATTGCTGATCTCGCTGTCCTCGCTGGCCGGGGCGATTCTCAATACCTGGAACCGCTTTGCGGTGCCGGCCTTTGTGCCGACCCTGCTCAATGTGGCGATGATCGGCTTCACCGTCTTCCTCACCCCGTACTTCGATCCACCCATCATGGCGCTGGCCTGGGGCGTACTGGCCGGTGGCCTGGCGCAACTGCTTTACCAACTGCCGCACCTGAAGAAAATCGGCATGCTGGTGCTGCCACGCCTGAATCTGCGCGATAGCGGGGTCTGGAGGGTACTCAAACAGATGCTGCCGGCGATTCTCGGGGTGTCGGTCAGCCAGATTTCGCTGATCATCAACACTATCTTCGCCTCGTTCCTGGTGGCAGGCTCGGTGTCCTGGATGTACTACGCCGACCGTCTGATGGAGCTGCCCTCCGGTGTGCTTGGCGTGGCCCTGGGCACCATCTTGTTGCCGACCCTGGCCAAGACCTACGCCAATCGTGATCGTCACGAGTATTCGCGGATCCTCGACTGGGGCCTGCGCCTGTGTTTCCTGCTGGTGCTGCCCTGCACCCTGGCGATGGCGATCCTGGCCGAGCCGTTGACGGTGGCGTTGTTCCAGTACGGCAAGTTCACGGCGTTCGACGCCGCCATGACCCAGCGTGCATTGATCGCCTATTCGGTCGGCCTGCTGGCCATCATTCTGGTCAAGGTGCTGGCCCCGGGCTTCTATGCCCAGCAAAACATCCGTACTCCGGTTAAAATCGCGGTATTCACCCTGGTCTGCACTCAGCTGTTCAACCTGATGTTCATCTCTCACCTGCAGCACGCGGGACTAGCGTTGGCCATCAGCCTGGGCGCCTGTCTGAACGCCGGGCTGCTGTACTGGAAACTGCGTCAACAGCAGCTGTTCCAGCCACAACCGGGCTGGGCCAGGTTCCTCGCCAAGCTGGTGCTGGCCGTAGTGTTGATGTCGGCAGTGTTGCTGGTGGGCATGCATTACATGCCAGCCTGGGCAGAAGGGCAGATGCTCGAACGTTTCCTGCGTCTGGGCGTGCTGATCCTGGCGGGTGTAGTGACTTATTTCGGCAGTCTGTTCGTGTTCGGTTTCCGCCCGCGTGACTTTGCACGCAAGGCACTGCATTGAGCCGCGAACACGGCCAGACGTCGGTTTTATCTTTTCCATGCCTCGGGGTGACGCTGCTGCCTGTCGTCAGCGCCCGGGTGTGGTTATAATCGACCACTTTATGAGCAAGAAGCGCGTTATGCAGCTGGTTCGAGGCCTCCACAACCTGCGCCCCCAGCACCGGGGCTGTGTCGCCACTATTGGCAACTTCGACGGTGTTCACCGTGGCCACCAGGCAATCCTGGCGCGTCTGCGTGAGCGAGCGGTAGAGCTGGGCGTACCCAGCTGCGTGGTGATTTTCGAGCCACAGCCGCGCGAGTATTTCGCTCCGGATACCGCGCCGGCCCGCCTGGCCCGCCTGCGTGACAAGGTCGCGCTGCTGGCTGCCGAAGGCGTGGACCGGGTGCTGTGCCTGGCGTTCAACCAGCGACTGAGCAAGCTCAGTGCCGCCGAGTTCGTCGACACCATCCTGGTCGATGGCCTGGGTGTGAAGCACCTGGAAGTCGGCGATGATTTTCGCTTTGGTTGCGACCGGGTTGGCGACTTCGAGTTTCTCCAGCAGGCCGGCCTGAGCCAGGGCTTCACCGTTGAGGCGGCGCAGACCGTCGAGCTGGATGGCCTGCGGGTCAGCAGCACGCAGGTGCGCCAGGCGCTGGCCAAGGCCGATTTTGCCCTGGCCGAACGCCTGCTCGGGCGTCCGTACCGCATCAGCGGTCGCGTCTTGCATGGACAGAAGCTGGCGCGCCAACTGGGCACGCCGACCGCCAACATACAACTCAAGCGCCATCGTGTACCGCTGAGCGGGGTTTACCTGGTCAGCGTCGAACTCGATGGCAAGGCTTGGCCCGGCGTCGCCAACATCGGCGTACGGCCAACCGTTTCAGGTGATGGCAGTGCCCACCTGGAAGTGCACCTCCTGGATTATGCCGGCGATCTCTATGGCCGGCGCCTGACGGTGGAATTCCACCACAAGCTGCGCGACGAGCAGCGTTTCGCCTCCCTGGAGGCGCTGAAGTCGGCGATCGATGCGGATATCGCCGCCGCACGTGCCCATTGGCACGCTCAACCGCTAACGAAGAGCCTGAAATGACCGACTATAAAGCCACGCTAAACCTTCCGGACACCGCCTTCCCGATGAAGGCCGGCCTGCCACAGCGCGAACCGCAGATCCTGCAGCGCTGGGACAGCATTGGCCTGTACCAGAAGCTGCGCGAAATTGGCAAGGATCGTCCGAAGTTCGTGCTGCACGACGGCCCGCCCTACGCCAACGGCAAGATTCACATCGGTCATGCGCTGAACAAGATTCTCAAGGACATGATTATCCGCTCCAAGACCCTGTCCGGTTTCGATGCCCCGTACGTGCCGGGCTGGGACTGCCATGGTCTGCCGATCGAGCACAAGGTCGAAGTGACCCACGGCAAGCACCTGAGCGCCGACCAGACCCGCGAGCTGTGCCGTGCCTATGCCGCCGAGCAGATCGAAGGACAGAAGACCGAGTTCATCCGCCTGGGTGTACTGGGTGAATGGGACAACCCGTACAAGACCATGAACTTTGCCAACGAGGCCGGTGAAATCCGCGCCCTGGCCGAGATGGTCAAGCATGGCTTCGTGTTCAAGGGCCTGAAGCCTGTGAACTGGTGCTTCGATTGCGGTTCGGCCCTGGCCGAAGCCGAAGTCGAATACGCCGACAAGAAATCCCAGACCATCGACGTTGCTTTCCCGATCGTCGATGACGCCAAACTGGCGACCGCTTTCGGTCTGGCCTCGCTGGCCAAGCCGGCGTCGATCGTGATCTGGACCACCACCCCGTGGACCATCCCGGCCAACCAGGCGCTGAACGTCCACCCGGAGTTCAAGTACGCCCTGGTCGATGTCGGCGACAAACTGCTGGTGCTGGCTGCAGAGCTGGTCGAGTCGTGCCTGAAGCGTTACGCGCTGGAAGGTTCGGTCATCGCCACCGCGCCTGGCTCGGCCCTGGAGCTGATCAACTTCCGTCACCCGTTCTACGAGCGCCTGTCGCCGGTTTACCTGGCCGACTACGTCGAGCTCGGCGCCGGTACCGGTGTGGTTCACTCCGCGCCAGCCTACGGTGAAGACGACTTCGTGACCTGCAAACGCTATGGCATGGTCAACGACGACATCCTCACCCCAGTGCAAAGCAACGGCGTGTACGTGCCGTCGCTGGATTTCTTCGGCGGCCAGTTCATCTGGAAAGCCAACCCGGCGATCGTCGACAAACTGTCGGAAGTCGGTGCGCTGCTGCACACCGAAACCATCAGCCACAGCTACATGCACTGCTGGCGCCACAAGACCCCGCTGATCTACCGCGCCACCGCGCAGTGGTTCGTCGGCATGGACAAGCAGCCTGACAACGGCGACACCCTGCGCAAGCGTGCGGTCAAGGCCATCGAAGAAACCAAGTTCGTCCCGGCCTGGGGCCAGGCGCGCCTGCATTCGATGATCGCCAACCGCCCTGACTGGTGCATCTCGCGTCAGCGTAACTGGGGTGTGCCGATCCCGTTCTTCCTCGACAAGCAGACCGGTGAGCTGCACCCGCGCACCGTTGAGCTGATGGAAGAAGTGGCCAAGCGCGTCGAGAGCGAAGGTATCGAAGCCTGGTTCAAACTGGACGCGGCCGAGCTGCTCGGCGAAGAGGCCGGCCAGTACGACAAGATCACTGACACCCTCGACGTCTGGTTCGATTCCGGTACTACTCACTGGCACGTACTGCGTGGCTCGCACAGCATCGGTCACGACACCGGCCCGCGCGCCGACCTGTACCTGGAAGGTTCCGACCAGCACCGCGGCTGGTTCCAGTCCTCGCTGCTGACCGGTTGCGCCATCGACGGCCACGCGCCGTACCGTGAGCTGCTGACCCACGGCTTCACCGTGGACGAGAACGGCCGCAAGATGTCCAAGTCGCTGGGTAACACCATCGAGCCGCAGAAGGTCAACGACACCCTCGGTGCCGACATCCTGCGCCTGTGGGTTTCGGCCACTGACTACTCCGGTGAAATGGCAGTTTCCGAGCAGATCCTGCAGCGCAGCGCCGACGCCTACCGTCGTATCCGTAACACCGCGCGCTTCCTGCTCTCCAACCTGTCCGGCTTCGACCCGGCCCGTGACCTGCTGCCGGCCGAAGACATGCTGGCGCTGGACCGTTGGGCCGTCGACCGTACCCTGCTGCTGCAGCGCGAGCTGGAAGAGCACTACGGCGAATACCGCTTCTGGAACGTCTACTCGAAGATCCACAACTTCTGCGTGCAGGAGTTGGGTGGCTTCTATCTGGACATCATCAAGGACCGTCAGTACACCACCGGTGCCAACAGTGTTGCCCGTCGTTCCTGCCAGACTGCGCTGTACCACATCAGCGAAGCACTGGTGCGCTGGATCGCGCCGATCCTGGCCTTCACCGCTGACGAGCTGTGGCAGTACCTGCCGGGCGAGCGCAACGAGTCGGTCATGCTCAACACCTGGTACCAGGGTCTGACCGAGCTGCCGGAAGGCTTCGAGCTGGGTCGCGCCTACTGGGATCGCGTGATGGCGGCCAAAACTGCCGTCAACAAAGAGCTGGAGAACCAGCGTTCGGCCAAGGCCATCGGTGGCAACCTGCAGGCTGAAGTCACCCTGTTCGCCGACGACGCCCTGGGCGCCGACCTGAACAAGCTGGGCGACGAGCTGCGTTTTGTGCTGATCACCTCGGCAGCCAGCGTTGCACCGTTCGTGCAGGCGCCAGCCGACGCGGTCGAAACCGAAGTACCTGGCCTGAAGCTGAAAGTGGTCAAGTCCGATCACGCCAAGTGCGGCCGTTGCTGGCACTTCCGCGCCGACGTCGGGGCGAACCCGGAGCATCCGGAAATCTGCGCCCGTTGCGCCGACAACATCAGCGGCAACGGCGAGGTGCGCCACTATGCCTAACCCTGCTGCGGGGCGCTTCGGGCGCCTCGGCTGGCTCTGGCTGAGCCTGCTGGTCCTGGTCCTCGACCAGGCCAGCAAGTTCTATTTCGAGGGCGCGCTGAGCCTGTACCAGCAGATCGTGGTCATTCCCGACTACTTCAGCTGGACCCTGGCCTACAACACCGGTGCTGCGTTCAGTTTCCTGGCTGACAGCTCCGGCTGGCAGCGCTGGCTGTTCGCCCTGATCGCGGTAGTGGTCAGCGGCGTACTGGTGGTCTGGCTCAAGCGCCTGGGGCGCAACGAGACCTGGCTGGCGGTGGCTCTGGCGCTGGTGCTTGGCGGTGCGCTGGGCAACCTGTACGACCGTATCGTGTTGGGCCATGTGGTCGACTTCATCCTCGTCCACTGGCAGAACCGCTGGTATTTCCCGGCCTTCAACCTGGCCGACAGCGCCATTTCCGTTGGTGCGGTGATGCTGGCGCTGGATATGTTCAAGAGCAAGAAGTCCGGAGAACCCGTCCATGACTGAGACCCGAATCGGCCAGAACACCGAAGTGAAACTGCACTTCGCGCTGCACCTGGAAAACGGCGATACCGTCGACAGCACGTTCGACAAGTCGCCGGCAGTCTTCAAGGTTGGCGACGGCAACCTGCTGCCGGGCTTTGAAGCGGCCATCTTCGGCTTCAAGGCCGGTGACAAGCGCACCGTGACCGTCGAGCCGGAAAACGCCTTCGGTCAGCCCAATCCGCAGAACGTGCAGATCATTCCACGGTCGCAATTCAACGACATGGAGCTTTCAGAAGGTCTGCTGGTGATCTTCAATGATGCTGCCAATGCCGAGCTGCCGGGTGTGGTCAAGGCCTTCGATGACGCCCAGGTGACCATCGACTTCAATCATCCACTGGCCGGCAAAACCCTGAGCTTCGAGGTGCAAATCCTCGAAGTCACAGCGCTTTGAGCCCGGAGCCGAGCATGCAAATCAAACTCGCCAACCCCCGTGGCTTCTGCGCGGGCGTGGACCGGGCGATCGAGATCGTCAACCGCGCCCTGGAAGTCTTCGGGCCGCCGATCTATGTGCGTCACGAAGTGGTGCACAACAAGTTCGTGGTCGAAGACCTGCGCGCACGCGGCGCCATCTTTGTCGAAGAGCTGGATCAAGTACCCAATGACGTTATCGTCATTTTCAGTGCCCACGGTGTTTCCCAGGCCGTGCGCCAGGAAGCCGCCGGGCGCGGCCTGAAGGTGTTCGATGCGACCTGCCCGCTGGTCACCAAGGTGCATATTGAGGTGGCGCGCTACAGTCGCGACGGCCGTGAATGCATCCTGATCGGCCACGAAGGTCATCCGGAAGTCGAAGGCACCATGGGTCAGTACGACGCCAGCAACGGCGGCGCCATCTACCTGGTCGAAGACGAGGAAGACGTTGCCCAGTTGCAGGTCAATGATCCGGACAAATTGGCGTTCGTTACCCAGACGACGCTGTCGATGGATGACACCAGCCGCGTGATCGATGCCCTGCGGGCGCGCTTCCCGAATATCGGCGGACCACGTAAAGACGACATCTGCTACGCCACCCAGAACCGCCAGGATGCGGTGAAACAGCTGGCGAACGAGTGCGATGTAGTGTTGGTGGTGGGCAGCCCGAACAGCTCCAACTCCAACCGCCTGCGTGAACTTGCCGAGCGCATGTCGACGCCAGCCTACCTGATCGACGGTGCCGAAGACCTGCAGAAGAGCTGGTTCGACGGTGTCGAGCGCATCGGTATTACTGCTGGTGCCTCGGCGCCGGAAGTCCTGGTGCGCGGCGTAATCGAGCAACTCAGGGCGTGGGGCGCCACCGGTGCCGAAGAGCTGGATGGCCGCGAAGAGAATGTTACTTTCTCGATGCCCAAAGAGTTGCGTGTTCGTTCACTGATCTGACCCGCCAGCCGCACACAGCGGCTGCTCGATCAGCGCGTCGCGCAGGCTGACCCTGCCGCTGCGTGACAGCACCACCTGATAGTGACTCAGGGCTTCGGGACGTTGGCAAACATGCAGCGTCCCGGCCTGAAACGCGCCGCTTTCCAGCAGTGGCACGCCCAAGCCACTGAAGCGTACCTGCCGGGCTACCGGCTGGTTTCCGACAACGATCGTGCGTCCATTGCTGCGCCACTCATGGAGCAATTGCGGACTGCCGTGTTCCAGCATCATCCTCCAGCCATTGCTCCAGTCCGCATCCAGCGCTTGCAGGCGCACCACGCTGTTACGCAGCAACGCCTCGCTGCGTGCTGTGCGCAAGGCATGGGCCAGGTCTGTGGCGACCGCCTGCCGTTGTAGCCCGGTGCTCATCCTGTTGTAGGCCGGGATACCTAGCTGTGCAAGCAGCCCCAGCAGGGCCGCGGCGAACAGTAGTTGAATCAGTGTTACGCCCTGTTGCTTCACCGTGCATTCCTCCCTGGAAGTGCTTCGCTATAGGTTCGAGGCCCGTGCCGCTGACGTCCAGTCGGCCGGGTTGGCAAAGGACGCTGGAAAAGTCTCGGGAGGTTGGCCATGGATGGCTGGCAGCAACAAGGCATGACGTTGATCGAAGTGCTGGTGGCGATGACGGTGCTGGGGCTGGGTCTGTTTGCCGCGGCGGGGTTGCAAGTGCGGGCGTTGCAGGCCACTGACAGTGCATTGCGCAGCACCCAGGCGGCCTATCTGGACCATGACCTGTTCGAGCAGGCGCGTACGGGTGGAGTTCTGCACCTGGTGGAACCGCGACAGTGAGCAGGCAAACCGGCTTGAGCCTGCTGGAAGTGCTCCTGGCCCTGAGCCTGGGTTTGCTGTTGTTGCTCGGCGCCAGCCGCCTGTTTGTGGCTGCAAGCCAGTCCTGGCAGGCCCAAGGGGTAGCGGCGCGGATGCAGGAGGATGCCCGTCTGGCCCTGCAGCGCCTGGCCCAGAGTATTCGCATGGCGGGAATGTTCGGTTGCCTGCATGACCAGGCCATCGATTTTTTCGACCCCTCGGCGGCTGATGCATTTGCGCAGCCTGTGCAGGTCATACGCGGTGCCGATGGACGTCTGCAGCACCTGAGCCTGATCAGTGCCGAGGTCGTCCAGACCAGCGGTCTGCCTGACTGGACCCTGGTCACCGACTGTCGAACGCAGGCAAGTGTGCATGCGGGCGCGCGGGCACCTGAGCCGGGTCAGTTTGCCGTGGCCATCCGTCGCCACGACTATCGCCTGGTTGCCGATGAACTGCTGCTGCGCAGCGGGGCGAGCGATGGCGTGCTGGTGGACGGGGTAGGTGGGCTGCAGATTGAACTGGTCAGGGACAGTGCCTTGGGTACTTCCGCTGTGCGGTTGGAGCTGACCCTGATTGACCCGCAGCAGCGCGTCAGGCCGCAGACGTACCGAATGAACATCGCAATCGGCAATCCGGTCGCCGGCGCATGATGGCCTTCGGCACCATCAAGCAGCGTGGTCTGGTGTTGCTGATCAGCCTGACGCTGGTCCTGTTGCTGGGGCTGCTTGGGCTGTCAGCGATGGGCAGCGCGATCCAGCAGGAGCGCATGGCGCGCAACCTGCTGAGCACGTTGCAGGCATTCGAACAGGCGCATCAGGTGTTGCAGCACGGAGAATCCAGAGTGCCGGAGCAGGCATGGTCACCCTGTGGGTTCTGCCTGCCTCCTCCAGAGGCGGGTTACGTCAACAACAGCGGTGTCTATGCCGGGGCTGGCGATAGCTCGGGGTTGGCTTGGCAGGCAGGTGAGGGGGGCTTCTATCTTGTCCAGTCTCTGGGCCCGAGCACTCAGGCCAGGCACCTGCCACCAGGGCTCACGGTAAACCTTTATCGCGTCACCGCCGTGCGCCGCACTGGCATGGCCCGCAGTGTGCTGGAGAGCGTGATTGCGCAGTCTGTCGGGCCAGCGCCACAGCCAGGGCGCCGGATCCTCTGGCGACAGGTCTATTAAGGAGCTGGAGAATGAAGCTGCAGAAAGGATTGAGCCTGATCGAACTGTTGATTGTCATCGCCGTGGTCGGCATTCTGGCGAGCATTGCCTACCCCGGTTACAGCGCGCAGGTCCGAAAAGCTGCGCGCACGGAAATCGTCGGCTTGCTGTTCGAAAGCGCGCAAAAACTGGAGCGCCACTATTCACGTGCGGGCCAGTACAGCGATGCTGAAGCAGTGCAGACACCCCTGGCGAGCGGAACCGCTCACTACAGTCTGCATGCCGTACGCGACAAGGAGTCATTCACCCTGTTGGCACGACGCCTTCCAGGCGGCCTGATGATGGCCGATCCCTGTGGTGACTATGCGCTCGACCAGGCAGGTGTGCGCAGCAATCCGCAAGGTGCCGGGGATACCGGTAGCGGGTGCTGGGGTGGCTAAAGCCTTTCGCGATTTACTTCAGACGTTGGATCGATAGATGACCAAGCAAGTAGTGATAGTCGGCGGCGGAGTGATCGGCCTGCTGACGGCGTTCAACCTGGCGGCCGAAGTCGAGCAGGTGGTGCTGTGTGATCGCGGTGAGCTGGGGCAGGAGTCGTCCTGGGCCGGTGGCGGCATCGTGTCGCCGCTCTACCCGTGGCGCTACAGCCCTGCAGTGACCGCGTTGGCGCACTGGTCACAGGATTTTTATCCACAGCTGGGTGAGCGTTTGTTCGCCAGCACCGGGGTGGATCCCGAGGTGCATACCACCGGTCTCTATTGGCTGGACCTGGAGGACGAAGCCGAGGCGCTGGCCTGGGCCGAGCGCGAAGGGCGCCCATTGAGTGCTGTGGATATCTCGGCCGCCTACGATGCCGTACCGGTACTTGGCGCTGGGTTCCGCCGGGCTATCTATATGTCTGGCGTTGCCAATGTGCGTAACCCGCGCCTGGTCAAATCGCTCAAGGCAGCGCTGCAGGCGCTGCCTAACGTGAGCATTCGCGAGCACTGTGAGATCACCGGATTCCGCCACGAAGCTGGGCGCATCACTGGCGTCGAAACCGCCGACGGCCCGATTGCGGGTGAGCGCGTGGTACTGACGGCTGGAGCCTGGAGTGGTGATCTGTTGCGCCCCCTGGGTCTGGAACTGCCGGTCGAGCCGGTGAAGGGGCAGATGATCCTGTTCAAATGCGCCGAAGATTTCCTGCCGAGCATGGTGCTGGCCAAGGGGCGCTACGCCATCCCGCGACGCGATGGTCATATTCTGGTGGGCAGTACCCTGGAGCATGCCGGCTACGACAAGACCCCGACCGCCGAAGCGCTGGAAAGCCTCAAGGCTTCGGCCATCGAGTTGCTCCCGGCCCTGGCTGAGGCGACACCGGTTGGCCATTGGGCAGGTTTGCGTCCGGGTTCGCCCGAGGGTATTCCCTTTATTGGTGAGGTGCCGGGCTGGGAAGGCTTGTGGCTGAACTGCGGGCATTACCGTAACGGCCTGGTGCTGGCGCCGGCGTCCTGTCAGCTGTTTGCCGACCTGTTGCTGGGCCGTGAACCGATCATCGATCCACGGCCTTATGCACCGGCAGGGCGGTTGCTGTAACTGGCCATCGGCGAAACTCTCTTGCACTTAATTAATGTGGGAGCCGGCCTTGCCGGCGATGGGCTGCGCCGCGTTCGGTACGCAGCCCCCTGGCCCGGCTA
Source organism: Pseudomonas sp. (assembly GCA_036643775.1). Classification (GTDB taxonomy): domain Bacteria; phylum Pseudomonadota; class Gammaproteobacteria; order Pseudomonadales; family Pseudomonadaceae; genus Aquipseudomonas. The sequence goes on along the minus strand of JAVXRI010000071.1, from coordinate 14,097 downwards.
CGCCGGGCATCGCTGGCAATGCCAGCTCCTACAGTTATCTTGCTTCAGCCAATGATCGGCGCCTGAAGATGCCGGCTCGGGAAGTGCCGTTCATACAACTGGCACACCTTGAGCACCTGTTCATCGGCAAAACGCGCGCCGACAACGTGCAGACCTACCGGTAGCCCGGCGCTGGTAAAACCGCAGGGTACCGAGGCGGCAGGTTGCTGGGTCAGGTTGAACGGGTAGCTGAACGGCGTCCAGTCCATCCATTGCTTGAAGTCCGAGGCGGGCGGCACGTTGTGTCCGGCTTCGAACGCCACCAACGGTAGCGTCGGTGTGACCAGCACGTCGTAGCGTTGATGGAAGGCATTCATCCGCGCCACCAATGCCGCCCGCGCCTCCAGCGCCAGGGTGTATTCGGCCAGGCTGATGCCGGCACCACGTTCGGCAATCTGCAACAGGCCGGGGTCGAGCACGCCGCGCTGCTCGGCACTGAGTTGCCCGACCAGTCGTGCGGCACCGGCAAACCACAGGGTATTGAAGATATCCACAGGGGCGTCGAAACCGGGGTCGACGGCGTCTACCTGCGCACCCAGCTGCGCAAGGCGTTCAACAGCCTGGCCGACCAGCGCCTGTATCTGCGGATCGACCTGCACATAGCCGAAGTTGGCACTGTAGGCGATACGCAGGCCCTTGAGGTTGTCAGCTGTGGATAACCACGTTGCCTGGCGCGCGGCACCGGCCAGACCATCGCGTGGATCGGGGCGGGCCACGCAGTCGAGCATCAGTACGGCATCTTCCACTGTCCGCGTCATCGGCCCCAGGTGCGAGAGGATCGTCATGGCACTGGCCGGCCACTGCGGCACATAGCCGAAGGTTGGCTTGATCCCGAACGTCCCGGTGAACGCGCAGGGGATACGGATCGAGCCGCCGGCATCGCTGCCCTGGTGCAGCACGCCAAGATTCAATGCAGCCGCGGCGGCGGCACCGCCGGAGGAGCCGCCTGCGGTCAGACGGGTATCCCACGGATTGCGGGTGATGCCATAGAGCGGGTTGTCGGTCACCCCTTTCCAGCCGAACTCCGGGGTGGTGGTCTTGCCGATCAGCACGGCGCCAGCTTCACGCATGAAGGCGCTGAACGGTGCGTCGATATCCCAGGGGCCTTCACTGCTGGTCGTGCGTGAACCCTTGCGGGTCGGCATGCCGCGAGTCAGGGTCAGGTCCTTGATCGAGCTGGGCACGCCGTCCAGGCGTCCGCAGGGAGTGCCTAGCTGCCAGCGTTGTTCGCTGGCGCGCGCGGCGGCGCGGGCGCCGGCCTCATCGACGTAGCTATAGGCGTTGACTGCCGGGTTGTGTTGCTCGATACGGGTCAGTACATCCTCGGTGACTTCCACCGGCGACAACTCACGTTTTTGATAGAGCGCCAGCAGTTCGACCGCGCTCAGCTCGCCAATGTTGGATTTATCGGTCATCTCACTGGCCTCCCTGGGCAGCGTTGAGCATCGCCCGCAGCAGGACTGCACAGCCATCGGCGAGGTCTTGCGGGGCGGCGTTTTCGATTTCGTTGTGGCTGATGCCACCTTCGCACGGGACGAAAATCATCCCGGCGGGGCCCAGCTCGGCGAGGAAGATCGCGTCGTGACCGGCGCCGCTGACAATATCCATATGGCTCAGCCCCAGCTCGGCCGCACCCTGGCGCACGGCGTCGACGCATTCAGCGGCGAAATACAGGGGCGGGAAGTCGGCTGTCGGTGTCAGCGCGTAGCGCAGACCGTGTTTGGCGCAACTGCTGTCGATGACTTGCGCGACTTCTTCGACCATTGCCTGTAAATGCTCGGGGTCGAGGTGACGCAGGTCGAGCGTCATCTGCACCTGGCCAGGGATCACGTTGCGCGAACCCGGGTGCAGGTTCAGGCAACCCACCGTGCCGCAGGCATGAGGCTGGTGAGCATGGGCAATACGGTTTACCGCGCTGACCACTTCGGCAGCGCCGACCAGGGCGTCTTTGCGCAGGTGCATCGGTGTCGGCCCGGCATGAGCTTCGACGCCGGTGAGCACCAGGTCGAACCATTTCTGTCCCAGGCAGCCCTGCACCACGCCAATGGTGGTCTGGCGATCTTCCAGCACCGGCCCCTGTTCAATATGCGCTTCGAAATAGGCGCCTACCGGGTGACCGGCGGGAGTGCGAGCCCCGGCATAGCCAATACGCTGCAGCTCGGCACCGACCGACAGGCCTTGCTCGTCCACTTTGTCCAGCGTCTGCTGCAGGTCGAATTTCCCGGCAAACACACCTGATCCCATCATGCACGGCGGGAAGCGCGAGCCTTCCTCGTTGGTCCACACCACCACTTCCAACGGCGCTTCAGTCTCGATACCCAGGTCGTTCAGGGTGCGTATCACTTCCAGACCCGCCATCACACCGTAGCAGCCGTCGAACTTGCCGCCGGTGGGCTGGGTGTCGATATGGCTGCCGGTCATCACCGGTGCCAGCGCCGGATTGCGCCCGGCACGGCGGGCGAAGATGTTGCCGATGGCGTCGATGCTGATGCTGCAACCGGCCTGCTCACACCATTGCACGAACAGATCGCGGGCCTGGCGGTCGAGGTCGGTCAGTGCCAGGCGGCAAACGCCACCCTTGGCTGTGGCGCCCAGTTGCGCCAAGTCCATCAGCGATTGCCAGAGGCGCTCACGGTTGACCAGCGGGGCCTTGCCGAGCAGGTGCTGTGCAGGATCGATGGAGGTATTCATGGGCAGTCTCCTTCAGGCGCTCAGGGCCAGGTAGCGGTTCTTGATGCTCGGGTCGGCGCGGAACTGCGCGGCGCTGCCTTGATAGGCCACGCGGCCTTGTTCGAGTACGTAGTGGCGGTCGGCAAGGGCGTCGCAGACCATCAGGTTCTGCTCAACCAACAGGATCGACAGGCCTTCGTCCTTGATCCGCCGGAGAATCTTCACCAGTTCGTCGACGATGACCGGTGCCAGGCCCTCGGTGGGCTCATCGAGAATCAGCAGCTTGGGGTCGTTGAGCAGGGCGCGGGCGATGGCCAGCATCTGCTGCTCGCCGCCAGAAAGGGCGAAGCCGTTGTTGTTGCGACGCTCCTTGAGACGCGGAAACATCGTGTAGACATCCGCCAGTTGCCAGCGGCTGTCTTTGCGCGCCGCGATCTTGAGGTTTTCCTCGACACTGAGCAGGCGAAAGATGCCGCGATGTTCAGGCACCAGTGCGATGCCCTGGCGGGCAATCTCGAAAATCTCGCGCCCGACCAGCGGCTGTCCTTTGAAATGAATCTGCCCCTGCCGTGGGCGAACGATGCCGAGGATGCTGCGCAAGGTGGTGGTCTTGCCGGCGCCGTTGCGCCCCAACAGGGTGACCAGTTCGCCGTCGCCGACATTCAGCGAAACGCCTTCGAGCACATGACTCTTGTCGTAATAGGAGTGGATATTGTCGACGTTCAGCATCAGGCGGCTTCTCCGAGGTAGGCGGTGCGCACGCGCTCGTCGTTACGCACGAATTCCGGGGTACCTTCGACCAGGATCTGACCGTGGCTCATCACGGTGATGCGCTGGCTGATGGACATGACGATGCTCATGTTGTGTTCGATCAGCAGCACGGTGTGGTCGCGGCCGAGGTCGCTGATCAGCTCGGTCATCAGCGGAATGTCATCAATGCCCATACCCGAGGTCGGTTCATCGAGCATCAACAGTTTGGGGCGGGCACAGATCGACATGCCCACCTCCAGCACCCGCTGCTGCCCGTGAGAGAGCTCTCCGGCCAGCGTAGTGGCACGCTGATTGAGCTTGAGGCGCTCCAGCACCTGGTCGGCCATGTCCCAGTGACTGCGCTTGTGCTCCACGCTGCGCCAGAAATTCAGGGCCGCCAGACCGTCGCGGCCCTGGGCGGCCAGGCGCAGGTTCTCGCGCACACTCAGGTTCTGGAACAGGCTGGTGAGCTGGAACGAGCGCGCCATACCCAGGCCGACACGGCCGTGGGACGCTTTGCGAATGATGTTCTGGCCGCCGAACAGGATCTGTCCGGCAGTGGCCTGGCGCTCACCGGTCAGGCAATGGAACAGGCTGGTCTTGCCCGCGCCGTTGGGGCCGATCACGGTGTGGATGGTGCCCGCCGCGACTTTGAGATCGACGCCGGCCACCGCGCGGAACGGACCGTAGGCCAGCTCCAGGCCACGGGTTTCCAGGAGGTAATCGCTCATTGCAGGTTCTCCTTGGTCTTGCGTGCAGAGGTGCGCAGCGAACACAGACGTTTACCCAGGTCGGCCAGGCCTCCCCACAATCCACCGCGCATGAACACCACCACCAGGATCAGGATGATCCCCAGCAGCATCAGCCAGCGCGGCCAGAGGTCCGACAGCACATCGCCGAGCAGGACAATGGAGCCGGCGCCCAGCAGTGAGCCGAACAGCGAGCCGGTGCCGCCGACGATGGTCATGATCAGAATGTTCTCGGACATCACCAGGTCGATGTTCGACAGTGGGGCGAAATGCAGCAGCATCGCGTACAAGGCTCCGGCGATACCGGTGACGGCGCCGGACAGCATGAACACCAGGATCTTGAAGTGGCGGGTGTCATAGCCGATGGCTGCGGCGCGGGTCTCGTTCTCGCGAATGGCCAGCAGGGTGCTGCCGAACGGTGAGCGGATGACCCGTTGCGCACCGATGAAAATCAGCAGGAACAGCACCGCGACGAACGTGTAGAAATGGCGCGGATCGCTGAGGTCGACCAGTACATGGCCGGCAATCGACAGGTCCGGGCGCGGCACGTCGAGCAGGCCGTTGTCGCCACCGGTCCAGCCGCTCAGGGTGTAGGCCAGGAAGTAGGCCATCTGGCTGAAGGCCAGCGTCAGCATGACAAAGTAGATACCGGTACGGCGAATCGCCAGGGCGCCGACCAATAGCGCCAGCGTGGCACCCAGTACCGCAGCACCGAGCAGGGCAGGGAACATGCCCCAGTGCAGGTGAATCATCAGCAGCGCAGCGCCATAAGCGCCGACGCCGAAGAAGATGCCCTGGCCGAACGACAGCAGTCCGGTGAAACCCAGCAGCAGGTTACAGGCCAGCGCGGCAAGGGCGAAGATCAGGATTTCGGTGGCCAGGGTGGTCGACGGCAGCAACAGCGGTAAACCGATCAGCGTGGCGATCACCAGCAGCAACAGCGCGGGCGAGCGGCCCTTGGCCAGGGGTAGCGGATTCTTTTCGCTCATCTTCATGCTCTCCCGAACAGACCGTAAGGACGCACCAGGATCACCGCGGCCATGGCCCCGTAGATCATCAGACTGGCCCCTTGCGGCCAGAGGCTGGTCATCATGCTTTGCACCACCCCGACCAGCAGGCCGCCGACCAGCGCACCACCGAACGAGCCCATGCCGCCGATCACCACCACGACGAAGGCGATACCGAGAATCTCCGGGCCGACAAACGGCTGGGCCCCACGCAACGGTGCGAACAGCACCCCGGCGACACCAGCCAGGCCCACGCCAAGGGCGAAGGTCAGGGAAAACAGGCGGAAGATGTTGGTGCCCAGCAGCGATACCGTTTCTGTACTTTCGCTGCCAGCGCGAACCAGGGCGCCAAAGCGCGTACGTTCGAGCAGCAGCCACAAGCCCAGGCCGATCAAGGCGGAGAAACCGATCAGGAACAGGCGGTAGTAGGGGTAGATGAAGTCGCCAATGATCAGCACACCGCGCAGTTCTTGCGGCACGGCGATGTTTTTGCCGACCGGGCCCCAGATCAGCACCGAGGCTTCCTGGATGATCAGGGCGATCCCCAGGGTCACGAGAATCTGGAAGGTATGCGGCAAATGGTAGATGCGCTTGATCAATAATCGCTCGACCGCCCAGGCCAGCGCCGCGACCGCCAGCGGGGCCAGCAGCAGGGCGATCCAGAAGTTGCCGGTGAGGGCGACGACGGTGTAGCACAGGTAGGCGCCGAGCAGGAAAAACGCCCCGTGGGCGAAGTTGACGAAGTTGAGCAAGCCGAAAATGATGGTCAGGCCGACGGCGATCAAAAAGTAGATCATCCCCAGGCCAAGGCCGTTGAGCAGCTGGAACAGGTAAAGACTGAGCATGCACGAACCCTCTGCAGCGCGCGTGACGGCTGCATTGCAGTAGTGTGATAGCGAGCGCCGGGCGTCAGGCCAGGGCGCAACCGGTGTTGGCGACGTCGATGAAGGAGCGGCCGGCGCTGATCACTTCGGCCAGGTCATCTTCGTCACGCATCTGCCCTTGAGGCTTACCGCGCAGCAGGTAGTAGTCCTTCATCACCTGGTGATCGCCCGGGCGGATCACTTCATCGCCGGTAGGTCCTTGGTAACTCATGCCCTGTAGCGTTCTGGCGATCGCCGGGCCATCGAAGCTGCCGGTCTTGATGATGGCTTCGAGCATTACTCGGGTGCCGATGTAGTCGGCGGCCAGCGGGTAGTTGGGATTGATGCCGTAGGCGGCCTGGGTAGCCTTGACCAGCGCCCGGTTGAGCGGGGTGTCGACCTGGTGCCAGTACTGCGCGCCGAGATAGACGCCTTCGAGCACATCGCTGCCCAGCTCCTGGAACTGATCCAGCCCGGCCGACCACACCAGCAGTACCTTCATGCGCTCCTTGATGCCGAAGTTCACTGCCTGGCGCAGGGCATTGGACGACTGGCTGCCGAAGTTGAGCAGCACGAGGACATCCGGTTTGGCGGCGATGGCATTGGTCAGATAGCCGGAAAACTCCTGCTCCTGCAGTGAGTGGTAACTGTTGCCGATGTGCTCGACGCCAAATTCCTTGAAGACCTTGCGCGCGTTCTCCAGCAGGGCGTCACCGAACACATACTGCGGGGTGATGGTGTACCAGCGTTTGGCGGCCGGCAGTTGGCGGATCATCGGCACCAGGGTTTCGCGGATGGCGCCGTAGGTTGGCACTGACCAGCGGAAGGTTGATGAATTACAGTCTTTGCCGGTGATTTCATCGGCGCCGACCGGGGTCATGAACACGCCACCGGCCTTGTGGATTTCCTTCGACACCGCCAGCGCCGAAGACGACAGCGTACAGCCCTGGAAAAACCGCGCCGCGTCCTGGCCAATGGCCTCCTGGACCTTGCGCACCGCCTTGCCGGCATTCCCTTCGGTGTCGATCACCTTGTACTTCAGCGGTTTGCCGAGCAATTGCGGGTGCTCGGCAATTGCCAGGCGCGAGCCCATGTCGGCGTACTTGCCATAGCTGGCAAATGCCCCGGACATCGACTTCAAACCGTAGAAAGTAATGGGTTCCTCGGCGCAGGCCAGGCGCATCCCGGCAGGGATACAACCGAGACCACCAAGGGCAAGGCCTGCCTTGAGCAGGGTACGTCTTTGCATGGGTAACTCCTTGGTTCTGGTTATTAGGCAGGAGTGGCAATGACAAAGCGGGTGCGATCGGGCCTGTGCGCAGGCCTCTGGTCAGGCGTAATCAGTGGTGATGGTCGAACTCCAGAAGAAAGTGCCGGGCGACTTCACCTTCAAGGGCGGTCATGTGCTGTTCGGCATCGCACATGTGTTCGTGCATCAGGCGGCGCACTGCGGGTTCGTCGGCGGCACGCAGGGCGACCAGCAGTTGCTTGTGGTAATCGATGTTGGCGGCGTCGAACTGCTGGCGCTTGGGTTTGTAGGCTTTTTTCAGCACGACCAGATCGCGCAGCAGGTCATTGAGGAAGGTCGCCATGAAGCTCAGCAGCGGGTTGGGGCAGCGCCGGGCCAGGATGTTGTGGAACTCAAGCTCGGCCAGGCGTTGCTCGCGTTGCCCCTGTTCGCTGTCTTCCGGGGCGCTGCAGCAATCGATATTGGCCTGCAGGGCGCTGAAGTCGTCTTCGTCCAGGCGTCCGATCACCGCGACTGCCAGCTCTACCTCAATGACCTTGCGCAGCTGGTAGACCTGCTCGCCATCAAGTTGCTGGAAATGCAGATAGTTGCGCAGGGCGCGACTGGCAGGTTCGGTGCCGGCTTCATTGAGGTAGGCACCGCCGCTGGGGCCGGTGCGGGTGTTGACCAGGCCTTCGACCTCCAGGGCCTTGAGGGCTTCGCGGGCGGTGCCCTTGGAGCATTCGAAGCTTTCCATCAGCTCGCGCTCGGTCGGCAGCCGGTCACCGGGACGCAGGGCGTCGATGACAATCGAGCGTTTGACCGACTCGACAATGATGTCCGAGAGCTTCTGGCGCTTGCGTTTGATCGGACGTTTGAGCATGGAAGTCATTTTTCGTATTTATGCGGATAAATAGTACTTAATGACCTTTGACCGATTTGGTCAACAGCTGGGGAGGGGGAAGCGTCGCAAATGATGCGGAGAGGTCGTTTACGAGTACGCAGAAACGAAACTGCGGGAGCCGGACAGCTCCCGCAGCGGCTGCAGACTCAACGCTGCGCGCCTGGGCCTTGCTCCAGGTGCGCCTGGCTGCAGTACCACTGAGCGCCGCGATGCAGCGCGCGGTCACTGGGCAGGTGCACGCCACAATGGGCGCAACGCACCATCTTCAGCGGGTCTTCAAGGCTGTTGTCAGGCTTGGCGGCGTTGCTGGCCTTGAACTTGCGCCACAGCCAGAAAGCAGCGGCAATCAGGGCGATCCAGAAAAGTAGGCGAACCATGGTGTCCAGCTTTATCAGTGAAGAGCCTCAATTCTAGGGCTCGGGCATGAAAAAAGGGAGGCCTTGGCCTCCCTTTATCTGTTGCATGATCGATCAGTCGAATACGCCGAAGGTCATGTAGCTGAACCAGGAGCGGTCGTCGTTGTTACCTTCCGCTTCGTGTTCCTCTTCTTCGACCGCGTCACCGTCTTTTGGCAGCAGCTCGGCCGGAATCGCTTCCTTGGCGTCTTCGTACTGCTTGATCACGTCCTGGTTGGCGCGGGTTTCGCCCGGCGGCAGCGGCGTTTCGGTCTCGATCAGGCCCAACGTGGCCTTGGACAGCCAGGAACGGTTGTCAGCTTCATCCTGCTTGGGCTCGAAGTTGCCGTCGACCAGGCTCGGGTGATCCGGGTAGTTGAGCTTGAGGGTTTCCAGGCTGGTAGCGGCCAGCTCGTCCAGGTGCAGACGCATATAGGCTTCGGTCATCACCGCCAGGCCGTCGCCGACCGATGGGGTTTCCTGGAAGTTCTCCACGACATAGCGGCCACGGTTGGCGGCGGCTACATAAGCCTGACGGCTCAGGTAGTAGTCGGCTACGTGGATCTCGTAGGACGCCAGCAGGTTGCGCAGGTAGATCATGCGCTGCTTGGCGTCTGGCGAGTAGCGGCTGTTGGGGAAGCGGCTGGTCAGCTGGGCGAACTCGTTATAAGAGTCGCGGGCAGCACCCGGGTCACGCTTGGTCATGTCCAGCGGCAGGAAGCGCGCCAGCAGGCCACGGTCCTGATCAAAGGAAGTCAGGCCCTTCAGGTAATAGGCGTAGTCGACGTTCGGGTGCTGAGGGTGCAGGCGAATGAAACGCTCGGCAGCCGACTTGGCGGCTTCAGGCTCGGCGTTCTTGTAGTTCGCGTAGATCAGCTCGAGCTGGGCCTGATCGGCATAGCGGCCGAACGGATAGCGCGACTCCAGAGCCTTGAGCTTGCTCGTGGCGCTGGTATAGCTGTGGTTGTCCAGATCGGCCTGCGCCTGCTGGTACAGCTCGGCTTCGCTCAGGTTTTCGTCGACGACTTCCTTCGAAGAACAAGCAGCGGTCAGTCCGAGGATGGCGATCAGCAGCAGGTGTTTCACTTGCATGGCGGCTTGCGTCCCTATGACGGCCGCTGTCTTGGGCGTGGCCGTCCTGTTATGATGAGCACCCCGATGCAATACCCGGGGCAAAAGACGTCGTATTTAACCACAAGCGCGCAGTCGAAACCAAAGGCTGTGCCGCCCGCTGATTCGAGCATGTCCGAGATCATTCAACTTAGCGCAGAGGTGCCGTCCGAATTGGGCGGGCAACGCCTCGACCAAGTCGCCGCCCAATTGTTCGCTGAGCACTCGCGCTCGCGCCTTTCCACCTGGATCAAGGAGGGGCGCCTGACGGTCGATGGCGCCGTCCTGCGTCCGCGCGATATCGTCTACGGCGGTGCGTTGCTGGCCCTTGAGGCCGAACAGGAAGCCCAGGGCGAGTGGGTGGCCCAGGACATCGAGCTGGATATCGTCTACGAAGACGACCACATCCTGGTGATCAACAAGCCCGCCGGGCTGGTGGTCCATCCGGCTGCGGGCCACGCCGATGGCACCCTGCTCAATGCCCTGCTGCACCATGTGCCGGACATCATCAATGTGCCGCGCGCTGGTATCGTCCACCGCCTGGACAAGGACACCACCGGTCTGATGGTGGTGGCCAAGACCATCCAGGCGCAGACACAACTGGTTGCACAGTTGCAAAGCCGCAGTGTCAGCCGCATCTATGAATGCATCGTGATCGGTGTGGTGACTGCCGGCGGCAAGATCAACGCCCCGATCGGCCGCCATGGCGGGCAACGCCAGCGCATGGCGGTGACAGAAGGTGGCAAGCCGGCCGTCAGTCACTACCGTGTACTGGAGCGCTTCCGTTCCCATACCCACGTACGGGTCAAGCTGGAAACCGGGCGCACCCACCAGATTCGCGTGCACATGGCCCATGTGAACTTCCCGTTGGTCGGAGATCCGGTCTACGGCGGGCGCTTCCGTATTCCGCCAGCGGCCAGCATTACCATGGTCGAGGCCCTCAAGACCTTCCCGCGTCAGGCCCTGCATGCGCGTTTCCTGGAGCTGGATCACCCGGCCACCGGCGAACGTATGGGGTGGGAATCGGCGCTACCGGACGATTTCGTCTGGCTGCTGTCTCTGCTCAAGCAGGACCGCGAGGCGTTCGTCGGATGACCGAGCTGGCGCACGATCTGCTGACTCCGGACTGGCCTGCGCCAGCCGGGGTTCGCGCGTGCGTCACCACGCGGGCGGGCGGGGTCAGCTTGCCGCCCTATGAAAGCTTCAACCTCGGTGACCATGTCGGCGATACGCCCGATGCGGTGGCCGAGAACCGTCGGCGCCTGACCGCCGAGTTCGGCATCCAGCCGGCCTGGCTCAAGCAGGTGCATGGCGTTGTCGTGGCGGATGCCGACCCTGGCGTAATCGCCGAAGCGGATGCCAGCTGGACGGCCAGCCCAGGCATTGCCTGCACGGTGATGACTGCAGATTGCCTGCCGTTGCTGTTCTGCGATCGCGCCGGCACCCGCGTCGCTGCCGCCCATGCGGGCTGGCGCGGCCTTGCCAATGGTGTGATCGAGGCCACTCTGGATCGGCTGGCCCTGCCGCCAGAAGACGTTCTGGTGTGGCTGGGCCCGGCAATTGGCCCGCAAGCCTTTGAAGTGGGTCTGGAAGTGCGCGATGCCTTCACGACCGTTCATCCGGAAACTGCCCAGGCCTTCGTGCCCGGTGCCCGACCGGACAAACTCATGGCCGACATCTATACCCTGGCTCGCCTGCGCCTGGCTGCCCGTGGCGTACACGCCGTGTATGGCGGCGGTTTGTGCACCGTCAGCGATCCACGCTTCTATTCATATCGGCGTACCCCGCAAGGCGGACGCTTCGCCTCATTGATCTGGCTGGCCCCGCGCTGACCTGAATCAACCCCGCTAAGCTTGAATCCTCCAGAATCACCCTTATCTAATGGGGTATCTCTGGCAGGTTTATCTTCATCAGGTGTGTCCATCGCTCCGGCCTGCCCATAAAGGAAGGTAACTTATGCGAATAGACCGTTTGACCAGCAAATTACAGCTGGCGTTATCCGACTCTCAATCCCTGGCCGTTGGTATGGATCATCCCGCCATCGAGCCTGCGCACCTGTTGCAAGCGTTGATCGATCAGCAAGGTGGTTCGATCAAGCCGCTGCTGATGCAGGTGGGCTTTGACGTCAACAGCCTGCGCAAGGCGTTGAGCAACGAGCTCGACCAACTGCCGAAAATCCAGAACCCGACCGGCGACGTCAACATGTCGCAGGACCTGGCACGTCTGCTCAACCAGGCTGACCGCCTGGCTCAGCAGAAGGGCGACCAGTTCATCTCCAGCGAACTGGTGCTGCTCGCCGCCATGGACGAGAACAGCAAGCTCGGCAAATTGCTGCTGAGCCAGGGCGTGACCAAGAAAGCCCTGGAAAACGCCATCAGCAACCTGCGTGGCGGCGAGGCGGTCAACGACCCCAACGCTGAAGAGTCGCGTCAGGCCCTGGACAAGTACACCGTCGACCTGACCAAGCGTGCCGAAGACGGCAAGCTCGATCCGGTGATCGGCCGTGACGACGAAATCCGCCGCACCATTCAAGTGCTGCAACGCCGGACCAAAAACAACCCGGTGCTGATCGGTGAGCCTGGCGTGGGTAAAACCGCCATCGCCGAAGGCCTGGCCCAGCGCATCATCAATGGCGAAGTACCGGACGGCCTTAAAGGCAAACGTCTGCTGTCGCTGGATATGGGCGCGCTGATCGCTGGCGCCAAGTTCCGCGGTGAGTTCGAAGAGCGCCTCAAAGGCCTGCTCAACGAGCTGTCCAAGCAGGAAGGGCAGATCATTCTGTTCATCGACGAACTGCACACCATGGTCGGCGCCGGTAAAGGCGAAGGCTCCATGGACGCCGGCAACATGCTCAAGCCGGCCCTGGCCCGCGGTGAGCTGCACTGCGTCGGTGCCACGACCCTGAACGAGTACCGCCAGTACATCGAGAAAGACGCAGCCCTTGAGCGGCGCTTCCAGAAGGTGCTGGTAGAAGAGCCGAGCGAGGAAGACACCATCGCCATCCTGCGTGGCCTCAAAGAGCGTTACGAGGTGCACCACAAGGTGGCGATCACCGACGGCGCGATTATCGCCGCGGCCAAGCTCAGCCATCGCTACATCACTGACCGGCAACTGCCGGACAAGGCTATCGACCTGGTCGACGAAGCGGCCAGCCGCATTCGTATGGAGATCGACTCCAAGCCAGAAGTGCTCGATCGCCTGGAGCGCCGCCTGATTCAACTGAAGGTTGAATCCCAGGCGCTGAAGAAAGAAGAAGACGAAGCCGCAATCAAGCGTCTGGAAAAACTGACCGAAGAGATTGCCCGGCTGGAACGTGAGTACGCTGATCTGGAAGAAATCTGGACCTCGGAAAAAGCCGAAGTGCAGGGCTCTGCGCAGATCCAGCAGAAAATCGAACAGTCGCGCCAGGAGCTGGAAACGGCTCGACGCAAAGGCGACCTCAGCCGCATGGCCGAGCTGCAGTACGGGGTGATCCCGGATCTGGAGCGTAGCCTGCAGATGGTCGACCAGCACGGCAAGGCCGAGAACCAGTTGCTGCGTAACAAGGTGACTGAAGAGGAAATTGCCGAAGTCGTCTCCAAGTGGACCGGTATTCCGGTGGCCAAGATGCTTGAAGGCGAGCGGGAAAAACTGCTGAAGATGGAAAGCCTGCTGCACGAGCGTGTAATCGGTCAGGAAGAGGCCGTGGTTGCCGTCTCCAACGCCGTACGTCGTTCGCGTGCCGGGTTGTCCGACCCGAACCGGCCAAGTGGTTCGTTCCTGTTCCTCGGCCCGACCGGGGTAGGTAAGACCGAACTGTGCAAGGCCCTGGCCGAGTTCCTGTTCGACACTGAAGAGGCGATGGTGCGTATCGACATGTCCGAGTTCATGGAGAAACACTCCGTGGCGCGGCTGATCGGTGCTCCACCAGGCTACGTCGGTTATGAAGAGGGCGGTTACCTGACCGAAGCGGTACGGCGCAAGCCTTATGCCGTGGTGCTGCTCGACGAGGTCGAGAAGGCGCACCCGGATGTGTTCAACGTGTTGTTGCAGGTACTGGAAGATGGTCGCCTGACGGACAGCCACGGACGCACGGTGGATTTCCGCAACACCGTGATCGTGATGACCTCCAACCTGGGCTCGGCGCAGATCCAGGAGCTGGTCGGTGATCGCGAAGCTCAACGGGCTGCGGTGATGGACGCGGTGGGCTCGCACTTCCGCCCTGAGTTCATCAACCGTATCGACGAAGTGGTGGTATTCGAGCCTCTGGGCCGTGATCAGATTGCTGGCATCACCCAGATCCAGTTGGGCCGTCTGCGCAGCCGTCTGGCTGAGCGCGACCTGAGCCTGGAGCTGAGCGACGAAGCGCTGGATAAACTGATCTCCGTCGGTTACGACCCGGT
>JAVXRI010000070.1:0-30734 GCA_036643775.1 Pseudomonas sp. | reverse complement strand
GAACCACAGATCGGCGCGGTAGTGCGCGATCGTATCGATGCCGATCCAGTGGATCAGCAGGGCCAGGATGACGAGCACAAAGGCACATCCCATCAGCCCCTTGCCATAGCTTTTAGCCACAGGCGGACTCCTTTTGTTGTCGGCGAACACACTCCCGTGGCGGCCACCATTCCAGGTGGCAGGCAGTGTGATCGCGATAAGCAGCGTGCTGTCCGAAGCGGAGCGGAACACGCCATAAGCGAAGCCTCGTCAGGCTCGTGGTGCCGGTGAAACCAACCCTGACGAACGGTCAAAGCCGATTGCGAATCAGGGGAGTGGACGCCTCCACAGCCGTAAAGGTTCCCATCTGAAGCAGCATTTGGCCAGCGTTAATCCACCCAACGGTTCAGTTCAGGGGTAAGTTTGGGCTATAATCCGCACCCTTTTTTTGAATCACCTGTCAGGCGATTTCCCATGACCAACCAGGCCGCCGAAGTCGCGAAACGCCGCACCTTCGCTATTATTTCCCACCCCGATGCGGGTAAAACCACCATCACCGAAAAGCTCCTGCTGATGGGCAAGGCAATTGCCGTTGCCGGTACGGTGAAATCGCGAAAGTCCGACCGCCATGCCACCTCCGACTGGATGGAAATGGAGAAGCAGCGTGGTATCTCCATCACCACCTCGGTGATGCAGTTCCCGTATCGCGAGCACATGATCAACCTGCTCGACACCCCGGGTCACGAAGACTTCTCCGAAGACACCTACCGCACCCTGACCGCAGTCGACTCGGCACTGATGGTGCTCGACGGCGGTAAAGGGGTCGAGCCACGGACCATCGCCCTGATGGACGTCTGCCGTCTGCGTGATACGCCGATTGTCAGCTTCATCAACAAACTCGACCGGGATATCCGCGATCCGATCGAGCTGCTCGACGAGATCGAAGCAGTACTGAAGATCAAGGCGGCGCCGATCACCTGGCCGATTGGTTGCTACCGCGATTTCAAAGGCGTCTACCACCTGGCCGGTGACTACATCATCGTCTATACCCCGGGCCACGGCCACGAGCGTACCGAGGTGAAGATCATCGAGAAGCTCGATTCCGACGAAGCCCGGGCGCACCTGGGTGACGAGTACGAGCGTTTCCTCGAGCAACTGGAACTGGTTCAAGGGGCTTGCCACGAATTCGACCAGGACGAGTTCATGCGCGGCGAATTGACCCCGGTGTTCTTCGGTACCGCGCTGGGCAACTTCGGTGTTGACCATGTGCTTGATGCTGTTGTCGATTGGGCTCCCCGTCCGTTGCCGCGCGTCGCCAACGAGCGCAGCGTCGAGCCGGTCGAAGAGAAGTTCAGCGGTTTCGTGTTCAAGATCCAGGCGAACATGGACCCCAAGCACCGCGACCGCATCGCCTTCATGCGGATCTGCTCGGGCAAGTACGAGAAGGGCATGAAAATGCGTCACGTGCGTACCGGCAAGGACCTGCGTATCGGCGACGCGCTGACCTTCTTCTCCTCCGAGCGTGAGCAGCTGGAAGAAGCCTGGGCGGGCGATATCATCGGTTTGCACAACCACGGCACCATCCAGATCGGCGATACCTTCACCGAAGGCGAAGCCCTGGGCTTCACCGGTATCCCGCACTTCGCCCCGGAACTGTTCCGCCGTGTGCGCCTGAAAGACCCGCTCAAGTCCAAGCAATTGCGCCAGGGCTTGCAACAGCTGGCCGAAGAGGGCGCGACCCAGGTGTTCTTCCCCGAGCGCAGCAACGACATCATCCTCGGCGCCGTCGGTGTGCTGCAGTTCGATGTGGTCGCCAGCCGCCTGAAGGAAGAGTACAAGGTCGAATGCGCCTACGAGCCGATCACCGTCTGGTCCGCGCGCTGGATCAGCTGTGACGACAAGAAGAAGCTTGAGGAATTCAAGAACAAGGCCGTGGAGAACCTGGCCATCGACGGCGGTGGTCACCTGACCTACCTGGCCCCGACCCGGGTCAACCTGGCGCTGATGGAAGAGCGCTGGCCGGATGTGAAATTCCGCGCTACCCGCGAGCACCACTAAAAACTTCGCCGGCAAGGCCGACTCCCGCACCGATTGTTGTGGGAGCCGGCCTTGCCGGCGATGGCTGCAAAGCAGCCTGGATTTAGTTCCCCGCCTTTATGCTGGTCCAGATCCGCGTCCGAATGCGGTCGATCTTGGCCGGCATCGCCTCCAGTGCATACAGCTTGCCGAGCATTTCGTCGCTCGGGTAAATCATGGTGTTGGCCTTCATGGCCGGGTCCACCAGCGTGTCAGCCTTGAGGTTGCCGTTAGCGTATTGCACATGCTCGCTGATATTGGCCATCACCTCCGGTTGCAACAGGTAGTTCATGTAGGCGTAGCCAGCTTTCTCGTTCGGTGCGTCGACCGGCATGGCAACCATGTCGAACCACATCGGTGCACCCTCTTTGGGGATCGAATAGCCGACCTTCACGCCGTTCTTCGCTTCCTCTGCACGGTTTTTGGCCTGCAGCACGTCACCCGAGAATCCCACCACCACGCAGATGTCGCCGTTGGCCAGGTCACCGGTGTACTTCGATGAGTGGAAGTAGCTGATGTACGGGCGCACTTTCATCAGCAGTTCTTTGGCTTTTTCGTAGTCCTTCGGGTCCTGGCTGTGGTGCGGCAGGCCCAGGTAGTTGAGGGCGATGGGCAGCAGTTCCGGGCCGTTATCCAGCACTGCTACGCCACAACTCTTGAGCTTGCTGATGTATTCGGGGTTGAAGATCAGGTCCCAGGAATCCACTGGCGCATTGTCGCCCAGCACGGCTTTGACCTTGTCGATGTTATAACCGATGCCGGTACTGCCCCACAGATAAGGGAAGCCATACTGGTTGCCCGGATCGTTGACCTCCAGCGCCTTGAGCAGTACCGGATTAAGGTTCTGCCAGTTGGGCAGCTGGCTCTTGTCGAGTTTTTTCAGCATCTTGCCCTGGATCTGCCGGGCCATGAAATGGTTGGATGGAAACACCACGTCATAGCCGGAGTTGCCGGTCATCAGCTTGCCGTCGAGGGTTTCGTTGCTATCGAACACGTCGTAGGTCGGTACGATGCCGCTGGCTTTCTGGAAGTTCTTCAGCGTATCGGGGGCGATGTAGCTGGACCAGTTGTAGATTTTTACCGAATCGGCCGCCTGGGCAACGGCGCTGATCAACAACAGGGGTGCGATGAGCAATGGGCGCATGTCTGGATTCCTTGCTTTGTCTGTTTTTATCGAAGGAGGCAGGCGATCAACTGATCAGAAAATCAGTACATAGGTTTTGCGTACGGTTTCCTGGATATCCCAGATACCGGTGCTGTTGGCGGGCAGCATGATGGCGTCGCCCGCTTCGATGGTCAGCGTTTCGCCACCGTCGGGGGTGAAGGTGCAACGACCCTTGATGAAGTGGCAGAACTCCTGCTGGACAATCTGCCGCCGCCAGCGCCCCGGGGTGCACTCCCAGATACCGGTTTCGACGCCGTCGCTGCGTTCGACAGAGGTCACCGAGGCAATCGACACAGGCTCGCCGAGGGGCACGGCGACCGGATTCGATTCTTGCAACGCGACAGTGTCGGTGTTCTTGAACTGGGTAATGCTCATACCGGTGGATCCTGTGCAGGGGGAACGAAAAGTCAGTGCATGAAACCTTCCATGAAGTCCGCTACACCACTGGCCAGGCGTCGGCGCCAAGGGGCGCTGTCCGGGTTGGCGAGGGTCTGGTCTTCATGGACGAAACTCTTGATGATGGCGTTGTAGCCCAGCCAGCGACACGGCTCCGGTTCCCAGCCCTTGAGGCTCGACAGTGTGCTGTCGGGGTGGACCCAGGGTTGCTCGGTCAGCTCACTGCGCCGCTCCAGAATCAGCTCGGCCAGGGTGCGGCCGCCCAGGTTGCTGGCACCTACACCTTCGCCGCCGTAGCCACCGGCCAGGGCGATGCCTTGTTTGCGGTCACAAAGCATGTGTGGCTGGAAACGCCGGGCCATGCCCAGGTTGCCGCCCCAGGCGTGGGTGATGGCGACGTCCTTGAGCTGCGGGAACAGCTCGCCAAACAGGTAGCGACGCAGTTCGATTTCGCTGTCGGTGAGGTCAAAGTTTTCCCGTAGGCGCCCGGCAAAGCGGTAGCCGCCACGGGCACCGAACACCAGGCGATTGTCGGCGCTGCGCTGGCCATAGGTGACCTGGCGGCTGTTTTCGCTGAACGCCTGGCCCTGGTTCAGGCCGATTTTTTCCCAGACCTGTTCGGGCAGGGGCTCGGTGGCCACCAGCAGGCTCTGTACCGGCATCTGGTAATGTCCCAGCGGCGGCAGGTTGACCGAGTAGCCTTCGACGGCCGGCACCACCCACTGAGATTTGATCCGTGCCTGCGCCGTGCGCACTTCTCCGGCACGCCAGTCGGTCACCGGGCTGTTCTCGTACAGGCGCACGCCCATGCGTTCCACCGTACGCGCCAGGCTACGCACCAGTTTGGCTGGTTGAATGGTCGCCACATTGGGATTGAAGATGGCCCCATAGGGTTTTCTGATTCGCAGTTGACAGGACAGTTGTTCCGGACTCATCCAGCGGTAATCAGCTTCGTTCAGGCCTTGCTTGTAGAGCTTGTCCAGATAGGCACGAAGGGTGGTTTGCTGCTCGGGGTAACGCGCCGCGCAATACAACACGCCGCCTTTACGGTAGTCGCAGTCAATCTCCTCGCGCTCCAGCACGCGCTGCACTTCATCGGGAATGCCGTGCAGCAGGTCATAAGAGGCGCGGCGTTGGGCCGGGGAGCTGGCGGCGAGAAGGCGGTCCTCACCGAGCATATTGCCCATCAGCCAGCCACCATTGCGTCCGGAGGCGCCAAAGCCTGCGATGTTGGCTTCGACGATAGCGATGTTCAACTGCGGGGCCTGTTGTTTGAGGTAGTAGGCGGTCCACAGCCCGGTGTAGCCGGCGCCGATGATGCAGACATCCACGTCCAGGTCCTGGAGCAGGGCTGGGCGGGCGGTCAGCGGTTCGTCCAGCTGGTCCATCCAAAGGCTGATCTTGCGCCATGGCTGCATGGTGTTCGGCTCCACATACGTTACGGTCTGTGGGCGATCCTAGAAGCTGGCAGGGGGTGCTGTCTTAGCTGCGTGCACGCAGAGAATTCTGCTTGACCCAGGCCTTGGGCGAGAGCCCGGTGTGCTGACGGAAACACTTGTAGAAAGCCGACAGCGAGTTGAAGCCGGCGGCGAATGCCAGGTCGTCAGTCTTGACGTTGGCCGGCGCCTGTTCCAGGCCATTGAGCAGGTGGTGCAGGCGAGCCTGGTTAACGTAACGGTAGAAGCTCTGGCCAAGCACCTGGTTGAGCAGGTAAGAGATCTGGTTGCGACTGTAGCCGCTCTCGCGGGCTACCCGCTGCAGGTCCAGTTCCGGATCGAGGTAAGGGCGCTGGCGCTGGAAGTAGTGCTCCAGGTCTTGGGCCATGGTCGACAGCTGGCGTGGCGACAGGCCCAGGCGGCTGGTGGCCGGGCGCGGCCCGGAATGGGTGCTGCCGTTGCTGTCTCGGTGAATCAGGGTAGCGTATTCATTGACCCGCCAGATCAGTCCGTCCTTCACGGTGATGGCTTCGCTGGACTGGAACGCCACAAGACCTTCGCCGCCCTGGACCGTGACCTGGTATTGAATGAACGCGGTGCAGCCGTCGACACGGATGCGGTCGCTGTGAACGATGTCTTCGCCCGTTTCATGGGGCAGGCAGGCGCGTACGTAATCGCGCAGCTCGCGGTAGCCGAGTACGCGGTTCTGGAAGAAGTCGTGGTACTGAACATCCGGGTGATAAAGCGCAATCACCCCGTCGAGGTCGCGATGCTTCCAGCACAAGTGGTAGCGCAGGACGGTTTCAGCGGTGATCGGGGTTTGTTCAGGGCCGTCTGGGAGGGTAGTAAGGGTCATTTACAGATAGTGCCGGGGGCTTGGGCTTCAGACAAGTCCAACTGATCCGGTGCAGAAAATGCCGGCACACATTGCATAAGCCCTGAGCCAAAAACAGCCATTCGGGTGTTTTGCACGATCCTCAGAATGTCCCGAAATCTAACCCATTGATTCTCCTTCTAGATATTTTTTGACACATTTGGCACAGCGCCTGCACCGCTTTCAGAACAAGCCCAATGGCTCATAACTGAAGGCACGAACTCATGATTACCTCTGCCGAACTGTCATCCTTTAACAGTGACGCCCCAAATCGCTCGGGCGTATCCTGGGCGGCGATTTTCGCCGGTGCCGCTGCCGCGGCTGCCCTCTCGTTGATCCTGGTGATCCTTGGCGCGGGGCTGGGCTTCGCGGCCACCTCACCCTGGGCCGACGAAGGCGTTAGCGCCGAGGCCCTGGGTATCTCGACTATCATCTGGCTGCTGCTGACGCAGATCCTGGCCTCCGGGCTGGGTGGCTATATCGCCGGCCGACTGCGGGTGAAATGGGCCAATCTGCATGGCGATGAAGTGTATTTTCGCGATACCGCCCACGGCTTTCTCGCCTGGGCAATAGCGACGCTGGTAGCGGCCATGCTGATTGTGGGCAGCGCTGGTGGTCTGCTCAGCGCCGGCGCGCAGGCAGGGTCGGGGGCCATTTCTGCGACTTCCACTGTTGCGGCCAAGTCTGACCCCATGGGTTATTTCGTCGATAGCCTGTTCCGTAGTGATCGCCCGGTGTCGGTCAGTGAAGACGCCGCCAATGCCGTGGCGGGTCGCATCCTGGCCAGGACAATCGCTCAAGGTGGCGCGGTGGGTGAAGCCGACCGCACATACCTGGCGCAACTGGTAGCCCAACGCGTTGACGTGAGCCAGGCCGAGGCCGAAGCACGGGTGGATCAAGTGTTCGCTCAAATCCAGCAAGCCAAGGTACAAGCGCAGCAGGCGGCTGACACCGCAGCCAAAGCAGCGGCATGGACCGCGCTGTGGACCTTTGTTGCGCTGCTGTGCGGAGCGTTTTTTGCCAGTTTCGCGGCACTGTTCGGTGGCCGTCAGCGCGACCGGGTGCAGTGGCTGGAGGGCACTGCGGTGGACGCTAGCGTTCGGCACACCAGTGCACCGATTCGATAACGCTCCAACCAACGAGGAAAAACATCATGCGCTCTCTATTGCTATGGATGCTCGGGGTCCCGATTCCGGTCATCATTCTGATCGCTATCTTCATGCATTGAAGGGTCATTGAAAGAACAAGACGCCGGCATCATTGATGCCGGCGTCTTGTTTGGGGGCTGCTTTGCTCAGCGGTGCTTACAGAAACTGCTCCGCGTAGTGACATGCCACCTGCCGTGTCCCCACCTGCCTGAACGCCGGCTCCTCAGCGGCACAGCGCTCGGTGGCATACGGGCAGCGTTTATGGAAAGCGCAGCCGGACGGCGGATTCAACGGGTTGGGCAGTTCGCCTGCAATCTTGATCTTCGGCTTGAGCGGATCCGGGTGGATGGTCGGGGTGGCCGACAGCAGTGCCTGGGTATAAGGGTGCAGCGGCTTGTTGTAGATATCTTCCTTGGGCCCCATTTCCGCCGGACGGCCCAGGTACATCACCAGCACCTGATCGGCTACATGACGCACCACTGCCAGGTTGTGGGAGATGAACACGTAAGCGGTGTTGAACTCCTTCTGCAGGTCCATGAACAGGTTCAGCACCTGGGCCTGGATCGACACGTCGAGGGCCGAGGTCGGCTCATCGGCGACCAGCACTTTCGGTTGCAGCATCATCGCCCGGGCCAGGGCGATACGCTGACGCTGACCACCGGAAAACATGTGCGGATAGCGCTGGTAATGCTCCGGACGCAGACCGACCTGTTGCATCATGGCCTGGACTTTCTCTCGGCGTTCGCTCTTCGACAGCCTGGTATTGATCAGCAGAGGTTCGGCCAACTGGTCACCGATCTTCTGTCGTGGGTTGAGCGAGGCGTAAGGGCTCTGGAAGACCATCTGCACATCTTTGCGCAGTTGCTTGCGTTCGGCTTTGTTGGCCCCGGCCACTTCATGACCGGCGATTTTCAGCGAGCCCGAAGACGGTTCTTCGATCAGGGTCAGGGCCCGCGCCAGGGTTGACTTGCCACAGCCGGATTCACCAACCACCGCCAAAGTCTTGCCGGCTTCAAGTTCAAAGGACACGCCGTTCAGTGCGCGGACCAGGGCGTGGCCCTTGAACAGACCACGGGAAACTTCATAGTGACGGGTCAGTTCACGGGCGGTAAGGACGACGGTCATTACGCCACCTCCTGGTTCAGCGGGTAGAAACAACGGACCTGGCTATGGGCCTGGGGATCTAGGGACGGACGCTGGCGGCGGCAGTTTTCCTGGACGTAAGGGCAACGTGGTGAGAGCAGGCAGCCTTCAGGACGGTCGTAGCGACCGGGCACGATGCCGGGCAGTGTCGCCAGACGCTCGGCGCCTTCACTGTGCTCGGGAATCGCGGCCAACAGAGCTTCGCTGTACGGGTGTGCAGGAACCTCGAACAGCTCCGGCACCTGACCGACTTCCACGGCTTGCCCGGCATACATCACACAGACCCGTTTGGCGGTCTCGGCAACCACCGCCAGGTCGTGGGTGATCAGGATCAGGGCCATGTTCTGCTCTTTCTGCAGGTTGAGCAGCAGTTCCATGATCTGTGCCTGAATGGTCACGTCCAGCGCCGTGGTCGGTTCATCGGCGATCAGCAGCTTGGGCTCGCCAGCAATCGCCATGGCAATCGCCACGCGCTGACTCATGCCGCCCGAGAGTTGATGAGGGTAGGCGTCCAGGCGGCTTTCGGCGGCTGGAATCTCGACTTTCTTGAGCAGCTCAAGGGCGCGTTGGCGGGCAGCCTTACCCCGCAAACCGAGGTGCTGGCGCAGGACTTCTTCGATCTGGAAACCCACGGTGTAGCTAGGATTGAGGGCGGTCATCGGGTCCTGGAAGACCATCGCCATATCCTTGCCGACCACCTTGCGCCGTTGCCGGCCGCTGAGCTTGAGCATGTTGGTGCCGTCGAAGGTGAGGGCGTCGGCGGTGATCCGCCCGGGGGCGTCGATCAGGCCCATCAGCGCCATCATGGTCACCGACTTGCCCGAGCCGGACTCGCCGACAATGGCCAGGACCTCGCCTTCGTTCACCGTCAGGTCGAGACCGTCGACGACCGGCACTGCGTTGGCGTCGCCAAAGCGCACATTCAGATTCTTGATTTCTAGAAGTGACATGGCAATCTCCTCAGGCGGCATTCTTGAGTTTCGGGTCCAGCGCATCGCGCAGTCCGTCGCCCATCAGGTTGATTGCCAGCACGCTGAGCAAAATGGTCAGACCCGGCAGGCTCACCACCCACCAGGCGCGTTCGATGTAGTCGCGAGCCGAGGCCAGCATGGTGCCCCACTCCGGGGTCGGTGGCTGGACACCCAGGCCAAGGAAGCCCAGGGCCGCAGCATCGAGAATCGCCGAGGAGAAGCTCAAGGTGGCCTGGACGATCAGCGGTGCCATGCAGTTGGGCAGCACAGTGACGAACATCAGTCGCGGCAGGCCGGCACCGGCCAGGCGTGCGGCAGTGACGTAGTCACGGTTCAGTTCACCCATCACCGCGGCACGGGTCAGACGCACATAGGACGGCAGCGACACGATGGCAATGGCGATTACCGTATTGATCAGGCCAGGGCCGAGGATGGCGACGATCGCCACGGCCAGCAGCAACGACGGCAGCGCCAGCATCACGTCCATCAAGCGCATGATCGACGGGCCGAGAATACGCGGGAAGAACCCGGCCAGCAGGCCGAGGAAGACCCCCGGAATCAATGAGATCACTACTGACGACAGGCCGATCAGCAGCGACAGGCGTGAGCCCTGGATCAACCGTGAAAGCAGGTCACGGCCCAGTTCGTCGGTGCCGAGAATGAACTGCCAGTTGCCGCCTTCAAGCCACACCGGCGGGGTGAGCAGGAAGTCACGGTATTGCTCGCTGGGGTTGTGCGGCGCCACCCAGGGGGCAAACAGCGCGCAGAACACGATCAGGCTCATGAACATCAGCCCGGCGACCGCGCCTTTGTTGCGTGAAAAGCCTGCCAGAATTCCTTGTAGGGCGAAGGGTAGAGCAGGCTCTGGTCGACAGCGGTGGCCGGCGTGGTAACGGTATTTGGAAGTGGGGTTGTCATGATGGGGCCTCAGCGCTGATGACGGATGCGTGGGTTGGCCAGGCCGTAGAGGATATCCACGACGAAGTTGACCAGAATCACCAGGCAGGCAATCAACAGGATGCCGTTCTGTACCACGGGGTAGTCACGGGCGCCGATGGCTTCGATCAGCCATTTGCCGATGCCCGGCCAGGAAAAGATGGTTTCGGTCAGTACCGCACCTGCCAGCAAGGTGCCGACTTGCAGGCCGAACACGGTGAGCACCGGAATCAGGGCGTTACGCAGGCCATGCACGAAAACCACGCGGGCAGGCGACAGGCCTTTGGCCCGGGCGGTGCGAATGTAATCTTCGCGCAGCACTTCGAGCATCGACGAGCGGGTCATCCGCGCGATCACCGCCAGCGGGATGGTGCCAAGCACGATGGCCGGCAGAATCAGGTGCATGAGGGCGTCCTTGAACGCGCCTTCTTCATCGCTTAGCAGGGTGTCGATGAGCATGAAGCCGGTTTTTGGCTCGATGTCGTAGAGCAGGTCGATGCGTCCGGACACCGGGGTCCAGCCCAGGCTCACGGAGAAGAACATGATCAGGATCAGGCCCCACCAGAAGATCGGCATCGAGTAGCCTGCCAGGGATATACCCATCACCCCGTGATCGAACAGCGAGCCGCGCTTGAGGGCCGCGATCACTCCGGCCAGCAGGCCGATCACACCGGCGAAAAACAATGCCGCCAAGGCCAGTTCCAGGGTCGCCGGGAACAGTGCGAGGAACTCCGTCCAGACGCTTTCGCGGGTACGCAGCGACTCGCCAAGGTCACCCTGGGCAAGCTTGCTGACATAGTCCAGGTACTGCTCAGGGAGGGGTTTGTTCAAGCCGAGGCGCTCCATGGCCTGGGCGTGCATTTCCGGGTCAACCCGGCGTTCACCCATCATGACTTCCACCGGATCACCGGGTATCAGCCGTATGAGCGCGAACGTCAGCAAGGTGATGCCGAAGAAGGTCGGGATCAAGAGTCCCAGGCGCCGGGCAATAAAACTAAACATCTTCTGGTGTACCTCATCAGCCAGTCAGGCATGCCCGCCAGCCCCGGTCAGGGGCCGGCGGTCGTTCTTGTTCTACTTCACCTGGGTAGTGGCGAAGTTGTTATTGGTGAGGGGGTTGATGTGGTACCCCTCCACGTTGTTACGCATGGCGGTGAACATCTTCGGATGCGCCATGCTGATCCACGGTTGGTCTTCATCGTACACCGCCAGGGCCTTTACATAGAGCGCTGCGCGCTCATTCGTATCGGTTACTTTGCGGGCGTCGTCGATCAGCTTCTGGAATGTCTGATTGCACCAGCGAGCATAGTTCTCCCCGCTTTTCACCGCATCGCAGCTGAGCAGCGGGGTGAGGAAGTTGTCCGGGTCGCCGTTGTCGCCGGCCCAGCCGGTGGACACCATGTCGGCTTCACCCTTTTTCGCGCGGCGTAGCATTTCGGCCCACTCCATCACGCGGATTTCGACTTTCAGGCCGATCTTGTCGAGGTCGGCCTGGAGCATCTGCGCGCTCAGCTGCGGATTGGGGTTGGTCGGGCCGCCGCCATTGCGGGTGAACAAGGTCAGCACTGTGCCCTCCGGCACGCCGGCTTCCTTGAGCAGGGCGCGGGCCTTGTCGAGGTCGCGCGGCGGATTCTGGTTGGCGGTGTTGTAGCCCATCAGGGTCGGTGGGTAGGGATTGACGCCGACCAGCGCATTGCCTTTGCCGAACAGCTGGTCGACGTGGGTCTGGCGGTCGAAGGCGATGTTGATGGCTTTGCGCACGCGCACGTCGCTCAGGTATTTGTGCTCGGTGTTGAGGGAGATGTAACCGGTGGTCAGGGCTTCCATCTCGGCGACTTTCAGCTTGGGGTCGGTCTTGATGCTGGGGATGTCGTCGGGCTTGGGGTAGAGCGCCACCTGGCATTCGTTGGCCTTGAGCTTCTGCAGGCGCACATTGTTGTCGTTGGCGATGGCGAAAATCAGCGCATCGGCCGGTGGTTTGCCACGGAAGTAGTCAGGATTGGGCTTGTAGCGGACCTGGGCGTCCTTGACGTAGCGCTGGAAAATGAACGGTCCGGTGCCGATCGGCTTGCTGTTGAGGTCTGCGGTTTTGTTGGCCTTGAGCAACTGGTCGCCGTACTCGGCGGAATAGATCGAGGTGAAGGCCATGGCCAGGTCAGGCAGGAACGGTGCTTCCGGGCGGGTGAGGGTAAATACCACGGTGTGATCGTCGGTTTTCTCGACGCTCTTGAGCAGGTCCTTGAAGCCCATGCTCTCGAAATAGGGGAAGCCGATGCTGGTCTTGTTGTGCCACGGATGGTTCGGGTCGAGCTGGCGTCGGAAGCTCCACAGCACATCGTCGGCGTTCATTTCGCGGGTCGGGGTGAAGTAGTCGGTGCTGTGGAACTTGACCCCTTTGCGCAGATGGAAGGTGTAGGTCAGACCGTCGTCGCTGATCTCCCAGCGCTCGGCCAGGGCGGGCTGAATCTCGGTGGTGCCGGGCTTGAAGTCGACCAGACGGTTGAACACGGTTTCGGCGGAGGCGTCGGCAGTCACCGCAGTGGTGTACTGGACGATATCGAAGCCTTCCGGGCTGGCTTCGGTACACACCACCAGCGGCTTGGCCGCCAGGCCCGCCGCGGCGCTCAACAGGACGGCTGCGAGGGCAGCCTGTAGCGGTAGCAATTTCATGAAACCTCCCTGCTATCAATTAAGCCAGCGTAGTCGCCACGACCGATTCGGTGAACCGGTCGTGGCAGCTGACGCTTAGAGAATGTTGAATGGAATGGTGGTCACGATACGCAGCTCGTCCAGGCTACCGTCGCCCTGGTTCTTGCTGGCGCGGTGCGCGGTGTAGGTGGCGCGGATGGTGGTGTCCTTGAGTGCGCCGCTTTGCACCGCGTAGGTGGTACCGATGCCCCACTCATAGTGGTTCTCACCGTCGAGGTTCTTCACGTCATAGCCGGTGCCGGTGTAGTGGGTGCCGTCGATGCCCCAGCCACGGGCGTTGTACAGGTTGAACTTGAGACCTGGTACCCCGTACTGGGCCATGTTCAGCACGTAGGCGATCTGCATCGACTTCTCGTTCGGGCCGTTGAAGTCCGAGAGCAGGGAGTTGGCCAGGAAGATGGCGTTGGTTTCGTGCAGGTAGTCGAAGTACTCGTTACCGTTGACCTGCTGGTAGGAGAAGGTCAGGTTGTGCGCCTGGTGCGTCAGCCCCAGCGACAGGCTGTAGGTGTCGTTGTCGATTTCACCGAGTTCGCTGCGGCCTTCATCCTTGGTCTTGTAGTAGTTAAGCCCGGTGGTCAGGGCCAGCACCGAGCTGTCACCCAGTTGATGGTTGGCGCTGAAGTAGTACTGGTTCCAGAAGTCTTCGACCTTGGACACATACAGGCTGGTCTTCAGGCTCTGCAGCGGCTGGTAATTGATGCCGGCCATGCTGATGCGATCGGTTTCCGCACCGTTGGCGCCGTACTCCGAGCGGAATTTGCTCAGGCTCTGTTCGGTACGTGGCGACACGCGGTCGAAGGTGCCGGCGTCGAACGACAGGTTGTCGAATTCTTCGCTGTGGATGCTCACGCCCTGGAAGCTCGATGGCAGGGCACGGTTGCCAATGTAGGCAATCACGGGCGTATCCATCGATTGGCGACCGGCGGTCAGGGTGGTGTTGGAGACACGCGCCTTGACGTTGGCCAGGCCCATCTTGCTCCATTGGCCGATGACGTCACCGTCACTGTGAGTCAGGGTGCGGTTGTTCGGTCCGGCTACCGCGGCGCGCCCTTGCTCCAGGGCAATGGCGTTGTAGGCCGCGACTTCAGTGGCGAAACCGACCGTGCCCTCGGTGAAGCCCGAGCTGTAGTTGAGGATGGTGCCTTGCACCCAGTTGTCGCGGCTGTGCGTGTCGTGGCGGCTGCCGTCGCTTTTGTAATACTTCCACAGCGGTGCGCGAGTGGCGCGTTCGCGGGCGTACCAGTTGCGGGTCGAGCCGGACAGGCTCTGGCCTTCGATAAAGCCTGTGGCTTCACTCTGGGCACTGGTGGATTTGACGCTGACCGGAACAAAGTCCTGGCTCACGGGTTCGGCCTGGGCCACGGCTGACAGACCACTGAGGGACAATGCCAGTACTGCGGTTTTGGTTGGTCTCAAGGTAAAGCTCCCTTTCTTTTCTTTTTGTAGGTAGCGCCTGGCCTTGTGAGCTGGGCGCTTTTCGCGGTGAAACAAGGGTTGCAATCGTTTGCTGCAAGGTAATCGGGCAAATTCAGGCTGAGTTCGGGCGTGAGGGTGGATTGCACCCCCGTGGCCGAATCAGGTTTTTATTCGGTGCTGACGCCTGAGAAGTTGTTACGCCCGAAAGGACTCACCTTGAAATCCACGACCTTGGCACTGAGCGGCTGATTGACCGTCGAGTGGGCGATCGGGGTGATCGGCAATTGTTGCTTGAGACGCTGTTGCGCCTGTTGGTAGAGCAGGGTGCGCTGCTCGCGGTCAGTGATGGTCTTGGCTTTCTTGACCAACGCGTCGTACTGCGGGTCGCACCACATGGAGTAGTTGTTGCTGCCAATCGCGTCACAGCTGTACAGCGTGCCGAGCCAGTTGTCCGGATCGCCGTTGTCACCGGTCCAGCCGATCAACGAGATGTCGTGTTCACCGTCCTTGGTGCGCTTGAGATATTCACCCCATTCGTAGCTGACGATCTTCACTTTCAGGCCGACCTTGCCCCAGTCGGCCTGGAGCATTTCGGCCATCAGCTTGGCGTTGGGGTTGTAGGGGCGTTGTACGGGCATGGCCCACAGGGTGATTTCGGTGCCTTCCTTCACTCCGGCAGCCTTGAGCAGCTCGCGGGCCTTGTCAGGGTTGTAGCCGGCGTCCTTGATGGTTTCATCGTAGGACCATTGCGTCGGCGGCATGCTGCCGACTGCCAGTTGTCCTGCCTGTTGGTAGACAGCGTTGACGATGGCCGGCTTGTTCACCGCCATGTCCATTGCCTGGCGTACTTCGAGTTGATCGAAGGGTTTGTGCTGGACGTTGTACGCGATGTAGCCAAGGTTGAAGCCGGGCTTCTCGATGACTTGCAGTTTTGGGTCGTTCTTCAATGCATCGAGGTCGGCCGGACGTGGATGCAGGGTGACCTGGCACTCATTCTTGCGCAGCTTCTGGATGCGTACCGAAGGGTCGACGTTGATCGAGAAGATAAGCTGGTCGAGTTTGACCTGGGTCGGGTCCCAGTAGTCCTTGTTGCCGCGGTAACGGATCTGCGAGTCCTTCTGATAGCGCTGAAACACGAACGGACCGGTGCCAATCGGTTTCTGGTTGATGTCGCTGGGGCGTCCGGAAGTCATCAACTGCTCGGCGTACTCGGCCGAAAGGATGGCGGCGAAACTCATCGCCAGATTCTGCACAAAGGCGGCGTCAACGCTGTTGAGGGTGAACACCACCGTCATCGGGTCGCTCTTCTCGATCCGGGCAATGTTCTTGTCCAGGCTCATGCTGACGAAGTAAGGGAACTCGGTGGGGTAGGCCTTGCGAAATGGGTGCTCGCGATCAAGCATGCGCTGGAAGGTGAACAGCACATCATCGGCGTTGAAGTCGCGGCTGGGGGTGAACTCCTTGTTGCTGTGAAATTTCACCCCTTCGCGCAAGTGGAAGGTATAGGTCAGGCCGTCATCGGAAACTTCCCAGCTTTTTGCCAGTGCCGGTTTGACCGCGGTGGCGCCGCGCTCGAACTCGACCAGGCGGTTATAGATCGGCTCGGCGGCGTCGTTGTCGGTGGCGCTGGTGTACTGGGCGGTGTCAAAACCACCCGGGCTGCCTTCGGAGCAGAACACCAGGTTCTTGGCCAGGCTCAGTGGTGCCTGGGTAAGCAGGCCGAAGCCCAGCAGTGCTGCAAAAAATGGCGTATGGCGCATAACGATCCTTGATCTCTTGTTGTTTTGAGCGGTCCATGGCGCACAGCCGTGCGAATCGCGCCGACTGCAAGGCTGCCTTGACAGTAGGACCGTCACGACGCGCTCGGTAGGTACGATTACGCAAGGGTGTGTAGGAGGATTCCGATAGCGCGGGGCGACGTTTCCGTGTCGATGCGCTAGCGGCTGACCTGCCAGGCCACAAGGCTAGGTCCCGGACGCCATGCGGTGTCCGGGGCCAAAGCTGGTGGCTGCTACTTGGTCACGCTGACCCCATAGAAGGAGTTCAAGCCAAACGGGCTGATCTTGAAGTCCTGTACGGTGTTACGCATGGGTTGATACACCGTCGAGTGAGCGATCGGTGTCATTGGCACCTGCTCTTTGAGGCGGTGCTGGGCTTGCTTGTACAGCTCGGTACGCTTGGCCTGGTCGGAGGTCGCCTTGGCCTGCTTGATCAGGTCATCGTAGGGCTTGTCGCACCATTTGGAGAAGTTGTTGCCAGCGATGGCATCACAACCGAACAAGGTGCCGAGCCAGTTGTCCGGGTCACCGTTGTCACCGCTCCAGCCAATCAGCATGGCGCCGTTTTCGCCACCCTTGGAGCGCTTGATGTACTCGCCCCACTCATAGCTGACGATCTTGGCGTTGATACCGATCTTCTTCCAGTCGGACTGAAGCATCTCGGCCATCAACTTGGCATTGGGGTTGTAGGGGCGTTGCACCGGCATGGCCCACAGGGTGATCTCAGTGCCTTCCTTGACCCCGGCTTCCTTGAGCAGTTGTTTGGCTTTCTCCGGGTCGAACGGGGCGTCCTTGATACTGGTGTCGTAGGACCATTGGGTTGGCGGCATGGCGTTGACTGCCAGCTGGCCGGCACCCTGGTACACCGACTTGATGATTTCCGCCTTGTTCACCGCCATGTCCAGGG
The DNA here is from genome assembly GCA_036643775.1 of Pseudomonas sp. Lineage (GTDB taxonomy): Bacteria > Pseudomonadota > Gammaproteobacteria > Pseudomonadales > Pseudomonadaceae > Aquipseudomonas. Next base: position 13,800 of record JAVXRI010000070.1, on the reverse strand, counting down.
CTTCGCGGACCTTGAGCTGGGCCATGGGGTTGGCTTCGTTACTGCCCTTGATCTTGTCCATCACGTTGTAGGCGATGTAGCCGAGGTTGAAGCCCGGTTGCTGCAACACCTGCAGCGTGCTGTCGGCCTTCAGCGCCGGCAGGTCGGCGGGGCGCGGGAAGAGGGTGACCTGGCACTCGTTTTTCTTCAGTTTCTGCATACGCACGGAGGCGTCGGTGGTGATGGCGAAGATCAGGTTGTCGATCTTCACATCATCAGGCTTCCAGTAGTCCTTGTTGCCCTTGAAGCGGATCTGCGCGTCTTTCTGGTACTTGCTGAACACGAACGGCCCGGTGCCGATCGGCTTCTGGTTGATATCGGTGGGCTTGCCTTGCTTGAGCAACTGGTCGGCGTATTCGGCGGACTGGACCGAGGCGAAGCTCATGGCCAGGTTCTGGATGAACGCGGCGTCGACACCATTGAGGGTGAACTTGACCGTGTGATCGTCGACCTTCTCCACCTTGGCGATGTTCTTGTCCATGCCCATGTCGGTGAAATACGGGAACTCGGTCGGGTAGGCCTTACGGAACGGCATGTCCTTGTCGAGCATGCGATTGAAGGTGAACAGGACGTCGTCGGCGTTGAATTCGCGGGTCGGCTTGAAGAAGTCGGTGGTATGGAACTTGACCCCTTCACGCAGATGGAAGGTGTAGGTTAGGCCGTCATCGGAAATATCCCAACTGGTCGCCAGGCCCGGAATGACAGCGGTACCGCCGCGCTCGAACTGGCTCAGACGGTTGAAAACAGTCTCGGCTGAGGCATCGAAGTCGGTTCCGGTGGTGTATTGGCCCGGGTCGAAGCCAGCGGGGCTGCCTTCGGAGCAAAACACCAGGTTAGTCGCCGCAAGGGCAGAAGGTGCGCCGGCAAGCAAGCCTGCGCCGACTAGAAACGGAATGACCGCGTGTTTGAGCATGGTGGCCTCATTGTTGTCATTTTTGATTTGAGGTGGCCTTGTGAGCCGTCCTGCGGATACTTATGCAGGCCCCATACCCAATGCAAGACTCAAAGGGATGTGTGGTGACAAACAGTGGGACGAACGTACAGGAATGTCGCATCCGTATAATTTTTTACGGAGTTGATCGTTTGCGAGGGGGTATTTCAGTATGTTTCGGAGACGTTGCCTGATGACGTGGTCACGCCTGGCACCAGAAAAGTGCATCGAGTTGCTACACGTAACAGTGTTCGCGGCAGCCGTAGCCACCGCGAAACAGCACAAAAAGTAACGCTGCTCAGGGCATCTGGACTTCGATGGTACCGTCGGCGCTGAGGGTCACCTGGCTGGTGCCGGCTTCGATTTCCGGAACAGGTGCGGCGTCTTCGGCCATACCGGCTTTCATCATCATAGGCGCGCTACGCGCATAGGGATGCGGATAGCCGCTGCTATTGAGGTTGAGGTTGACCACTTTGTAGCCTTTACCACCCAGTGCCTCGGTGGCCAGTTGCGCACGGGCCTTGAAGGCGTTGACGGCATCCTTGAGCAGGTCGTCTTCGCTGGTTTTGCGCGTAGCCGGGGCAATGGAGAAATCCATGCCGCCCATTTTCAGGTCCTGCAGCAGGGTCCCGGTGAGTTTCGACAGGGCCGGGAAGTCGCCACTTTCCAGGCGCAGTTCGGCGCGCTCGCGCCAGCCGGTGATCCTCTGGCCCTTGTTGTCATAGATCGGGTAGCTGTTGCGGCTGCCCTGGCTGATCTTCACTTCCTTGACCTCGCGGGCTTGCTGCACCGCCTTGTTCATGGTCTCGGTGATTTCCTTGGCCAGCTTGCCCGGGTCGGTATTCTGCGCTTCGCTGTACAGGGTCACGATCATCAGGTCGCGTGACACTTCCTTGCTGACTTCAGCGCGCAGCGAGATCTGGTTGTAGCGTGGCTCCTCTGCCAGCGCGGGGAGGCTGGCGAGCAGGCCGGTGGCCATCACGAGAGCGGCGCTGCGACGGGAATTAAGCATGTAGGACTCCTTGAAAATGAGGCGTGGACGCTGTGATATCCATTCCACGCAGGCCCATGAGACTCGCAAGAGTGTAGTGAGGTTCAAAAAGGCCATCATTGTTATGTAAAAAAGTGTGGCGCTTTGCCGCATCCCTGCAGACCAAGGTGCAGCTTCGGTATACTCGCCACGATTCGCCCTGGAGCACTCATCAGGAGAGCTCATGCTCGCCCCCGTACAACTGCTGTCCGCTACCCGTCAGAACCTCTGGCGCCTGACTTTCATCCGCATTCTGGTATTGGCTGCCCAGGCCGGTTCGGTGGGCGTTGCCTACTGGACCGATTTGCTGCCGCTGCCCTGGTTGTCGCTGGTTATCACCCTGGGGCTGTCGAGTCTGCTCTGTGCGTTCACAGCCTTGCGCCTGCGTCTGTCGTTGCCGGTCACCGAGCTTGAATACGCCTTCCAGCTGGCCTGCGACCTGTTGATCCACAGTGCCTTGCTGTACTACTCCGGCGGCTCGACCAACCCGTTTGTTTCCTACTACCTGGTGCCATTGGCGATTGCCGCGGTGACCTTGCCCTGGGTGTATTCACTGGTGCTCTCGGGCATTGCCCTGGCGGCCTACAGTTTGTTGCTGGTGCAGTTCTACCCGCTCGAGACCTTCCCCGTGGCGCGGGAGAAAATGCAGGTCTACGGCATGTGGCTGAGCATTGCCCTGGCGGCGGCGGTGATCACTTTCTTTGCGGCGAAAATGGCCGAAGAACTGCGTCGTCAGGAGCAACTGCGTGCCGAGCGGCGTGAAGAGGGGCTGCGCGACGAGCAGCTCCTGGCGGTCGCGACCCAGGCCGCCGGCGCCGCCCATGAGCTGGGTACGCCGTTGGCGACCATGAGCGTGCTGATCAAGGAAATGCGTCAGGACCACCACGACCCGTTGCTGCAGGAAGATCTTGCGGTGCTGCAGGACCAGGTCAAACTGTGCAAGGAAACCTTGCAGAATCTGGTGCGGGCTGCCGAGGCCAACCGGCGCATGGCGGTGGAAGATCAGGAAGTCACGGCCTGGCTGGATGAAGCCCTCAATCGCTGGCACCTGATGCGCCCTGAAGCCAGCTACCGTTTCCAGCGCCTGGGGCAGGGCAGTGTGCCGCGCCTGGCACCACCGCCGGATTTGACCCAGGCGCTACTGAACCTGTTGAACAATGCAGCCGATGCCTGTCCGGACGATCTCGAAGTGCGCCTGGATTGGGATGCGCAAGATATGGTGATCAGCATCCGTGACCATGGTCCGGGTGTGCCGGCGGCCATTGCCGAGTCGATTGGCAAACCCTTCTTTACCACCAAGGGCAAAGGCTTCGGCCTGGGCCTGTTCTTGAGCAAGGCCAGCGTGACCCGTGCTGGCGGCTCGGTAAAACTCTATAGTCATGAGGAAGGCGGTACGCTCACCGAGCTACGCCTGCCGCGTGACGCGCGAGGAGATGTGTGATGAGTGATGAAATCCAGGTTGAAGGCGAAGAGCTACCGCACCTGTTGCTGGTGGATGACGACGCCACCTTTACCCGGGTCATGGCCCGGGCCATGAGCCGCCGTGGTTTTCGCGTGAGCACGGCGGGTTCCGCCGAAGAGGGATTGTTACTGGCTCAGCAGGATGTGCCTGATTATGCCGCCCTGGATTTGAAGATGGATGGAGATTCGGGCCTGGTGCTGCTGCCCAAGTTGCTTGAGCTCGATCCGGAAATGCGCGTGGTGATCCTCACCGGCTATTCGAGCATTGCCACTGCTGTGGAAGCCATCAAGCGTGGTGCCTGCAACTACCTGTGCAAACCGGCCGACGCCGATGATGTGCTGGCGGCCTTGCTGTCCCAGCATGCTGACCTGGACAGCCTGGTGCCGGAAAACCCGATGTCGGTTGACCGCCTGCAGTGGGAGCACATCCAGCGGGTGCTGACCGAGCACGAAGGTAATATCTCCGCCACTGCCCGGGCGCTGGGCATGCACCGGCGTACCCTGCAGCGCAAACTGCAGAAGCGCCCGGTTCGCCGCTGAAGCTGTGCTTGATCGCGGGGCTTGCCCCGCGATTGTGGTTGTCGGCGTATCATTAGCCCCCTAACGACAGCCAACGGGACCGCCCTGCATGCTCGCCCTTTTTCTCCAGACGCTGAACATCACGGCGCCGGTCTTCGCCATGTTGTTCATGGGCGTGTTGCTCAAACGCATCAAGGCAATTAACGACGGTTTTATCCACACCGCCTCGTCATTGGTGTTCAACGTCTGTATGCCGGCGTTGTTGTTCCTCGGGATCTATCACGCTGACCTGACCTCCGCCGTGCAACCGGGGCTGCTCCTTTACTTTGCCATCGCTACCCTGATCGGCTTCGGTCTGGCCTGGGGCATGGCGATCTGGCGCTGCCCTCGGGAAGATCGGGGGATCTACACCCAGGGTGCGTTTCGCGGCAACAACGGGGTGATAGGCCTGGCGCTGGCCGCGAGCATGTATGGCGATTACGGTATTTCACTCGGCGCGGTCCTCGCCGGGCTGGTGATCCTGCTCTACAACTCGTTGTCGGTGGTGGTGCTGGCGGTGTACAGCCCAAGCGCGAAATCCGACCCCTGGAGCATCTGCAAGAGCATCCTGCGCAATCCGCTGATCATTAGTGTGCTGCTGGCCGCCGTGCTGGCTTACGGGCAGGTGGCGCTGCCGAACTGGTTGCTGACCTCCGGCGACTACCTGGCGCAGATGACGCTGCCGCTGGCGCTGATCTGTATTGGTGGCACCTTGTCGCTCGCATCACTGCGCCTGAGTGGCGGGCTGGCGCTCAGTGTCAGTCTGATGAAAATGGTCTGGTTGCCGCTGCTGGCTACCCTGGGAGCATTTCTCTGTGGTTTTCGTGGCGCCGAGCTGGGTATTTTGTTCCTCTACTTCGGTAGCCCCACGGCAGCGGCTAGCTATGTGATGGCCAGATCGACCAACGGCAATCACCAGTTGGCAGCGGCGATTATCGTCATAACCACCCTGATGGCCGCTATTACCACCAATATCGGCATCTTTTTCTTGCAGTGGGGCGGCTGGATCTAGATTCTGTAAAAAAATAATTCCAACACTGCCTCTTACCCTCGAGGACACTTCATGCAAGAAGAGATCACCCCCGAGCGGTTACACCGCGGGCTGAAGAATCGCCATATCCAGCTGATCGCGCTGGGTGGCGCCATCGGCACTGGTCTGTTCCTGGGTATTGCCCAGACTATCCAGCTGGCCGGCCCGTCCGTGCTGCTGGGTTACGCAATTGCCGGTCTGATTGCTTTCTTCATCATGCGCCAGCTTGGTGAGATGGTGGTCGAAGAGCCGGTTTCCGGCACCTTCAGTCATTTCGCCCACCGCTACTGGAGTGAATTCGCCGGGTTCATGTCCGGCTGGAACTACTGGGTGCTGTATGTGCTGGTAGGCATGGCCGAACTGACTGCCGTGGGCATCTACATCCAGTACTGGTGGCCCGACTTCCCGACCTGGGCGACGGCGGCGATCTTCTTCGTCGTGATCAACCTGATCAACCTCAGCCAGGTGAAAGTCTATGGCGAGATGGAGTTCTGGTTCGCCCTGATCAAGGTTGTCGCCATTGTCAGCATGATTGCCTTTGGTGGTTACCTGTTGATCAGCGGCAACGGTGGTCCTGATGCCAGCGTTGCCAACCTGTGGCAATACGGCGGCTTCTTCCCCAATGGCATCAGCGGTCTGATGATGGCGCTGGCGGTGATCATGTTTTCCTTTGGTGGCCTGGAGCTGGTGGGTATCACCGCCGCCGAAGCCGACAACCCCAAACACAGCATTCCACGTGCCACCAACCAGGTGATCTATCGCATTCTGATTTTCTACATCGGTGCCCTGGCCGTATTGCTGTCGCTGTACCCGTGGCAGAAAGTAGTGCAGGGCGGCAGCCCGTTCGTGATGATTTTCCATGCTCTGGACAGCAACCTGGTGGCCACCATCCTCAACCTGGTGGTGCTGACCGCAGCGTTGTCGGTCTACAACAGTTGCGTCTACTGCAACAGCCGGATGCTCTTCGGCCTGGCGATACAGGGTGATGCGCCCAAGCGTCTGCTCAAGGTCAATGCCCGTGGCGTGCCGTTGGCGGCCCTGGGTATCTCGGCACTGGCAACCGCGTTGTGCGTGGTGATCAACTACCTGATGCCGGCAGAAGCCTTCGGTCTGTTGATGGCATTGGTGGTGTCGTCGCTGGTGATCAACTGGGGCATCATCAGTATTACTCACCTGAAGTTCCGCCGTGCCAAGCAGGCTGCTGGCGAGACGACGTTCTACAAGAGCTGGGGCTATCCGCTGACCAACTATGTCTGCCTGGCCTTCCTCGCCCTGATCCTGGTGATCATGTACCTGACGCCGGGCATCCGTATTTCGGTGCTGTTGATTCCGGTGTGGCTGGCGGTATTGGGCGTGGCCTTCTGGCTGAAGAAAAAAGGCCACAAGGCCGCCGTCGCTGCCGACTGACGGCCCGCTCGCGGGGTGATCGATCAGCTCTGCTGGTAGCTGTCGATCACTTCCTGGGCCGCGCGGAACGCATCGATGGCCGCCGGCACCCCGGCGTACACGGCGCAATGCAATAGCGCTTCGCGAATCTCTTCGACACTGCAACCATTGTTCAAGGCGCCACGTACGTGGCCCTTGAGTTCCTGTGGGCACTTGAGTGCCGTCAGCGCAGCCAGGGTGATCAGGCTGCGGGTTTTCAGCGGCAAGCCTTCACGGCTCCAGACGCTGCCCCAGGCATGTTCGTTGACGAAGTCCTGCAGCGGCTGAGTGAACTCGGTGGCATTTCCCAGGGCGCGATCGACAAATGCATCGCCCATGACTTGGCGGCGGACCTGCTCGCCGGTTTTGGTGTTGTCGCCCATATTGTTTTCCTTAGTGTTGGCGGCGCCAGGCGCGCAGGGTAGTGAACAGCAGCAATGCCCCGAGTGCTGGCAGTGCATAGAACAACATCAGTTTTTCCAGGCGGGTGGCCAGCGGCATGCCGGTGGTGAAGGCCACCACATGCAGGCCATAAGCCAGGTACAAGCCAAGAAACACCAGACCTTCGGCGCGGGTTACGCGGTAGCCCGAGTAGAACACCGGCAGGCTCAAGACGGCGACGCCAAGCATCACCGGCAGGTCGAAATCCAGGGCGTTGGGCGAGATCGACAGCGGCTCGGGGGCCACCAGCGCAGTCAGTCCGAGCACCGCCAGCAGGTTGAACAGGTTGCTGCCGATGACGTTGCCGACGGCGATCTCGCGTTCGCCGCGCAGGGCTGCAATCAGTGAGGTGGCCAGTTCCGGCAACGAGGTGCAGACCGCGACCACCGTCAAGCCGATGACCCGTTCCGACAGGCCGAGGTCGCCCGCCACTTCGACGGCGGCCTCAAGCAACAGGTGTCCGGCTGCGCTGAGTAGCCCCAATCCGGTCAACATCAGCAGCAGGCTGGTAATCCAGAATCCGCTGCCCTGTTGCGGTCGTGGGCCGGGGGCCGGGTAGGTGCGGGCGTAGTGCCGCGACTGGTGCCAGAGGATTGCCAGGTAGCCGACCAGGCCGAGCAGCAGCAACGCGCCTTCAAGGCGGCCAAGCAGTTCGTTGAACGCCAGCAGGTAAACCAGCAGGCTGGCGCCGATCATCAGCGGGATATCCAGGCGTACCAACTGGCGCGAGACCCGCAAGGGAATGATCAGTGCGGCGAGGCCGAGGGTGACCAATATGTTGAAAATATTGCTGCCAATCACGCTGCCCACGGCCACGTCCGGGGCGCCGGTGTAGGCCGCCTGCAGGCTGACGGTAAGCTGCGGGGCACTGCTGCCGAAGGCCACCAGGCTCAAGCCAATGATCAGCGGACGAACCTGCAGGCTGGCGGCCAGGCGCAGGGCGGCACGCACCAACAGTTCGGCGCCGGTGACAAGCAGCAGCAAGCCGAAGGCCATTTGCAGCAGGCTGAAGGTGGGTAAGGCGGCCAGGTCGAAAATGGTCGTGCTCCGTTACAAGGTCAGTCGCTGAGACTTTGTACCCGTACGCGAGCTGTTCCGCTACGGATCATGCCCAGTTTTTCTGCCGCGGCGCGGGACAGGTCAATCAATCGGCCGCGAGTGTGTGGGCCGCGATCGTTGATGCGTACGATCACGCTCCGATCATTGTTCAGATTGGTGACCTTGACCTGAGTGCCGAAGGGCAGGCTGCGATGGGCGGCGGTCAGGGCATTTTGATTGAAGGGTTCGCCACTGGCAGTGCGTTTGCCGTGGTGACGGGAACCGTAATAGGAGGCGGTGCCGGACTTGTCGTAGCCGCGAGGATCGATATTGTGGCTGGCACAGCCGGCCAGCAGGGTGAAGAGCGCGAGTGCGCTGAGGGGACGCCACATGTGTGCAATTGCTCCGTGGGGTGGCTATCGCCGGCAACGCCGGCTCCCACAGATAATCACTGTGGGAGCCGGTTTGCCCGCGACCAGCAGGTGACGCGAATTACCCTTCGAGCTTGCTCTTGAGCAATTGGTTCACTTGCTGCGGGTTGGCCTTGCCTTTGGAGGCTTTCATGGCCTGGCCGACGAAGAAGCCGAACATCTTGCCACGCTTGGCTTCATCGGCGGCGCGGTACTGCTCGACCTGCTCGGCGTTGGCCGCCAGCACTTCGTCCAGCACCTTCTCGATCGCACCGCTGTCGGTGACCTGTTTCAGGCCTTCGGCTTCGATGATCTGGTCGGCATCACCTTCAGCCGCGGCCATCTTCTCGAAGACCACCTTGGCGATCTTGCCGCTGATGGTGTTGTCGAGGATGCGCTTGAGCATGCCACCCAGGTGCGCCGCGCTGACCGGCGACTGGTCGATTTCCAGGCCCAGTTTGTTGAGCAGGCTGCCCAGCTCGACCATGACCCAGTTGGCGGCCAGCTTGGCATCGCCACACACACCGACCACTTCCTCGAAGTAGTCGGCCTGCTCGCGGCTTGAGGCCAGTACGTTGGCATCGTAGTTCGACAGGCCGAACTGGCTCTGGAAGCGCTCGCGCTTCTGCGGCGGCAGTTCCGGCAGGGTGGTGCGAATGGTGTCGAGGTAAGCGCCCTCGATCACCACCGGTAGCAGGTCCGGATCGGGGAAGTAACGGTAGTCGTTGGCCTCCTCCTTGCTGCGCATGGAGCGCGTCTCGTCCTTGTTCGGGTCGTACAGGCGGGTTTCCTGGACAACCTTGCCACCATCTTCGATCAGCTCGATCTGACGCTGGATTTCGGTGTTGATCGCGCGCTCGATGAAGCGGAACGAGTTGACGTTCTTGATCTCGCAGCGAGTACCGAACTCGACCTGGCCTTTCGGCCGGACCGAGACGTTGCAGTCGCAACGCAGCGAGCCTTCGGCCATGTTGCCGTCGCAGATGCCCAGGTAGCGCACCAGTGCGTGGATGGCCTTGACGTAGGCCACGGCTTCCTTGGCGTTACGCATGTCCGGCTCGGAAACGATTTCCAGCAGCGGCGTGCCGGCACGGTTGAGGTCGATACCGGTGGAGCCGCTGAAGTCTTCGTGCAGGCTTTTGCCGGCATCTTCTTCAAGGTGTGCCCGGGTGATGCCGACACGTTTGACCGTACCGTCTTCCAGGGCGATGTCCAGGTGGCCCTTGCCGACGATCGGCAGCTCCATCTGGCTGATCTGGTAACCCTTGGGCAGGTCAGGGTAGAAGTAGTTCTTGCGCGCGAACACGTTGTGCTGGCCGATCTCGGCGTCGATCGCCAGACCGAACATGCAGGCCATGCGCACGGCTTCCTGGTTGAGCACCGGCAACACGCCGGGCATGCCCAGGTCGATCAGGCTGGCCTGGGTGTTCGGCTCGGAACCGAAGGTGGTGGCGCTGCCGGAGAAAATCTTCGACTGGGTGGCGAGCTGGGTGTGAATCTCCAGCCCGATGACAACTTCCCATTGCATGTGGTGATCCCTCAGAAGCCGGTAGGTGCGCGGGTGTGCCAATCAGTCACTTGCTGATAGCGGTGCGCGACGTTGAGCAGACGGCCTTCCTGGAAGTACGGGGCGAGCAGTTGCACGCCGACCGGCAGACCATCGACAAAACCGGCCGGCATCGACAGGCCAGGCAGGCCCGCGAGGTTGGCGGTAATGGTGTACACGTCTTCCAGGTATTCCGCGACCGGGTCGTTGTTCTTGGCGCCGATCTTCCAGGCCAGGTTTGGCGTGGTCGGGCCGAGAATCACGTCGACGTCGTTGAAGGCGGCCATGAAGTCGTTCTTGATCAGGCGGCGAATTTTCTGGGCCTGCAGGTAGTAGGCATCGTAGTAACCGGCCGACAGGGCATAGGCACCGACCATGATCCGGCGCTGTACTTCGATACCGAAGCCTTCGCCACGGGAACGCTTGTACAGATCGGTGAGGTCGACCGGGTTCTCGCAGCGGTAGCCGAAACGCACGCCGTCGAAACGCGACAGGTTGGACGAGGCTTCGGCCGGGGCGATCACGTAGTAGGCCGGAATCGCGTGCTGCATGTTCGGCAGGCTGATTTCCTTGACCACGGCGCCGAGCTTTTCCAGCTCCTTGACGCTGGCCTGGACCAGGTCGGCGATGCGCGGGTCGAGACCGGCACCGAAGTATTCCTTCGGCAGGCCGATACGCAGGCCTTGCAGCGAGCCGTTGAGGCTGGCGCTGTAGTCCGGCACCGGTTCATCGATGCTGGTGGAGTCCTTGGCGTCGAAACCGGCCATGCCTTGCAGCATCAGCGCGCAGTCTTCGGCGCTGCGGGCGAGTGGGCCGCCCTGGTCGAGGCTCGAGGCATAGGCAATCATGCCCCAGCGCGAAACCCGACCGTAGGTCGGTTTCAGGCCGGTCAGGCTGGTCAGTGCCGCAGGCTGGCGGATCGAACCGCCCGTGTCGGTGGCAGTGGCCGCAGGCAGCAGGCGGGCCGCAACCGCAGCCGCCGAACCGCCAGAGGAGCCGCCAGGGACGTGCTCCAGGTTCCACGGGTTTTTCACCGCGCCGTAGTAGCTGCTCTCGTTGGCAGAACCCATGGCGAATTCGTCCATGTTGGTCTTGCCCAGCGTCACGGCACCGGCTTCAGCCAGTTTGCTGACCACGGTGGCGTCATACGGCGCCTTGAAGTTGTCGAGCATCTTCGAGCCGCAGCTGGTGCGGATACCCTGGGTGCAGAACAGGTCCTTGTGGGCGATCGGAGCGCCGAGCAGGGCCCCGGTCTCACCCTTGGCGCGGCGTGCGTCGGCGGCTTGCGCCTGCTGCAGCGCCAGCTCTTCGGTGAGGCTGATGAAACTGTTGAGCTGCGGATCGAGCTGGGAAATACGCGCCAGCAGGACTTTGGTCAGCTCTTCGGAGGAAAACTTTTTATCGGCAAGACCACGAGCGATCTCGGCCAGGGTCAGTTGATGCATGGCAGGCTCTATTCCCTTACTCGATGACTTTCGGAACCAGGTACAGACCACCTTCCGTCGCCGGAGCAATGGCTTGGTAGCTGTCACGATGGTTGCTTTCTGTAACAATGTCGGCACGCAAGCGCTGACTGGCTTCTAGCGGGTGAGCCAATGGCTCGATGCCATTGGTGTCGACCGCTTGCATCTGGTCGACCAGTCCCAGAATACTGTTCAGGGCATCGGTAGTGCGTGGCAGATCGGCTTCATTCAGGCCCAGTCGGGCCAGGTGAGCGATCTTTTCCACGTCGCAGCGTTCAAGCGCCATGGGGATCTCCTGGGGAAACAAAAACGGATTTGGTCCGCGATGAGGAACATGCTGGCAGATTTACGGTCATAAGGCCGCGATTGTGTGCTGGCTTGCTCGGAAAAACTGCCAATTTAACATATTGGCGCCTTGCCCAAAATCCCCGCCGTTGTTAGAGTTTGCCGCACTTTTTTACCCACGCGTTGCCTAGGGTCACTTTCCCATGTTCAAGAAACTGCGTGGCATGTTTTCCAGCGATCTTTCCATCGACCTGGGCACTGCCAACACCCTTATTTACGTGCGTGAGCGCGGTATCGTCCTGAATGAGCCCTCTGTTGTGGCCATTCGTACTCACGGCAACCAGAAAAGTGTCGTCGCGGTAGGTACTGAAGCCAAGCGCATGCTGGGCCGTACGCCCGGCAACATTGCTGCCATTCGTCCGATGAAGGACGGCGTGATCGCCGACTTCAGCGTTTGCGAAAAAATGCTGCAGTACTTCATCAACAAGGTTCACGAGAACAGCTTCCTGCAGCCAAGCCCGCGCGTGCTGATCTGTGTACCGTGCAAATCGACCCAGGTCGAGCGTCGCGCCATTCGTGAATCGGCGCTGGGCGCCGGTGCCCGCGAAGTGTTCCTGATCGAAGAGCCGATGGCTGCCGCTATCGGTGCCGGCCTGCCGGTCGAGGAAGCCCGCGGTTCGATGGTCGTCGATATCGGTGGTGGTACCACTGAAATCGCACTGATCTCCCTGAATGGCGTGGTCTATGCCGAATCCGTACGTGTTGGTGGTGACCGCTTCGACGAAGCGATCGTGACCTACGTGCGCCGTAACTACGGCAGCCTGATCGGTGAATCCACCGCCGAGCGCATCAAGCAGGAAATCGGTACCGCCTATCCAGGTGGCGAAGTACGTGAAGTCGATGTTCGCGGCCGTAACCTGGCCGAGGGCGTGCCACGTGCCTTCACCCTCAATTCCAACGAAGTGCTCGAAGCCCTGCAGGAGTCTCTGGCGACTATCGTTCAGGCGGTCAAGAGCGCCCTGGAGCAATCGCCTCCGGAACTGGCTTCGGATATCGCCGAGCGCGGTCTGGTGCTGACCGGTGGTGGTGCCCTGCTGCGCGACCTGGACAAACTGCTGGCCCAGGAAACCGGCCTGCCGGTCATCGTTGCCGAAGACCCGCTGACCTGTGTTGCCCGTGGCGGTGGCCGCGCCCTGGAAATGATGGACAAACACACCATGGACCTGCTCTCCAGCGAGTAAGCTGGCTGCAGTACACATGCCGCCCGGTTTACAGGTAGTGCCCACAGTGCTACCTGTATGTGCTGGGCTGACGTCCGTGTGGGCGTCATTTTCCGTCAATCCGCAAGCAGGCCGGTGCGTTGCCGTATGAATGACCTCTTGAATCGTCGTCCACGAGGAGCGGCTTATTAAACCGCTTTTCGCCAAAGGCCCTTCGCTGGGTGTGCACCTGCTCGTGCTGGTTGTGCTGTCGATCACCCTGATGGTGGTCGATGCGCGCTTCCCCCTGCTCAAACCGGTACGCAGCCAGATGGGGCTGGTGCTGATGGAGTCCTATCACATCACCGACTTGCCGCAGAGCCTGTGGCAGGGTATCGCCAGCCAGTTCGGCAGTCGTACCGAGCTGATCGCCGAAAACGAGAAACTCAAGACCGAAGCCTTGCTGATGCAGGGGCGCGTGCAGAAACTGGCCGCCCTGACCGAGCAGAACGTGCGCCTGCGCGAGCTGCTCAATTCGTCGGCGTTGGTCAACGAGAAGGTCGAAGTTGCCGAGCTGATCGGTGTCGACCCCAATCCGTTCACCCATCGCATCCTGATCAACAAGGGCGAGCGCGACGGCGTGGTCCTGGGGCAGCCGGTGCTCGATGCCCGCGGCCTGATGGGCCAGGTGGTCGAGTTGATGCCCTACACCGCACGTGTATTGCTGCTGACCGACACCACCCACAGTATTCCGGTGCAGGTCAACCGCAACGGCCTGCGGGCGATTGCCAGTGGCACGGGTAACCCCGAGCGTCTGGAGCTGCGGCATGTCGCCGATACGGCCGATATCAAGGAAGGCGACCTGCTGGTCAGTTCCGGCCTGGGGCAGCGTTTCCCGGCCGGTTACCCGGTGGCCACGGTAAAGGAAGTGATCCACGACTCCG
>JAVXRI010000069.1:0-31403 GCA_036643775.1 Pseudomonas sp. | reverse complement strand
CTACGGTTTTCACTATCTTCTCAATCGTCGGAGGTTTTCTGCTTGTATTCGCACAGGTCTTCGATCCGACAACTCCCGCAACGGGGCTTGCGTGCCAGGCACACATAACGTCCGTGCAGGATCAACCAGTGGTGGGCATCAAGCAGGTAGGCTTTGGGCACGAACTTCATCAATGCCTTCTCAACCTCAAGCACTGTCTTGCCCGGAGCGATGCCGGTACGGTTGCTGACCCGAAAAATATGGGTGTCCACCGCCATTGTCAGTTGCCGGAAGGCAGTGTTGAGAACCACGTTGGCGGTCTTGCGACCTACGCCGGGCAACGCTTCAAGCGCCTCGCGGGTTTCGGGTACCTGGCTGTCGTGCTGTTCGACCAGCAAGCGGCACGTTTCGATCACGTTGCGCGCTTTGCTGTTGTACAGGCCAATGGTCTTGATGTACTGCGAGAGCCCGTCAACACCCAGGGCATAGATGGCCTCGGGGGTATTGGCGACCGGGTACAGCTTGGCGGTTGCTTTGTTTACGCTGACGTCTGTGGCTTGAGCCGAAAGAATCACGGCAATCAGCAACTCGAAGGGTGAGGTGTAGGCCAGTTCTGTCTTGGGTTCAGGGTTGTCTTCGTGCAGCCTGCGAAAAATTTCCAGGCGTTTGGCAGCATTCATGGTGTCAACGCTTTCCTTGACGACGTGAGGGGGCTCGCCGCAGGCAAACCCGGTTGTACAGGGCCAGTAGCAGACCCAACAGAAATAAAGCACCCGGTAGCAGTGTGGCCAGGTGCAGCCCAGCCCAATCAGCCAACAACTCGCGACACCCCCCCAAGGTAACGCACAGGGCGGCGAACCCCAGGAGCAACCGGGCAACGTCCCGCCAGCGGCGATTCTCGTCGTGGGCGTACTCGAACATTACGCATTGTACGGCGATCAATGCCGGATAGGGGCTGAGTGCCTGATACAGGGGCAGGGCCCAGGCACGCAGGCTCAGTTCCAGGCAGGTGACGAGTGCGGCGGCTACCAGCACACTGGCCAGTATCCTGCTGCGGGCCATAAGCCAATGGCGCAGGGGGCTCATTGCCACATGGTGGAGGACGATCAACAACACACTGAAACCAGCGATGGCGCACGCATTGAGGGCTGTCTGAGTAGCTCCCAGTAACGGGGCCAGGCTCATTGCGGCCAGCCATTGCTTACTCATTGCTACTGCCCTCAAGTAATTGCTGGCGGTGCTCGTCGAAAAAACGCAGGGCGTCATGCACAGCATGAATCACTGCGCGTGAAGTCACTGTGGCGCCTGCCAGTTGATCGAACTGGCCGTTATCGCGTTTAAGCGCCCAGGCGGCATCGGGTGTGGTCTGGCGGTTGGCGCCATTGAAGCTGCGCAACCAGTGGTTGCCCGGCTCTACCAATTGCGCACCCAATCCCGGTGTTTCCTGCTGAAGCAGCACCTTGGTGCCGATCAGGCGACCTTGTGTGTCGATGGCAATCAGCAGTTCGAGTTGGCCAGCGTAGCCTTGGGCCTGGCTGTGCAGCACCACTGCGCTGGGCCGCCCAGCCAGGCTGGCGCGATAGCCTGCGAGCAACCGGCTGTGGGCGAGGTCGGGGGCGGTTATCACCAAGGGGAACTGCAGCGGCTGATTGTCATAACTTGCCGCCGGCAGGACACTCAGCCAGGTCTGAACTTTGAGCTGCTGCTGTGCCAGGGTTATATCGCGGGCACTGAAGTGCTGCCAGATAACGCTGCTGCCCAGGCTCAACAGCACAACGAGCAACAGCAGCACGCTAGTGCGGATCGCTGGGCGACTCATGGTGACACCGTCTGACGACGCTCGGCCCAGCGCTCCAGCGCCGGTACGCAGAGGTTCATCAGCAACACGGCGAAAGCGCTGCCGTCAGGATAGCTGCCCCAGGTGCGAATCAGGTAAATCAACAGACCCATGCCGATGCCAAACAGCAACTTTGCGTGGGGTGATCGGGGGCCGGAAACCGGCTCGGTTGCGATAAAGAACGCTGCCAGCATGGTCGAGCCGCTGAACAAATGGAGCAGTGGTGAGCCATTGGAGTCCGAACCTGATCCATTCCAGCAAAACAGGCTGATCACAAACAGACTTGCCAGCAGACCGACAGGGGCATGCCAGCTGAAGACTTTGCGTTGCAAGAGCAACAAACCGCCAAGCAGGAAGGCAAGGTTGACCCATTCGCTGCCTTTGCCGCCGACGTGACCAAATCCCGGGTGGCTGCTGAACAATTCGTCCACGGTCAGGCTGCGGTTGTTGCGCAGACCATCAAGCACGGTGGCTTGGGCCCAGGCGTCGGGTTGCTCGCTGGTGCCAAGGCCAAAGACATGTTGCAGGCTTGTGCCCAGGTCCAGCAATTGCGCGCCGGGCCATTGGGTCATGTGCAGTGGAAAGGCCAGCAGCACCACGGCGTAGCCAAGCATGGCCGGGTTGAACGGATTCTTGCCGACGCCGCCATACAGGTGTTTGCCAAGGGTGATGGCGCTTGCCGTGGCGATCACCGGCACCCACCAGGGCGCGTAGGCCGGCAGGGCAACGGCAAGCAGGGTGGCACTGACCAGGGCGCTGCCGTCATTCAGTGAAGGCAGGACAGGCCGTCGCTGCAGCTTGAGTAACAGCGCCTCGCAGAGCAGGGCTGAACCCGCACACAGCAGCAGATTGAACAGCAGCCCCCAGCTGTGCTGCCAGAGCAGCGTCAGCACGCCCGGCAGGCATGCCAGCAGCACCAGCAGCATGGTGCTGCGCAGGCGATCGCTGGGGTCAACGGCTGGCATGGGCGGCGGCCGGTTGCAAGGCCTGCAGATGCGCCTGGGCCTGTTCGGCCTCCTGCTCCAGCTCGGCCAACTGAGCTCGCTGAGCGTCGTTTGGCGTGTCCCCGAAAGCGCTTCTGGCTTTGTTCAACTGTGCCCGGCTCATGGCCGCAGTGATTTTGGCCTTTTTCAGCGCCGCATCGGCAGCGGCGGCTTTCTGTGCCTTGACCCGCTCGATGGCCGCTTTGATCGGATCATCACTCGCAACAACCTGATCGGTGCTGCTGATCGCGGCACGTTGACTGCGGGTAGCGCGGTCGGCCTGCTTGCGTGCCTCTTCGCGCTGCAGGCGGCTGCTGCGCAACTCGAAGCGGCGGCGTGCATGGTTGCGTTTGGCACCGCGTGCCGCCAGGTCCTCGGCACTTAGCGCCAGGCCGCCGACAATCGGGACGATGTCGTTGCTGGCGCTCAGAGGCAGCAGGTCGATGCAATCGACCGGGCAGGGTGCCACGCACAAGTCGCAGCCGGTGCATTCGGCACTGATGACGGTGTGCATCAATTTGGCGGCACCGACTATCGCATCCACCGGGCAGGCCTGGATGCATTTGGTGCAGCCGATGCATTCGGCCTCGCGGATATAGGCAACCTGGGGCGGCGCATTACCGCGCTCGGGGTCCAGGGCAATGACAGGTACGTGCAGAAGGTTGGCCAGGGCTACGATGGTCTCGCTGCCGCCCGGTGGACACTTGTTGATCGCCTCGCCCTTGGCCAGGCCCTCTGCATAGGGCTTGCAGCCAGAGTGGCCACACTTGCCGCATTGGGTCTGTGGCAGCAGGGCGTCGATGCGTTGAATCAGACTCATGATGTAAATAATCCGTTGAAACCGAGAAACGCCAAGGCCATCACGCCCGCGCCGATCAACTCTACGGGCAGGCCGCGAAAACTCTGGGGAACCGCCTCGTTATCGCTGCGTTGACGCAAGTCGGCGAACAGACCCAGGGCCAGCCAGAAACCCAGGCCGCCACCCAGGCTCCAGGCCAGGGTCTGCAGTACGCCATATCCGCCTTCGATGACCTGCAGGCTCAAGCCTAGCAGGGCCACATTGCCCAACAACAATGGCATCAATCCAGTAAAGGGCAGTGTCGGCAGCGCTCGAGACAACAGTCCCAGCAGCGGTTCAATCAGCAGTACGCACAGGGGCAAAAGGATGAACAGGCGCAGGTAGTCAAGCTGCAAGGGTTGCAGGACGTAGCGGTAAAGCAGCTGGCCGAGATTGCTGGACAGTACCAGCAATGCCAGCGTTGCCAGACCCAAGGCGTGCAGTCTACGGCGTGCGTGGCCAGACGAAGGCTGCAGCAGCGGGTCGATGGCCAGTCCCTGATGCAGGACCAGGTTGTTGACCAGCGCGGCGCTGATCAGGGCCAGGATGAATTCGCTCATGGAGGTGCACACTGCCAGGGCTGTTCGCCATTATCCGGCAATGACGCAAGGATTAGAACGCCCCGGACGCAATCGTCCGGGGCGTGGGGTTTACTTGATGCGTTGACCGGGCTTGGCGCCGCTGTCGGGGCTCAGCAGGTAGATTTCTTCACCGCCGGGACCTGCAGCCATGACCATGCCCTCGGAGATCCCGAAGCGCATTTTACGTGGCTTGAGGTTGGCGATCATCATGGTCAGGCGGCCTTCGAGCTTGGCCGGGTCCGGGTAGGCCGACTTGATGCCGGAGAACACGTTGCGTTGCTCGTCACCGATGTCCAGGGTCAGGCGCAGCAGCTTGTCGGCACCCTCAACGGCTTCGGCCTTGAGAATCAGCGCCACACGCAGGTCGACGGCCGCAAAGGTGTCGAAGTCGATCTCGGCCGACAGCGGGTCTTTGCTCAGCTCGCCATTGCCGGTGACGACGGAGGTCTGGCTGGCGGCCAGGTCTTCCTTGCTGGCAGCAGTCATGGCTTCGACTTTGGCTGGATCGATACGGGCCATCAGTGCCTTGAACGGATTCAGCTGGTGATTGCTCAGGCGGGTCTGGTGGTCGTCCCAGGTCAGCGGCGCAACGTTGAGGAATGCCTCGGCGTCGGCGGCCAGCAACGGCAGTACCGGCTTGAGGAAAATCACCAATTGGCGGAACAGGTTGATGCCCTGGGCGCAGATGGCCTGGACTTCATCCTGCTTGCCTTCCTGTTTGGCCAACGACCACGGGGCCTTGTCGGCGATCCAGGCGTTGGCGCGGTCAGCCAGGCCCATGATTTCACGCATGGCACGGGCGAAATCGCGCGCTTCATAGGCCTCGGCAATGCTCGGTGCGGCGGCCAGGAAGGCTTCGCTCAGCTCTGGAGCGGCATCGCCAGCCACCATCACGCCATCGTTGCCCTTTTGAATGAAGCCGGCGCAACGGCTGGCAATGTTGACCACCTTGCCGACCAGGTCGGAGTTGACCTTCTGCACGAAGTCTTCAAGGTTCAGGTCGAGGTCGTCTACACCACGGCTGAGCTTGGCGGCGAAGTAATAGCGCAGCGCTTCCGGTGCCAGGCCGGCATCCAGGTAGGTGCGGGCCATGATGAAGGTGCCGCGCGACTTGCTCATCTTGGCGCCGTCCACGGTCAGGTAACCGTTGACGTGCAGCTTGGTCGGCGTGCGCAGGCCGCTGCCCTTCAACACTGCCGGCCAGAACAGGGCGTGGAAGTTGACGATGTCCTTGCCGATGAAATGGTACAGCTCGGCCTTGGAATCCTTGTTCCAGTACGCATCGAAGTCCAGCTCCGGGCGACGGGCACAGAGGTTCTTGAAACTGGCCATGTAGCCGATCGGCGCGTCCAGCCAGACATAGAAATACTTGCCTGGCTCGTCCGGAATTTCGAAACCAAAGTACGGGGCGTCACGGGAGATGTCCCATTCCTGCAGGCCGGCATCCAGCCATTCGGCGATTTTGTTGGCCACGGCGTCCTGCAGGGTGCCGCTACGGGTCCACTGCTGCAGCATGGCCTGGAAATCGGGCAGTTTGAAGAAGAAGTGCTGGGAATCCTTGAGCACCGGAGTGGCGCCGGAAATCGCCGACTTGGGGTTCTTCAGCTCGGTGGGTGCATAGGTGGCACCGCACTTTTCACAGTTGTCGCCATACTGGTCTTCAGTGGCGCATTTGGGGCAGGTGCCCTTGATGAAGCGGTCGGCCAGGAACATTTTCTTGTCCGGGTCGAAGTACTGGGTGATCGAGCGGGTGGCAATGTGCCCGGCATCACGCAGCTTGAGGTAGATCTGGTTCGACAGCTCGCGGTTTTCTTCGGCGTGGGTCGAATGGAAATTGTCGAACTCCACCAGGAAGTCGGCAAAGTCTCCGCTGTGCTCGGCCTGAACGGCGGCAATCAGCTGTTCAGGCGTGATGCCTTCCTTCTCGGCGCGCAGCATGATTGCAGAACCATGCGCGTCGTCAGCGCAGACGTAGGTGCACTGATTGCCGCGGTGTTTCTGGAAGCGCACCCACATGTCTGTCTGAATGTACTCGAGCATGTGGCCAAGGTGGATCGACCCGTTGGCATAGGGCAGGGCGCTGGTGACGAGAATCTGACGTGGCTCGGACATGGGGGCTCGGCTACTTTTTTCGGCTACTTGAGATGAAACGGTGATCGGCCACTATAAAACGCCGGGAAATTTATTTCACCCCATGGACGTCTACGGATGTTTCGCGGGTTAGCATAGTGGTCTGTTTTACTCAGTCTTTTTAACGGGAGTCTCCATGAGTGCCGTCACTCGCGCAGCCGTCGAAGCCGTTCTTCGTCAGTACACCGACCCTTACCTGAACCAGGATCCGGTCAGCGCCGGCTGTGTACAGGCCATCGATATCCAGGGCGAGCGGGTCAATGTCCAGCTGCAACTGGGTTACGCTGCCGGTCTGTTCAAGAATGGCTGGGCGCAAGTCCTGCAAACCGCCATTGCAGGCATCGACGGGGTCGTCTCGGCACAGGTCGACATCACCTGTGTGATCGCCGCACACAAAGGCCAGGCGCAGATCCCGGGCCTGGCCAACGTCAAGAACATCATTGCCGTTGCCTCGGGCAAGGGCGGCGTCGGCAAGTCCACGACCGCCGCCAACCTGGCCCTGGCCCTGGCCCGTGAAGGGGCGCGAGTGGGTATTCTCGATGCCGACATCTACGGCCCGAGTCAGGGCATGATGTTTGGCATCCCTGAGCGTACCCGTCCGCAGATTCGCGATCAGAAGTGGTTCGTGCCGCTCAAGGCTCACGGTGTCGAAGTCATGTCCATGGCGTTCCTGACCGATGACAACACGCCGATGGTCTGGCGTGGGCCGATGGTTTCCGGGGCCTTGCTGCAACTGGTGACCCAGACCGCCTGGGACAACCTCGACTACCTGGTGATCGACATGCCACCCGGCACTGGCGATATCCAGTTGACCCTGGCGCAGAAAGTCCCGGTGGCCGGTTCGGTGATCGTCACCACGCCGCAGGATCTGGCCTTGATCGACGCCAAGAAAGGCGTGGAAATGTTCCGCAAGGTCAATATCCCGGTATTGGGCGTGGTCGAGAACATGGCCGTGCATATCTGCTCCAACTGTGGCCATGCCGAGCATCTGTTTGGGGAAGGCGGCGGCGAGAAGCTGGCCAGCCAATATGGCGTGGAGCTGCTGGCCTCGCTACCGTTGTCGATGCTGATTCGCGAACAGGCCGACAGTGGCAAGCCGACGGCCATTGCCGAGCCGGAAAGCCAGATTGCCATGGTTTATCAGGAACTGGCCCGTCAGGTAGGCGCGCGAATCGTGCTGCAGGAAGCGGTGGCGCCTGCCATGCCGAATATCACCATCAGCGAAGATTGATGGTGCCTTCATCGCCGGCAAGGCCGGCTCCCACAGGATTTCTGCCATTTTTCTGGACAGCCCCTGTGGGAGCCAGCATTGCTGGCGATGGGCAGCAAAGCAGCCCTGGCGGGAATGCTTTAATCGCAGGGCAAAAAAAAGCCCCGCCTGTTAAGGGCGGGGCTTTTTTCAAGCTGTAAAGCGGAAGTTAGATAACTTCTACTTCTTCAGCCTGCATGCCTTTCTGACCGCGGGTAGCGATGAAAGAGACCGCTTGGCCTTCTTTCAGGCTCTTGAAGCCGTCAGCCTTGATGGCTTTGAAGTGTACGAACAGGTCGTCACCGGATTGTGGGGTGATGAAGCCGAAGCCTTTTTCATCGTTGAACCACTTAACGGTACCGGTTTGGCGATTGGACATGGTCTGTCTCCTTGGACAAAGTTAACTACGACTCAGGAAACGCCCTGGCCGAGACTGAGTGCAAAGAGGCAGAAAATTCATGAAGATGGGTTGATCGAGATCTTGCATCAGGTAGATATTCTCAGTGACACGTGCAGCACAGTGGCGTCACCTTAACCCTTTTTCCAGAACGTGCCAATGGTCTTGTTCAGCTTTCGCGCAAATCATGACTGACGGTGCTGCGTGCCTGCCTGAAGGCCCCGGCACACGGGGATTCGACGCCTGGCGGTGGATGAAACTTTGAACCGGGCGCCGGGCCCGGTAAGATGCGCAACAGAATTTTTTCACCTCGTTACTTCAGGACACCCGCCATGAGCATCAAATCGGACAAGTGGATTCGCCGCATGGCGCAGGAACACGGCATGATCGAGCCGTTCGTCGAGCGCCAGGTGCGCGGTGAGAGCGACAACCGGCTGATCTCTTTCGGTGTCTCCAGTTATGGCTACGATGTACGCTGCGCCGACGAGTTCAAGGTGTTCACCAACATCAACTCGGCGACCGTTGATCCGAAAAATTTCGACGCTGGCAGCTTTGTCGACGTCAAGAGCGACGTCTGCATCATCCCGCCAAACTCCTTCGCCCTGGCGCGCACCGTGGAGTACTTCCGTATTCCACGTAACGTGCTGACCATCTGCCTGGGCAAAAGCACCTATGCCCGTTGCGGGATCATCGTCAACGTCACCCCGCTGGAGCCCGAGTGGGAAGGCCACGTGACCCTGGAGTTCTCCAACACCACCACCTTGCCGGCGAAAATCTACGCCAACGAAGGCGTGGCGCAGATGCTCTTCCTTGAGTCCGATGAAGAGTGCGAAGTGTCGTATAAGGATCGTGGCGGCAAGTATCAGGGACAGCGCGGCGTTACGCTGCCACGCACCTGATCCGACAAAGCGCGGGAATTCCTCAGTCATTGCGGACTCCAATGCATTGAACTGTTCTGCCAGGCAACGCGCCTGGCGGACGTCGTCAAGGAGCCGCGCCATGAAACTCGACCCGACCATCAGCGCCAAACTGGCCGTGTTGCAGCCCAACCACGTCGGGATGCTGGCCTGGACGCTGCTGGCCCACCCGCATCCGCACATCGCCCAGGCTGGCGGCGTGCCCGGCCAGCCTGATCCCGATACCCCCGATACGCCACAACCGGGCGACACGCCACCGATGGAGCCAGGGGAGCCGACCTTGCCGGACGAACCCCCTCCTGCACCCGTGGCCTGAATCTCGCTTCAGGTTGTCAGTGATTGCCTCAAGGCGATAACAGGTAGCCGCTGCGGTAGGCCTGGCTGCCAGCGACATGGGCAATGACCATGCCCGCGGTGGCCATGCGTCGCAGTGACCGGGCGTACAGCAGCCCGGGCTGGATGTTGCGTACTGGCGTGACCCGGTCGTTGAGCGGATCGATGACCTCGGCGATCAACTCACCCGCTTCAAGGTATTGCCCAGGTTTGGCATGGAAAACCAGCAGGCCCCCCAAGGGCGCGGCCACTGGCTCGACGCCCGCGAGCGGAGTTGCCGGGTAAGCAAGTGCTGGCAAGGCTGTTGATTCCCCTTCGATTGCCCCGTACTGGGTCAGATAGGCCAGGATCGCTGCGCAATCCTTTTCTGCCAGGGGGTGGCTGACATCGCCTTGACCGCGAAGCTCGACCGTGACCGAGAAGCAGCCCTGGGGAATCGGGAATTGCTTGGCGAAGCGCTGGTGCAGTTGCCACCACACCAGCGTGAAACACTCATCGAAGGACTGCCCGCCAGAGTCAGTCGCCAACAGGCTGGCCTGGGCGCCCAGGTAGCGTGACAGCGGCTCGACACGCGGCCAGGCTTCGGGCGTAGTGTACAGGTGAGCGACGGCATCGAAGTCGCAGTGCAGGTCCAGCACCATCTCGGCATCGCAAGCCAGCCGCTGCAACGTCAGTCGTTGTGACTGCAGGGGTGTGTGTGCGGGGTGAGCGTCCAGGGCGCGGCGCAGGCATTCTCGAATCAGGGCTACGTTATGCGCCGGGTCCTGGCTCAGGTGTGCTTCGATCTGATCGCCAATCGAGTCGCTAAGATCGACGAAGTTGCGGTTGAAGTTCTCACCACTTTGCAGTTCAAAACGGCCTAGGGGCACATCCATCAGCACCTGCTCCAGCCCAACAGGATTGGCGATGGGGACCAGCACAATTTCACGGCGTAACGCGCCCCGGGCTTCGAGTTCGCCCAGGCGCTGCTTTAGGTGCCAGGCCACCAGCATGCCAGGCAGTTCGTCGGCGTGCAGCGACGCCTGGATGTAGATCTTGCCGGTGCCACGGGGGCCGAAGTGAAAACTATGGATCTGGCGGGCAATGCCTGGAACCGGTGCCAGAATGTCGTGGGTCGAGTGATGCATATCAGTCCTAGTGAGTCGGTACTGGAAGAGCCAGCCGGCGCCGGCGGCATGATGATATAAGCATAAACTTGCCTATCACGCAGGCCTTTGGCGCTGATCGCGGGACAAGCCCGCTCCTGCCGGCGCTTAATAGGAGCGGGCTTGCCTGGTGCTGTCAGTACCGCGCATCCACCGGTTGGCCGCCGTTGGGCCAGTCCTTGACCTTGTCCGGGAAGTCCGGCCGTGGCTGTTGCGAGAACCAGGCCGCGACGTCTACCGCTTCCTGATCACTCAGGCCGCCCTGACCCAGGGGAAAACGCTCATGAAAGCCGATCGGCATGTTGCGTTTGACGAACGCTGCTGCGGTGTAGGTGCGGGCCATGCCGGCGCCGATGTTGAAGGATTGTTCACCCCAGAGTGGAGGGAACACCAGGCTGCCATCCGCGCGGCTCAAGCCCTCGCCGTTGGCGCCATGGCATACCGCGCACTGCTTGACGTACACCTGCTCGCCGTTGGCAAGGTCGGGCTTGATCGCCGGATCGATCTTGCCAACCCCGCGCCCGGCCACCTTGTCGCCGGGCTGGGTGTTGTTCTTCATCCACTCGAAGTAGGCGACCATGGCCTGCATGTCGGCTGATTGCGGTGGAATCGGCTTGCCATTCATGGATCGGCGGAAGCAGCCGTTGATGCGTTCCTCCAGGGTAATGACCTTGCCGGCGCGCGGCGCATAGCCGGGGAAAAACGCTGACACACCGACAAAGGGCGAGCCGTCGGCCACGGTGCCAGCGTTGAGGTGACAACTGGTGCAATTCAGCGCATTACCGACGTTGTCCGGCAACAGTGCCTTGGTCTGCAGGTGCAGGCGCATGCCGCGAATAACCTGGTCGGCATTGGCGGCGGCGAGCAGGTTGGCCAGACGCGGAGTCTCAAAGGCTGTGGAATCGGTGGTTTGCGGGTTGAGCTGGCCACGCAGTTTCTTCACCTGCTCAGCGCTGACCGCCGAGCTGTCATTGCCCCAGCGGCTGCGTACAAAGCTGAGGATCTCGGCGATTTCCTGATCGGATAGACGCGCGAAACCAGGCATGGTGTAGACCCGCGAATGGGTCGCCGTCTGTGCGGTTTCCCAACCGGTCAGGGTAATGTGCAGCAGGGAAGTAGGGTCGCTGGAGGCAATGCTCGGATTGCCTGCCAGTGGCGGGAACATACCGGGTACGCCTGCACCATCGGTGCGGTGGCAGTCGCTGCAGAACTGGGTATAGCCCAGCCCGCCACGGCTACTGAAGAGATCGGCGGGGGGCGTGGCCGGGGACAGTGCAACGGCGGGCATGGGCAGGTCGTTGTCACCCGGCGGCAGTGACTTGAGGTAACTGGCGATGGCGGTCAGGTCGCTATCGCTGAAGTGCTGGGTGCTGTGGTGAATCACATCCGCCATGTTCCCGGAGACTGTCGCGAAGCGGTTTTGTCCGGTTTTTAGCAACTGCACGGTGTCTGGAACCGTCCACAGATTGCGCAGGCTCAGCGCGCGCCAGTGCTCCACGGTTTCCCCGGCAAGGAAGTGCTTGCCGCTGCTGCCAGCATCGCTCATGGCCTTTTCCTGAAAGGCGATGCCGCGCGGCGTATGACAGGCGCCACAATGGCCCAGGCCCTGCACCAGATAGGCGCCGCGGTTGATCAGCGGGTCGCGGTCAGGGTCGGGTTCGAACGGCTGATTGTCGACGAACGCCCAGTTCCAGAATGCCAGGCCCCAGCGCATGTTGAACGGCCAGCTCATGTCAGCAGCCTGGTTGGACTGGCTGATCGGCGCCACCCCTTGCATCAGGTAGGCGTAGAGCGCGCGCATGTCCTCTTCGCTCATTTTGGCGTAGGACGGGTAGGGCATGGCGGGGTACAGGTGGGTGCCGTCGGCACTCACCCCTTCGCGCATGGCCGTGTCGAACTGTTCGAAGCTGTAGCGGCCAATGCCGGTTTCCGGGTCCGGGGTGATGTTGCTTGAGTAGATCGTGCCCATGGGCGTCTTCAGTTGCAGTCCACCGGCCATGATTGCCCCTTGCGGGGCGGTGTGGCAGGCGATGCAATCACCGAGTTGGGCAACGTATTGGCCGCGTTCGAGCAGTGATCTGTCGGGCGTTTCAGCCGCTGCCGTGTCTGGCTCACTGGCGTGAAGGGCGGGTATCAGTAGCAATGTCGTGGCACACAGGGCCAGACGCGAAAGTACAGAAGCCATTGCAAATTCCTTTATTCACCGAGCCTGGGTGGTCCCTTGGGCACAGGTGTGCAATCGTTTTTATGGTTCATCAGGCAGTACTGGGAGCGAAGCTGTTCCCAGTTTCGTTGTAGAGGAATTGTCGGCGGGTACAGTTGATATGGATCAGCGCAGCCGGCATTGCACCGGCTGCGGGACGCTTGGTGGGTTACTTGCCAGGGACCAGGGTCAGACGCTTGCTGCCGTAGGCACGATCGAAGTTCTGTGGTTGCACCGGCAAGCTCATGTAACGGCCCCTGAACCAGGCATCCAGACCGTCGGCAAAGTGCGGGCTGGCCGGGTTGCCGGACTGGCCGCTGCTGCTCTGCAGTTGCAACGGTTCGATCTGGCCGAAGTCCACCACCATGCGCAGGGACGGCGCCAGCTGGGCGTTGAAGTCTTTGCCCCAGGCGTACGGGGCAAGGTTCAAGGTGCTGTGGTCGCCACCGGTGGCCTGCGGGCCACGACTGACGGTGTCGCCGAGGCCATGGAAGGTTGGCGTCGGCCAGCGGAACTGGTGCAGCTTGCCCCACTGCCAGGCCCGACGGTCGTTGCCCAGTTGCGCTTCACCCGCGCTGATCGCAGCGGCCAGGCTGCGGGCGAGGATCGCCGGTTTGTCTTCTTTCTGTGCGGTGTGCTGGTCATCCCAGAACGGACTGTCTTCACGACCGAGCAAGTGGTCGGCCTGGGCCGAGTAGGACAACCGCGCATTACCCACAAACGCTTGCCAGGTTGCCGAGTTCTCCGGGCCCAGTTCATCGAGGAAGGTCAGCTTCGCGCTTTCCTGCAGGAACAGCTCATACAGCGCCGCGTCGGCCGAGGTGGTGCTCAGTCGACCATCGAAAGCCATCAGCCGCGTGTACGCCTCGCGGGCTTTGTTGCGCTGCTCGCCCGGCAAGGCATCGATTGCCTGTTTGAGCGGCTGAGCCATGCCGGGCGCTTCGAACATCTGCTTGAGCTTGCCCGCGAACAGTGTGGTCTGGTCGTTTTGCATAGTGATCAGGCTGCGGCTGTCATGCTTGCCGTTAGCGGCCAACTGGCCCAGGCGCTCGGCGCGTTCGGGGTAGTACCAGCTATTCGACAACTGCATGCCATAGCCCTTGGGCACACTGCGCTGGTTGGCATTGCCGAGCCATCCCTGGGGTGGATCCTGATCGTACGGGTGGAGCATTGGGTCGGCATAGCCATCCCAGTCATAACGCCCCTCCCAGCCGGGCGAGGGCAGCAGACCCTGGCCTTCGCGACGATTAGGGAAGCGTCCGCTGACCTGCCAGCCGATATTGCTGGCGTCGGCGAAGACGAAGTTCAGCGCTGCGGCGCCGATCTCACGAGTGTTGTCGAAGGCACGCTCGACGTTCTGCGCCCGTGACAGGTTGAAGAATGCATCCAGGCTCTGGTCGCCCTTGAGCTTGGGCAATTGCAACGCCAGGCCCAGGCTGGCGTTCTGTACCTGTCCGAGCAAGGTGCCATGACGGGTGTCGTAGAGGGTTTCGCGCTGTGGGCGCTGGCCCTTGATGAAGAAGGTCTCGTTGCGCGCCAGAGCCGGTAGCCATTTGCCATCGGCCTGATACATCAGGCGGCTACCTTCGCGCTTGAGGCGCTCCAGGAACAGGTCCTGGTTATCGGCCATGACCGCGCTGGCACTCCAGGCCAGCTTGCCGTTGTAACCGGCGAGCAACAGCGGCAGACCGGCAATGGAGACGCCGGCGGCCTGGTATTTGGGTGCGCGTATCTGCACTGGAGTCATGGCCCAGGCACCCAGGGTGTCGCTGGCCAGCAGGCTTTTACCGCTACGGCTACGCTGCGGTGCAATCGCCCAATTGCTGGAACCGGCTGTGCCCAGCAGGTTGAGCGCGGCCAGTTGTTCGCTGGCGGCGCCAAGTGGTGCCAGACCGGCCAGCTGACTGCCCAGGTTCAGGCCCTTGAGTTTTTCGGCTTCGGCCATTGGCAGGGGTTCGTCGGGGTAGCTGGGCAACAGCCAGGGCAGTTTGTCGGCACCCACTTTCTGCGCCAGGGTCAAGGCGGCCAGCTCTTCCTGCAGGTTGACCGACTGGCTGAAGTTGTACAGGGTGAAGATCAACGCCGAGTCTTCAGGTTTCCAGTACTCTGGACGGTAGCCAGCCTGTGCCAACGGCGCCGGCAAGCGGTCGCGGTAACGGAACAGGTAGGCGTTGACGCCCCGCGCATACACTTCAAAGAAGCGCTTGAGTCGTGGTGAGGCATCGGCGTAGAGCTGGTTGGCGGTTTGTTTCAGATTCGCGCTGCGCATCAGACGGTCGACTTCCAGCACCTCAGGGCCCGCTATTTCGGCCAGTCGACCCTGAGCCAGCAAACGCATGCCAACCATTTGCCCGATGCGATCGCCTGCATGCACATAGCCCAGTGCAAACAAGGCATCATGGAAGTTGCTGCTTTCGATCAGCGGCATGCCTTGTGCATTACGCCGTACCGACACATTCTGGGCCAGGCCCTTGAGCGGTTGTACGCCGCTGACCGGTGGCACACTGTCACGGTAGCCGCCCATCTGGCAGCCGCCCAGGGCAAGCAAGCCGAGCGTCGCTGCGGCTACGCCGAACCGGGGGAGGAAAGGGGGGAAGGCTGGCGCGGCCATGGTCGGGCTCCTGCAGGGCGTGGCGTCTGAAAAGGCGCTACGTTAGTGAGCCCGACCACGCCATGCAAGCGGGGCACAGCCTTTATTTTCAAGGCTGTTAGTAGAGGACTATCAGGCCCCGTGGCACTTCTTGAACTTCTTGTTGCTGCCGCACGGGCACGGATCGTTGCGGCCGACGTCTTTCAGGGCATTGCGCACCGGCTCCTGGTGGCCGTGGTTGCAGTGCGGACCGTGAACATGGCCGTGGTCATGGTCGTGATGATCATGATCGTGGTTGCAGTCGGGGCCATGGACATGGGGTTGTTGAGTCATTGCGGGTTACTCCGGTAAAAGATCGCCGGGAATTATCTCACCACTGCGCGATAAGTGCAGTTCGCGGGTGAAGATTAATCCACTATTGAGCTCGCCATCGAGACGGTAGCGCAAGGGAAGGTCCGTGTTTCTGAGCATTTTTGCCAGCGGTTTGACCTGTTGCCAGAGGTTGGTGCGCACCGGGATCTTGAAGGTTCGCCGGGCGTGCCCGCCAACACTGCGCCACAGGCTTTCCTCGCCCTCGGCCAGTAGCAGATCGTTCAGGCGTACGGTGTAGGTCAGGTTGCGGATGAACAGGCGCCCGTCGTTGGGGTTGTCGACGCGTACATGCAAGATGAACTCTTGCTCCAGCAGGCGCATCTTGACCGCTTCAACCTTGACCAGGTTGACCTCCGGATCGCGGTAGTCACCGCCGAACCAGCTGGCGCAGCCCGTCAGTTGCAGTATCAGAAAGCTGAATAGCAACAGACGGGTCATTGGCGTTAGCTCCCCAGGTAACTGGCGCAACACTTCTTGAATTTCTGCCCGCTGGCGCAGGGGCAGGCATCGTTGCGTCCGGCTTTCAGGCCGACTGTCGGGTCGATGAAATACCAGCGACCGTTGTTCTGCACAAAGGCCGAACGCTCGCGGTGACTGTGCTCACCGTCATTGTCGTGCCAGCGCGCAGTGAAGGTCACGAAGGCATGTTCCGGCTTGCCGCCGAATACTTCGGCGCTTTCCACTTCAAGGCCCAGCCAGGTGCTTTGCGCGCTCCAGGCGGCAATGGCGGCGCGGTCCAGGCCGGCCTGCTGCACGGGCAGGGTGGTGTGCACCAGGTAATCAATCAGCCCCAGCACGTAGGCGCTATAGCGTGAACGCATCAGCGTCTGCGCATCGGGGGCCGGATGCCCGGCGTGATAGTGTCCGCAACAGGCGTCGAGCAGGTTACCGCTGCCGCAGGGACAAACCGAGACACTCATTGTTTCACCACCAGTACTTGCCAAAATTTTGCGGATTGGCCCAGAACTTGGCATTGAGCCAGTCCGGGGCCTGCTTGTATTCACGTAGATCATAGGTGAACAGGCTCAACACCTGATCATCACGCTGAAATTTTTCGCTGGCCTGCATGGCCAGGGAGAAGAAGTCGATGTCTTGCCAGCCACACGCGCTCAGGTCGGCCAGTACCGCCACGCGGCTGGCATTGAGGTTGCGGATGCCGCCCAGCAACTGCAGGCCATCGCGCTTGGGCAGGTGCTCCAGGCAATCGACCAGCAAGGCCAGATCAAAGCGCTGAGCAGCCAAATCCTTAGGTAAAGGTCCCGGTTCGGTCTGGGCAATCTCCACGTGTGGGTGTGCCTGGGCAAAGGCGTCCAAAGCCGGAAAGCGCGTGCCGACCAGTAATAAACGTTGTGGTGGATGGCGTTCAAGCAGCGCCGCCAGGGCTTGCTGTGGCGTTCGTTGGGAAAATCCGTCAATCATCGGGAATCCTCGGTCAGATGCGTCAAGACTAACGATCTCGGGCCGTCAGGCATAGTGGCTGACAGCCGCATCATGGCTTATTGCTGGCGGAGTCGGTTTGCGCGGTCTTTACTCCCAGAGCATCGGTTAAGAACCGATTCCCCCTAGGAGACGCAACAAATGAGCATAGTACGCACAGCATTACCTCTGGTTCTGCTAACCAGCGTGTTGACTGGTTGCGCAGGTTTGCAAAAAACCGACTGGCCGACATGTGCTGCCGTCGGGGGTGTAGGCGGCGCAGCATTGGGCGCCATAGAAAGCTCCAGCTGGGCTGGCTGGGGCGCGTTACTGGGTGCGGGCATGGCTGCGGGTTACTGCTGGGCCCATGGCGATGGCGACGAAGATGGCGATGGCGTGCCGGACAGCCGTGACAAGTGCCCGGGCACCCCTCGTGGCGTACAGGTCGATGCCAATGGCTGCCCTCCTGAGCCGGCAGCGGTGGTCGAAGAAGTGGTCGTGGTCAAGGAAGAGGTCATCGTCATTCGCGATGTTCACTTCGAGTTCGACTCTGCCAGGTTGACGCCCGCAGACAAGGAACGCCTGAATACCATTGCGACCCGACTGAAAAATGAGGCGCCAACCGCCAGGTTGAGCGTAACCGGACACACCGACAGCGTCGGCCGGGATGCCTATAACCAGAAACTGTCGCAGCAACGTGCCCAGTCGGTTACAGACTATCTGGTCAGCAGTGGTGTCCCGCAAGCCAGCTTTGTCTCGGTTCAAGGGGCTGGTGAATCACGGCCGGAAGCCGACAATGCGACCGCGGAAGGTCGGGCAATGAACCGCCGCGTGGAGATTCGTATCGAGCGCTGAAGCGCAAGCGGCCTGCAGCTTGAGAAGTGCTGCAGGCCGGTCTTTACTCCTGTGTGACCGGTAGACGCCGGTGACACAGGAGCAATACCCATGAGTGTTTTCTCCAAGGCCGCAGTGCCAGTGCTGGTGGCTGCAAGCCTGCTCTCCGGTTGCGCCACCCACAGTGATGGCAGCGCACCACTCAATCAAAGGACATGGCCAATCTGCAGCCTGCTGGGAGGCTTGGTGGGTGGCGGACTGGGGGCTATCGAAAGTTCTGCCTGGGCCGCCGGTGCCGGTGCTGCCGGGGCTATTGCCGGCGGGCTGATCTGCTATGCCCAGGATGGCGACGAAGACGAGGATGGCGTGTTCGATCGCCGCGATCGTTGCCCGGACACCCCGGCCAATACGCCGGTTAGCCACACCGGTTGCCCACTACCGCAGTATCCGGTGGCCGAGAAGGCAGTGCTCGAGTCTGAAGTCATCACCTTGAATGATCAGGGCTCGGTATTGTTCGCATTCGACTCCGCTGAACTGACCAGCAGCGCCCACACCCAGTTGCAGGCGTTGATGAGCAAGCTCAATGCGCCCAGTGTGGTCAGTGTCAAAGTGATCGGTCACACCGATAGCCAAGGCACCGATGCCTATAACCAGGCACTGTCCGAGCGGCGCGCCAGCAGCGTTGCCGAATACCTGATCAGCCAGGGGTTGGCACCGTCGAAAGTGACCAGTCAGGGCCGCGGCGAGAGCGAACCCATTGCCGACAATGAGAGCGATGCAGGGCGTGCGCAAAACCGCAGGGTAGAACTGCACCTCAATTGATCAAGCCTCTGGTGCGCAGCCGTGCCAGCCGTTACTGTTGCAGGTGATGCCATTCTATTGGCATCGCCTGACAACAATAACAGCAGGGGGCGCGTATGAAGGTTCTACTGGCGCTGGGCAAGGCTTTGACGGTGGTGTTCTGGTGGGTGGTGCTGGTGAATCTGCTGATTCCTCAGGAATTCCCCTTCAATCGCCTGATCGCACTGGCCGGCGCTGCGCTGCTCGGTTTGCACCTGCTGGAAGTGCTGTTTTTCAATGCCTGCCTGCGCGGGCGTAGCCATCGCTGGTTTGACCGCTTGCAAATCCTGCTGGTCGGTATCTTTCATGTCCTTTCGATTCCGGCGCCACGCCAGGAGAGTGCTCATGCGTAAGTTGGTTTTGCTGGCGGCGTTGTTCAGCCCCTTGGTGTTGGCTGAGTCGATCAGTGTCGCGCCGCACTCGGTGCTGCGTTTGCCGAACAAATCCAGTGTCGTGCACCTGCAACGCCTGGAAGTCGCTGATGCGGCAACCCTGCTGCTGCCGGCCAGCCTGGTCGAATTGAAGGTGGACGAGCTACGGCTGGGGCAGGAAGCCCGCATTGCCATTGCGCCAGCAGAGAGCGCATTACAGATTGAAGTGAAGCGCGCGCAGCTCGGTGAGGGAAGCCAGATTGCCGCGCGTGGCGCTCCAGGTACGTATGAGCGCGCGGCGAAGGCCGGACGTGATCTTGATTTGCAGTTGCATGCCGTGCAGGCGCCGTTGCTGGCTATCGATGCCCGGGGAGGGGCTGGTGCGCCGGGGTATGTCGGGCTCGATGGTGCCAATGGCAAAGCCGGCGGATGTACCTGGGGTCAGGCCAGCCGCGGTGCCAACGGCGACAACGGTGGCGACGGCCATGATGGCGCGGCCGGTGGCCGGGTACGCCTGGCGCTGCCAGCGGACTTCCCCGCAGAGCGGATCAAGGTGCAGCTAGACGGCGGCGCGCCAGGCCTGGCCGGCGCTGCCGGCAAGCCGGGAGCGGGTGGCGCGAGCAAGGGCTGCCTGGTTTACCGTACGGCAGCGGGTAAGCCCGGTACACCTGGTGTTCCCGGCCAGCCGGGGTTGGCAGGGACCACAGGTGAGCTGATTCTGCAGCGCTTGTAGCGGCAACGGTGTACATAACCCTGTAGGCGCTGGCGATAGCCTGCGATCGACCGCAAGGCGGTCGCCATCCAGGCTACACCTACCCCCGAACCTGCCGGGCATCAACAATCACATCATCAAGCGGGTGGTCGCTACCAGCACCACCGAGATGCCGAGCAACAAGTTAATACCCACCAAACGACGAATCTTGCCCAGTACCGCAGCACCCGCCGGCCAGTCCTGCGCCTGCACCGCTTTGCGCAGTTCCGGCAACAGCAACGACTGGACACGAATGAACAACGCGATCATCGCAATAGCGCCGCCCATCATTACTTGCACATAGCGTGGCGCTGCGTCGAAGCCGGCGAAACGCAAGTGCAGCATGCCTATGCCGCTGATCGCCAGGACCGCGATCGCTACCCAGACCCAGAAGAAAAAACGCTGAAACACTTCTACCCAGAGGCGTAGACGATCAGGCCCTTGAAGGGCTGCAACCGCCGCGGGCCGCAGGATCAGCCAGGCAAAGAACATCCCGCCGACCCATACCAGGGCGGCCAGAACGTGCAGGCTATAAGGAAGGGCAAAGGCGCTCATCAGGATCTCCATTCGGCGCAAAGGGCAATAGCGGGGTATGATAGCGACCCAATCGAAACACTGAAAATTTATCCAGCCCTTCGGGCGCCCCGACACCATGATCAGCAACGAACTCAAAACCACGATTCAGGGCGCCTATTCGCGTTTTCTCGAAGCCAAGAGCCTCAAGCCACGCTACGGCCAGCGTCTGATGATTGCCGAAGTGGCCAAGGTGCTTGGCGATATCGCCTGCGACGATGAAGGTCGCCGCGCGGGCGAACCCGCCGTGGTAGCGGTCGAGGCCGGGACGGGTACCGGCAAGACGGTTGCCTACAGCCTGGCCTCGATTCCCGCTGCCAAGGCTGCTGGCAAGCGGCTGGTCATCGCCACCGCCACGGTGGCGCTGCAGGAGCAGATCGTCTTCAAGGACCTGCCCGACCTGATGCGCAACAGCGGCCTGAATTTCACCTTCGCTCTGGCCAAGGGCCGTGGCCGCTATCTGTGCCTGTCCAAGCTCGACCTGTTGCTGCAGGAAGGTCACGCCCAATCGGCTACCGCCCAGTTGTTCGAGGAAGAAGGCTTCAGGATCGAAGTCGACGAGGCCAGCCAGAAGCTGTTCACCAGCATGATCGAGAAGCTCGCCGGCAACCGTTGGGACGGCGACCGTGACAGCTGGCCCCAGGCCCTGGAAGACCAGGACTGGGCGCGCCTGACCACTGACCATAGCCAGTGCACCGGCCGTCATTGCCCGAACTTTGGTCAGTGCACCTTCTACAAGGCGCGGGAAGGCATGGGCAAGGTCGATGTCATTGTCACCAACCACGATATGGTCCTGGCCGACCTGGCGCTGGGTGGTGGCGCGGTGTTGCCTGACCCGCGTGACACCATCTATGTGTTTGACGAGGGCCATCACCTGCCGGACAAAGCCATTGGCCATTTCGCTCACTATACCCGCCTGCGCTCCACCGCCGACTGGCTTGAGCAAACTGCCAAGAACCTGACCAAACTGCTGGCCCAGCACCCGTTGCCGGGCGATCTGGGCAAGCTGATCGAGCAGGTGCCGGAACTGGCTCGGGAGATCAAGGCCCAGCAGCAGTTCATGTTCAGCGCCTGCGAGCAGGTGGCCGACTTCCGCCCCGGTGAAGACATGGAAGGCCGCGAGCGGCCACGCCATCGCTTCGTGGGTGGCGTGGTGCCCGAGCACATGCGCGAAATGGGCATCGAGCTGAAAAAGGGCTTCTCGCGCCTGACGGATCTGTTCACCCGCCTGACCGAGTTGCTTAAAGAGGGTATGGATGCCGAGGTGAACATCGGCATCGCCAGCCATCAGGCCGAAGAGTGGTACCCACTGTTTGGCAGCCTGTTGATGCGTGCTCAGGGCAACTGGGAGCTGTGGACCGCGTTCACCGCTGAAGATCCTGAGGACAGCCCTCCCATGGCCCGCTGGCTGACCCTGGCCGAGAGCGGGGCGCTGTTCGACATCGAGGTCAACGCCAGCCCGATCCTGGCGGCGGAGATGTTGCGGCGCAATCTGTGGAACGTTGCCCATGGCGCGCTGGTGACTTCGGCAACCCTGACCGCACTGGGCAAGTTCGATCGCTTCCGCATGCGCGCCGGTCTGCCCAAGGATGCGGTCACCAGTGTTGTGCCCAGCCCTTTCCATCATGTCGATGCCGGTGTGTTACGCGTGCCGGACCTGCGTGCCGACCCTCGGGATGCGGCGGCACACACGGCGGCGATCATCCGTGATCTGCCGGAACTGGTTGAGGGTTCGCGTGGCTCACTGGTGCTGTTCTCGTCGCGCAAGCAGATGCAGGACGTCTTCGACGGCCTGGACCGGGACTGGCGCAAGCAGGTGTTCATTCAGGGCAACCTGTCCAAGCAGGAAACCTTGAACAAGCACAAGGCGCGCGTCGATGGCGGCGATTCCAGTGTCTTGTTCGGCCTGGCAAGTTTTGCCGAAGGCGTCGACTTGCCGGGTGCTTATTGTGAGCACGTGGTGATCGCCAAGATCCCCTTCGCGGTTCCGGATGACCCGGTCGAGGCTGCCCTGGCCGAGTGGATCGAGGCACGCGGCGGCAACCCGTTCATGGAAATCGCTGTGCCGGACGCTTCATTGCGCCTTATCCAGGCCTGCGGCCGCCTGCTGCGTACCGAAGAAGACCGCGGCACCATCACCCTGCTGGATCGACGCGTAGTCACCCAGCGCTACGGCAAGGCTATTCTCAATGCGTTGCCGCCGTTTCGACGGGAAATTTCCTGACCCCCGGGGATCAATGCTCCGGGGCGTTGTCTATGACTCAGTTCAAGGCCCGTAAGGGCCCTCAAGGAGAGCTCCAGCCCTATGATTCGCCGTACCTTGCCTGCTGTCTTCGCCCTGCTGTTCAGCACTCCGTTGCTGGCCGGGCAACAGACGCTTTTCAGCTTCGTGCGCCCGGCCGCCGTGGTCAACGTGGTGACCGAAGATGCCAGCTTGCCGCAATACAACGCAGAGCAGACGGCCGAGGGCGAGGTATTGCGTCGTGTGGTGTTCAACCCGGTGCCGCGCCCAGCCCTGCGCTTGAGCCCGCAAACCGGCGCTTGGGACTGGTCGGCAGCCACAGCCATGACCTTGCGCCTGCAAAGCGGCATGGACTGGCCGCTGACCGTGGACGTCACGGTGTTGAGCAGCGACGGCAAGACCCTCACCAGCCGTATCGACCTGCCAGCAGGCCCGGCACAGACCGTATTGGTGCCGCTCACCGCCAGTTCGCCCCTGAGCCAGGGTATGCGTGCCGGGCCACCGATGCCCTGGATGCATGAAGGCCAGCGCTGGGTGCTGACCAGCAGCAGCGGTGAGCTGGACTTGAAACAGGTGGTGTCGGTGACCTTGTCGATGAACAAGCCCAATGTCGCCCAGAGCCTTTTGATTGAACGCGTTGCCATCCAGGATGACGACCAGCTGCAAAAGGCGGTGTATACCGGCTTGATCGATGGCTATGGTCAATCTACCCGTGGCCGCTGGCCGGAGAAGATTGTCAGAGACGACCAGCTCAAGGCCGCCGCAACCCGTGAGCAGCAACAGCTCAAGGGTTGGTTGGCCGAACGTAGTCAGTTGAAACGGGACAAGTTCGGTGGTGTGACCACAGGGCAGAGCTTCGACGCCAAGGGCTTCTTCCGCACCGAAAAACGTGACGGACGCTGGTACCTGGTCACCCCTGAAGGCCATCCGTTCTATTCACTGGGCGTCAACACCGTCGCCGCTGACGGTGGCCGGACCTACGTTGCCGGACGCGAATCGATGTTTACCGCATTGCCGCAGGCAGGCGAGCCACTGGCGCAATTCTATGGCGAGGGCAACAACAACGACGGTAACGGTTCGTCCAGTGGTCGCCAGTTCAACCAGGGGCGCTGGTTCGACTTCTATGCCGCCAACCTTGAGCGCAGTCATGGCAAAGCCTGTACACCGGTTGCCGCGAGCGCCACCACTGCGCCAGTGACGTGTCCGGCCCCGGTCCTGGACCTTCAGCGCTGGCAGGGGCATAGCCTCGACCGACTGCAGGCCTGGGGCTTCAATACCCTGGGCAACTGGAGCGAACCCGCTTTGGGGCAAACCAACCGTCTGCCTTACACCTTGCCGTTGTCGATTGGTGGTGACTACACCAGCATCAGCACGGGTATGGACTGGTGGGGGCGGATGCCCGACCCGTTCGACCCGCGCTTTGCAATGGCCACCGAGCGTGCCGTGGCCATCGCTGCCCGTGACCACCGTGATGACCCATGGCTGATTGGCTATTTTGCCGACAACGAACTGGCCTGGGCTGCGCCGGGCAATGACCCCAAGGCCCGCTACGCCCTGGCCTACGGCACATTACGCTTGACCACCGACGTGCCCGCCAAGCGTGCTTTCCTCAAGCAGCTGCGCGACAAGTACCGTAACCAGGCCGGACTCTCCAAGGCCTGGGGTATCGACTTGCCAGCCTGGGAATTGATGGAAGATCCCGGCTTCGAGCCGCCGCTGCCGAGCGCGGAACATCCCGAGATCGAAGCCGACTTCAAATATTTCCAGAAGGTCTTTGCCGAAACCTACTTCAAGACCATCTCCGATTCGCTCAAGTGGCATGCGCCGAATCACTTGTTGCTCGGCGGTCGTTTCGCAGTCAGTACGCCAGAAGCGGTGGCAGCCTGTGCCGAGTTCTGTGATGTGGTGAGCTTCAACTTCTACACGCCAAAACCTCAAGACGGCTACGACTTCAGTCAGCTCAATGCGCTGGACAAGCCGGTACTTGTATCGGAGTTCCAGTTCGGTTCCCGCGACCGCGGCCCGTTCTGGCCGGGGCCAATGGAAGTGGCCAAGGAAGAAGGGCGGGGCCCTGCCTATGGCGCTTTCGTCAAGGCCGCGCTGGCTGAACCGTCGATTGTCGGCGTGCACTGGTTCCAGTACCTGGACCAACCTGCCAGCGGTCGCCTGCTGGATGGCGAGAACGGTCACTTCGGGCTGGTGGGTATTACCGACGTGCCGTTTCAGGGTTTTGTCGACAGTGTGCGCAAGAGCAACCTGCAAGCACAGGAACAGCTGGGCACGACGCTCGCTACCGAAAAGGCCGCAAAGGCCCCGTAACAGTGGCTTGGCGGCTTGATGCGCATTCGCTGCATCGGCCGCCTGACCACTGTCTGTTCCCAAAACCTTCTCAGGCTGAAACAATGCCTGCCATTTTCGACAGCAGTATGCGCGGGGAGCGGCTGGGTGCAGATTCAGGGTCATTACGAGCTTAAATTCGAAGCCGTGCGCGAGGCCTTTGCGGCCTTGTTCGACGATTCCCAGGAGCGTGGTGCGGCGCTGTGTATCCAGGTCGGCGGCGAGACCGTGGTTGACCTCTGGTCCGGTACCGCCGACAAGGATGCTAGCGAAGCCTGGCACAGCGACACCATCGTCAACCTGTTCTCCTGCACCAAGATGTTCACCGCCGTCACCGCTCTGCAGCTGGTGGGAGAGGGCAAGTTGTCCCTGGATGCCCCGGTTGCGCGTTACTGGCCGGAGTTTGCCCAGGCCGACAAGCAGGCCATTACCCTGCGTCAGCTGCTCAGTCATCGTGCCGGCCTGCCAGCCCTTCGTGAACTGATGCCCGCAGAAGCTTTTTATGACTGGCAGACCATGGTGCAGGCGTTGGCCGCCGAAGCGCCGTGGTGGACCCCAGGTACGGCGCATGGTTATGCGGCGATCACCTTCGGCTGGCTGATCGGTGAATTGATTCGTCGTGCCGACGGTCGCAGCCCGGGCGAGTCGATCGTTGCCCGTACTGCACGCCCCTTGGGCCTGGATTTTCACATCGGCCTGGCCGATCAGGACTTCCCCCGGGTTGCCCATCTGGCGCGTGGCAAGGGCAACATGGGTGACGAAGCGGCACAGCGTCTGCTCCAGGTAACCCTGCGTGAACCCCAGGCGCTGTCCACCCGTGCCTTTACCAACCCGCCGGGCATGCTCACCAGCACCAACAAGCCGGAATGGCGCCGGATGCAGCAGCCAGCGGCCAATGGTCATGGCAATGCCCGCAGCCTGGCTGGTTTTTACGCTGGCGTGCTCGATGGCAGCCTGCTGGAATCGGAACTGCTGGATGAGCTGACCCGCGAGCATAGCCTGGGCGAAGACAAGACCCTGTTGACCCAGACCCGTTTTGGTCTGGGCTGCATGCTCGACCAGCCAAGCGTGGCCAACGCCACCTTTGGTCTGGGCAGCAAGGCCTTTGGTCACCCTGGCGCCGGAGGATCGGTTGGTTTCGCCGATCCGGAGTACGATGTGGCCTTTGGTTTTGTCACCAATACCCTGGGTCCTTATGTGTTGATGGACCCACGGGCACAGAAGCTGGTGCGGGTCCTGGCAGGGTGCCTTTGATCGGTTAGCGCCACAGCCGCCTGAACCCTTTAGCTATTCTGAATTCCAACGCTCTGTGCTGTTGGTCTGTTTTTCTTTCATTTTCATGGTGTATCACTGATGTCTTCACATAAAACCTTAGCTATCGCCCTGTGCCTGGCCATGACCGGTTGCGCGCAGCACTCTCAGAAAGGCGCGGCCGACAGTGGCATCGACTGGTGGCCCTTCGGTTCAGACAAGGTTGCCAACCAGGAAGTGAAGGAAGTGGTTGTCGAAAAAGTTGCCAAAGCCGATGCCAAATCCGAAAGCAGCAGCCGCTGGTGGTGGCCGTTCGGTGACAGCGACAAGGCCAAGACTGCCGCAGTGCCAAAGATCGACCACAAGGCGACTCAAGCCTGGCTGGACAGCTACGAACCACGCCTGCGTGAAGCGATCAAAGACAGCAAGTTCGAACTTGAGCGCCGTGAAGATGTGCTGGTCGTTACCGTACCGGTAGACAGCTCCTACAACCCTGATCGTCCGGCCATGCTCCTGCCCGTCACCCTGGGTCCGATCACCCGTGTAGCCAAAGCGGTTGAAACCGACAAGCAGACCGCCGTGCTGGTTCTGGGTCATGCCGACACCAGCGGTGCCGCCGCTGCCAACCAGAAACTCAGTCAGGAGCGTGCCCAGTCGGTGGCCGCGATCTTCCGCCTCAGTGGTCTGGAACGTGACCGTCTGATGCTGCGTGGCATGGGCTCGGAAATGCCCCGTGCAGCCAATGACAGCCTGCAAGGCCGCGCCCTCAATCGTCGGGTGGAACTGGTGCTGACGCCGCAAAACACCATGATCGCCCTGGTCGCCAAGTACAAACAGCCTACCCCGAGCCCAGCCGAGCTGGTTGCCGTGCAGGATGCCAAGGCCCCGGTCAAAGCCGCGGTAAAGCCTGCTGCCAAGGCCCCGGTGAAAAAAGCCAGCGCCAGCAAGAAAGCTGCCCCGGCCAAAGCCACGACCGCCAAGAAGAAAGCCCCTGCAGCCAAACCCGCAGCTAAAAAGCCTGCACCTGCTGCCAAGAAAGTGGCCGCCAACACCAGCCCTGCGAAGACCAACTGATCGTCAAGGAACGCAGCAATGACCCAAACCCTGGCTGATATGCGCCGCGACTACACCCGTGATGGCCTGGCAGAAGCCCAGGCCCCGGACGAGCCTTTCGCATTGTTTCGCCATTGGTTCGATGACGCGGTGAAAACCGAACAACCGCCAGTGGAAGCCAACGCCATGACCCTGGCAACGGTGGATGCCGACGGCCGTCCGCACTGTCGGATCCTCTTGCTCAAGGGGCTTGATGAGCAAG
Source organism: Pseudomonas sp. (assembly GCA_036643775.1). Taxonomy (GTDB): domain Bacteria; phylum Pseudomonadota; class Gammaproteobacteria; order Pseudomonadales; family Pseudomonadaceae; genus Aquipseudomonas. The sequence goes on along the minus strand of JAVXRI010000069.1, from coordinate 3,919 downwards.
GTTTCACCTTCTTCACCAACTACGACAGTGCCAAAGGGCAGCAGCTGCAAGCCAATCCATGGGCGGCGATGACCTTTTTCTGGCCAGCCCTGGAGCGCCAGGTACGGATCGAAGGCAAGGTGGTCAAGGTCACGGCAGAGGAATCAGACGAGTATTACCAGGTACGTCCACTGGGTAGCCGCCTTGGCGCCTGGGCTTCACCGCAGAGCCGGGTGATTGCCGATCGCGCCGAGCTCGAAGGCTTGGTCAAGGCCACCGAGCAGCGATTCACTGACACCCAGCCACACTGCCCTGAACACTGGGGCGGTTACCGTTTGTTGCCGGAGCGTATCGAGTTCTGGCAAGGGCGAGCCAGCCGCCTGCACGACCGGCTCAATTACCGTCTGCAACAGGGCGGCTGGTCGCGCGAGCGCCTGGCGCCTTAATCGGCCCGGTAAGCGGCGGCCTCGCGTTCCAGCCAGGTCGCCAGCTCGGCACGTTTGACCTTTTGTGCCTTGGCGTTGTCCAGACATTCAAGCATGTAGGCTTTCTTGCCTTCATCCGTCCCAGCCATTGAAAGCGCCAGGTCGCGGTCCATCCAGCGGCGGATACGCACGTACAGCCACCAGTGAAAATACAGACCGGCCAGAGTCGTGACGACGACGATGAAGTAATCCATGACTATCCTTGCGCTTGACGTTTTTCAGGCTGTATCGATGACACAGGCTGTATGGAAGCTGAATGGAAGCAATTTTACCCCGCATCAGTCGTGACAGTCGTCAATGAGCGGCGTCTAATGAACACCGATGACTTTTGGAGATTTTACCTATGCGTAAATCCGCTTTGCTGGTGGTGACCTTTACCACCATGTCGCTGTTGCTGGGGGGCTGTGCCTCGAGCCTGACCGGCGACTCCTACTCGCGCGATGAAGCTCGCCGTGTGCAAACCGTGCGCATGGGGACCATCGAATCGCTACGGCCGGTGAAAATCGAAGGGACCAAAACGCCTATCGGTGGTGGTGCTGGCGCCATTGTCGGTGGTGTGGCCGGTAGTGCCATTGGTGGTGGCCGTGGCAGCATCGTGGCTGCGGTCATTGGTGCAGTGGCCGGTGGCCTGGCGGGTTCAGCCGCTGAAGAAGGCCTGACCCGTACCCAGGGCGTGGAAATCACTGTGCGTGAAGACGACGGCAGCATGCGTGCCTATGTGCAGGCGGTCCAGGAAAACGAGATTTTCCGTGTCGGTGAGCGTGTCCGTATCATGACCGTTGACGGTACCAGCCGGGTCGCCCACTGATCCTTGCGCAGCAATAAAAAACCCCGACTCGGCAGTGCCGGTCGGGGTTTTTTATTGCCTGGGCTGAATCAGGCGACGGCTGCCTTGCGGCTCGCCAGGGCGGTGATGCCATAGCCAAGCACTGCGGCGAGGATAGACCCAGTAAGAATACCCATGCGATCCATACCCGCGTATTCGCTGCTGCCAGGAACAAAGGCCAGCGAGCCGACGAACAGGCTCATGGTAAAGCCGATGCCGCAAAGGATCGCCACACCCATCACCTGGCCCCAGTTGGCGCCGCTGGGCAGGGTGGCAAGGCTAAGCTTGATCGCGATCCAGGTAAGGCCGAACACACCCACGGTCTTGCCCAGCAGCAGGCCGACGGCAATGCCCATTGGCACGTGGTGGGTGAAGCTTTCCAGATTTACCCCGGCCAGCGATACACCAGCGTTGGCGAACGCAAAGAGCGGCAGAATGCCGTAAGCCACCCATGGGTGCAGGGCGTGCTCAAGCGTCAGCAGGGGAGAGGCTTCGGCATTGCGCGTGCGCAAGGGGATACACAGGGCCAGGGTGACCCCGGCGAGGGTGGCGTGAACCCCGCTTTTGAGTACACAGACCCAGAGGATCAGGCCGATCACCATGTACGGACCGAGCTTGACCACCCCGAGCCGGTTCATGCCAATCAGCGCCAGCAGGCAGGCAGCGGCCAGCATCAGCGACAGGCTCGATAGCTCGCCCGAATAGAACAGGGCAATGACAATGATGGCGCCCAGGTCATCGATAATCGCCAGGGTCATCAGGAACAACTTGAGGGATACCGGCACGCGCTTGCCCAGCAGCGCCAGCACGCCCAGGGCAAAGGCGATGTCAGTGGCCATGGGGATGGCCCAGCCAGCAATGGCGGCCGGGTTGTCCTTGTTGAGGAACCAGTAGATCAGTGCCGGTACCACCATGCCGCCGATGGCCGCCGCACCGGGCAGGACGATCTGCGAAGGTTTGGACAAATGGCCTTCGATGATCTCGCGCTTGACCTCAAGGCCGATCAACAGGAAGAACAGGGCCATCAGGCCGTCGTTGATCCACAGCAGCAAGGGCTTGGCGATTTTCAGCGCGCCGATCTGGGCGACCACAGGAACATCCAGCAGGCCGTTGTACAGGTACGACAACGGCGAGTTGTTGATGATCAGGGCCAGGGCGGCTGCAGCAATCAACAATAGACCGCTGGCAGCTTCCAACTGAAAGAAACGAGTGAAAGTGCTACGCAGCAAGGGCGCTCTCCATCCTGAAGGTTCTGATAGGGGCACACCCTACCCTGTGAGGATATGCATTAAAACAAAAACTATATTCTTTTTTGTTATAAGCTGTGACGATTCCGGCTACCGCAGCCTAGCAGTTGAGGGGGAATATTTTGCCTGGCTGTATCTGTCGGGGATGTAGGGACTTTCCTATCATGATTTCCTTTACTTCGATCTTTTCGGGACTGGACCATGAATGATCACCGCCTGTGGGCACGTGAAGCTATCCGCATCATCGAGGCCGACTTCCAGCGCAGTGCCGATACGCACCTGATCCCGCTACCCTTGCCGGGTTTCCCCGAGGTTGAGCTGTACTTCAAGGATGAGTCCAGTCACCCCACCGGGAGTCTCAAGCACCGGTTGGCCCGTTCGCTGTTTCTGTATGCCTTGTGTAATGGCTGGTTGCGACCTGGGGCGCCGGTGATCGAGGCCTCCAGCGGCTCAACGGCAATTTCCGAAGCCTACTTTGCGCGTCTGCTCGGAATACCTTTCATCGCCGTGGTGCCAGCCAGCACCTCGCAAGAAAAGATTGCCCAGATCGCGTTCTATGGCGGCCAGAGCCACCTGGTGGATGACCCTACGCAACTCTATGCAGAGTCTGAGCGTCTGGCGCGGGAAACCGGCGGCCACTTCATGGACCAGTTCACCTATGCCGAGCGCGCAACCGACTGGCGTGCCAACAACAACATTGCCGAATCGATCTTTACTCAGATGCGCTTTGAGCGGCATCCGGAACCTGCCTGGCTGATTTCCAGTCCGGGCACCGGTGGCACCACGGCGACCCTTGGGCGTTATGTGCGTTATCGCCAGCATGCCGCGCGGGTGCTGTGTGCCGATGCCGAGCGCTCAGTGTTCTTTGACAGTTACCAGAGTGGCGACCGTAGCTTGCGGCTGGACTGTGGCTCACGGATCGAGGGGATTGGCCGGCCACGGGTTGAGGCATCGTTCCTGCCGCAGGTGATCGATGCGATGGTCAAAGTGCCGGATGCGTTGTCGCTGGCGGCCATGCACTACCTGGCCGAGCGCTTGGGGCGTCGGGTGGGGGGATCGAGTGGTACCAACCTGATCGGCGCCCTGATGGCGGCACAGCAGATGCAGAGCGCAGGGGAAGCGGGCTCGATCGTGGCGATTCTCTGTGATGGAGGGGATCGTTATGCGACCAGCTACTACAACCAGGATTGGCTGGCGGGGCAGGGGTTTGAACTGCGAGAGCTGATCGAGACGGTAACGGCCTGCGTGGAACGGGGCGAGGCCCTGCCTGAGACGGTGTTGCGCGCGGGGATCTGATGCATGTAGGAGCGGATTCATCCGCGATGGCCTGCGTAGCAGGCCCATTTTGGGGGCCGCTACGCGCCCCATCGCGGATGAATCCG
>JAVXRI010000068.1:0-31708 GCA_036643775.1 Pseudomonas sp. | reverse complement strand
GGTTCGGCCGAGTATGTGGCGCTGGGGCTGAAGTCGATGGGCATGGAGAACACCTTTTACTGGTACGTTACCGCCATGATGGCCATTGCCTTCCTGTTCAGCCTGCGGCTGCCGAAGCAGGCGGCCTACCTGCACCACGATCATTGACCTGTTTAAGGACGTGTAGATGAACCCGCGACCGGGCAATCAGCTGTTCGATGCCTACTTCACCGCACCCGCCATGCGCGAGGTATTTTCCGACCGTGGCCGGGTGCAGGGCATGCTCGATTTCGAAGCGGCCCTGGCCCGTGCCGAAGCGGCCGTGGGGGTGATTCCACAGGTGGCGGTGGCGCCAATCCAGGCGGCCTGCCAGGCTGAGCGCTATGACTTTGCCGCACTGGCCGAGGCCATTGGCATTGCCGGCAATTCGGCGATTCCGCTGGTCAAGGCGTTGGGCAAAGTAATCGCCAGTGGCGTGCCTGAAGCCGAGCGTTATGTGCACCTGGGCGCTACCAGTCAGGATGCGATGGACACCGGCCTGGTCCTGCAACTGCGCCAGGCCTTGAGCCTGATCGAAACCGACCTGCAACGGCTGGCCGAATCGCTGGCGCGTCAGGCCGAGGCCCATGCCGACACACCGTTGGCCGGACGCACCTGGCTGCAACATGCCACACCGGTCACCCTGGGCATGAAAATCGCTGGCTGGCTGGGTGCCTTGACCCGTCACCGCCAGCGCTTGCAGGAACTCAAACCGCGCTTGCTCACCCTGCAATTCGGCGGCGCTTCCGGAACCCTGGCGGCGCTCGGTGACAAGGCCCTGCCGGTGGCCGAAGCGCTGGCGGCACAACTCAACCTGCAACTGCCGGAACAACCCTGGCACACCCAGCGCGACCGTCTGGTGGAGTTCGCTTCGGTGCTCGGCCTGATCGCTGGCAGCCTCGGCAAGATGGGGCGTGATATCAGTCTGCTGATGCAGACCGAAGCGGCGGAAGTGTTCGAGCCTGCCGCACCCGGCAAAGGCGGCTCTTCGACCATGCCGCACAAACGTAATCCGGTCGGTGCAGCGGTGTTGATCGGTGCGGCGACGCGGGTACCGGGGCTGGTGTCCACGCTTTTTGCCGCCATGCCGCAGGAGCATGAGCGTAGTCTGGGCCTGTGGCATGCCGAGTGGGAGACCCTGCCGGAAATCTGCTGCCTGGTCTCCGGTGCGCTGCGCCAGGCGCAGATCATCGCCGACGGCCTGCAAGTCGATGCGGCGCGTATGCGCCATAACCTCGACCTGACCCAGGGCCTGGTCCTGGCTGAAGCCGTCAGTATTGTCCTGGCCCAGCGCCTGGGCCGCGACACGGCTCATCATTTGCTGGAAACCTGCTGCAAGCGCGCAGTAGCTGAACAACGCCACCTGCGCGCCGTGCTCGGCGACGATCCACAGGTGAGCGCCGAACTCTCGGCGGACGAACTCGATCGTCTGCTTGATCCAGCGCATTACCTCGGTCAGGCCCGCGCCTGGGTCGAGCGGGCGCTGGCCGAACATCACCGTTTCATTGCCTGAAGGAGGCTGCTGTGGCACAGGTACAACTCGCCGATGGCGTACTCAACTATCAACTCGACGGCCCTGAAGGCGCGCCGGTGTTGGTGCTGTCCAATTCCCTGGGCACCGACCTGCACATGTGGGATACCCAGGTGCCGGCCTTTGCCGCGCACTTTCGCGTATTGCGCTACGACACCCGTGGTCATGGCGGCTCGCTGGTAACCGACGGCCCCTACAGCATTGAACAACTGGGCCAGGACGTGCTGGCGCTGCTCGATGCGCTGAAGATCGAACGCGCGCATTTCTGTGGCCTGTCCATGGGTGGCCTGATCGGCCAGTGGCTGGGGATCAATGCGGGCGAGCGCTTGAAGCGCCTGATCGTCTGCAACACCGCCGCCAAGATCGGCTCGCCAGAGATCTGGAACCCGCGTATCGAAATGGTCTTGCGTGACGGCCAGGCCGCGATGGTCGGCTTGCGCGATGCGTCGATCGAGCGCTGGTTCACGTCGGCCTATGCTTCGAGCAAACCGGATCAAGCCAAACGCATCACCGACATGCTCGCCGCCACGTCGCCGCAAGGTTATGCGGCCAACTGCGGTGCGGTGCGTGATGCCGATTTCCGTGATCAACTGGGTGCAATCAAGGCACCGCTGCTGGTGATTTCCGGCAGCCATGATGCGGTCACTCCGCCTGCTGGCGGGCTGTTCATTCAGGAAAACGTGCAGGGCGCCGAGTATGCCGAGTTCCATGCTGCGCACCTGTCCAATGTCGAAGTCGGCGAGCCGTTCAGCCGCCGGGTGATCGACTTTCTGCTGGCCCGCTGAGGAGCGATTCGTGGACGAAAAACAACGCTACGAAGAAGGTATGAAGGTGCGTCGCGCAGTGCTTGGCGATGCCCACGTCGACCGCAGCCTGAACAACCTGACGGAATTCAACAGCGAGTTCCAGGAAATGATCACCCGCCATGCCTGGGGTGATATCTGGACCCGCCCGGGGTTGCCACGGCATACCCGCAGCCTGATCACCATCGCCATGCTGATCGGCATGAACCGCAACGAAGAGCTCAAGCTGCACCTGCGCGCGGCCGCCAACAATGGCGTCACCCGCGAGGAGATCAAGGAAGTGCTGATGCAGAGCGCGATCTACTGCGGCATTCCGGCGGCCAATGCCACCTTCCACCTGGCCGAGTCGGTGTGGGACGAATTGGGGGGGTAGGAGCGGATTCATCCGCGATGGACTGCGCAGCAGGCCCTGCCCTTGGGGCCGCGCTGCGGCCCATCGCGGATAAATCCGCTCCTACAAAGTCAGACCGCCGCGTTCTTCTGCCGAATCGCCACCGGCCCGGCATTACGCTCGATGGCCTGCTTCAGCTCCGGCCGCATCCCCAGCAGGAACGCCAGCTCTGCCACCACGAACAACGGCCCGATGATCAAACCGCTGAGATCATCGACAAAGGCCGGCTTGCGCCCTTCATAGTGGTGCCCGACGAACTGGATCACCCAGCCGAGCACGAACAACCCCAGCCCTGCGCTCAACCAGACCAGGGTGCTCTGCACTGCCAGCACCTGGCCGGCCCAGAGGCACAGCCCCAGCAACAGCGCCATGATCAGTCCGAACTGGGCGTCCAGGCGCAGGTAGAACCAACCCGTAACCAGCGCCACCAGCAAGGCTGGCGACACCCACATGCCTAAATCCAGGCCCGGACGAGATAACAACACTGTCACCGCGAGCACGATCATCGGGATGCCGGCGAAGTGGGTGGCGATATTGCGTGGGTCACGGTGGTAGGCCGCGTATTGACTGAGGTGTTCGACCAGGTTTTTCATTATTGTTCCTCCTGTAGGGTAGCCTGAGCATGCCCTGCAGCCATTCCGGCTGTCTGTCGGCTAGCCGACAGAGTTGACCTTCGAGGCGTTATGAATAGCGATCCCACCTGGCGCCAGACCCTGCTCCAGGGCCACTGGTTCAAGCACCTGCCCCTGTCCCTTCAGAATAGCTTGCCGGGCTTGGCCCGCCTGCGTGAGCTGGCACCGGGTCAGTACCTGTTCCAGCGCGGTGATGCACCCTGCGGTTTGTACGCGGTGCTGTCGGGCAGCATGCGCGTGGGGGCGGTCAGCAGTGAAGGCAAGGAAGCGTTGCTGACGCTGGTGGAAGCGCCGCACTGGTTCGGCGAAATCAGCCTGTTCGACGGCCAGCCGCGCACCCATGATGCGCAGGCAGAAGGTGCGGTGCGCTTGCTGTGGATACCTCAGGCCGCGCTGCTGTCATTGCTCGCGCAGCAACCCGAGTATTGGCGCGACTTCGCCTTGCTGATGAGTCAGAAACTGCGCTGGGTGTTCGTCGCCCTGGAGCAGCAGAGCCTGTTGGCAGCGGCACCGCGGGTCGCCCATCGGCTGCTGCAGATCGCCGCCGGCTATGGCGAAATGGACGGCACCCGCCGTGTGCTGCAACTGTCCCAGGAACAACTGGCGCTGATGCTGTCGCTGTCGCGCCAGACCACCAACCAGATCCTCAAGTCGCTGCAACAGGAAGGGGCGCTGCGCCTGGGCTATGGCGAGATCGAGATTCTCGACCCCGCCCGTCTGCAGGCCCTGGCTAGTCCGGCTGGAACGGCGACTCGCTGAGGATTACCCCGGTTTCCTCGACATACTTCTGCCATTCACCCAGCAGCGCCTCGAGCCTGGCCGGTTGCGCCTGGGCGAGGTCATCGATTTCGCCCGGATCGCTGGCCAGGTCATACAGCTGCCAGGTCGCCGGGCCCACAGGCCCTGGAATGTATACGGCCTTCCACTGCCCTTGGCGAATCGCCCGGCGGCCGAACAATTCCCAGCCAGTGACGGTGTTGTCGTCATGCACCTGTTCAGTTTCGCCGGACAGGTAGCCCAGCCACGACTTGCCGCGCAGTGCGGCGACATCGCGACCACGCCAGCGGGTGCCGGGATGACGCACACCGGCGAGGTCGAGCAGGGTCGGGGTGATGTCCATCACCGTGCTGAACTGATGGCTGATCTGCCCCTGACGCGCCAGGGCCGGGTAGTGCACCAGCGCTGGCACGCGGATGCCGCCTTCGCTGGTAAAGGCTTTGAATAGCCGCGACGGAGCGGTTGCCGCCTGCGCCCACTGTGGTCCGTACCACACGTAGGAATTGGCCCGGCCAATGTTTTCCAGGCTGTTGTCGTAGTGCTGGTCCAGGTAGCTGGCCAGGTGCGGGCCGAACTTGGGGAAGGCTTCGAGCAGTGCGCCTTCGGCACCGTTGTCGGACATGAACAGCACCAGGGTGTTGTCCAGCTGACCCTGGTTGCGCAGGTAATCCAGCACCCGGCCGATGTTCCAGTCCATGCGCTCGACCATCGCCGCGTAGACCTCCATGGAGCGTGCCGAACGCTGGCGCTGTTCATCGCTGAGGCTGTCCCAGTGATTGTCCACCGGGTGGGCGCGGGTCTCGGCCTTGATCAGGCCGAGTTCGCGCAGTTTCTCCAGACGTTCCTGGCGCAACACTTCAGGGCCTGCGTCGTAGCGGCCCTTGTAGCGTGCGACCACTTCAGCCGGAGCCTGCAATGGCCAGTGCGGCGCGGAGAAGGGCAGGTAGGCGAAGAATGGCCGGCTCTGGTCACGTTCCTTGAGGTACTGCAGCAGTTTGTCGCCAAAGGCATCGGAGGAGTAAAAGTCTTCAGGCAATTGCTCGATGAAGGTCTGGTCTTCGATATACAGCGCCGGGGTCGACTTGAGCAGGCGCGGGGTCTGCTCGTCATAGGTCGGTTCGAAACCGTAGTGGTTGGCTGCGCCGGGCAGCAGGGCGAACGAGCGTTCAAAACCACGGGCATGGGGCGCCAGTTCAGCTTTCAGGCCCAGGTGCCATTTGCCGCTCATCAGCGTCTGGTATCCAGCCTCGCGCAACAGCTCCGGCAGCGCCACCACGCGGTCGTTGAGGTAGCCCTCATAGCCGGGTTTGCCGATCAACTCCGGGGTCAGGGCTTCAGCCATGGTACCGATGCCGGCGATGTGGTGGTCGGTGCCGGTCAGCAGCATCGAGCGGGTAGGCGAGCAGGTCGGGGCGGTGTGGAAGTCGGTCAGGCGCAGGCCGGCGGTGGCCAGGGCATCCAGGTTGGGCGTGGCGATTTCACCGCCGAAGGCACCGAGGTCGGAGAATCCCAGGTCATCGGCAACGATGACCAGAAAGTTGGGGCGTTGGCTCATGGTCGGCTCTCAATAGGCAAGGTAGGACAAGGGCAGGTTGTGGATCTGTGTGGGCGCGGGCGGCAGGTAGCGGTCGTCGGCGGTCAGTTCGTGCAGCAGCGCCTCGCGCAGACGATGGAAGTCATAGCTGGCGCGCTGGCGTGGGTGTGGCAGGTCGATGCTGTTGATGCGCTTGATACGGCCTGGACGGGGTTCCAGCACCACCACGCGATCGGCAAGAAACAGCGCTTCTTCGACGTCGTGGGTGACCAGCAGGGTGGTAATCCGCGCCCGGGCGCGGATCGCCAGCAGTTCTTCCTGCATCTGCTGGCGGGTCAGCGCATCGAGGGCTCCGAAGGGTTCGTCGAGCAACAGAATGCGCGGGCTGGCCACCAGCCCACGGGCAATCGCCACACGCTGGGCCATGCCGCCGGAGAGCTGGTGCGGGTAGGCTTGGCTAAAATCCTGCAGGCCGACCAGGGCGATGTACTCGGCAATCCGTTGCTCGCGTTCGCTGTCAGTCAACGTCGTGTTGACCAGGCCCAGGGCAATGTTTTCGCGCACGCTCAGCCAGGGGAACAAGCGGTGCTCCTGGAACACGATGCCGCGCTCGCTACCGATGCCGGTCAGCGGCTGGCCGTCGATCAGGATCTGGCCCTGGTAGTCACTGTCCAGACCGATCAACAGCCGCAGCAGGGTGGATTTACCGCAGCCGCTGGCGCCGACAATGGCAACGAACTCGCCATCGGCGATCTGCAGGTTGAAGTCGCGGATGGCCTCCAGCTCACCTCCCGCCACGGCGAAGTGTTTGCCGACCTGATTGAAACTGACCAACGGATGGGCAATGGCGTTCATGCTCGTCTCCAGCGCGTGGCGCGCGATTCGATGTGTTGTCCGAGGGCGCCCAGCAGCGCGCCGGTGAGGCCGACCAGGAGCATCCCGGCCATGATCAGGTCCATGCGCAACAGCTGCTGGGCGCCGATCATCAGGCTGCCGATACCGCCACCGGAGGGCATGAAGTACTCGGCACCGATGGTGCCCAGCCAGGCGTAGATCAAGCCGACCCGCAGACCGGCGAAAATCCCCGGCGCCGCGCCGGGCAACACCAGGCGCAGCAGGCGCTGGCGCAGGTTCAGATGGAGGACGCGAGCGGCTTCGTCCAACTGCGGCGAACGGTTGGCGACGCTGCGTTGGGTGGAAATGAACAAGGGGAAGAAGGCTGCCAGGCCGACGAATACCCACTTGGCCAGCTCACCGAGGCCGAACCAGGCGGTGAGCAGCGGCACCCAGGCGAAGATAGCGATCTGCCGCAGACCGGCCAGGGTCGGGCCCAGCACTCGCTCGGCGGGGCGCGACAAGCCCAGCCATAACCCCAGAACAAAGCCCAGGCCACCGCCCAGCAGCAAGCCGCCCAATGCACGACCGACACTGACCGCCAAAGCTGAAGTCAGCGAACCGTCGAACACACCGTTCCAGGCGGTGAGCAGCACTTGTCCGGGTGCTACGAGAATATTGCCATCGACCCACTGCAACTGATTCGCCAGTTGCCAGACAACCAGTAGCGCCAGGGGGAGCAGCAAGGCTTGCAGGCGTTCGCTGCCATGCAGCGGTTGCACGCGCAGTTCGGCGCCGGGGGGATGAGGCCAGTGCACCAGCCGTCGATCCAGCCAGCCGAGGCCGCGGTCCATGGCAAAACCGAGCAGGCCGATGACGCCGATGCAGACGAAGACGATATCGAGCATGAACAGCTGCCGGGCCCAGACCATCAGGTAGCCGATGCCCTCACTGGAGGCCAGCAGTTCGACCGCCAGCAACGACGACCAGCCGGTGGCCAGGGCCAGGCGTACGCCAGCAAGAAAAGCGGGCAAGGCGGCGGGCAGGATCAAGCGGGTGATCAGCAAATGGCGTGGGAGTTTGAGTACGGCGGCCGCTTCGCGCAGGCGCGGTTGGGCATCGCGCACGCCAACCAGGGTGTGCAAAGTGACCGGCACGATGATCGCCTTGACCAGCACCACCAGCTTGAGCACTTCGCCAATGCCGAACAGCACCATGAACAACGGCACCCAGGCCAGCGTCGGGATCTGCGCCAGGGCGTTGAAGGTGGGCAGTACCAGGCGTTCGGCGCGTCGGCTGAAACCCAGCCAGGCACCCAGCAGGGCACCGCTGCCGACACCGGCCAGCAAACCGATCAGCAAGCGTTGCAGGCTGATTGCCAGGTGCGACCAGAGTTCGCCGTGGGCCAGTTCCTGCGCGCTCTGCCAGACCAGGCTGGGCGCCGGCAGGATCTGTTCGCTCATCCATTGATTGCGGCTGGCCAGCCACCACAGCAGCGCCAGACCCAGGGGCAGGTACCAGGCTTGGACATGTTCCCGATGCAGTGTGCCGACGTGCCGCAGACGACCTGTCGGTGCGGCCAGGGGCAGGCTGGGGAGTGATGCTTGGGCCATGGCGGACCTCCGAGGATTGGCTATTTTCATATTCCTTTCGGGTATATTTTTTTAAAAATAAATTCGAATAGGTGATAAGAGAAAGCATTTAAAGCAGACCCCGAAGCGTGCATCCAATGCCTTCGAAGCATATTTTTTGTGTGCTTTATGCATCGCCACGGAGAAGCCCGTTGGTGCACGGTTATCTCTATTGGTTATTAAAATGTAATTTATTAGTATTTATTTGTTGTTCACGGTTGTGGTTAGCGTGGCCGCATCACTACAAGGAGTCGCCCGCCATGAACCTGTCGATCAACCGTGTTTTCAGTCTGTTTGCCGCCCCCGCCCTGGCCGCTGTGGTGGGGTGGCTACCGCCGTTGGCTCAGGCCGTCGAGGTCCGCGAGATTCGCATTGCCGTGCCTGACCTGAGTGCCGGTACGCAAAATTCCGGCGGTGGCGTCACGGATGTGTTGCGCAATCAGCAATTGCTGGAAAAAGCCTTCGCCGCCGATGGCATCAAGATCCAGTGGAATTACTTCAAGGGGGCGGGGCCCGTCATCAACGAAGCCTTTGCCAACGGCCAGGTCGATTTCGCCTATCTGGGCGATCTGGCAGCCATCATCGGCAAGGCCAATGGCGTCGATACACGTCTGCTGGCGGCTACCGGGCGCGGTATCAAGCACTATCTGGGCGTAGCGCCGGGCAGTGGCATCAAGACCTTGCAGGACCTCAAGGGCAAGCGAGTGGCGATCTTCCGCGGTACTGCCAGCCAGCTGTCATTCGATGCCGCGCTGGCTAGCCAGGGCCTGAGCGAGAAAGACTTCAAGGTCATCAACCTCGATTTCAACGCCTCGGTCGCCGCCCTGGCGGCCAGGCAGATTGACGCCACCTGGGGCTTGTCGGGTTTGACTGCGCTCCAGGAGCGCGGCCTTGCCGAGCTGCCGTTGAACACCAAAGATCTGGGCGGTGCCGGCAGTATCCAGGCAGTGCTGGTCGGCTCTGGCGCCTTTGTCGACGCTCACCCCGAACTGGTTCAGCGCCTGCTGGAAGCGCAGCAACAAGCGGTGCAGTGGCTGAGCGACGAAAGCAACAAAGAGGCCTACATCCAGCTGGTTTCAGGGCTGGCCAGCTACCCGCCAGTAATCCTTCAGCGCGACTTGCAGGATGAAGTGCTGGGCCAGACCTTTCGTTCCAGCCTCGACCAGCCTTTCCTCGACCAACTCCAGGCCTCGGTGGACCTGGCTGCTGAACAACGTTTGATCCGCAAGCCGTTCAAGGTCAGCCAGTGGCTCGCCCCTCAGGCTACCCGGCCAGCACCTGTAGCGCTGGCTGCTGATCGAGGCTGATCAAGGTATCGATCATCGTCCTTGCGGCGGGCGACAGGCGATAACCGCTGCGGCTGACAATGCCGCAGCGGGCATTGAGGCTGTCCAGATTGGCCGGCAGGTTGCGCCAGTGCAGGCGCACCAGGCGGCCTTGCTGGATCTCGCTGGCAAAGGCTTCTTCGGTACCGATGCCGATGGCATCGCTGTCGAGCACCAGGCGCACCAGAGTCGGCAAGTGCTCGGTGAGCAACTGCGGGGTGAAGTCGGTCTTGCCGCTGAGGTTGGCCAGCAGTTTGCGTACCCCAGGCGGAATCAGCGTGGTGGCCAGCGGGTAATCGAACATGTCGTTGGTCGACAGGCTGTCCTTGGCTAGCAACGGGTGACCGGGGCGGCAGAAGAACAGGCCGCGGCGTGGGCTCAGCGGTAGGGTCTGGAAGTTCGGGTCAGCTTCGAACTGGCGGATATCGGCAATGAAGAATTCGATCTCTTCACGGTTCAGCGCGCGGCTGAGTTTCTCCCAGTTATCCACCTCAAGGCGGGTGCGCACCTTGGGGTGCACCTGGAGAAAGCGTGCCAGGGCCTGTGGCACCAACTGCACGGCGGGAGCCGGGCCGCAGCCGAAGTGCAGCTCGCCCGCATCCAGCTTGGTCATCTGCAGCACTTCGCAACTCAACTGGGCCGCGCCCTGGACCAGACGCAAGGCGTGCTGCAGCACGACCTGGCCCTCGGGCGTCGGGCGCAGGTCCTTGTTGCCACGGTCCACCAGGACACAGCCGAACTCCTGTTCCAGGCCCTGGATGCTGCGGCTGAAAGCCGGTTGGGTGATGCCCATGGCGTCGGCCGCACGGACAAAACTGCGGTGTTCAGTAAGGGCGATGAAGTAACGCAGTTGGCGAAGATCCATATGCTTTCCCGGCATTCCAAAAATACGGCGAAGGTATTTGCCGCCACGATGCCTCAGGTTTTAAATGCAAGCTCTTATTCCGTCAATGAAGCATGTAAATATCTGTTAGAGCTTATTTGCATATGGATAGCGCAAGTGTTTCATCGGCATTTTTCCTAGAGCAGCCAGATGAGGGTCATACCATGAGCAATGCCGCACACGCTGTAGCACCCATCAGCCACGCGCTGGATATCCATGCGGTGGCCGGACGCATCGGTGCCGAGATTCGCGGGGTGCAACTGAGCGCCGACCTTGAACCCGCCGTGATCGAGGCCATCCAGGCCGCCCTGGTGGAACACAAAGTGATTTTCTTCCGCGCCCAGCATCATCTGGACGATCAGGGCCAGGAAGCATTCGCCCACCTGCTTGGTGAACCTATCGCCCATCCCACGGTACCAGTGCGCGAAGGGACGCGGTTCCTGCTGGAACTGGACGGCGAGCGCCGGGCCAATTCCTGGCACACCGATGTAACCTTCATCGATGCCTATCCCAAGGCTTCGATCCTGCGTTCGGTGGTGGCGCCGGTGTCGGGTGGCGACACGGTATGGGCCAACACGGCGACGGCCTATCAGGATCTTTCGGTCGAATTGCGGGCCTTGGCTGATCAGCTCTGGGCGGTGCACAGCAATGAGTATGACTATGCCGCAGCCAAGCCGAATGTCACCCCGGAACAGCAGGAAAGCTACCGCCGCATCTTCACCTCGACGGTGTATGAAACCGAGCATCCGGTGGTGCGTGTACACCCGGTCAGTGGCGAAAAGCACCTGCTGCTGGGCCATTTCGTCAAACGTTTGAAAGGCTATTCGCTGTTTGATTCCACGCACCTGTTCAACCTGCTGCAGAGCCATGTCACCCGCCTGGAAAACACCGTGCGCTGGCGCTGGCAGGCGGGCGACGTGGCAATCTGGGATAACCGCGCCACTCAGCATTATGCCGTGGATGACTACGGTACCCAGGACCGCGTGGTACGCCGGGTGACCTTGCAAGGCGATGTGCCGGTGGGGGTTACCGGGCAACGCAGCCGTACTGTTCGCGGGGTGTGAGGCTGATCGCGGGGTAAGGTGGCTTGCCCCGCGAGGGTTCAGAGGATGCTGATCGGGTAGCTGATGATCAGGCGGTTCTCGTCGAAGGCATTGCTGCTGTAGTCACGGCGCATGGTCGAGTTGCGCCATTTGAACGACAGGCTCTTCAGGCTGCCTGACTGGATCACGTAGGCCAGTTCCGATTCCCGTGCCCACTCCTTGCCGTCGCTGACTGTGGTGGTGTGGACGTTGTCACCGCTGATGTAGCGGTTCATCAGGGTCAGACCCGGGATGCCGACACCGGCAAAGTTGAAGTCGTGGCGCAGTTGCCAGGAGCGCTCTTTGGCGTTGTCGAAACTGGAGTTGTAGCTGTCGTTGGCAAGGGTGCCACCACTGGTGCCGTTGACCCGCATCCAGCCATCGTCGCCGCTGACCTTCTGCAGGCCGACATAGAACGTACTGCTACCGTAACGGGCCGAAAGCAGTGCCGAAGCGGTGCGGTTGTCCAGCTCGCCGGCCCGCTCGGCGCCGTCTTCCTTGCCGATGAAATAACCCAGGTTGGCCCCCAGGGTCCAGTTACCCACAGGCTGGGTGTGCACCAGGTTGAGGTACTGCTGGCTGTAGATGTCCTTCAGTTCAGCGTTCCACAAACCGATCAGGGTGCGCTTGTCGTTGAAGCTGTACTCGCCGCCGGCAAAGTTGAAACGGTCGGAGGTGAAGGCCGCCTTGCCGTTCATCGACATGTCTTCCATGCTCGCGTCATTGCGCGGGCTGTTACCGCGGAACTGCCCGGCATACAGCGTAAGCCCGGCGATTTCCTGGGAGGTGATCTGCCCGCCGCGGAAGGTTTGCGGCAGCGAGCGGCCATCATCCGAGCGCAAGATCGGCAGCACCGGCATCCATTCGCCGACTTTCAGCTCGGTGTTCGACACCTTGGCCTTGAGCGCCACGCCCAGGCGGCCGAAATCATCTGCCGGGCGCCCATCGTCATGCACCGGCAGCAGGTGAGTACCTGCGGTGCCCTTGCCGCCATCGAGTTTCACCGAGTACAGCCCGAGCACATCGACGCCGAAGCCGACGATGCCCTGGGTGAAGCCGGAGCGGGCGTCGAGGATGAAACTCTGGGTCCATTCTTCGGCTTTGCCTTGCGGGTTGGCCGGGTCGACGAAGTTGCGGTTGATGTAGAAATTGCGCAGGTTGAGGCTGGCCTTGGCATCTTCGACAAAGCCGCCTTCAGCCGCCAGGGCCGGTAGGGCGCAAGTCATGGCCAGCAGACCGGGAAGCAGATGTCGTGCGGGTGCGGGTGTGGTCATTGTGTGTGTCTCTTGTTTTTATTCAAGCCGAAGCCATCCGCTGCGACGTTCAGGGGCGCAGGCCGGGCAACAGTCTTTGGGGAGTACTTTGAAAAAGCTGCGAAGGGATGGTGCGGCGGCGGGAGGGGGTGAATCAATTCGTTACAGGCGGTATTGGGCGGTAATCGAACGCTAACTGTTTGGTTAGTTTGTAGGAGCGGATTCATCCGCGATGGCGTGCAAAGCGCGCCCCTATAACAGGACTGCTGCGCAGTCCATCGCGGATGAATCCGCTCCTACAAGTAATTCGCGGGCATAAAAAAGCCCACCGCAAGGGTGGGCTTCTGAAGCACAAACCAGACTCAGCCTTTCGGCGACTCAACCGCAGCCTGCTGCTGCGCCTGACCGGTCTGCTCGTACCAGCCGCCACCGAGGGCCTTGTACAGGTTGACCTCGCTGACCAGCTGCGACAGGCGGTCAGTGATCAACGATTGCTGGCTGTTGAACAGCTGACGCTGGGCGTCGAGGAAGGTCAGGTTGCTGTCGACACCGATACGGTAGCGACGCTCGGCCAGACGGTAGTAGTCCTGGTTGGCAGACACCAGATCACGCTGGGCCTGCAACTGCTCGTTGAAGGTCTTGCGCGCCGCGAGGCCATCGGAGACTTCCTGGAAGGCGGTCTGGATGGTTTTCTCGTACTTGGCGACGTTGATGTCCTTCTGGATCTTCGAGTAGTCGAGGCTGGCACGCAGCGCACCGGCGTTGAAGATCGGCAGGTTGATCTGCGGCTGGAACAACCAGGTGCCGGAACCGCCGTTGAACAGCCCGCTCATGTCCGGGCTGATGGTGCCGGCGTTGGCGGTCAGGCTGATGCTCGGGAAGAACGCAGCCCGGGCCGCACCGATGTTGGCGTTGGCAGCCTTGAGCAGGTGCTCGGCTTCCTGGATGTCCGGGCGCCGGTGCAGCACGTCGGACGGCAGGCCCGCCGGTACCTCGGCCAGCAGGTCGCTGTTCAGGTCCTTGGCCGTCGGCAGGTCGGCCGGAATGCCGGTGCCGAGCAGCACAGCCAGGCTGTTCTGATCCTGGGCAACCAGGCGCTGGTACTGGGCCAGCTTGACCCGGGCACCCTCTACCGAGGTTCGTGCCTGGCTCAGGTCCAGGGCCGAGGCCACACCCACTTCATTGCTGCGCAAGGTCAAGGCGTAGCTTTGCTCGTAGGTCTTGAGGGTATCTTCGGTCAGCTTGAGCAGGTCCTGGTCGGCCTGCCAGGTGAAGTAGGCGTTGGCCACACTGGCCACCAGGGCGATCTGGGTCGAGCGCCGCGCTTCTTCACTGGACAGGTAGATTTCCAGCTGCTGCTCGGTGAGGCTGCGTACACGACCGAACAGGTCGAGTTCATAGGCGCTCACCCCGAGGGTTGCCGAATAGGTGCTGGTGATGCCGGATTCACCGGTCTGCGACATGTCGGCCGGCATCCGTTGACGGCTGCCGCTGCCATTGGCACTGACCGCAGGGAACAGGTCGGCCCGTTGGATGCGGTACTGCGCGCGGTAGGCATCGATGTTCAACGCGGCGACCTTGAGGTCGCGGTTGTTGACCAGCGAAGTCTGGATCAGCTGCTGCAGCGCCGGGTCCTGGAAGAACTGACGCCAGCCCTGCTCGGCGGCGGCGACATTCGCCGACTCGGTCGGCGAATAGGCAGGGCCTTGCGGCCACTGCGCGGCCACCGGCGATTCCGGGGTCTGGTAGTCAGGGATCAGCGACCAGCCGCCAAGAATGAAAGCGGTGACCGCCAGGGACAACAGGGACTTACTCATTGCCCAGCCTCATAGCGTGGAGTTTCAGGGGTGGCGTCTTCTTCGGGCTTCTTGCTACCGAACAGCGACGACACGCTAACGAAGAACAGCGGTACCCAGAAGATTGCCAGTACGGTGGCCGTCAGCATCCCGCCGATTACCCCGGTACCAATGGCATGCTGGCTGCCCGAACCTGCACCGGTGGAGATAGCCAACGGTACCACGCCGAGAATGAACGCCAGCGAGGTCATGATGATCGGCCGCAGACGCATCCGGCAGGCTTCAATGGCAGCGTCGGCGAGACTGCGCCCTTGCTCGTGCAGTTCTTTGGCGAACTCGACGATCAGAATCGCGTTCTTCGCTGCAAGACCGATGGTGGTCAACAAGCCGACCTGGAAGTACACGTCATTGGACAGACCGCGCAGGCTGGTAGCCAGCAGCGCACCGATGATCCCCAGGGGTACCACGAGCATGACCGCGATCGGGATCGACCAGCTTTCATACAGCGCCGCCAGACACAGGAACACCATCAGCAGCGACAGGGCGTACAGCGCTGGCGCCTGGGAGCCGGACAGGCGCTCCTCGTACGACAGGCCGGTCCAGGAGTAACCGATACCCTTGGGCAGTTGTGCCGCGATACGCTCGACTTCGAGCATCGCTTCACCGGTACTGTAGCCAGGGGCCGGTGCACCGAGGATTTCCATCGCTTCGACACCGTTGTAACGCGACAGCTTCGGTGCACCGTAGATCCACTCGCCCTTGGCGAAGGAAGAGAACGGCACCATTTCACCGACACTGTTGCGCACGTACCACTTCTGCAGGTCTTCCGGGTTCATGCGCGATGCGGACTCACCCTGGATGTACACCTTCTTCACCCGACCGCGGTCGATGAAGTCGTTGACGTAGCTGGCACCCAGGGCAATCGACAGGGTGTTGTTGATGTCGGCGATGGTCACACCCAAGGCACTGGCGCGCTCGTCATCGACGGTCAGCTGGTACTGCGGTTCATCGTTCAGACCGTTCGGACGTACTGCCGAGAGGATCTTGCTCTGTGCGGCCATGCCGAGGAACTGGTTACGCGCTTCCATCAGCTTGTCGTGGCCGACGCCGGCACGGTCTTGCAGGAACACGTCGAAACCGGTGGCGTTACCCAGCTCCAGTACCGCAGGCGGGGCAAAGGCGAACACCATCGCATCGCGGAAGGTGAAGAAGTGCTGCTGAGCGCGGTTGGCCAGGTTGAACACGTTGTTCTCGGCGGAGCGCTCATCCCATGGCTTGAGCATGATGAAGGCCATACCCGAGCTCTGGCCACGACCGGCGAAGTTGAAGCCGTTCACGGTAAACACCGAGGCAACGGTATCGGACTCCTTGTCGAGCAGGTAGCTGCGCATTTCGTCGATCACCACCTGCGTGCGTTCGGCACTGGAGCCAGCCGGGGTTTGTACCTGGGCAAAGAGTACGCCCTGGTCTTCCTCGGGGAGGAACGCCGTCGGGATGCGGGTGAACAGCCAGATCATGCCGACCATGATCAGCAGGTAGGCCAGCATGTACGGCGCCTTATTGCGCAGGATGTTGCCTACGCCACGCTCGTAGCTCTGGACGCTGCGGTCGAAGTTACGGTTGAACCAGCCAAAGAAGCCGCGCTTGGCAACATGATGCTCACCCTTGGCAATCGGCTTGAGCATGGTCGCGCACAAGGCCGGGGTGAAGATCAGGGCCACCAGCACCGACAGCGCCATGGCCGACACAATGGTGATCGAGAACTGCTTGTAGATCACCCCGGTGGAGCCACCGAAGAACGCCATTGGCAACAGTACCGCCGAGAGCACCATGGCGATACCGACCAGCGCGCCCTGGATCTGGCCCATGGACTTCTTGGTGGCTTCCTTGGGTGACAGGCCCTCTTCGGACATCACCCGCTCGACGTTTTCCACCACAACGATGGCATCGTCCACCAGCAAGCCGATGGCCAGCACCATGCCGAACATGGTCAGGGTGTTGATGCTGAAGCCTGCCGCGGCGAGGATGCCGAAGGTACCCAGCAATACCACCGGTACCGTCATGGTGGTGATGATGGTGGCGCGGAAGTTCTGCAGGAACAGGTACATCACCAGGAACACCAGCACGATCGCTTCGATCAGGGTGTGAATTACCCCGCTGATCGATTCGGTCACCACCGGCGTGGTGTCATACGGGAAGACCACCTTCATGCCAGGCGGGAAGAACGGTTCCAGCTCGCTGACGGTCTTGCGCAGGGCTTTGGCGGTGTCCAGAGCGTTGGCCCCGGTTGCCAGTTTGACTGCCAGACCCGAAGCCGGCTTGCCGTTGAACTGGGCGCTGACGGCATAGTTTTCGCCGCCAAGACCGACCGTGGCAACATCACCCAGGCGTACTTGCGAGCCGTCGCGGTTGACCTTGAGCAGGATCTTCTCGAACTGCTCGGCGGTCTGCAGACGGGTCTTGCCGATGATGGTGGCGTTCAGCTGCTGGCCGGGCAGGGCCGGCAGGCCGCCGATCTGACCGGACGACACCTGAACGTTCTGCGCCGCCACAGCGGTGCGCACGTCGACAGGGGTCAGCTGGTACTTGTTGAGCTTGGCCGGGTCGAGCCAGATACGCATCGCGTACTGGGCACCGAACACCTGGAAGTCACCGACACCGGCAGTACGCGAGATCGGGTCCTGCATGTTGGAGACGATGTAGTTGGCCAGGTCGTCCTTGGTCATGCTGCCATCTTCGGAGACCAGGCCGATTACCAGGAGGAAGTTCTTCACCGCCTTGGTCACGCGGATACCCTGTTGCTGAACTTCTTGTGGCAGCAGCGGGGTGGCCAGGTTCAGCTTGTTCTGAACCTGGACCTGCGCGGTATCGGAGTTGGTCCCTTGCTCGAAGGTCGCAGTGATGGTCATGGTGCCGTCGGAGTTACTTTCCGACGAGACATAACGCAGGTTGTCGATACCGTTGAGCTGCTGCTCGATCACCTGAACCACGGTGTCCTGCACGGTCTGCGCCGAGGCGCCCGGGTAGGTCACAGCAATGGCGATGGCCGGCGGGGCGATGCTCGGGTACTGGTTGATTGGCAACTTGAGGATCGACAAAGCGCCGACCAGCATGATCACCAAGGCGATCACCCAGGCAAAGATCGGGCGATCGATAAAGAATCTCGACATGGTTTACTCCCCTTTGGCCCCTGCAGTCGTTGCATTGGCCTGGGTTGGCTGAGCAGGCTTGACGTTGGTGGCTTCGACAGCTTTGACCTCGATGCCCGGACGCACGAACTGCAGGCCTTCGGTGATCAGGCGGTCGCCGGCGCTCAGGCCTTTGACGATCAGCCAGTCGCTACCGACGGTACGGCTGGCTTCCAGCTGACGCAGCTCGACCTTGTTGTTCTTGTCGACCACCAGGGCGGTCGGCTGGCCTTTGAGGTCGCGGGTCACACCCTGTTGCGGCGCGAGGATGGCCTCGGCGTTGACACCGGCCTTCAGGCGCGCGTGGACGAACATACCTGGCAGCAGGTTGTGCTCGGGGTTCGGGAACACGGCGCGCAGGGTTACCGAGCCGGTGGTCGGGTCAACCGAGACTTCGGAGAACTCCAGACGACCTTCCTGGCGATAGGTGCTGCCGTCTTCCAGGGTCAGGGTGACCTTGGCCGAGTTGTCGCCGACCTTTTGCAGTTGGCCGCTTTCCAGTTCGCGGCGCAGCTTGAGCAGCTCGGCCGAGGACTGGGTGACGTCGACGTAGATCGGGTCCAGCTGCTGGATCACCGCCATGGCGTCAGCCTGGCCATTGTTGACCAGCGCACCTTCGGTCACGGACGACCGACCGATACGACCGCTCAGCGGGGCCAGGACCTTGGTGTAACGCAGGTCGATCTGGGCGCTGCGCAGCGACGCTTCAGCTTGCAAACGTTTGGCTTGCGCGTCGTCGTATTCCTGACGGCTGACCGCTTGTTCGGCGACGAGCTGCTTGTAGCGCTCCGACAGCGAACGAGTCGATTGCAGGTTGGCCTGGGCGCTGGCCAGGGTCGCTTCGTACACCGAAGGATCGATCTGGTACAGCTGCTGACCTTCCTTGACCTCGGTACCTTCTTTGAACAGGCGCTTGAGAATGATGCCATTGACCTGTGGGCGGACCTCGGCGATGCGGTAGGCAGTGGTGCGCCCCGGCAAGTCGGAGGTCAGGGTATAGGCCTGGGTTTGCAGGGTGACGACGCCGACCTGAGGAGCTTGCGCAGCAGGCGCAGCCTCTTCCTTTTTACAGCCGCTGAGCAGTGTTGCCAGGGCGACGGCGGATACCAGAGCGGTAACAGCTGGCTTGAATTGCATGAAGATCCTCGGGTCGCAAGAGCTGAAGACGCTCAAGAATAATGGAAAGGGTGCAATAGAAAAATTTGTCGAGTGGATAAATAGCTTGCTAAGGAATATACTTACATTCATGGTTGTTTGTAAATACCTTGCTGACGAAGCCTTTGGCCGCCGCAAGCCTTGAAATCCATACTCCGGTAACAGCCTGTCAGAGGTTGATCCGGCCCAGCCCCCAGGTGCCCGAGCGTGTGCCTGGGTTTTGATGAGGTCGTACTGCCATGGTCCGTCGAACCAAAGAGGAAGCCCAGGAAACCCGCGCGCAGATTCTCGAAGCCGCGGAAAAGGCCTTCTACAAGCGCGGGGTAGCGCGTACCACCCTGGCCGATATCGCCAAGCTGGCGGGGGTTACCCGCGGCGCTATCTACTGGCACTTCAACGACAAGGCCGAATTGGTCGAGGCCATGCTGGAAAGCTTGCATGAGCCTCTGGATGCCTTGGCCCGGGCCAGTGAAAGCGAGGATGAAGTTGACCCTCTCGGCTGCATGCGCAAGCTGCTGGTCCAGTTGATGCACCAGATGGTGCTTGACCCGAAAACCCGGCGAATCAACGAAATTCTGCATCACAAGTGTGAATTCACCGATGACATGTGCGAGATCCGCCAACAGCGGCAAACCTCGACGTTTGAGTGTCATGCCCACATTGCGCTGTCGCTGGGCAATGCAGTCAAGCGCGGGCAACTGCCCGCCGATATAGATCCCGAGCGTGCGGCGCTGGCGATCTATGCCTATATAGACGGCCTGATCCGTCGCTGGCTGCTGCTACCGGAAAGCTTCGATCTGTTGGCTCAAGCCGAACTGTGGATCGATACCGGGCTGGATATGCTGCGCTTGAGCCCGACCTTGCGCAAATGAGACTTTGTGAAGGTTTGTGATGAATTGTTTCCGCAGTCGTAGTAAAGGTCCTACGTGCGGCCGCGTAATTGACTATCCGGTAAGGCTAGCGCGGCCGTCAGTCCGAACAGGGACACCATAGCACTGCCCAGCAACAAATGGCGGAAGGTCGTCAGCAATTCTGCTTGCATCGAGGCGCTCGGTTCACCGGCCTGAAGGCTGCCGAGCAGGGCGTCGCCGACCAGACTCAGGCCACCTTCCTGCAACATTGCCAGCAGCAGCGCCGACATGCACGCGACGCCCATTGCCCCACCCAGCGAGCGGAACAGGTTGCTGGTACTGGTTGCTACGCCGATATCCCGTGGTTCCACCGCGCTCTGGGCTGCAACCAGCGAAGTGGGGAACTGCAGGCCCGAGGCAATTCCGGTCAATAGCATGAACACACCACTGAGCCAGGCGGCCTCGGGCGCGGTGAAGGCCATGCCGACAATGGCGAACGGCATCAGCAGCGCGCCGCCGAGAATTTGCGGTTTGTAGCGACCGGTGAAACTGGTCAGGCGCCCCCCGCAATAGGCACCGATCGGCAAGCCGATGGCCAGCGGCAGCAAGTGCAGGGCCGCGCTGTCGGCGCCTGCACCGGTGATGCTCTGGTAGCGCAGCGGCATCAGCATGGTCAGGGAAATGGCCTGGAAGCTGGTGAAGAACAGGGTGCACCAGCACAGGGTGGCGACCCGGTTGGCAAACAGTTTCAGGGGCAGCAAGGGCTCCGGCGTGCGGCGTTCGTGGACGACGAAAACCAACAGTCCACACAGGGCGCAGACCAGCAGGGCGGTCACCTCGGAGGAGTACCAGGCGTGGCCCTGGCCGATCAGGGTAATGCCCAGCAACAGGCTGCTCAGGCCGAAAATCAGCAGGGCGGCACCAATGTAATCGACCTGCACCTTACGATTCGGTACCACCAGGCTCTGCAGTGCACGTCGGGTTACCCACCAGGCCGTGAGTCCCAACGGCAGGTTCAACCAGAACACCCAGCGCCAGGACAGGTACTCTGTGAGATAACCGCCGAGCACCGGGCCGGTCACGCTGGCCAGGGCGTACATGCTGCTGAAGTAGCCCTGGTAGCGACCGCGTTCACGCGGCGGCACGAAGTCACCGATAATCGCCTGGCTGACCGAAACCATGCCGCCCGCACCGATACCTTGCAGCACGCGCGCCAGCACCAGTTGCTCCATGTTCTGGGCGAGGGCGCAGAACAGCGACGCCACGGTGAACAGCGCGGTGCCGGTGAGGATCATCCGCCGCCTGCCGTACAGATCACCCAGTTTGCCGTAGATCGGGACGGCCACGGTCATCGCCACCATGTAGCCGGAGATCACCCAGGCGAGCAGGCCAACATCGTTGAACTGGGCGGAAATCGCCGGCATCGACACGGCGACGATGGTCTGGTCCAGAGCACCGAGGAAAATCGCCAGCATCAGCGCAACCAGCACGCTGCGCAGGACCGGTTGCGGAGTGTTGAGTTGCGTCACGGGCCAGCTCGTAGGGCAGGGTTATTTTCGCAGGCGGGTGCTGCGAAAGCAGGTGCTGGTCAGTGTACTCGATAGCTTGCTAAGCGTCTGCTCCAATCCACGCTCCAGTGGGATTGCGGGCCTGGCTCAAGCTTACTTAAGGGCGCTCAGGGTGGCGGTGTGCGGGACGCAATGGGCCAGGCTGCAACTGGCTGCCGAATACGGTTGATTGCGGATCTGTTCGACCCGGTAGGCGGCTGCGGCATAAAGCCCGACTACAGCGGCGAGGGCACAGACTACGGCGCATTTTCTGGATTTGAGGCCCATGGTACTCACCTCTTTCTTTCCGCACACAGGTGCTATTGAAAGAATAGGTCAGCTTTGCCCTGCCTGCCTGTACTAGAGCAGCTCGCGGTCCCATTCCGGCTCAGCGGTGAAGCGCTCGGCGAGGAAGTCGAGCATGCTGCGCAAGGTCGCCGGCATGTGCTTGCGCGAGGTGTAGACAGCGTTGAGGTTAAGTTCGCGGGGCTTGGCCTGGGGCAACAGGCGCACCAGCTCGCCACTGTGCAGGGCGGGGGCAACCTGGTAGGTGGGCAGCATGGCGATCCCGGCACCGGCCAGGGCTGCCCGTTGCAGGGTCATCGCTTCGTTGGCGCTGATGTTGCCCTGTACCGGCACCGAGACCGTTTCGCCCTCTACCTCGAAGTGCCAGAGGCTGCGGCCGAAATAGGAGTGCGTCAGGCAGTTGTGTCGGGCCAGGTCCTCGACCTGCAACGGTGTCGGGTGTTCGCGCAAATAGGCCGGGGAAGCGCAGATCACCGAGCGGCACACGGTCAGGCGACGGGCGATCAGGTTGGGGTCCAGGTCGTTGCTGGTGCGGATGGCCAGGTCGATGCGCTCATCCACCAGGTTCACCGTGCGATCGAGCATTTGCAGGTCGATCTTCACCCCGGGGAAGCGTTTGACGTACTCGGTCATGGCATCCATCAACTGTGCCTGGCCGAACGAGGTACTGACGCTGATCCGCAGCTCACCCCGAGGCGCTTCGTCCGGTGTACTCACGGCCGCTTGCAGGTCACCGGCCAGCTCCAGCATCTGCCGGCAGCGCGGCAGGGTTTCCTGCCCCGCGGCGGTCAGGCTCAGGCGTCGCGTGGTGCGCTGCATCAGGCGTGCACCGACCCAGTCCTCCAGCTCGGCCAGGTAACGTGACACCACCGGCCGCGAAAGGTCCAGGTGATCGGCGGCAGCCGACTGGCTGCCCAGATCGACCACACTGACGAAGACACGCATTGCTGTCAGACGATCCATGATTTGCCCGTTTTTAGAAACAAACTAATCCTAAGCATCGCATTTTTTGTATTGGTTCGTGCAACTAAGCTGTTGCTCATTGCCTCTCTCACAGGAATTGCCTTGATGCGTCGTTCATTCTCCTTGCGCGGGTTGTTGCTGGCCTTTGCCACCCTCGGTGTATTGGCTCAGGTACATGCCGCCGAGCAGCCGTTGCAACTGGATGTCTACAACCCGGGCACGACAGCGCTGTTTCCGGTCAGCTCGGTCATCGTCAGCGGCAAGCACGACGCGATCCTGGTCGATGCCCAGTTCGGTAAAGGCCAGGCCGAGCAGGTTCTGGCAAAACTGCGCGCCAGCGGCAAACACCTGACCACTATCTATATCAGTCATGGCGATCCGGATTATTACTTCGGCCTGCAGACCCTGACCGATGCCTATCCACAGGCCAAGGTCGTCGCCTCGGCGGCAACGGTCGCCCATATCAAGCAGACCATGGACGCCAAGCTGGCCTATTGGGGACCGCAGATGGGCGCGGACAAACCAGCAAAACTGGTGGTCCCGCAGGTGCTTGAAGGTAATCAATTGAAGCTGGAAGACCAGCAACTGGAAGTGCTCGGTCTTGATGGCCCGCAAGCGGACCGCAGCTTTGTCTGGATTCCATCGATCAAGGCGGTGGTTGGTGGCGTGGTGGTCGCGCACAACCTGCATGTCTGGATGGCCGACACCCAGACTGTGCAATCGCACAAGGACTGGCTTACGACCCTCAAGCGCATCGAACTGCTCAAGCCGCAGGTCGTGGTGCCTGGTCATTACCTGGGCCAGCCCGGCGAGTCACTTGAAGCCGTGCGCTTCACCGCAGACTACATCCGTGCCTTCGACGAGGAAACCGCCAAGGCCGGCAATGCCGCCGAGCTGATTGCGGCGATGAAAAAACGCTACCCGGACCTGGGCGAAGAGAGCTCGCTGGAACTCGGCGCCAAGGTCGCCAAGGGCGAAATGAAGTGGTAAGTGTCGTTCAATCCTGACTGGAGGTTTTCCATGAGCAAGATCGCAATCATCGGGGCAACCGGCCGTGCCGGTAGCCAGTTGCTGGAAGAAGCCCTGCGTCGTGGCCACAGTGTCACCGCTATCGCCCGCAATCCGGCCAGCCTGCAGGGCCGCGACGGGGTGAACACCGTGGCGCTGGATGTCAGTGATGCCGCCGCGCTGGAACAGGCATTGGCTGGGCACGACGTAGTGCTCAGCGCTGCGCATTTTTCCAGCATCAAGCCGCAGGCCATTATCGAGCCGGTGAAGAAGGCCGGGGTCAAGCGTCTGCTGGTCGTCGGCGGAGCGGGTAGCCTGTTGTTGCCATCGGGGCACAAGGTCATCGATAGCCCGGACTTTCCTGAAGCGTACAAGGCTGAGGCCACTGCCGGTGGACATTACCTCGATACCCTGCGCCAGGAGAAGGAACTGGACTGGACCTTCCTGTCACCGTCGGCAGAGTTCGTCGAAGGCGCACGTACTGGCGGTTACCACACTGGCAAGGATCACTTGCTGATCGGCGCCGATGGCAAAAGCTGGATCAGCTTTGCCGACTACGCCATTGCCATGCTTGATGAAGTGGAAAAGCCCGCTCACTCGCGTCAGCGCTTCACCGTCGGTTACTGAGCCGCCCGCGTCTGGGCCTGCTCGCACAACCAGTCGAGCAGTTCCAGCAACGGGGCTGAGTTCGACCCCTGCGGCCGCACCAGATAATAGGCCTGGCCGGTGCTGACCTTGAGCGGGAAGGGCGCTACCAGCCGCCCGCAACTGAGGTCATCACCGATCAGCGACCAGTCGCCGATGGCCACCCCGGTACCTTGAGAGGCCATGGACATGGCCATGTCGAGGGTCTCGAAATGCTGGGCTTTGCCTTGCCGGGGCAGGTGGGCACCGGCCGCGCCGAGCCAGGTATTCCAGTCGTGCTGGTCACGGGTCGGGTGCAGCAGCATGTGCTGCTCCAGGTCCGCCAGCTGTTGCAAGGGCACGGGGCCTGCCAGTAATTGTGGCGCACACACGGGCGTCAGCTGTTCATCGAACAGCTTGAGCCTGTGCAGGCCATGATTGGGAGCTGCGCCATACACCACCGCCGCATCGAACACTTCCCGTCGAAAGTCCACGCCGTGCTGCACCGTGGTGGTCAGCTCCACCGGCACATCCGGGCGCAAGGCCTGCCACTCCATCAGCCGCGGCAGCAGCCAGCGCATCACGCACGTGGGCGCCTTGAGCTGCAAGGTGGCGCTGCGTGCGCCGACGTGCTGCACACCTTCTTCGATCAAGGCGAACACCTGCTGCACCCGTGGCAACCAGTCCTGGCCTTCGCGGGTCAGGCTCAGGCCGCGGGCCTGGCGCAGGAACAATGCATAACCCAGATGCTCCTCAAGGCCGGCGATCTGCCGGCTCACTGCGCCTTGGGTGATATGCAGCAATTGCGCCGCGCGGGTGAAGTTGCAGCATTGGGCGGTGACCAGGAAAGTGTGCAGGGCGGGCAATGGCGGCAAGCGTTTCATCGGGCATCAGCCATGATCTGAGGACATGGCTAGTATGAGCTTTTTTGCATTGTGCCGGTAGCGAGGCAGCGGTCCAATGAAGCCTGTTTTCAGCACAATAACAGGCAGACGAACATGGCAACTTGCGGTGAAGTACTGGTCAAACTCCTTGAAGGCTATGGCGTTGACCATGTCTTCGGAATTCCCGGCGTGCATACCGTCGAGCTTTACCGCGGGTTGGCGCGTTCCTCTATCCGGCACATCACGCCACGTCACGAGCAAGGCGCAGGCTTCATGGCTGACGGCTATTCGCGTACCCGTGGCAAGCCGGGCGTCTGCTTCATTATTACCGGCCCGGGGATGACCAACATCACCACGGCCATGGGCCAGGCCTACGCCGATTCGATCCCGATGCTGGTGATCTCCAGTGTCCAGTCACGCAATCAGCTCGGTGGCGGGCGCGGCAAACTGCACGAGTTGCCGGCCCAGGGTAGCCTGGTGGCGGGTGTTGCGGCCTTCTCTCACACCCTGATGAGCGCTGACGACCTGCCGATGGTGCTGGCCCGTGCATTCGCCGTGTTCGACGGCGCGCGTCCACGCCCTGTGCATATCGAGATTCCGCTGGATGTGCTGGTTGAAGACGCCGATCACCTGCTCGCCAGCGCCCCTGTGCGCATCGCCCGCGCTGGTGCCGCGCCGGCACCGGTGGCGCAAATGGCCGCGTTGCTGGCCAGCGCCCGACGTCCGCTGATTCTCGCTGGCGGTGGCGCCATTGATGCCAACGTGGTTCTGACCCGTCTGGCTGAATACCTGCAGGCACCGGTGGCACTGACCATCAACGCCAAGGGCGTGCTGCCGGCCAGCCATCCGCTGCAGATCGGCTCGACCCAGTCGCTGGTGGCAACCCGTGAACTGGTAGCCGAGGCCGACGTGGTACTGGCGATTGGTACCGAGCTTGCCGAAACCGACTACGACGTAACCTTCAAAGGCGGCTTCGAGATACCTGGCCGCCTGCTGCGCATCGACATCGACCCGGACCAGACCGTGCGCAACTATCCACCGGAGATCGCCCTGGTGGCCGACGCCACCGTGGCCACTCAGGCGCTGCTTGTGGCATTGGCCGAGCAACCTGCGCCGGTACGCGCCAGTGAGTGGGGCGCCTGCCGTGCCGCGCGCTTGCGTGAACGCCTGCTGGCCGACTGGGATCTGCCGATGCACAGCCAGACGCGCATGCTCAAGACCTTGCTCGACACCTTGCCGAACGCGGTGCTGGTGGGCGACTCGACGCAGCCGGTGTACACCGGCAACCTGACCCTGGACATGGATCAGCCACGACGCTGGTTCAACGCGTCCACCGGCTACGGCACCCTCGGTTATGCCTTGCCGGCGGCCATGGGTGCCTGGTTGGGCAGTGCCGAAGCCATCGAAGACCGTGCACCGGTGATCTGCCTGATCGGCGACGGCGGACTGCAGTTCACCCTGCCGGAGCTGGCCAGCGCCACCGAGGCGCAGGTGCCCCTGATCGTCTTGCTGTGGAACAACCAGGGTTACGAGGAAATCAAGAAGTACATGGTCAACCGCGCCATCGAGCCGGTGGGCGTCGACATTCATACCCCGGATTTCATCGGCGTGGCCAAAGCCCTGGGCTGTGCGGCCCAGGCCGTCGGCGATGTCGAACAATTGCGTGAAGCGCTGCGCCAGGCCTGCGACCGCAAGCGCCCGAGCCTGATCGAAATCGACCAGAACTGCTGGATGCAGGCGGTGCCAGCATGATGAACCTTCCGGGTGTCTACATCGATGGCGTCTGGCAGCACGGCCCGCAGCTGCTCACGGTGATCAACCCGAGCAATGAACAGCCGCTGGCCGAAGTCGCCGGTGGTGATGGCGCTGCCGTAGAGCGCGCCACTCTGGCGGCGAAAGCCGCGTTCGCCAACTGGTCAAGCACTAGCGGTGCACAACGCGCCACCGTGCTGCGGGCCATTGCCGAAGGTGTCGAAGCGCGCCGCGAGCGCCTGGTGTTCTTGCAGGCCAGCAACAACGGCAAGCCGCTCGCCGAAGCGCAGATGGACGTGGACGATGTGATCGCCACCTTCCGCTATTACGCCGAGCGTGCGGATCAGCTTGATGCCGGGCAGGACTGCCCGGTGGCGCTGCCCACTGAAGATTTTGTCGCGCGGCTGCGACGTGAGCCTTGTGGCGTGGTCGGGCTGATCGTGCCGTGGAACTTCCCCATGGTCACCACGGCCTGGAAACTGGCCCCGGCATTGGCCGCCGGCTGTTGTGTGGTGCTCAAACCCTCGGAAGTGACGCCGCTGGCGGAGCTGGAACTGGCCAGTGTGATCGTTGAGGCCGGATTGCCGGATGGCGTGTTCAACCTGGTCTGCGGTACCGGTATAGCGGTGGGCGCAGCCCTGGCGGCTGACCCACGGATCGCCAAGGTTTCCTTTACCGGCAGCAATGCCGTGGGTGTGCAGGTCATGCAGCGTGCGGCGGAGACGGTCAAAGGCGTGAGCCTGGAACTGGGTGGTAAATCCGCTTTGCTGGTGCTGGAGGCGGCAGACCTGGAGCTGGCGGTGGAACTGGCCTGTATGGGCGGTTTCTTCAATGCCGGGCAGATGTGCTCGGCCACCAGCCGGGTACTGGTCGCCGAAGCCTTGTATCCGGACTTTATCGCACGGCTGAAGACACGGGCCGAGGCGATCCGGGTGGGCGAGCCGTTTACTGACGGCAATGAAATGGGTGCACTGGTCAACCAGGCGCAATACCAGCGTGTACACAAGCACATTGCTGTCGGTCTGCAAGCCGGTGCTCAGCTGCTGTGCGGTGGATCACGGCCAGAGGCGCTGCCCTGTGGATACTTCATCAGCCCTACGGTATTCACCGAGGTGCCGTTGGACAGCGCGCTGTGGCGCGAGGAAATCTTTGGCCCGGTGCTGTGCGTCCGGCCGGTGGCCAGCGAAGCTGAAGCGGTGGCTTTGGCCAACGACAGCGAATTCGGTCTGGTGGCCAGTGTCGTCAGTCGCGACCTGAACGCCGCCGAGCGCGTGGCCAATGCCCTTGAGGCCGGTCTGGTGTGGATCAATGCACCACAAGTGATCTTCCCGCAGACGGCCTGGGGCGGCTACAAACAGAGCAGTATCGGACGGGAGCTTGGGCCTTGGGGGCTGAGTGCCTTTCAAGAGATCAAGCATGTAGTCCGGGCGGTGTAGGCTGTCGCATCGCCGCTTGGATTTGTAGGAGCGGATTTATCCGCGATGGGGCGCGTAGCGGCCCAAATTGGGACTGCTACGCAGTCCATCGCGGATGAATCCGCTCCTACGGGAGAGTGGCACGATCTAAAGCGCACTCCGCAAGCGCGCCAGATCCCGCACCGGCGGCGCGCCATACAAACGGCTGTACTCCCGGCTGAACTGCGACGGACTTTCATACCCCACCCGATACCCGGCCACCGCCGCTTCCAGCCCATCATTGAGCATCAGCCGCCGCGCTTCCTGCAGACGCAGCTGCTTTTGATACTGCAGCGGACTCATGGACGTCACTGCTTTAAACCGATGGTGCAAGGTCGAGCTGCTGAGGTTCACTTCCCGAGCCAGATCATCAATGCGTAGCGGACGGTGGAAGTGCTGGTTAAGCCACTCGATGGCCTGGCAAACCCGATGGGTCTGGCTGCTGGACATGGCTATTTCATACAGACGATAACCCTGTGGCCCGCGCAGCAAACGGTACAGAATTTCACGCCGGATCAACGGCGCCAGGACGGCGATGTCCTTGGGCGTATCCAGCAGGCGGATCAGGCGCAACAAGGCGTCGAGCAGTAACGGATCAGTACGCTCGACATACAGCCCGCGTCCCGACGGCAGTGCCGGCACGCCCATGGGGCCGGCCTCGGCAATCAGGTTGTTGATCTGCGCCGGGTCGATGTTCATCCGTACCCCAAGGCTCGGGTTCTCCGGGCTGGCCTCCAGCAGCACACCACTGATCGGCAATGCCACCGAGAGCACCATGTAGTGCAGCGGGTCATAGACGTAGCGTTCATCGCCCAGGCAGATCTCCTTGCTGCCGTGGGCGAGGATGCACAAGGCCGGCTGCGCCAGTGCCGGCATGGAGCGCACGCTTTCCTCGTATTGCACCAGGTACAGGTCTTCGATGGCCGATTCCACGCTGATGGCGCGCGGCGCGTGACGACGCACCAGATCTGCCAGCTCCTGGCGCTGTTGTTCCAGGGCGGGGTCGAGGGTAGTCATTGCAGCACTTCCGAATGAGGACCTGTGCAGCATAGGTATGTGCAAGCAGCGACGCTAGCCGGATGCTGTCGTCTGCTTGCCTGATCCTGCCGCGCGCAGGATCAGGCAAGCGCGTGACAGGAATGACCTAACGCCACGCGCGAAGCGTCGCCTAACCTGTGCAACCTGGCAATAACAACTGGCTGCTCTAGGAGAGATGCTCATGACCTCGTCGCAATCGGTCACCCACCTTGCTTTCATCCGGGCCAGCAGCGGTCGTTCAGTGGAACTGGGCGAGCGCTTGCGCCAACTGCTCGAACCTTCGCGCCAGGCGCCGGGCTGCCTGCACTTCAATCTGCAACAGTCCCAGGCCGATACCGATCTGTGGTTGCTCAGTGGTTTCTGGAGCGATCAGCAGGCAATGTGCGGCTACTTTGCCTCGCCTACCCTGGACCTGTTCGGCGAGCTGGTTCAGGCTCAGGTGGTCGCCAGCCTCGATCTGCATACCTTTGGCGAGCCGTCTGCGGGTTAGAATGGCGCTTTCAGGCAATCGATGTGGATCTGAGGCACATGGCACGTAAAGAGTTTTCGCAGTTCGAAGCCGTATCGGCCGCTGTTCGCGGCGAAGAGGGGTATTGCGCGGCGATCGCCGTCAAAGGCCTGGGTGCCAGTGGTGCACCGCGTTTTCACAAAGTGCTGGACGGGCAGACGTTCAAGACCGCCATGGCCGCTGACGAAGCGGCTTGTGCCGAACTTGAACGCCTGCAGGGCGTCAACGACGACGCCGAGCTGGTCTGGTAATTCAGACGTTGACCTGCGGTCGGGCCATCTTGAACAGATTGCCCAGCTCGAAATAATCCGCAGGACCACCGCCGCGCAGGATCGGTTGCGCGGCAGCCGTGTCGTAGATGCCATCCTTGAGCAGCTGCTCGGCGATATGCACCGCCACCACTTCCCCGAGAATCAGCCAGCTCGGCACCAGCACCTGGTCCGCACGCTGTAGCTGGATGATCTGGGTCACTTTGCATTCGAAGGACACCGGGCTTTCCTGCACCCGCGGCACGGCGATGACCTTCGAGGCCACCGGCGTCAGCCCGCTCAGGGTGAACTCATCGACCTCGGCCGGCACCGCTGCGCAGCTCTGGTTCATTGCCTCGGCCAGGGGGCGGGTCGCCAGGTTCCAGGCGAACTCGCCGGTTTTCTCGATGTTGTTCAGGCTGTCTTTGCGCCCGACGCTGGAGAAACCGATGATCGGCGGAATGTAGTTGAAGGCGTTGAAGAAACTGTAAGGCGCAAGGTTCAGGCGGCCTTCGTCATCCTGGGAGGAGATCCAGCCTATGGGGCGTGGACCGACGATGGCGTTGAACGGGTCGTGAGGCAGGCCGTGGCCTTTTGCGGGTTCGTAGTAATACATCTGCGCTGGCCTTGCGGCCTTCCCTGTGAGTAGGCGCCTAGTGTGCCAAGGCTTTGCCGTGCTGAAAACGATTAAGCCCGGCCGAAGCCGGGCTGACTGCAGCGCATCAGGGATTAGCTGATGCGGTGGGCCTGGGTGCGATCGAAACCGTCTTCGGCGAATTTGGCGCCACCGGTGCGATCGAAACCATCTTCGGCGAATTTGGCGCCGCCAGTGCGATCGAAGCCGTCTTCAGCAAATTTGGCTGCGCCGGTGCGATCAAAACCATCTTCTGCATAAGTGGCCGACTGGGTTTGCACGGCGCCAAAGTTGTGGCCGTTGGTGCGGTCGAAACCGTCTTCGGCGAAAGCGTTGGCAGCCAGTACCGAGAAGGCCAGGGTCAGGATCAGTTTGCTTTTCATGGTCGTTGCTCCGGGGTGGTGAGAGGTTGTTTGTTTCTATGGGTTTAATCCTACGCCGATTAAATTGATTAAAAAGCGCAAAAAATAGCGCATATGAATCGAATAATTCGATTTATATGGCGACAGTGAGGGCCTCATCGCCGGCAAGGCCGGCTCCCACAGGGTGGTGACTGAGTTGAACCGCAAAATTGTGGGAGCTGGCCTTGCCAGCGATGCAGGCGACTCGGTCTGGCGATGATTGAAGTGTGCAGGCCTGGGATTAATCGCGCGTTAAGAAACAAAAAAGGGGCACTCCGCTGGCGGATGCCCCTTTTTTTACAGCCTGAGAATTTACCGTCAGTCAGTGGTAATCCGCGAATGCGTGCGGGTGTCCTTCATGAACACATACACCAGCAACGAGCAGGCAATACAGGCGGTCACGTACCAGTAGTAGCCGGTTTCCATGCCGATGCTCTTGAACCACAGCGCGACGTATTCAGCGGTACCGCCGAAGATCGACACGGTCAGGGCGTACGGCAGGCCGACACCCAGGGCGCGGATTTCGGTCGGGAACAGTTCGGCTTTGACCACGGCGTTGATCGAGGTGTAGCCGCTGACGATGATCAGCGCCGCCATGATCAGGAAGAACGCGCCCCACCAGGTCTGGATGGTGTGCAGGGTGGTCAGGATCGGCAC
>JAVXRI010000067.1:0-33225 GCA_036643775.1 Pseudomonas sp. | reverse complement strand
TAGGGCCGTATGCAGGAGCGAGCGGTTTTGCCTACTTTTTCCAAGAAAAAAGTAGGCCGCCGTAAGGGCGGAAGGGGTCGGCAGCAACGCCACGCCAAATGGATAAGCTCACACCCTCAACAACCCACAAACCCCAGGATCATGCCCCAGGACTCCGTGAAGAACCAATAAAAAACCCCGCCAATGGCGGGGCTTCGGTTTTGCCTGTCAGCGCTGTTTCAGCGCCTGCAGGGGTTGCTCGGTGCCATCGGCAGCCCCCCAGATTTCCGCATCGATCTTGCCTGCCAGCTCCGGATAATCCTTGGCATTGAACTCCGGCGTACCCACGGCTCTCTGGGCAAAGTAGTCGCGGGTCAGCTTGACCACCACACCCGACAGCAAGCAAATGGCAATCAGGTTGATGGTCGCCATCAGGCCCATCGCCGCATCGGCTGCATCGAATACGGTGGCAACACTTTCATAAGCGCCCCAGACCACCATCAACAACGCGGCAGTGCGCAGCACGGTAAGGCCCAGTCGCGTATTCAGCTTCAGATACACCATGGCGTTTTCGGCATAGGTGTAGTTGCCGATGATCGAGGTGAAGGCAAAGAAGAAAATCGCCACGGCAATGAAGTACTGCCCGGCCGAACCGATGTGGACGTTCATCGCCGCCTGGGTCAGCGGTGTGCCGGTCATTTCCGGGCCAGGCACCACACCGGACAGCAGGATCATGATCGCGGTGGCGGTACAGATCAGCAGGGTATCGATGAACACCCCCAGGGCCTGGACAAAGCCTTGCGAGGACGGATGATGAGGGTTGGGTGTTGCTACCGCAGCAATGTTCGGCGCCGAGCCCATACCCGCTTCGTTGGAGAACAAGCCACGCTTGACGCCGTTGAGCAAGGCCCCGGCCACACCGCCAACCGCCGACTCCAGGCCGAAGGCGCTCTTGATGATCAGCATCAGCACACCCGGTACTGCATCCAGATTGGTCACGATCACATAGACCGCCACCAACAGGTAGGCGCCAGCCATGAACGGCACGATCCATTCGGCAATGCGGGCGATTTTCTTGATGCCGCCAAATATCACCAACCCGGCCAGCGCTGCGACCACCACACCGGTGGTCAGCTTGGGCACACCAAAGGCGCCCAGCGTTGCATCGGCAATAGAGTTGGCCTGCACGGCACCAAACACCAGGCCGAAGGCGATAATCAGGCACACCGAAAAAATCGCTGCTGCCCAGGGCGCATTCAAGCCTTTGGCGATGTAAAACGCCGGGCCGCCGCGGTACTCACCGTTGCTGTTGCGCACTTTGTACAGCTGCGCCAGAGTGCTTTCCGCATAGGCCGTGGCCATGCCCAGCGAGGCCACCACCCACATCCAGAACACCGCACCCGGCCCACCTAGGGTAATGGCCACGGCCACACCGGCCAGGTTGCCGGTACCGACCCGCGAGGCCAGGCTGGTACACAACGCCTGAAACGGCGTGATGCCACTGGGATCCTTCGCAGGCGCACGCAGCACCGAGCGGAAGAACTCCGGCAAATGGCGAAACTGGATAAAGCCCAAGCGGACAGTGAAATAGATACCTGCGGCCAGCAGGCCATAGATCAGGACATACCCCCAGAAGAAGGTATTAATGGCGTTGATCACGGCTGTCATTGTACGTTCCCAAATAAAGCGCAGGGCCGGTTGAGGGCCCTGCTCAGTCTGTAAAGCAAGCGGCGTCAGAGGACGACCCGTGCCTTCTGCAATGTGAAAGGCCTGGAACGATGGGGGGTGCCCATGGTTTCAGCGAAGCGCTTCGGCATCACCGGTTTCGTGATGATTGATGTCGAGCGTCAGGGCTCGGTGTGACCAGCATACTTGAGCCAATGTGCTGGTCCTTGCGTTGAAGGTCGACATCTTAGCAGATCTCGCCGCTGCCTTCCCGAAAGGGGCAGTTACCTGACATTTTTGCCAGTAGTGCGCAGTCCGGACAGGGTATAGCTTGCAGATCACCCAACCCATGAGGTGATCACCATGACTGAGCATAAACGTGCTGGACAGCTGGATCCGGACTACGGCAATAACGGCCAGACATCGATTCCGCCAGAGCCGCCACGAAACCCAGATATTCAAACCCTCCAGCAATTGGCGCAGGCCGCAGGCATGGATGGCAGCACTGTTTTCTTCGGGCACAACTCAGATGATTCAGATATTGAAAACCCTCTTTTCACACGGCTATTGGCAAATGGGGAGTGGGATGAGTTCACGGGACATGTAGGGCTAGAGCCAGTGGACGCACCCAAGGTGCCCGACAATCTCTTCGGTTTCAAAACCCTGTTTCCAGTTGAGATCGATAACAAAACCAACTACCTGACGGTGTCGAACCCCGTCTATTTCGACTATGCAACAGGCGACTTCCTTTATTATGTTGCGGTAGGACGCTTCGATGAACATTTCAGGCCCGTCAGCAGATTTGGCACAGGCGGATTGTCTTTTCCATCCCCCGGGGATCCGTGGGAAGTTCTTGCAAAACCCGCGAAGAAGACCGTCAGAAAACGAGATACTGAAACCCTGGCGTTGTTCTACAAGGAAAGACGCCCCATTGCGCTTTCGAATAATTTCATAAGAGTGATCTACCCAAGAATAATAAATGACACTGAAACTACCACCTGGATAGCGCTGTTCAATCCAGAAACAGGCGATTTGGACCTTGAACGGGAACTGAAAGACAACGGCGGCAACCCAATCGCTCTCGAGCGTGCCGAGTTCCTGAGTGATGGCAGTTTCCTGCTTCTGGCGCTCAGAGAGGATCGTAACACCGCTGTCCTTCGTCGTTACTTCGACAACGGCCTGCCAGACACCAATTTTGCTGGCGGCGCTGGTGAAATCGAATTTTCCGCGCGCAATAAACGCCAATTCGGCATGGACGTAAAAAATGACCGCATCGTCGTCTCTGCTGGATTTCAGGACAACCTTGATCAACCTACAAGTGTTTATTGCTTCAGTCTGGATGGCAAAATCGACCCGGATTTCAACAACGGCAGGACACTGGAAATTGGTCGCGGGCTA
Organism: Pseudomonas sp.; assembly: GCA_036643775.1. GTDB lineage: Bacteria > Pseudomonadota > Gammaproteobacteria > Pseudomonadales > Pseudomonadaceae > Aquipseudomonas. Next base: position 30,183 of record JAVXRI010000067.1, on the reverse strand, counting down.
AAGCTCGATCATGTTCGATTCGACACACAGGGCCGGATTGTACTGGCAGGTACTCAGCATTCCCCTCCGGCCAACAAAGCCTTAAGTGTGGTGCGTTTGAACAGCAATGGCCGCTTCGATGATGCGTTCGGTGAAGGCGGTTTTTTTGACGGTGCGCCCTTATATTCTGCCGCTAACGACCTGTTTGTTACTGGAAACGAAATACGGGTTCTTTCGTTGTTTCCGCCAAGAGAAACTGGTCCATTCTATGAAGTAATGCTCAAGCTCCTTGATTGATACTTGAGCCCGGCAACATGATCATCGCGGGGCCTGCCCGCGATGATTCACCCCTCCCTGATATGCACTACGGTGTAGTCAGAGTAACCAGATAGTTACCAGTAGTAATCGGCTTACCCAGGTTATCAACCAGCACATACTGCTGATCGTAATAGCGCCCCTGCTCTCCACTGTCAGCAACCAGCCTGGCCTGCGCTGAGGCGTTATCCAAAGCCCTGACCGTGGCGTGTGGATCGAGCCGCTGTACATCAATGCCTGTCCCCCGCGCCAGTGAAGGGCAACCCTCCATGCGCCAGCCGCCCGGCCGGGAGGATGTCGTGCAGGACGACTCGACGATACTGCCGGTAAACCTGATCTCGCCTTGAGCCACGGCGGGGGCAGCCTGGCACACGGTGCACAGACTGAAGAGCATGGTCACACTGGCTACAGATAACATCCCATTCATGCTGACACTCCTCCAGGAAAAGCCCCTGCCTTGAGTGTCGGCAAGCTCGGGAGAATTTTCAGGGTTGTCTGATAGCCAATGACGGACAATGCCAAGTCCGTCGCAGATTGAAGCGTTTCCCTGCACGCTTACCACGATCTGCTAGCGATTCCGGGCACCCGATTAAGGATCGTCTTATACCCAATCGCCAGGTCGCCCCATAGAGTCGGCGAATGCGACTGAAACGTTACCTGCTGCACATCAATCCCCTACTGTCCAACCCCGCCGCAGCGCGGCGTTTGCTGCGGCTGTTCGCCATCGTTTTGTCGATCGGGATCTTGAGTGGCGTCTACAACTTTTTGTTGTTCACGTTCAACAATGACGTCTCTCAACGTCGTGGCTACATGAGCAGCGCAATCGCCGAAGCGCATACTTTCTTCACCAATCGCGAAGCCTTGCTCGAGAGCCTGAGCCTGTCGGCCGTTCGCAGTCCGCAACAGGTCAAACCATCGGCATACCTGCCTTCCAGCGAAGAAATCCACCTGCTCCTGGGCAATCGCCCCGGCAGGCTTTGGAGCATCTGGCTGACTCAGCGACTGCGCAGCTACATGCAAGACAAACAGGTCAGCCTGCTGTACGTAGGCACGGGTGCGCAGGCGCAAGTCCGACGCCTCTACGACGCGACGGCGCAAGTGCCCGAACTCTCTGCGGCCATGCTCGAGCAGTTGCGGGTACTCAAGAGCCGTGCAGCCACGCCGTTCAGCGAGTTGTGGTTGACCGATCAAAGCGAACAGCGCTCGCATCTGTACATCTTCATTCGCCTGGACGAACGCGACCCCGAATCGGGCTGGCTGGGCCTGGAGATGGATACCCGCGAGGTGTCCAAGACCCTGAGCGACCAGAGCGCAGGTGAATTCATGATGCTCAATGCCGATGGCATGCAGGTGTTCACCAACAGTCCGCAGGCGACCCTGAGCGAGACCCTCCTCAGCCCCCAGGGTGAAAACTTCTTCGGTTTCATCGGTGATGGCCTGCTACCCGATCACCTGGTAATCCGCAAGCACCTGAAGTCTTCGGACTGGCAGCTGGTGTACTCGATCGACTTGCTGGCCGTGTTGCACGGCTTGTGGAAACAACTGCTCGGCTCACTGCTGTTCTGTCTGTTCAGCATCACCTTGATCGTGCTGTTGATGCGGCGCATCGAGCAGCGCCTGATTACGCCGGCAGTCCACCGCATCGAAGCCCTGATCGAAAGTGAGTCGTTCAGCCGCGACGTCATCGAAACCGCCCCCGTTGCACTCTGTGTACTGCGGCGCAGCGACGGCAAGGTCGTGCTGGAAAACCACCTGGCGCAACAATGGCTGGGCGAAGGCCTTGAGCGCGATGTGTTGTGTGCCGGCTGGATCCGCAACGCCTTCGACCCGGCCCGTGCCGATGGCAGCGATTACTTTGAAACGGCGGATGGTCGCCACCTGTACCTGAGCAGCGCACCCACCCGCTACAAAGGCGAGGACGTGTTGTTCTGTGCCTTCAGCGACATCAGCACGCGCAAGCAGGTGGAAGCCGCACTGGAGGAAGCGCGGCAGTCAGCCGATGCGGCCAACGAGGCCAAGACCCTGTTCCTGGCCACCATGAGCCACGAAATTCGCACCCCCCTCTATGGTGTACTGGGCACCCTTGAGCTCCTGTCCCGCACCCAGCTGGATGCCCAGCAAAAAGACTATCTGCACGCCATCGAGGGTTCCTCGGCAACGCTCCTGCAATTGATCTGCGATGTCCTCGATGTGTCGAAGATCGAAGCCGGTCAACTGGTCCTGGAGGTGAGCGAGTTCTCCCCCCTGGAGCTGGTGCATGAGGTCATCCAGGGCTACAGCGCAGCAGCCACCAGCAAAGGCCTGCAACTCTACGCCTGCCTCGACCCGCACCTGCCCGAACGGCTGATCGGCGATGTCTCGAGGATCCGCCAGATCCTCAACAATTTGCTCAGCAATGCAGTGAAGTTCACCGATTGCGGACGGGTGGTGCTCAGGGTCCGCTTGCTGCATCGCGAAGGCGAACGCTCAGGATTGCTGTGGCAGGTGTCCGATACCGGCAAAGGCATTGCCGAGGAAGATCAAGCCTATATTTTCGAACCCTTCTACCAGACCGAAGGCAATACGCATGTCGTCGCCGGGACCGGATTGGGCCTGCCCATCTGCCAACGCCTGACGCAACTGATGAATGGCCACATGCGCATGGTCAGCGAACCCGGCCTGGGCAGCAGCTTCACCTTGACCCTGCCGCTGGAAGTGGCCTTCGGCACGGGCGAAACGACCGTGCCGCACAGTTTGCTGGCCGAAGTCATCTACGTCGTTTCGCCGATTCGCGAACTGGCAGAGTCCATCGCCGGCTGGCTGCGGCGCTGGGGTGCCCGGGCACAGGTCGGTCGCCCGGCCGAGTCGGGTGCAAGCCGTACTCAGGTCCTGCTCGAGCTGCACCCGGGCAGCATCGAAAAACCCCTGCAGCCAGACTGGCCAGGACCACGAATCCTGATCAGCAGCGATGGCTGCAGCGAACCCCGGCAAGAAGGCGGTATCTGGTACGTCAATCTCAACCACCTGAACGCCATTCACCAGGCTGTCAGCCACGCCCAGGGCCTGTGGGTTGCCACAGGTGACGAGCACAAAATCCAGCAGGACATGAGACGGCTGGACCTGCACGTACTGGTTGCCGAAGACAACATCATCAATCAACTGATTCTCAGGGACCAGCTCGAAGAGCTCGGCTGCACCGTGGTACTCGCCAGCGATGGCGATGAAGCCTTGCAGCACTGGAAGCCTGGCCAGTTCGACGTGGTCCTCAGCGATGTGAACATGCCGCGTATGAATGGCTATGCCTTGGCCAGAGAACTGCGTCGACAAGGTTGTACGACACCCATTGTCGGTGCCACGGCAAATGCCATGCGCGGCGAAGAAGAACTCTGCCTGGCCGCCGGCATGAACCGCTGTCTGGTCAAACCCTTCGCGTTGCAAGCCCTGTTCAATTGCCTCGCGCCTTACCAAGGAAGCACCCGTGAAGCCCTATAACATCCTGATTGTCGAAGACCACCCGTTCCAGCGTATGTACCTGCAACACCTGTTAAGCGAATTGGGTGAATTCAATCTGGACTGCGCACGGGACGGCAACGAGGCTCTGGAGCGCTTGCAACAGCGTGACTTCGACTTCGTCCTGACCGACCTGTTGATGCCCGGCATGGATGGTGTGCAGTTCATCCAGCACCTGGCCGGCCTGCGCAGCAAGCCCGACCTGGCGATCATGAGTGCCGCCTCCCGGCGCATGCTGATGGCGGCCAGCCTGGTCGCGAAAAACCTTGGCGTCGAAGTGATCGGCCTGATCTCCAAGCCAGTCTCGCCTGCCGCCTTGCGCAGCGTGACCGAGCAGCTGCGGCGCAAACATGACAGAGCAGCGCAAACCGCCGTACCGGTCACCGATTTCGACCGCCAGACCATCCTTCAGGCCCTTAACAACCGAGCGTTCCAGGCCTGGTTCCAGCCCAAGAAGTCTCTGCACAATGGTCGTATCGTCGCTGCCGAAGCACTGGTGCGCTGGATGCACCCGGAACAGGGCGTGCTGTTGCCAGGCTCGTTCCTGCCTGCGCTGAAAACCTTTGGCCTGGAGGAGCGCCTGCTGTGGCTGATGCTCAAACAGGCCATGGACGCCCAGGCCCGCTGGCGCGACCAGGGCTATGACATTCCGGTGTCGATCAACTTGCCCACCCACCTGCTCAACAGCCACGACCTGGCGGACCGCCTGCTGGAATTTGTCCTCCACCACCAGGGCATCCCCGCCAAGCTCTGCTTCGAGCTGATGGAAAGCTCCACACCCGAAGACATCAGCAACTTCTACGCCGGTGCCTGTCGCTTGCGTATCAAGGGTTTCGGCCTGTCCCAGGATGATTTCGGCCAGGGCTACAGTTCCTACCTGAACCTGGTGTCGGCGCCGTTCACCGAGCTGAAGATCGACCGCGCACTGGTTCAGGGCTGCCATGAAAACGAAAGCATGGCCTCGGCCCTGGCCAGCATTGTCGCCCTCGGCCGCAAGCTCGGCCTGACGGTGGTGGCGGAAGGGGTGGAAACCGCTCAGGAGCTCGCCCTGTTGCGCAAGATCGACTGCCACCAGGCTCAGGGCTTCCTGATTTCTCACGCGGTGTCATCGGATCAGTTCCAGAAACTCCTGACCCTTGATGGGGCGGCGACCTTTTATTAACCCGCGCCCGCAACCTTCAACCACTATCAGAGGTAAAATCCGTCAGATATCGACACTTTGCGGCCCTGCGGACACTGTTCATGAAGCAAGACAACGCCCTGCTGGAAAACCTTACCCGCAGCTCCTTGCGCCTGAACAAGGGAGTGATGGTTCTGCTGGGGCTGGCGTTGTTGCTGGTCGGCACCAGCTTCTGGTCGTTCCAGCGCCTGGTCGAAGAACATCATGACACGGTGCGTTTTCATTTTGCCCGCCTGCTGGAGAACATCCAGGAGCAGGAGGTCTTTCTGAAAACCCTGACCGGGCAGGGAAAACTGCTGACTGGCGAAGGCCCTCAGGTGCATGTGCTGACACCTTTGCCGAACGAGGGACCGAATATCTACCAAGGACAGGCGTTTTCGTTCTCATTGCCCTTCAGCGTCAAACTCGATAAGGACAGAGTTGTCGTCCACGAACAACCGAAGGTCTTTGCCCTGGGGGCAAACCTGGCCGACTTCTACAGTACATTCTGGTCAGCCTCGCACTTCCCTTCACCGCAGGTATTCCTGTTCGGGCCGGACGACAGCTACGACATTACCGTGCCTGCCGCCGGACGTGGACGTATCAAGATGATGAGCATCAACGAAAATTTCGTCGACGTGCTCAACACCGTCCGTACACGCACACCGCAAAACAGCCAATACCTGATGAACAACGGCATCGACTGGCGAAGCTACGTCGAAGTGCCCAACCGCACAACGCCTGCGCGCTTGCTGGCGTATGTAAATCTCCAGTTCAACGCTGACCAGTTGCAGGTCCAGGGCAGCGATTCCCGCCGTATTGTGGCCTCACTGCTAGACCTGTCACAGATAAACGACTTTGAGCGCATCATGGACTGGATGGTGTATGACCGCTTCACCCTCATTGCGCCAGCCGGTGAAGTGCTGATTGGCATCCTGCGCCCTGAATCGCGCCTGCACGAAGGCGTGAACCTCAAGCCCGAAGGACTGGTATTCAAGCTGGTGAACCATGACGGTCCCGGCTGGACGGCTATCTACACCATCAGTTTCAAGAGTTTCTTCCGCTATGCCTTCTGGTCACTGGCCGGCTTGCTGCTCTCGTTCCTGGCAATCATCGGCCTGGGCTGGCTGGCCAGCCGCTGGTACACCAAACAGGTCATCCTCCCTGCGCGCCAGGCCCACGAAAGCATTGCCGAGAGCGAGGCGTTCAGCCGCGTGGTGATCGACACCGCGCCAACCGGACTGTGCGTGGTGCGCCGCGCAGACCAGCAGATACTGGTGGAAAACCAGCGGGCTCAGCAGTGGCAAGGCACCGCCGCGCTGGTCAAGGCCCTGGATCATCATCAGGACAACGCTGCTGCCGGGGAACACGACCTGGAGATCGACGGCCGTCACCTGCAAGTCGGTTTCGTCGCCACCCGCTACCAGGGCCAGGATGTGCGGCTGTACGCCTTCAACGACGTCACCCGGCACATCGAAGATGCCCATGCCCTGGAGCAAGCCCGGCGTGCTGCCGATGCCGCCAACGAAGCCAAAACCCTGTTCCTGGCGACCATGAGCCATGAGATCCGCACACCGTTGTACGGGGTGCTGGGCACCCTGGAACTGCTTGGCCTGACCCCGCTGGAACCACGCCAGCATGCCTACCTGAATACCATCCAGCGCTCCTCCGCCACCCTGTTCCAGCTGATCAGCGATGTGCTGGATGTGTCCAAGATCGAATCCGGACAAATGGCCATCGAGCCGGTCGAGTTCTGCCCACTGGATATGCTTGAAGACACCTTGCGTACCTACGCGGCCTTCGCCGAGCGCAAAGGACTGCTGCTGTATGCCTGCACCGACGCCCGCCTGCCTGACAGGCTGCTCGGCGACCCCATGCGGATTCGCCAGATTCTCAACAACCTGCTGAGCAACGCCATCAAGTTCACTGACACCGGCCGGGTGGTATTGCGTACCCGGGTGTTGGAGCTCGTGGACAACAAGGTCAGCCTCGAATGGCAGGTCACCGACACCGGCATCGGTATCGGTGAGGCCCAGCAAGCCAAGCTGTTCGAGCTGTTCTACCAGGTCAAGGATGCGTCCAGTGAAGGCGGTGCAGGGTTGGGCCTGCCAATCTGCGGGTGGCTCAGCGAACTGATGGGTGGGCAGTTGAAAGTGGTCAGCGAGCCGGGGCTGGGCAGCAGCTTTTCGCTGAAAATGAATATGACGGTGATGCCCGGCGAACTGCCCGACTGCCCCGCCATCGAACGCGAGCCGACGCCTGTCTATGTCCGCAGCCCATTACCGGAACTGGGGCAAAGTTACTGCGACTGGCTGGAGCGCCTGGGTATCGCTGCCACCCTGACCATTCCCCCGCAGGTGCCGGGCGACCCACAGGCACTGCTGATCGACGTACTGGCAAACGCCCCGGAATTGCCCTGGAGCGGGCCACGGATCTGCTGCATCAGTGGTGGACGCAATCCTGCCGAATACCTTGAAGGTCACTGGGACGTCGATGTGCATGACGTACGCGCAGTAGCCCAAGCCGTCTTACTGGCCCGTCAAGGTGCCTCCAGGCCAGTCGGTGAAGCCACCGCGCAACGCAGCGTAAACCTACAATTGCATATCCTCGTGGCCGAGGACAACCCGATCAACCAGGCCATCCTCAAGGAACAGCTGGAGGCCCTGGGCTGCAGCGCCGTGGTCGTGGCCAATGGCGAAGAGGCGTTGCACCTGTGGCAACCTGACGTTTTCGACCTGGTGCTCACCGACGTCAATATGCCGGTCATGAACGGGTATGAACTGGCCAACGCACTGCGCGCCCACGATAGCCAGTTGCCCATCATTGGCGTCACGGCCAACGCGATGCGCGAGGAAGGTTTACGCTGCATGGAGATGGGCATGAACGCCTGGATCGTCAAACCCCTGAGTCTGCAGACGTTGCGGGCGCACCTGATCAAACTGTGCAAACCCATGCTGCGCAGCGGTCCGTCACGTCTGGAAACCGAAGCGCTGAGCGCATCGCCCAGCGCAACACCCACCGACAGCGTAAAACTGTCACCGGCGATGCGGCCGCTGTTCATCAGCACCATGCAACAGGACATCGAGCTGATCTGCAGCGCCCTCGAACAGCAAGACACCAGAACCCTCGCCGAGCGCCTGCACAGCATGGCCGGCGCGCTCGGTGCGGTCCAGGCCAGCAGCCTGGCCAGCCTGTGCATCGATCTGGAGGAGCAGTTGCACAACGCAAGGCTTGATGCCGCCCTGACGCGGCAAGTACAGCTAGTATTGAAACGTCTTGCGACAATCCTGAGCACCCTCGCGTAAAATCAATACACCACTACGTACAACCGTATGGACACCCCCTTCGCACCGGTATAACGGGCCGTATTCATGGAAAAACTCAAGGTCATCATCGCTGACGATCACCCCATCGTCCTTCTCGGCGTACGCGAGCTGGTCGAGCGCGACCCACGCTTTTGCGTGGTTGGCGAGGCGGTGTGCTCGAAGGGCCTGATCGAACTGCTCGAACAGCAGACGGTCGACATCGTTATCACCGACTACAACATGCCTGCTGATTCACCCTATGGTGACGGGCTGAAGCTGGTCGACTACCTCAAGCGTTATTACCCCCGCGTACAGATTCTGATCCTGACCATGATTTCCAACCATTTGATTCTCACGCGCCTGCAGGAACTGGGGGTCGTCGGGGTGATTCAGAAGAGTCAATTGCACACGGAAATCGAACTGGCACTCAATGCCATCGCCCGCCAAAGTACCTATCGAAGTCTGGAGCCGGCAAAAACCTCGGTCATTGAATCCACGACTGCCATTGATGAACGGGTGGCCAGCCTGTCGCCGAAAGAATTTGAAATACTGCGGCTGTTTGTTTCTGGAAAAAGTGTCGGTGATATTGCCCGCTGCCAGAGCAGAAGTGCAAAAACCATCAGTGCGCAAAAAGTTTCGGCGATGCGCAAACTTGAGGTCAGCAGTGATCAGGACCTGTTGGCCTATTGCCTGGAACGCAGCATTTTCAACTGAACTGCTGAGTCCGTTAGTTCTATTAAGGATCGTCTGATGTCCATGCCTGACCACGCCGACTATCGTGGCAGGGCATTTCCATGCAGTACTTTTCCAACCAGCACTAATGGACATCATCATGAAGAAGTTTTCCCTGGCTGCACTCACTCTTTCCGTCATCGCAGCTTCTGCCGGCGTCTTTGCTGCAGACCCCGTTGCCACTGACGGCGGCAAAGGCAAAATCAGCTTTACCGGGGTCATCAACAACGATGCCTGCTCCGTCGATGGTGCCAACGCCGACCGCGTGATCGCCATGGACATGGGCAGCGTTTCGATCAAGGACATGGGCACCGCCGAGAGCCCTGCCTCGGGCCGTGTCACCGGTAAGGGCTTCAATCTCAACGTCAACTGCAACCTGGGCACCAAAGTGTCGATGATCTTTGATGCCACCAGCGGTGGCTCGGGCCTGGTGACCGGCAAGAAAGTCCTGGCCCTGACCAAAGGTACCGGCACCGCCAGCAACGTTGGTATTGCCCTGCTCGACAGCAACGGCGCGCTGATTGACCTGAGCTCGAAAGCCACCGCGAAGATCCAGAGTGACGTGCATGGTACCGGTGCTGCTGGCGGTGACGCGACGCTGAGCTTCTCTGCCGCCTACGTCACCACGGGCGATGCTGGCACCGCTACTGCCGGTCGTGGCGATGCCACCCTGCCGTTCATCCTGCAGTACGAGTAACTCGCACGGCAGGATTTCATACGCGCGAGGCGTCCCCGCCTCGCCGCTTACGGTCGAGTCAAAGGGTAAACACCATGTTGCTTCGTTCTCTCCCCGCCTGCCTGGGCTTACTGGGCATGCTCACGGCTGCTCCGGCCATGGCCAGCATTTCATTGAGTGCAACCCGGATAATATTCAATGGTAATTATAAAGAAGCCAATATCACCGTACGTAACGGTAATCAGGATGTATTGATTCAATCGTGGATTGACAATAATGGCGACAATAGCGCAAGTGCGCCGTTCGCGGTAACACCGCCATTGGCGCGAATACTGGCCAGGGAACAGCAACTTCTGCGCATTCTTTATGAAGGCGCAGGCATGCCCACCGACAAGGAATCGGTGCTCTGGTTGAATGTTCAGGAAATCCCGCAAACCAGCACCCAGGCCAATACCTTGCAATTGGCTGTGCGCCAACGCATCAAGGTGTTCTTTCGTCCAGCCAACTTGCCTGGCGACGCATTACTGGCACCTGCACAATTGCACTGGAGCTTGTCGCAACACGCCGGAAAAACCGCATTGCGCGTGAACAATCCGAGCCTTTATCACGTGTCGATGGCCGATGTAACACTTCACGACGGCTCTCAAAAAGAAGTGGCCGTTGACTCGTTGATGGTGGCCCCGGGTGAAGCCAGAACATTTGAACTGAACACCGTTTCGGCGATTAAACCGATCCAGCTGACATTCAACAGCATCAATGACTACGGCGCGCAGAACCAGTACAGGGCCACCTTGTCCCGCACAGGCACCAGCAGCGCCAGGACTGTCGACTCCGCCAGCACTCCCTGACTGCGTTCAAGAAACGTCCCGTATGTCCGCATGCGCGACTTCGCCGTGCCCGGTTGAATCCGGGAGATGATAAAGGTTCATTTGCATGTCTTTTTCTTCCGATAACAGGCCCACACCTGGGGCAGGAAAACGTGCGCGCGCGTTGTCTCACGGCGCGATACTCAAGCCATGGGGGCCAAGCGCCTTGTCCCTGGCGATCTGCGCTGCCTTGCCCGGCCTGGCGATCGCGACTCCAGAGCGCACCGATGTCGTCGATCCACAACTGCTAGCCTTCAACACCACCTTCCTGCAAGGCTCGCCGTCGGCCGTGGACCTGCAACTGCTGCTGTCCGCCAACAGCGTGCTGCCGGGTAACTACCGGGTCGACCTGTACAGCAACGAAACCCTGGTCGGCCGGCGCGATATCGATTTCAATCGCAATCCCGCGAGCGGCCGCGTAGAGCCCTGCCTGACCCTCGACCTGCTCAAGCAACTGGGCATCGACATGGCCAGGCTTGAGGCCCAGGGGAAGTTCGATTCTGATGCCCCCGAGGCCTGCTACGACCTGCCGAGCCTGATCGACCAGGCCACCCTGCGCTACGACGCCAGCCGCTTGCGCCTGGCCGCCAGTGTGCCGCAGGTGGCGATGCAGCGCGGCCTGCGCGGCTATGTCGACCCGCAGCTGTGGGACGACGGCGTGTCGGCGGTGTTTATCAACTATCAGGTCAACAGCAGCCGCAGCGCGGGTGAGAGCGGTACCCGTATCGCCAACAACCTGGGCCTGCGTAACGGCATCAACCTGGGCGCCTGGCGGCTGCGCAACGAGTCCAACTTCAGCAGCGCCAGCGGGCGCCCGAACACGTTCAAAAGCAACCGCAGTTACTTGCAACACGACGTCACGGCACTCAAGGGCCAGTTCAGCGCCGGCGATATCTTTTCCGATACCGACCTGTTCGACAGCGTGCGCTACCGCGGCCTGAAACTGGCCTCCGACGAAGGCATGCGTGCTGACAGCGAGCGCGGTTATGCGCCGGTCATCCGTGGCGTGGCGCAAACCAACGCCACCGTGGAAATCCGCCAGAACAACTACATTCTCTACACCACCAATGTGCCGCCAGGGCCGTTCGAGATCAGCGACATCTACCCCAGTGGCTCCAATGGCGACCTGGAGATCACCATCATCGAAGCCGACGGACGCCGTCGGGTCAGTCAGCAGGCGTTTTCCAGCCTGCCGATCATGGTGCGTGAAGGCCAGGTGAAGTACAGCCTCTCGGCCGGCCAGTACAACAGCAACAGCGACGGCCTGGCCACGCCACAGATGCTCAGCGGTACGCTGGCCTATGGTGTCAGCAGCAACCTGACCGGCATCCTCGGCTTGCAAACCAGCGACAACTACAAAGCCCTCGCCGTGGGTGCGGGCCGCAACACCGCGCTGGGCGCGGTGTCGGTCGACCTCACCCATTCGTCGAGCCAGGCCCGCGGCCAGACCACTCGGGGCAACAGCCTGCGCGCCTTGTATGCGAAGACTTTTACCGGTACCGATACCAACTTCACCCTGGCCGCCTACCGCTATTCGACCGAGGGTTACCGAACCCTGACCGACCATGTCCAGGACCTGAGCGACAGCGCCATCCTGCGCAGCGGCAACTCCAAGACCCGCACCGACCTGACCATCAACCAGAGCCTGGGACGCAACCGCGAGCTGGGCAGCCTCTATATCAATGCCAGCGACCAGCGTTACTGGAACCGTGGCGGCACCCAGAGCGCTTCTGCCGGCTATAGCAACAACTGGGGCGAGGTCAGCTACAACATCGACGTGACCCATAGCAAAGACCTGAGCAACGACGGTTACTCAAGCAATGACACCCAGCTCAACCTGTCAGTGTCCTTCCCGTTGGGCGGCCGCTCGCGTGCGCCGCGGGCATTCGTGACCACCAGCACGCAGAAAAGTGGCAACAGCACCCAGGTCGGCATCAATGGCTACGTGTCGGAAACCAGCGATACCTTCTACTCGGTGCAAGGCGGCAACAGCAGTGGCAGCGGCAACTCGGGTTCGGCCAGCCTCAGCACCCGCACGTCAGTGGCCGACATCAGCCTGGGCTACAGCCAGGGCCGCGGCTACGACTCGCAGAACCTCAACGTCGCCGGTTCCGTAGTCGCCCACCAGGGTGGCATCAACCTGGGCCAGACGGTCGGCGAAACCTTTGCCCTGGCCGAAGTGCCGGGTGTGAACGGGGCCAAAATCAGCAGTTACAGCGGCGTCGAAACCGGGCGCAATGGCTATGCGGTGGTGCCTAACGCTCAGCCCTACCGGGTCAACTGGATCAGCCTGGATACCCGCGAACTGGGCGGCGATATCGAAATCGACAACGCCACCCAACAACTGGTGCCGCGCCGTGGTGCCATCGTGGTCGCGCGCTATGTCGGGAAAACCGGGCGCCGGGTGCAGTTCGAACTGTTCGATGCACAACAGCAGATGATCCCTTTCGGCGCCTCGGTGGAAGACGCCAGCGGCAAACAACTGGCGATTTCCGACCCGAATGGCAAGGCCCTGGCGCTGGTCGAGCATGACCAGGGCACCTTGACGATCAAATGGGGTAATCAGCAGTGCTCGGCCTCGTATGCGCTGCCACAGCGCGACAAGGCGTTGAATTACGAGCGGCAGAAGCTGGTGTGCACGCCTTGAACCCGACAAGGTTGCGCATTGCAGGCGCAACCTTGTTTATCGACGCTTGGGGATGTCCCTGAAGCCAACTAGCAGAAACGAAAAAGCCCCTGAACCTTACGGCTCAGGGGCTTTTCGATATATGGCGGAGAGATAGGGATTTGAACCCTAGGTACTGTCGCCAGTACAACGGATTTCGAATCCGTCCCGTTCGGCCACTCCGGCATCTCTCCAGTGGCGCGCATGATACCAGCAGTTTGCCTAAAGGCAAAGCCTGTTTGCGAAAAAAATTCGCGTGGTATCAGGCGCTTGCGTGAACTTGCCGCTTACAGCGGCACGCCCAGGCGTTTGGCAACTTCTTCGTAGGCTTCGATAACGTCGCCCAGACCCTGACGGAAGCGGTCCTTGTCCATCTTCTTGCGGGTTTCTTTGTCCCACAGGCGGCAGCCGTCCGGGCTGAACTCGTCACCGAGGACAATCTCGCCGTGGAATACACCGAACTCCAGCTTGAAGTCGACCAGCAGCAGGCCGGCGTCGTCGAACAGCTTGTTCAGTACTTCGTTGACCTTGAGCGACAGGGCTTTCATCTTCACCAGTTGCTCGGCGGTACCCCAGCCGAAGGCGACAACGTGGGATTCGTTGATGAACGGATCGCCCTTCTCGTCGTTCTTGAGGAACAGTTCGAAGGTCGAAGGCTCAAGCTTGATGCCCTCTTCCACGCCCAGGCGCTTGACCAGGCTGCCAGCGGCGTAGTTACGCACGACGCATTCAACCGGGATCATGTCGAGCTTCTTGACCAGGCACTCGTTGTCGCCCAGCAGTTTGTCGAACTGGGTAGGAATGCCGGCTTCTTCAAGCTTCTGCATGATGAAGGCGTTGAACTTGTTGTTCACCATGCCCTTGCGGTCGAGCTGTTCGATACGCTTGCCGTCGAACGCCGAGGTGTCGTTGCGAAACAGCAGGATCAAGCGGTCAGCGTCGTCGGTCTTGTAAACCGACTTGGCTTTGCCGCGGTAGAGTTCTTCACGTTTTTCCATGATGGGCTCCGCTTGCTAAATAAGATGGGCTAGGCGATTTCGCGCCAGTCGAGCCCGCAATCCTGGTTGGCCACTTGCAGCCAGTCCGGGTCGCACCCGAGGGTGTCGACGAAACATTGCCGGGCCAGCTGTGGCTGGTTGTTCTTGCTACTGAGATGGGCCAGCACCAGATGCTGCAGGTTCTGCCAGTCCAGCTCCGACACCAGGCGCGCGGCCTGATGGTTGTTCAAATGTCCGTAGTCGCCGCCCACCCGCTGTTTGAGAAACATCGGATAAGGCCCGCGTCCGAGCAGGTCGCGACAGTGGTTGGCCTCGATCAGCAAAGCATCCAGGCCCTGGTAACTTTCCAGCAGGGCTGCGTCGTAGGAGCCAAGGTCGGTCAGCACGCCAAAACGCCGGCTGCCGTCGTCAAACACATACTGCAACGGCTCCAGCGCGTCATGGGTCACGCCCACGGCACGGATGCTCAAGCCGCCGATCTGCAGTGTCTCGTTTGCCGCCAGGAATCCTGCGGCCTCGACCGGCTTGCGCATACCGCGCAACGTGCCGCGGCTAAGGTAGACCGGTACATTGTAGCGCCGCGCCAGCAACCCGACCCCATGCACGTGGTCGGCATGTTCGTGGGTGACCAGTACAGCACTCAACTGCTGGGCAGAAACGCCGAGCAGCGCCAGGCGCCGCTCGGTTTCACGCAGGGAAAAGCCGCAATCGACCAGGACAAGGGTATTGTCACTGGCGATCAGCGTGCCATTTCCCTGGCTTCCACTTCCAAGTACGGCGAAGCGCACTTAACCCAGGTTGTCCTGAATCACGCTCAGCACGCGGCGAGCGACGTCAGCCGGGGCCACGGTGTTGATGTTCTTCTCGACGGTAACCTGGACGCTGTCGCCAACCTTGCTCAGGCGCACCTGGTAACGTTCGGCACGGGCTTCACGCTCTTCCTTGCTCGGCGCGCTGCCGAACAGTTTGCCGAAGAAGCCCGGCTCCTGGTCTTTGGTCTCGGCCTTTTCAGCCAGGTTGATGTAGTACAGGCCCAGGCTGCGGTTGATGTCTTCAACGCGCCATTCACCCTGCTCCAGGGCGCGGCCAACGCTGGACCAGGCGCGATCGAGGTCGGCGCCCAGGTTCAGCACCGGGTTGCCGCTACCGTCTTCGCTCAGGCTGACACGGCTTGGCGCATCGAAATCACGTGCGGCAAGCAACGACACCGAACCGCCCTTCTCGGCGCTGCGGGTCATGCTGGCAAGCATTTCGTCGACCAGGATGGCATCGACACCGGTGTTGTTCGAACGTGCCGGGAATTCCTGCTCGGCAGTGCTGCCGGCCGGACGTTCAACGGTGACGATGTAGACCTCACTGGTGTTGCGCTGCACACCCGGCTCGATGCGGATACGTGCCCGGACTTCGTTGTCGCTGCTGCTCGAGGCACTGCCCAGGCGCTTGGCCATGGATGTGGAGAGCTCGTCGAAACGCTGCCAGGTGGTGTTGAACTCACCGGTTTGCGGACGCTCTTCAGCAATCCGGAAGCCGTTGTCTTCAAAGAACTGCCGGGCCACCGGCCAGACTTCGGCGGGAGCACGCTGGGCCAGGACCCAACGGGCGCTACCGCTCTTCTGCAGGCTGAAGTCACTGATGTCGGCGCCAGCACTCATTGGCTGCGGACGCGGTACCTCGAACTCGCCCTTGACGTTATCGTCGGCGACGTTACGCGGAATCGGCAACAGCGGATCAAGGCGCTTGGCGTTGCTGACATCAGGCGGCAATTGCATCGGCGCCTTCTGAGTGGCCTCCAGATAATCGCTGCCACGGTCACGGAAGTAACCCTCTTCACCCCACAGCCAGCCACAACCGCTGGTGCTGGAGATGATCAAGGCAAGGGCGGAAAGACCAGCCAATCGCTTCATGCGGTGTACGTCCTCAATTAAAACTGCAGGCCGCACTGGCGCATGGCCTGGCGTACCGTATCGTGACAGGATTCGCTCAGCCAGGTCAGCGGCAGGCGGATGCCTTGGTGCATCAGGCCCATTTCCACCAAAGCCCACTTCACCGGAATCGGGTTGGCTTCGATGAACAGGTCTTTGTGCAGTGGCATGAGTTTTTCGTTGATTGCGCGAGCCTTCTCGGCATTGCCCTCAAGGGCGGCTTCGCACAGATCAGCCATTTCGCGCGGGGCGACGTTGGCGGTAACGGAGATGTTGCCTTTGCCGCCCAGCAGGATCAGCTCGACAGCGGTCGGATCATCGCCGGACAGCACGATGAAGTCCTTGCTCACGCCGTCAAGGATGGCCTTGGCGCGTTTCAGGTCGCCGGTGGCTTCCTTGATGCCGATGATGTTCGGCACGCTCGACAGGCGGATCACGGTCTCGGCCTGCATGTCGCAGGAGGTGCGGCCGGGTACGTTGTAGAGGATCTGCGGGATGTCGACGGCTTCGGCAATATGCTTGAAGTGCTGGTACAGGCCTTCCTGGGTCGGCTTGTTGTAGTACGGGACGACCAGCAGGCAGGCGTCGGCGCCGGCTTCTTTGGCATTGCGGGTCAGCTCGACGGCTTCGCGGGTCGAGTTGGCGCCGGTACCGGCGATCACCGGGATACGGCCATTGACCTGTTTGACCACGGCCTTGATGACTTCGATGTGCTCATCGACATCGAGGGTCGCCGACTCGCCGGTGGTACCGACGGCAACAATGGCGTGGGTACCGTTTTCCAGGTGGAAGTCCACGAGTTTGCTGAGGCTGTCCCAATCAAGACGCCCTTGTGCATCCATGGGTGTGACCAATGCCACCATACTGCCCGCAATCATGAAACTGCTCCTGCCGGAAAAAGAGAGCGGTAATGGTACTGGCGCCATCGGCCTTGCACAAGCGAAGCAGGAGGCTGGAGCATTCCCCTCGGCGGCCATTTTCGCTACCCTTCTCTCTTTGATCGGTACACAGCGGCCCGCCGGGCTGCCGACAACCTGCGCAGGCAGTGCCCAAAGCCTCGATCCTGAGCCCCGGGACCACGCCTTCCCGCCATTCTGACCCGTCGGGTACCGACCGCTCATCGCTTTAGGAATGCTGCATGTCCACCCCCACCGTTCGCGAACAATTCCTTGTCATCAGTGCTCTGGGTGCAAATCCCATGGAACTGACCAACATCCTGTGCCGGGCGAGTAACGACAATCGCTGCTCGGTCGTCACCTCGCGCCTGACCCGTCACGGCGAATGCAGCGCACTGGTCCTGCAGGTTTCCGGTAGCTGGGACGCCCTGGCACGCTTCGAGGGCGCCCTGCCGGGCCTGGCCAAAAAGCACGCCTTCACCGTGAATGTGGTGCGTAGCGCCGAGCTGGAAGTGCGCCCGCTGGCCCTGCCGTATGTCGCCTATGTCAGCGCCGCCTATCGCCCGGACATCATCAACGAGCTGTGCCAGTTCTTCATCGACCACCATGTCGAGCTGGAAAATCTCACCTGCGACACTTACCAGGCGCCACAGACCGGCGGCACCATGCTCAACGCCACGTTCACCGTGACCCTGCCGGCCGGCACCCAGATCAGCTGGCTGCGTGATCAGTTCCTGGACTTCTCCGATGCCCTGAACCTGGACGCGCTGATCGAACCCTGGCGCCCACAGAACCCACTGTAAGGAAGCTATCCATGGCCGTTGAACTCGACCAACCCGTCGCCGATTTCCAGGCCCAGGCCACCAGTGGCCAGAGCGTCAGCCTGGCTGAGCTCAAGGGCAAGCAGGTAGTGATCTACTTCTACCCCAAGGACAGCACCCCGGGCTGCACCACCGAAGGCCAGGGCTTTCGTGACCAGCACGAGGCTTTCGCAGCGGCCAACACCGTGGTGTTCGGTGTTTCACGCGATGGCATCAAGTCCCACGAGAACTTCAAGGCCAAGCAGGCCTTCCCGTTCGAGCTGATCAGCGACAAGGACGAAGCCCTGTGCCAGCTGTTCGATGTGATCAAGCTGAAAAAGCTGTATGGCAAGGAATACATGGGCGTTGATCGCAGCACCTTCCTGATCGACAAGCACGGTGTGCTGCGCAAGGCGTGGCGTGGCGTGAAGGTACCGGGGCATGTGGATGCCGTACTGGCTGAAGCGCAGGCGCTGAACAAGGCATGAGACTTGTAGGAGCGGATTCACCGGGGCGCCGGTGAATCCGCTCCTACAGACGCGTCATAACAACGGCGCTACCG
The DNA here is from genome assembly GCA_036643775.1 of Pseudomonas sp. Classification (GTDB taxonomy): domain Bacteria; phylum Pseudomonadota; class Gammaproteobacteria; order Pseudomonadales; family Pseudomonadaceae; genus Aquipseudomonas. The sequence continues at coordinate 11,819 of JAVXRI010000067.1, read as the reverse complement.
CTGGCTCCTGCCTCGGCCAGGCATCAAGCACGGCCTTGAACAGGGTCGCCAGCGGAATCGCGAAGAAGATCCCCCAGAAGCCCCACAACCCGCCAAACAGCAACACCGCACAAATGATCGCCACCGGGTGCAGGCTGACCGCCTCGGAGAACAGCAATGGCACCAGCACGTTGCCATCCAGCGCCTGGATGATTGCGTACACCGCCATCAGGTAGATGAACTGATCACCCCAACCCCACTGGAACAGTGCAATCAACGTGACCGGCACGGTGACCACCACCGCACCGACATACGGCACCACCACCGACAAGCCCACCAGCAACGCCAGCAGCGCCGCGTAGTTGAGCCCCAGGGCGATGAAGGCGATGTAGGTGGCCACGCCGCAAATCAGGATCTCGATGCCCTTGCCGCGAATGTAGTTGGCAATCTGCCGGTTCATTTCCTCGGCCACGCGCGTCATCAACGCCCGCTCACGCGGCAGGTAGCCACTGACCCAGCGCGCAATCAGCTCGCGGTCCTTGAGGAAGAAGAACACCAGGATCGGCACCAGCACCAGGTAGATCATGATGTTCACCAACAACGGCAAACTGGACAGCGAGAAGGTCAGTGCCCATTGACCGAACTTGCCGATCTCTCCACGCATCGCCTCAATGGCTTTCAACACCTGCTCATCGGACACCAGGTGCGGGTAGCGTTCGGGCAACAGCAGCAACAGCGACTGCCACTTGCCGAGCATGCCTGGCAGCTCGTTGAACAGGGTGATCAGCTGATGCCAGAGCAACGGCACCAACACCAGCAGAAACACCGCCAGGGCGCCCAGGAACAGGGTAAACACCACACCGACGGCATAGCGGGTCGGCACCCGCAGGCGCTCCAGGGCGTTGACCAGCCCTTGCATGAGGAACGCCAGGACCATCCCGGCCAGCACCGGCGCGAGCATGCCGCCAAGTGTCAGGACAGCGGTAAAGGCCAGAAACAACAAGACCGCCAGCACCACTGCTTCTTCATCGGAGAAGTAGCGTTGCATCCAGTCGCGAAGCACCTTGAACATTGACGATCCTTAGGGGGAAAAAACTCAGGCTTTGCGCAGCCAGTAGGTGTACACACCTTCCTCGGCTGTTTCGAGCAGCAGCGTATGACCGGCCAATTTGGCAAAAGTGCGGAAATCGCGCTGCGATCCGGCATCGGTGGCCAGTACTTTGAGCACAGCGCCACTGGCCAGGCGATTGAGCTCCATCTTCGCCTTGAGCAATGGCAGCGGGCAGTTCAGGCCGCAAGTGTCGAGTTCGGCGTCAAAAGTCGGGGTATCGCTCATCAGGGGCTCCAGGCAGGCACGTTCGAACAAGTCTCGTAGAATACCGCCACTGGTCGCCAACGTGTGAGCCAGCTACAGTAAGGCTCTTTGTCGACCAGAGCTTCGTGCATGAATTTTCTGCGCCCTACCCTGCTGACGCTGGCCTGTTTGATGGCGCTCCCAGCCCATGCCGACGACCTGCCGTCACTCGGCGACGCCAGTTCTGCCATTGTCTCCCCGCAACAGGAGCATCAGCTGGGTCGCGCCTGGCTCAGCTTGCTGCGCGGCAATGTCAGTCAACTGAACGATCCCCAGCTCAAGGACTATGTCGAAACCAGCGTCTACCGCCTGGCTGAAACCAGCCAGTTGCAGGACCGGCGCCTGGAATTCATCCTCATCAACAGCCCCCAGCTCAACGCCTTTGCCGCCCCGGGCGGGATTGTCGGGGTCAACGGCGGCCTGTTTCTCAATGCCAAGACCGAAGGCGAATATGCCTCGGTACTGGCCCACGAACTGGCGCACTTGTCACAACGCCATTTCGCCCGTGGTGTCGAAGCCCAGCAGCGCATGCAACTGCCGATGATGGGCGCGCTGCTGATCGGTATCGTCGCCGCCGCGGCCGGTGCCGGCGACGCCGGTATCGCCGCGATTGCCGGCACCCAGGCCGCCGCCATCCAGGAACAGCGGCGCTTCTCCCGGCAAAACGAACAGGAAGCCGACCGCATCGGCATTCTCAACCTGGAAAAAGCCGGCTACGACCCGCGCAACATGCCGAGCATGTTCGAGCGCCTGATGCGTCAGTACCGCTACGACGCCAAGCCGCCGGAATTTCTCCTGACTCACCCGGTAACCGAGTCGCGGATCGCCGACACCCGCAACCGCGCCGAACAAGCGCCCAAGGGCGGTACCGAAGACAGTCAGCGCTATCAGCTGATCCGCGCCCGTGTTCAACTGCAATACGAAGAGACCCCTGGCGTTGCCGCCAAGCGCTTCCGCGCGCAACTGGATGATGATCCCAAGCTCGACCCGGCCCGCTACGGCCTGGCCCTGGCGCTGATCAAGGGGGGGCGCCTCAACGAGGCGCGCGATGCGCTCAAGCCCCTGCTGGACAAAGCCCCCAACGACATCACCTACAACCTCGCGCAGATTGACCTGGACGTCACCAACAATCGCCTGGCCGATGCACAGCAGCGGGTCGAACGCATGCGCACGCTGTACCCGGCGAACTACCCGCTGCAGCAGGCGCGGATCGACCTGCTGCTCAAGCAGAACCGTCCGGCGGAAGCGGAAAAAGCTCTGGATGCCTTGCTCAAGAACCGCCCGGATGATCCGGACGTGTGGTACGACGTGGCCGAGGTGCGTGGGCTGTCCGGCAATACCATCGGCTTGCACCAGGCACGTGCCGAGTACTTTGCCCTGGTGGGCGACTTTGACCAGGCGTTGCAGCAACTCGACTATGCCAAGCAACGGGCCGGTAGCAACTTTGTCCTGGCGTCGAAGATCGATGCGCGTCAGCGCGAGCTGCTGGAGCAGCAGCGGATGGTCAAGGACATGATGCGCTGAGAGACACGCTATTGTTGTAGGAGCGGATTTATCCGCGATGGACTGCGTAGCAGGCCCATTTTTAGGGCCGCTCCGCGCCCCATCGCGGATGAATCCGCTCCTACATCAAGCGTTACCCGACAGCTTCATCCGCGCCGCCTGGGTGAAATCGAGCATGCGCTTGAGCGGCTTGATCGCCTGGGGAATCAACGCAGGCTCAACGAAGATCTCATTACTGCCCTCACGCAGACACTGCAGGGTGCGCTCAAGCGTGTTCATGGCCATCCACGGGCAGTGGGCGCAGCTGCGGCAAGCCGCACCGTTGCCGGCCGTAGGCGCCTCGATGAAGACCTTGTCCGGGCACAACTGCTGCATCTTGTAGAAGATGCCACGGTCGGTGGCGACGATGAAGGTCTTGTTCGGCAGGGTTTGCGCGGCGGCAATCAGCTGGCTGGTGGAGCCAACGGCATCCGCCAGGTCGATCACCGCTTCCGGCGACTCCGGGTGCACAAGGATCGCGGCATCGGGGTACAGCGCCTTCATATCCGCCAGTTGCCGCGACTTGAACTCTTCATGAACGATGCAGGCACCGTCCCAGAGCAGCATGTCGGCACCGGTCTGCTTCTGGATATAGCGACCCAGGTGCTGATCCGGGCCCCAGATGATGGTTTCGCCGTTGTCCATCAGGCTCTCGACAATTTCCAAGGCGCAGCTGGAGGTCACCACCCAGTCGGCACGGGCTTTTACCGCCGCCGAGGTGTTGGCATAGACCACCACGGTACGCTCCGGATGCTTGTCGCAAAACGCCGAAAACTCTTCCACCGGGCAACCCAGGTCAAGCGAACAGGTCGCTTCCAGGGTCGGCATCAGCACGCGCTTTTCCGGGTTGAGGATTTTTGCCGTCTCGCCCATGAAGCGCACGCCGGCGACAATCACGGTGCTGGCTTCGTGCTTGTTGCCGAAGCGGGCCATTTCCAGCGAGTCGGACACGCAGCCGCCGGTTTCCTCGGCGAGCGCCTGGATCACCGGGTCACAGTAGTAATGGGCAACCAGTACCGCGTTCTGCGCCTTGAGCTCGGCGGCGATGGCAGCACGGTAGTCGGCCTCTTGCTCGGGCGTCAGCGGCTTGGGCTGCTTGGCATCGAGGTGGGCTTGGACCAAAAGGCGTTCGGAAATCTGGGTCATGATCGCTGGACCTGCAGGCGCTTGTGCGCGTAAGTCGAGTGTATCACCGAGCCCTGGCAAATCGGCTACAGGCTCTGCAGGCAAAGCGCTGAATGGCGCTGCAGGCAGAACCAAAGACCTTCTGCGGCCTCGGGTTTTTATGGGATGCCGAAGGCTACAGATAATCGAATGAATTCAAAAGGTTTTTTTAGTGAAACAAACGCCGGGGCGACGAGTCTGTCGCCCCGGAGCCTGACATCAGCCCTCGGTCGGTTGCATCGCACCGAGATTGGCCATGACCTGGCTGGCAAACTGCTCAACGGTCATCTTCTGGCCATTGAAGTCGACCATGCCGTCGGCATAGTGCAGATTGGCCAGGATGTCGTTGCCCTGTACCGTGGCCAGCTGGCTCTGCAGCGCCATCATGCCGATCGCTTCGCCAGACTGTGACGCCTGCTGGGCAAGCACCTGCGCATCGCTCTGGCCTTGCAGGCGCGCCTGCAGGGTGGCCAGGTCGCCAATCATTGGCTTGGACAGCTGCAGCTTGCTCTGTACCTGGGTGATGATCTGCTTGTACAGCTCAGCCGCCGGCAGCTCCAGGGAAGCCGGTTGACCCAGCACGACACTCAGACTGAAATGGCTTTCACCATTGGCGGTCTTGAACGAGAAATCCTCCAGGGCAATCTGCGGCTTGGCTGCCAGCATCTGCTGGATATTGGCACTGACCTGGGCTTTTTCCGCCGCGGTCATTGGCAGCGACGGCAATGGATCGCCTTCAGCAGCCGCCGCTTGAAACTCCGGCAGACGGCTCTGGTACCAGGCAGCCAGCGCCTGCATGGCCGGCACATCGATATTCTTGAAGCTCCAGAGCATTGCACTGGAACCTACCGGCTTGCCGTCAAAGTTGATATCGGCAACCTTGTAGCCCATGTTGCCGGAAAGCTTGTCGCCATCTGCCTGGTACAGGTTGTTCTGCTCCAGGCTCTTCATCAGCAGCACACTCTGCTGCTGACCCATGGCCGCACGGACCTCACCCAGGCCCATGTTCATGGTACCGACATAGAAACCATGGGACGTCTTGGTCAAGTCGCCGATAAGGCTCAGGTCCTTGAGCTCCACCTTGAACGGCGCATCATCCGAGTCAAGCAGATTCAGACTCAAGCTGGCCGAACTGCCACTGAGCTTGACCTGCTCGCCATCCCGGGTGCCGTTGGCCAGTACCTGCAACCCCGAGAATTTCAGGCGTGAAACACCGTCTTCGATCACCTCCATGGGCGGCATGATCAGCGTGCCGTCTGTCGAGCCGTCGTAACCCAGGCTGTTCTCGCCGTACACCGGCGCAACCTCGCCACTGGCGGCAAACCACTCGGCGGTGACCGCGTCCTTTTCCAGGGCGTAGTTGCTGGCAGCCATCACGGGCATGAGCTTCAACGCCTTGACGCGCGTCCAGGGCAGAGGACCGTGCTCGATGCGATCGACGATGCCCAGCTCAAAGCTCTCCAGATGATCACCGACCACCATGTCCTTGACCTTGACCCGGTAATGCGCGGTGCTCGAATACAGGTGCGACTCCAGCGACGCCAGTTCCAGGGTGACATTACCCGCCGTCCCGGCCGACTGCTTGAGCTGGGCATTGGCTTGCGCCATGGCCTTGTCGAGTACTTCAGGCAGTTGTTTGCCGGTGTACCAGGCGCCCGCCGTGCATACCGCGGCCACGGCAACTACGAGCCCTGAAAGTACACCTACTGTCTTCTTCATGAATTGTTCCGCTTGTCCATTTGTTGAGTGTTGTTGCAGCAAGGCCCGTGGCCTATTCGTTGACGTCCATGAACTCACGGGCCCAGACGATGTAGTCGCCGGGAACCGTATAGGTATGGGTAAGTTCGGTAGCGCTCAGGTCCGAGGCGCTGCTGGTGATCCGGCGCTGTTCGCGCAGGCAGTCGTAGGTGGCTTTGATCGCGGCAAAATAAGCACCATGGCCATCCACGGCAATGCGTACGCCCAGTTGCGCCAGGCGCGCATCGTCGTGCAACTGCGGGTTGCCGTAGGTCACCAGCATCAAGGGCACGCTCAGGTGTTTGGCAATCTGTTCGAGGTGCTCGAAGTCGCGGATGCCAACCATGCACAGACCATCGGCGCCAGCGTTCTGATAAGCCACGGTGCGCGCAATCACTTCTTCAACCGGGATCAGCGCCGCGTTGGTCCGGGCGATGATCGCCAGCTCCGGATCGACGCGCGCCTCCAGGGCCGCACGGATCTTGCCGACGCCTTCGGCAATGCTGATCAGGTCCGTTGACTTGCGCCCGAACTGGGCCGGCAGCAGCGTGTCCTCGATCGTCAGTGCAGCGATACCGGCACGTTCCAACTCGGTTACCGTGCGCATGACGTTCAGGGCGTTGCCATAGCCGTGGTCGGCGTCGGCAATCACCGGCAACTGGGCCACCCGGCCAATACGCGTGGCCTGCTCGGCAAACTCGCTGAGGGTAATCAGGGCAAAATCAGGTGCAGCCAGCACCTGCAGGGATGCGACCGAACCTCCCAGGATACCGACCTCGAACCCCAGATCGGCGGCAATACGCGCCGACATCGGGTCAAACACGGAAGCCGTGTGGTAACAGGCAGGAGAAGCAAGGAGTTTACGAAACGCGCGACGCAGGTCTTGGTGGGAGGCTCTTGGCATGGTCTTTCCAATCTATCGACTTCATTTATTGGACAGAACATACCACTGCAGGCCCTATGGCCGACAGCGTCAGATACGTGCCTTTTCGCAGCTCAAGTGCGCTGCTGTGCTCGTTTCAGCGTTTCGCTGGGCAACTCTTTGAACAATTGCTGGTAGCTGCTGGAAAACCGCCCCAGGTGCCAGAACGACCAATGCATGGCCACTTCGGCCACGGTACTGGCACCGGCCCGCGCGCCCAGCAGCTCGCGGCGCGCACTGTTCAGGCGGCGCAAGCGCAACCAGTGCGCCGGGGTCATGCCGGTAAAGGCCTTGAACGCTTGTTGCAACTGGCGCAAGGACACCCCGGCGACCTGTGCCAACTCCAGCAGGTTAAGGGTTTCTTCGGGACAATCGGCAGCCCACTCGCCCACCCGGCGCATGATCGAACGCTCTTCGGAGCGCCGCCACAGGGCGCCGCGATCCAGGCGCACACAAGCGTTGTCGAGGATGAACAAACAATCTTCGAACAACTGCTCGGCCAGGGCTTCACGGCTTGGCGGATCGATCTCCTGGCCCAGGCGCGTCAGGGTGCTGCTCAACCAGCGACCGAACAGTGCGTTCTGCATCGAGTTGAGCGGGGCCATGAACAGCCCTTCGAGACGGCCGATATCCAGACGGTGGCGCTGAACGAACTCGGGACCGAACACCACGGCCACTTCCTGGTAGTTCTCCGGCGTGATCCAGATATTGCGACTTTCACCGTTGAGCAGGTACAGGCTGTTGTCGGTACGGTCGAAACAAAATGCCAGGGCACCTGCCGGCGCGCTGAAATTCTGCTCGACCCGGGTGTTCATGAACTCTTCGTAGATCTCTACCCCGTGCAAGTCCAGGCTACGGATCTGCCCGGCGAAATGCCCGGGTGACATCTGCTGGTAATGCTGGGTCCAGCTGGGCGTGGCACGCACTTGTTCGCCGACGTCGGCGGTGCTGAAAGCTTGTACCTGGAACGGATTTACCGTTGTCATGAGTCGCTCATTACGCACTCTTTTGGTGCGTTTTATCCTGCGGAAAGTGGATAGATGGATGTGCAAGGCTCACCCAAGATAGACCTCAACGCGCTGCAGGGGAAGTCGTCCAGACGGCATACCAGCCTTGATCGCTGGTCCTGGCGCGGAATAAAACCAATAACGAGGTCTTTATGAATGCCCCTTTCGATCAGCTGTCTGCGTGGCTGAAAGAACACAAGATTACCGAAGTCGAGTGCGTGGTCACTGACCTGACCGGGATCGCCCGCGGCAAGATCGCACCCACCAACAAGTTCCTGCATGAGCGAGGCATGCGCCTGCCGGAAAGTGTGCTGTTGCAAACGGTAACCGGGGATTTCGTCGACGACGACATCTACTACGACCTGCTTGACCCTGCCGACATCGACATGATCTGCCGCCCCGACTCCAGCGCGGTGTACGTGGTGCCATGGGCTATCGAGCCGACTGCCATCGTCATCCACGACACCTTCGACAAGCAGGGCAACCCGATCGAACTGTCGCCGCGCAACGTCCTGAAAAAAGTGCTCAAGCTGTATGCCGACAAGGGCTGGCAGCCGATCGTCGCACCAGAGATGGAGTTCTACCTGACCCAGCGCTGCGAAGACCCTGACCTGCCCCTGCAAGCGCCGCTGGGCCGCTCGGGCCGCGCCGAAAGCGGTCGGCAGTCGTTCTCCATCGATGCCGCCAACGAATTCGACCCGCTGTTCGAAGACGTCTACGACTGGTGCGAAGCCCAGGGCCTGGACCTCGACACGCTGATCCACGAAGACGGTCCGGCGCAGATGGAGATCAACTTCCGCCACGGCGACGCCCTCGACCTCGCCGACCAGATCACCGTGTTCAAACGCACCATGCGTGAGGCAGCGCTCAAGCACAATGTCACCGCCACCTTCATGGCCAAGCCGGTGGGCGACGAGCCAGGCAGCGCCATGCACCTGCACCAGAGCGTGGTCGACATCGCCACCGGCAAGCCAATCTTCGTCAACGAAGACGGGCAGATGAGCGAACTGTTCCTGCAGCACATCGGCGGCCTGCAGAAGTACATCCCCAAGGTGTTGCCGATGTTCGCCCCCAACGTCAACTCGTTCCGCCGCTTCCTGCCCGACACCTCGGCACCGGTGAACGTCGAGTGGGGTGAAGAGAACCGTACCGTCGGCCTGCGTGTACCAACCTCAAGCCCCGACGCCATGCGCGTGGAAAACCGCCTGCCGGGTGCAGACGCCAACCCTTACCTGGCCATCGCTGCGAGTCTGCTGTGCGGCTACCTGGGCATGGTCGAGAAGATCAACCCGAGTGCCCCGGTGCAAGGCCGCGCCTATGAGCGACGCAACCTGCGCCTGCCGATCACCATCGAAGACGCCTTGGCCAACATGGAAGACTGCCCGAGCGTCGAGCAGCACCTGGGCAGCAAGTTCGTGCGTGGCTATGTCGCGGTCAAACGCGCCGAACACGAGAACTTCAAGCGCGTGATCAGCTCCTGGGAGCGGGAGTTCCTGCTACTCAGCGTCTGATCCCTGCTGCGTAAAACATCGATAAAACAATTCCAAGAGGTGTCGATATGCGTTCATTGAAAACAGTTGCAAGTGCGACCCTGGCGCTGCTGGTCAGCGCCACAGTGCAGGCCCAGCCCAGTGTCAGCGTGTACAACTGGACCGACTATATCGGTGAAACCACCCTGGCGGATTTCCAGGGCAGCACCGGTATCAAGGTCATCTATGACGTGTTCGACTCCAACGAAACCCTGGAAGGCAAGTTGCTGGCCGGTCGCACCGGTTACGACGTGGTCGTGCCTTCCAACCACTTTCTTGCGCGCCAGGTCAAAGCCGGCGCGTTCCTGAAACTCGACCGCGAACAATTGCCGAACTGGAAAAACCTCGACCCGGTACTGCTCAAAGCCCTGGAAGAGAACGACAACGGCAACCAGCATTCGGTGCCCTACCTGTGGGGTACCAATGGCATCGGTTACAACGTCGACAAGGTCAAGCAGGTGCTGGGGGTCGATCACATCGACTCGTGGGCGGTGATGTTCGAGCCGGAGAACCTCAAGAAGCTCAGCAAATGCGGCGTGTCGTTCATGGATTCGGCGGATGAACTGTTCCCGGCAATCCTCAACTACATGGGCATGGACCCGCGCAGCAACAATGTCGAGGACTACAAAAAGGCCGAGGCCAAGCTGCTGAGCCTGCGTCCCTATATCACCTACTTCCACTCTTCCAAGTACGTCTCGGACCTGGCCAACGGTGATATCTGCGTAGCCTTCGGCTATTCCGGCGATGTGTTCCAGGCGGCCAACCGCGCCAAGGAAGCCAACAATGGCGTCAACATTGCCTATGCCATTCCCAAGGAGGGCGCCAACCTGTGGTTCGACCTGCTGGCCATTCCCGCTGACGCCAGCAACCCGAAAGAAGCCTATGCCTTTGTGAACTACCTGCTCGACCCGCAAGTGATCGCCAAGGTCAGCGCCACCGTCGGTTACGCCAACGCCGTTCCACCGTCCCAGCAATACATGGACGCCGATCTGGTCAAGAACCCCGAGGTGTACCCGCCACAAGCGGTGCTGGACAAGCTGTACGTCTCCAACACCCCGACCCCGCAGATCATGCGCGTGATGACCCGCTCCTGGAGCAAAGTGAAGTCGAACAAATGAACCGGGAAGCCACTATGAATTCTGCTGCGCAACACGCCAGCTCCTACTACCGGGCATCGGTCGCTGCGATGCCTGAACACCCATCGCTGAGCGCTGATCTGAGCGCCGATGTGTGCGTGATCGGCGGCGGCTTTACCGGCGTCAACACCGCCATCGAACTGGCCCAGCGCGGGCTGTCGGTGATCCTTCTGGAAGCCCGGCGCATCGGCTGGGGCGCGAGCGGGCGCAACGGCGGCCAGTTGATCCGCGGTATCGGTCATGAGGTCGAAGGCTTTGCCCGCTATGTTGGCCAGGACGGGGTGAAGTACCTGCAGCGTGCCGGCATCGAATCGGTTGAGGTGGTTGCCAAGCGCATCCAGGATCACGGAATCGACTGCGACCTGCGCTGGGGCTTCTGCGAACTGGCCAATACCCCGGCCCAGTACGCCGCCTTTCGCGCCGAGCAAGACAGCCTGGCAGCGCTGGACTACCGCCATGAAACCCAATTGATCGGCCCTGAGCGGATGCATGAGGTCGTGGCCTCCACGGCCTATGCCGGCGGTTTGATTGACCGTGGCTCAGGTCATTTACACCCCCTCAACCTGGTTCTGGGCGAGGCGCGTGTTGCCGCCTCTCTGGGCGTGCGGATCTTCGAACACAGCCCGGTACTGGAGATCAACCATGGTGCGACCGTGCAGGTCCGCTGCGCCCACGGCAGCGTGCGCGCAGGCAGCCTGGTGCTGGGCTGCAACGCCCACCTGGAAGAATTGGAACCGCGCCTGAGCGGCAAGGTGCTGCCCGCCGGCAGTTACATCATCGCCACCGAACCGCTGTCACCGGCGCAGGCCAACGAACTGATCCCGCAGAACCTGGCACTGTGCGACCAGAAAGTCGGCCTCGACTACTACCGGCTCACGGCAGACCGGCGCCTGCTGTTCGGCGGCGCCTGTCACTACTCCGGGCGCGATCCGCTGGACATTGCCGCGTACATGCGACCGAAGATGCTCAAGGTGTTCCCGCAACTGGCCGACACCCGTGTCGAGTTCCAGTGGGGTGGCAAGATCGGCATCACGGCCAATCGCTTCCCTCAGGTGGGGCGCCTGTCGCAGCACCCCAATGTGTACTACGCCCAGGGTTACTCCGGCCATGGCCTGAACGTCACCCACTGGACCGCGCGCCTGCTGGCCGAGGCGATTGACGCCGGCCACAGCCATGGCATGGATGTCTTCAGCGCGGTGCCGCACATGACCTTCCCGGGTGGCAAGGCGTTGCGTTCGCCACTGCTGGCCCTGGGCATGATGTGGTACCGGCTGCGCGAGGTGCTGGGCTGATTGCGCCTGTTGCGAAGTAAAACTTTTTTTCGGCTTTTCACGGAATCCTGGGGACTATGACCTTGGGTTGTTACGGCTGCGGGCTTATCCATTTGCTGTGGCGCCGCTGCCGGCCCCTTCCGCCCTTACGGCGGCCTACTTTCCTCTTGGGGAAAGT
>JAVXRI010000066.1:0-33618 GCA_036643775.1 Pseudomonas sp. | reverse complement strand
GTGAGGTTGTGGACCGCTTCCATCATCTGGTCGAAATCCAGACCAAGTGCCGCACCTCCGACCAAGGCAGCAACTGTTGTTCGAACCTGGCCTGCCTCAAACAGCGCGTTGACCTTCGAAAGCCTGCAATGCGGTACCCTCTTCTCCATGAGCAAATTAACCTAGTAGGTTTAATTTGGCAAGTTGGTTAATCCAACAGCCCTGCTCCGGAAGCCTGCCCGATCAGCCGTCGGAGGTAACGGACGCCTTTGTCACAACACATTAAGCGAACAGTGCGGCGTCTCATCCTCGCAGCGCACAGGTTCCTTCGCTGCAAAATACAATGCGGTCAGCAACCCCACGGCCCCCATGATGACGCTGAACCCCACGCACACCCACGGGCTCCATGGCATCAGCGCAATCAGCATCAACGGCGTGGTACTGGCCCACAACGCATAGGCGATGTTGTAGGTAAAGGAGATCCCCGACACGCGAATCGGCGCCGGGAACAGTCCGACCATGACTGACGGCACCACACCGACGACACCGCACGCCAACCCTGCCAAGGCGTACGCCAGACCAGGCCATTGCCAGCCACTCACCAGGCTTGCGTACAAAGCGCCAATGCCCAACGGTAACAACAGGCTGTAGAACATCAGCGCCCGCCAGGCACCGATACGGTCGACCAGCAGGCCAGCCAGCACACAACCAATGTTGAGAAAGACGATACCCATGCTGCTCAATGCGAAGGTATGGCCGGCGCTCATGCCAAAGCGCTGCTGCATCACGGTTGGCGTGATCACCACCAACACCACCACAGCCGATGTCAGCACACAGGTCAGCAGTGCTGCCGGCAGCAGCGCGCGCCGATGCTCGGTCAGTACCGTGCGCAGTGGAAAAGCCACTGGCCGCTCGCGGCGCTCACGCAACGCCAGAAACACCGGCGTTTCACTCAACCAGCGGCGCAACCAGACACCGATCACACCAAACACGCCGCCCAGCAGGAACGGGAAGCGCCAGGCGTAATCGAGGATTTCCTGCGCAGTGAACAGCTGTGCCAGCAGCGTCGCCGTCAACGCCCCGAGCAGATAGCCGAAGGTCAGGCCGGCCTGGAGGAAGCCCAGGGCATAACCTCGCCGTCCGGCCGGCGCGTGCTCGGCAACAAATACCCAGGCACTGGGCACTTCGCCACCGACTGCAGCGCCCTGGAAAATACGCAGGGCCAACAGAATGAGCGGTGCGAAATAGCCGATTTCGGCATAGGTGGGCATGACGCCGATCAGCAGACACGGCAAGGCCATCATCAGGATACTCAGGCTGAAGACCTTCTTGCGCCCCAGGTGATCGGCAAAGTGGGCCATCAGGATTCCGCCCAATGGCCTGGCCAGGTAGCCGGTGACGAAGATCCCGAAGCTTTGCAGCAAACGCAGCCACTCGGGCATCTGCGGCGGAAAGAACAGCTGACTGAGGGTCAGCGCAAAGAACACGAAGATAATGAAATCGTAAATTTCCAGCGCGCCGCCCAGTGCCGCCAGGCTCAGGGTTTTGTGATCACTGCGCGTCAGGCGTATCGCTGGCGCAGGCGAGGTGGCTGTCATAGGGGGTATCCGTCAATCGATGGGCATCAGCGCGCTCGTCAGCGCACCTGGGCGAACGCAAGAGGATAGCAAAACACACCCCTCGGGGTGCGCTGGCTGACACTACAGCTGAGGATCAGCGGGAAAACATCGATTGCGCGAAACTCGCCCGCCGCGGCGGATATCCCGGATGCGAGGCATGCTCGAACACACCCGGTAGCTGCCCTATGACTTTCGGCGTGTCGATGATCGCCATGAAGGTCAGCATGGTTTCGTTATCGGGCACTTTAGGCAAACTGACATTCACCGACTCGCGCTGATTGCTGGGAATGGCGGGCACCTTCAGGTGCTGGGACTGGTAAAGCAAGGCGTGCTGGATCTGCGCATTGACCCGGCAAAAGCGTTCCAGGTCGACCCCGACATGATTGGCCAGATCAATGTTGCCCACCAACAGGTTGAAGGGTTGCAACGCGCCCTGCACAAGGCGCTGCAGGTCCTCGAACGATTCGACCGGGGCGATGCGAAAGTAACCCATGCCATTGAGCATTTTTTCCAACTGCATCAATTGCATCGGATGCTCGTCGGCAATCAGGATCCGCAGTGATTTGTTCGGCATCGTCAATGACCAAGGCAAAAGAGCGATAGCGGCGTTCCTTGACCCTACTGCGCCAATACATCACTTCAGGCTGGTGGCGGACACTGCGCCAGATAATGCATCTCAATTGATAGTTGTCGGGAAGTCCGCATAAATCAAGCAATGCCTTCACGAAATTTTCACTGATGGCAGATTGCTCAAATACAAATTATAATTATTCGTATCAGTACTCGACTGCCACACCTGCCCCGCCACGGTAAATTCCGCGGCGAGTCTCTCGTTTACCTGAAGCCTCCCGCGTCTGTCGAGCTTGCCCGGCAGCGTGACGCCACGACCCAACCCCTTTGGCTGGAACCCCGCATGAGACGTCCTTCGAACAAACGCCGGCTGGTACTCTGCGGCCTCGGCCTGCTCGGCCTGAGTGCCCTGCTTGCCTGGAAATTCCTGCCCGCCGGTGGCGACCCGCTCAGCACCGTCAGCGTGACCCGCAACGATATCGAGAGCAGCGTGACTGCACTGGGCACCTTGCAACCCCTACGCTATGTGGATGTCGGCGCACAGGCCTCCGGTCAGATCCGCAAGCTGCATGTGGAAACAGGCGATCAGGTCAAAGAGGGACAGTTACTGGTCGAAATCGACCCTTCGACGCAACAGGCCAAGCTCGATGCCGGACGCTTCTCAATCGACAACCTCAAGGCCCAGCTCGCTGAACAGCAGGCCCAATACCAGCTCGCCGAACAAAAGTACAAGCGCCAACGTAACCTGGCCGACGGTGGCGCTACCCGTGAGGAAGACGTACAAAACGCCCAGGCCGAGCTCAAGGTGACCCAGGCGCGCATCGACATGTACCGCGCACAGATCCGCCAGGCCCAGGCCAACCTGCGCAGCGATGAAGCCGAACTGGGCTACACGCGGATCTATGCGCCGATGTCCGGGACCGTGGTCGCCGTCGATGCCCGTGAGGGGCAAACCCTCAACGCCCAGCAACAGACACCGCTGATTCTGCGAATCGCCAAGCTGTCGCCGATGACCGTCTGGGCCGAGGTATCCGAAGCCGATATTGGCCATGTCAAACCCGGCATGGCGGCCTATTTCACCACCCTGGCCGGTGGCAAACGGCGCTGGAACAGCACCGTACGCCAGATCCTGCCAGTACCGCCCAAACCCCTGGATCAGTCCGGTCAGGGCGGCGGCAGTCCGGCCAGCGCCAGCGGCAGTGCTAGCGGCGGCAAAGTGGTGCTGTACACCGTGCTGCTGGATGTCGACAACCCCGACAATGCGCTGATGGCGGAAATGACCACCCAGGTGTTTTTCGTCGCCGGTCGCGCCAGCAAGGTGTTGACCGTCCCGGTGGCCGCGCTGGACGAAGATGCCAGCAACGCCAGCCTGCAGGTTGCCCAGGTACTCGGGGCCAACGGCAAGGTCGAGCAACGCCAGGTGCGCACCGGGCTGAGCGACCGCCTGCGGGTGCAGGTGCTGGAAGGTTTGAACGAAGGCGAACAATTGCTGATCGGCGCACCTGCTGCCAGCGGAGGTTGAATGAGCACGCCGCTGATCGAACTGTGCGACATCTGCAAATCCTACGGGGGCGTCGACACGCCCAAGGTCGAGGTCGTGCGCGGCATCAGCCTGGCGATCCATCCGGGGGAGTTCGTCGCCATCGTCGGTGCCTCCGGCTCCGGCAAGTCGACACTGATGAACATTCTCGGCTGCCTCGACCGGCCGACCTCGGGCGATTATCTGTTCGCCGGCAAAAACGTCGCCGAGCTCGACAGTGACGAGCTGGCCTGGCTGCGCCGCGAGGCCTTCGGGTTCGTGTTCCAGGGCTACCACTTGATTGCTTCGGGTTCGGCCCAGGAAAACGTCGAGATGCCGGCCATCTACGCCGGCACACCCGCAAACGAACGCCACGCTCGCGCCGCCGCCCTGCTCGAGCGCCTGGGTCTGGCCAGCCGTACCGGCAATCGCCCGCACCAGCTTTCCGGAGGCCAGCAGCAACGGGTGTCGATTGCCCGGGCATTGATGAACGGCGGCCACATCATTCTTGCCGACGAGCCTACCGGCGCCCTGGACAGCCAAAGCGGTGCCGAAGTCATGACGTTGCTTGACGAGCTGGCCAGCCAGGGTCACGTGGTGATCCTGATCACCCATGATCGCGAAGTGGCGGCCCGGGCCAAACGGGTCATCGAGATACGCGACGGGTTGATCGTCAGTGACTCGGCCAACGACCACGCCACGGCGCACGACCCCAGTACCGGCCTGCAGGCCGAAGACCTGCGCCAGCGTCTGGACCAGGGCGCGACCCACAGCGGTGCCTGGAAGGGCGAGATGGTCGAGTCGCTGCAAGCGGCCTGGCGGATCATGTGGGTCAATCGCTTCCGCACCGCCCTGACCTTGCTCGGCATCGTCATCGGCGTGGCCTCAGTGGTGGTTATGCTCGCCGTCGGCGAAGGCAGCAAGCGCCAGGTGATGGCGCAGATGGCAGCGTTTGGCTCCAATATTCTCTACCTCAGCGGCAGTGCACCCACCCTGCGCGATCCGGCCGGGATCGTTACCCTGGACGATGTCGCCGCAGTGGGCAGCCTGCCCCAGGTGAAAATGATCATGCCGGTGATCGGCAACACGCTGATGGTGCGTTATGGCAACAACAACCAGCAGTTTTATGTCGGCGGCAACAACACCTACTTCTCCGAGATCTTCAACTGGCCCGTGGTTGAAGGCAGCTTCTTTAGCGAAGCCGACGAGCAGGCCGCGGCCGCGGTCGCAGTGATTGGCCAGAAGGTCAAGGAGAAGCTGTTCGGTTCCCAGATCAACCCTATCGGCCAGTACATACTGGTGGAGAACGTACCGTTCCAGGTGGTCGGCATACTCAAGGGAAAAGGCGCCAGCTCCGGCGACCAGGACAGTGACGAACGTATCGTGGTGCCCTACTCCGCTGCCGCCATTCGCCTGTTCGGCAGCCGTAACCCGGAATACGTGACCATCGCCGCTGCCGATTCGCGCCGGGTGGCCGAAACTGAAGCGGCGATCGACAAGCTGATGCGCAAGCTGCACCACGGCAAACACGATTACGAATTGAGCAACGACGCAGCGCTGATCCAGGCCGAGGCACGTACCCAGAACACCCTGTCACTGATGCTTGGCTCGATCGCGGCGATTTCGCTACTGGTCGGTGGCATCGGAGTGATGAACATCATGCTGATGACAGTGCGCGAACGCACCCGCGAGATCGGCATCCGCATGGCCACGGGAGCCCGTCAGCGCGACATCCTGCGCCAGTTCCTCAGCGAGGCGGTACTGCTGTCGATGGTCGGTGGCCTTACCGGCATTGCCCTGGCCTTGCTGATTGGCGGCGGTTTGTTGCTTGGCAACATCGCCGTGGCCTTTTCCCTGGCGGCCGTTCTTGGCGCCTTCGCCTGCGCAGTGGTCACCGGGGTGGTGTTCGGCTTCATGCCGGCGCGCAAAGCCGCCCGCCTCGATCCGGTCAAAGCCCTTACCAGCGAATAATCAATGAACCTGCCCAGCCGCCTCAGTGTGTTGTCCATCAGTTTGCTCCTCGCTGCCTGCAGCAGTAACACCGCACCGCCACCGAGTGGCCTGCCAGCACCCGAGGCATGGCAAGGCCACGCCAACCCGCTTGCTCAGCCATTGCCACAGCAGGACTGGTGGCAGCAGTTTTCCAGCGCGCCGCTCAATCAATTGATCGAGCAAGCGCGGCGTAACAGCTTCGACCTCGCTGCCGCAGCAGCCCGGGTCCGCCAGGCCCAGGCCTCGGCAGTGATCGCTGGTGCGCCCCTGCTGCCGGAGGTCAAATTCGGCCTCGATGGCAGCCGCCAGCACCTGCTGCACGGCAACGGTTTCGACCAGCTCGATGCCAGCAACCGAGAGCGCACCAGCACTTCGTTCAGCACCCGTCTGAGTGCCAGCTACGAGATCGACTTCTGGGGTGGCAAAGCGGCCGTCCATGACAGCGCCCTGTTTGACCTCGACGCCAGCCGCTACGACCGCCAGACGGTCGAACTGACCTTGCTCAGCGGTGTTGCCAACAGTTACCTGCAAAGCCTGGCGCTGGCCGAGCAGGTGCGTATTGCCCGGCTCAACCTGGCCAATGCCGAGGACGTGCTGCGCTTGGTGCAGACCCGCTACGACTCGGGTTCGGCCACGGCACTGGAGCTGGCCCAGCAACGCAGCCTGGTAGCGGGCCAGGCGCGCCAGGTGCCGTTGTTCGAACAACAGCTGCAGGAAGCGCGCATTACCCTGGCGACCCTGCTTGGCGAGCCGGTACAGGGTCTGGCGCCGATCCAGGAATCGATCGCCGCCATACGCTGGCCAGAGATTGGCAGCGGTGTGCCGAGCGAACTGCTCAGCCGTCGTCCCGACATCGCCGCAGCCGAGGCACGTCTGGCTGCGGCCCAGGCCAATATCCAGGTTGCCCGCGCAGCCATGCTGCCGAGTCTGACCCTGGGTGCCGATCTGGGATCAGGGGCGGATACCTTCGCCCGTATCCTGCGCAGCCCCTATTACACCCTGACTGCCGGCCTGGCCGCGCCGATCTTCAACAATGGCCGCCTACGTGCCGAACGGGATAAAACCCAGGCCAGGCAGGAAGAGCTGTTGCAGGACTATCGCACTAGCATCGTTGCCGGATTTGCCGACGTCGAGAAAGCCCTCAACGCCATCAGCGGTGCGGACGATCAGCGCCAATGGCAAGATCAGGAAGTCGAGCAGGCACGAACCGCCTTTACCTTGTCGGAAAGCCGTTACCGCGCCGGTGCCGAAACCTTGCTGACGGTGCTGGAGACGCAACGCACGTTGTACCAGGCCCAGGATCAGCAGGCGCAACTGCGTCTGGCACGCCTGCAAGGTAGTGTGGCGTTGTACAAGGCTTTGGGTGGGGGCTGGCAGGTACCTCGGTAAACGCCTTATCGCGGGCAAGCCCCCACCGGGCAGTCCAGACCGTAGGAGCAACTGTCTGTCACCTGGTTAACTGTAGGAGCGGATTTATCCGCGATGGCCTGCGTAGCAGGCCCTTTTTTAGGGCCGCTACGCGCCCCATCGCGGCGGTCCGGCGTCCCGGTGAATCCGCTCCTACAGGACAGTTGCTCCCAACCGGTTAGGGGGCTTGCTCCGCGATCAAATGTTCAGGAAATGATTCCACGCAATGACAGGTGCCGCGCATACCACGGCCGTTGCGGCACACGCCGGACCAGGTCGCCGAGGTTGTCGTCGTCACCGAAGGTGATACGCAATGCCAGTTTCATGGTTTCCACATCCATCTCCACCGACTTGCCCGGGAAAGCACCAGGCACTGTGCTGCAACCGTGAGTCACCGGCCCCAGCCAAGGATCCTCGACCTCGACCCAGCGCCCTGGGGCAAACCACTTCACGCCATTGACCTCCAGCCTGCGCACCTGGCCGGGATTGTGCCGCTGGTGAGCGCGGTACCAGTCTTCGATGCGGTCGTCGATCCAGCCATGAAACCCCCAGAACACCGGACTCACATGCGACGAAAACGGATCACCGAGAAAATCGTTTTCCGCGCCGAACCAGCGCGAGCTGAAGTCCGCAGGATCCCGGGCAAAGGGCACCGGGGCGCCGTTAACCGGATCGCGTGGCACCGAGGCCCAGCACATGTGCAACCAGTCATGCAGGTTCATCTCCAGCTCCGAGCCGAACGCGCCCAACGTCAGTTTCGACAGATAGAGCGGGTCCTGGTACTGGGATTCCCAGACCTGAAAGTTGCTGCAGAACGTTTCGCCCGCCTTGATAGCAGACACCCACTGACCATAGGCATCATCGCCTGGCGCCCGCCAGGTTGGCGGCACGCAACACCCGTCATGGTTATCAAAGTAACGGGCAAAGCCTTGTCGATCCTGCTCGACATTCGGCCGAGGCAAGGGGAAATGGGCCCAGGATGGCAGGTCCTGCATGGACCGTGCAGTACCGAGCATATCCCGGTGCATGAACAGAAAATCGATACCCGAGCCATTGCGATGTTTGCGCGGACCACGGGCATCACGCTCATGATCCCGAGGTCCGGGTTGCCACCCCAGCCCGCGCAAGGCGCCCTGTTTTTCTGCCGACAATTTGTGCCACTTGTCACGGGTAGCATGCCAGAGCTGGTGAAACAGACGGTGTTCAGCGCTAGTCACCCAAGCCTGTAACTCCGGGGTATAGGGCAAGCGCTCGCGGGCCTCGGGAAACAAACGTTTGACCGCGACAAACTCACTGTCCAGCAGCGGCAATGCCATGGGCCGGTCGAGCGGTTGCAGGCGACCACTCAAGGTGCCGCTGCCGGCATTGGCGAAACTGCCCCAGACCTCATCCAGGCTGGCGATGCATTCATAGCCCGGACCCCCTTGATTACTCAGCAAGCGCCAACGGATCTGCGCACTGGAAGCGCCAACCAGGTCACCCACGACCCGATACGCAACTGCGCCCGGCCCCTCAAGGCGGCTTTTCTCATCGACGAATCCACGCACTCCACGGCCTTTGGTGGCAACGTCCAGGTAAAGCTGCAGCCCCTGATCGGGCAAGCCGGCCAGGCCTGCCTGGCTGCCGGAAAAGCGCAGGTCCCAGACGCCACGCAACTGATCCGCCAACTGCTGACCGGCAACGTCGGCCAGCTCGACGCTGGCTTCACCCGGCGTGACGATGTCGTCCTCAGGATCATGGGTCAGTTCCTTGTGCGCATAATAGGCCGCAGGCACCACCGCACCTGCCACTGCCAGACCTGCTATGAATCCTCGCCGCGATATCGTCATCGTCCTACCCGTTTCCGCCATAAAGCAGGCTTTATCCAAGCTAGGACGTATCCAGGCGCGGGAAATTTAAGGGCTGGGCCGACTGCTAATTCAGGCACTCCGGGATTCGTTCCCAAGGTGAACTCTTTGCAAAAGGCTATCACCCATGTCCTCCTCCACCTCCTTGGCCAGCGCCCTGGGCAGCGGTCTGCGCAAGCTGGTTGGCAAACCGGCAAAACCCAGCGCTTACCGAGTATTCGATGTGCAGCTCAAAGCAATCATCGCCCTGAGTCCGTCGCTCGCCCGCTTTGTCTTTACCAGCGAAGAAGTCGCGCAGATGCACACCTTGGCCGCCGACCAGCGCATCAAGATTTTCTTCCCCAGTGCCAACGGCCAGCCACCACAGCTGCCCAAGCACGGCTCATGGCAGGAGGCCCGGCGCGGTCTGGATGCCCAGAGCTGCCCACCGATGCGCACGTACACCATCCGCGCGCTGCGTCGCACAGCGCTGGAGGTGGATGTGGACTTCGTTTTACATGGCGTCAATGGCCCTGCGTCTGCCTGGGCGACCCAGGCCAGCGTTGGCGATCGTCTGCAGATGGTGGCGCCGAATCTCGCCTTTGATGGCGATCCGGGTGGCTATGAATGGCAACCGCCAAAGGACCTGCGTGAGCTGCTGCTGGTCGGTGACGAAACCGCCCTGCCCGCTATCGCCGGTATCCTCGAACAGATGGTCGTGGATTACCCCGATGTGCCGGTACAGGCGTTCATTGAAGTGCCCTGCGAGCAGGACTGTCTCGATCTGACCATGAGTGCCGCGACCGAGCTGAACTGGCTACCGCGGGATGTGCTCAACGGCGAGCATGGCGAAGCGATGATTCATGCCGTGCGCGAACTGGCTCGGCTGCCACGAGCACAACAGGAAGCGCGCAACACCAATGCGCTTGAAGACATCGACATCGAACAGCAGATCCCCTGGGAGCGTGCCCAGTCCAGCAATGGTGAGTTCCACGCCTGGATTGCCGGTGAGTCTGCCGCGGTGATGAGCATCCGTCGTTTCCTGATCCAGGAACGTGATCTGGATCGCAAAACATTAACCTTGATGGGCTACTGGCGCGCTGGACGCTCGTTCGAGTGAACAGCTGATCGCGGGGCAATTCGACTTGCCCCGCGATCAGCCGGTCAGAGACTCGCCACCGCCGCTGCCAGCGCCCGACCGAAGCGCGCAGCCACTTCATCGACCTGTTCGGCGCTGATCACCAGCGGCGGCAGGAAGCGCACAACTGCACCCTGACGCCCACCCAGCTCCAGAATCAGGCCGCGCTTGAGGCACTCGCGCTGCACCAGCGGCGCCAGTTGCGGGCAAGCGGCCGGGTGACCCTGGGCATCCTTGGCACTTGCCGGATCGACCAGTTCGACCCCAAGCATCAGGCCACGGCCGCGAATATCACCCAGTTGGGGAAAGTCCTCCTGCAGGCGGCGCAAATGTCCGCTGAGACGATCCCCCATCGCCTGGGCATGGGCGCACAGGTCATGGTCCTTGATGTATTTCATCACCGCCGAACCCGCCGCCATGGCCATCTGGTTGCCGCGGAACGTGCCGGCATGGGCCCCCGGCTGCCAGGTGTCGAGCCACTGGCGATAGACCACCACGGCCAGCGGCAGGCTGCCACCAATGGCCTTGGACATCACCACCACATCAGGAATGATGCCGGCATGCTCAAAGGCAAACATCTTGCCGGTACGGGCAAATCCACTCTGGATTTCATCGACGATCAAGGCCACACCGGCCTTCTCGGTAATCCGCCGCACGCCTCGCAGCCACTCAAGGTCAGCTGGAATCACCCCGCCTTCGCCTTGCACAGCCTCGACAATCACCGCCGCCGGCAACTGCACGCCGCCTTCCGGATCGTTCAGCAGGTTCTCCAGGTAATGCAGGTTGACCTTGACTCCGGCCTCGCCACCCAGACCGAACGGGCAACGGTAGTCGTAGGGATAGGGTAGAAACTGCACGCCATTGCTCAGCAGTGCCGCCATGGGCTTTTTCGGCCCCAGACTGCCCATCAGGCTCAACGCCCCCTGAGACATGCCGTGGTAACCGCCCTGGAACGACAGCACGGTGGTGCGCCCGGTGGCAGTGCGTACCAGCTTCAGGGCCGCTTCGACGGCATCGGTTCCGGTTGGCCCGCAGAACTGGATCTTCGCCTCATCACGCAAGGCTTGAGGCAGTAGACCGAAAAGGTCCTGAACGAACTGATCCTTGACCGGCGTCGTGAGGTCAAGGGTGTGCAGGGGTAGCTCATCGGCCAGCACCTGCTGAATTGCCTCGATCACCACCGGGTGATTGTGCCCCAGTGCCAGGGTGCCGGCACCGGCCAGGCAATCGATGAACTGACGCCCTTCGACATCTTCGACATACAAACCGCGGGCCTTTTTCAACGCCAGGGGGATACGACGAGGGTAGCTGCGGGCATTGGACTCTTGCTGGCTTTGTCGGGCCAACAAAGGCGATTCTTGAAAGTGATAAAGCGTTTCGACAGCGGCCACGTCCGAAGACACCGGCAACGGCTGGGCAAGGCTGATAGCGACTGACATCTGGGGAAACCCTCGCAAGCAAGCGGATGTGCCCGGCACGCGCCTGTTAGCAGATGTGTGTCGGGTTGTTATCGCTTGAAAAACGCTTCAGCGCCCAGAGGATTTAGCCGAATCAGTCGCTGGCCGAGGTTTTTTCATCGCTACTGCACGCGCAAAGGAATACACAACTGCACCCGCAGACCATCGCTGCGATTGTCGAAGCGCAAAGAACCGGCGCAGCGCTGGACAATGGCCTGAACAATCGCCAGACCCAGACCGCAGCCACCGCTCTGGCCATTGCGCCAGAAACGCTCGGTGAGACGTTCCAGGTCCTGGTCGGCGATGCCTGGCCCGTGGTCACGGACCATAAAGGCCACCCGCCCCTTGTCCATTTGCACCGCCAGCTCCACGGGCTCCATGCCACGGGTATGGCGCAAGGCGTTGTCCAGCAGGTTACGCAAGGCCGTTACCGCCAGTGGCGTAGGCATCCCCAGGTAGGCCTTGGCGGCGTCCGGTGCCAATTGCAGGTCAATGCGCTGCGAATCACCAAGTCCTGTGTCCTGGATGGCCTGCCGCGCCACCTGTTCGGCACTGCACTGCACGCCGTCTTCAAACGACAGGCTGCCTTCGACCCGCGCCAGCAGCAGCAACTGCTCCAGGGTCCGGTGCAAGCGGTCTGCGCCCTGCTCGGCGTGTTCCAGGGCTTGCTCGCGAATCGCGCCATCAGTCATCCGGGCCACTTGCAGGTGGGTCTTGATCGCGGTCAGCGGCGTGCGCAGTTCATGGGCGGCGTCATCGGTCAGGCGCCGTTCGCGCTCGATGGTCTGGGCAATACGCAAGAACAGCTGGTTCTGGGTATCCAGCAGCGGCTGCAACTCGCTGGGCAAGGCGCGCACCTGCAACGGTTCGAGGGCGTCGGGGCTGCGCCGACGCAGGGCATCGCGCATGCGATTGAGTGGGGCCAGGCCCTTGCCGATGCCGATCCATAGCAACCCGAGGGTGCCGAGCAGTGCGACAAACACAGGTGCCGAAGCCGCCAGCAAGATCGAGCGGTTCAGCGCCTCCCGCTCCTGGTGACGATCAGCGGTGGTAATGCGCACATCACCGCGGTAATAGGTAAAGGTGCGCCAGCGCGCACCCTCGATGGTCTGGTCGCGAAAACCGCTGCGGTCGTCGTCCAGGGTGTGTCCCTGAGCGTGGTTGCGCGCAATGATCTCGCCGCGTAACGAGCTGACCTGACAGGCCATGCCATCCGGCACACTGAGCTGATCGGCACTCAGCTGCGTACCCTCGCCCTTGGCAACCAGTGGCTGCGGCAACTGATCGATCAAGCCGGCAACCATACGTGCCGAGGCCACCAGACGCTGGTCCAGGGAAAACATCATCTGATAGCGCAGGTCACGCAGCATCCAGGCCGCCGCCAGCGCCCAGATCAGCACAAAGGCGGTCCCCAGGATCAGGGTCAGGCGTACGCGCAGGCTCATGGCTGCGACACCTCGGGTAACTGTGCAGGCCCCAGGCGATAGCCCAGGCCGCGTACGGTTTCGACAATACCGTTGCCCAACTTGCGGCGCAGGTGATGGATATGCACGTTCAGTGCGTTGCTCTCCACCTCGTCACCGAAGCCGTAGACGCTGTCTTTGAGCTGCTCGCTGGACAGCACCCGGCCACGGTTATGTAACAACGCTTGTAGTAGTGCCTGTTCACGCCGCGACAAGTCGACCGGCACGCCACCCAGGCAGGTTTCGCGGCTGCTGGGGTCGTAGCTGAGCGGGCCGTGTTCGATGATGTTGACCGCACGCCCGGCCGAACGGCGCAACAGGGTGTGCAGCCGCGCCGCCAGCTCGCGCAAGTCGAACGGCTTGAGCAAATAGTCGTCGGCACCGGCCTGCAGGCCGTCGACCCGGTCAGTGACTGCATCACGGGCGGTGAGCACCAGTACTGGCAGGCTCTCGCCCTGCTGGCGCAGACGCTGGAGCAACTTCAGACCATCTTCGTCGGGCAAACCCAGGTCCAGTACCATGACATCGAAGGTGGCGGCCTGGAGCATGGCCTGGGCTGCAGCAGCGGTGGCCACCCTGTCCACGGTCATGCCCTGGGCGCCCAGCCCCGCGGCGATGCCGCTGGCAATCAGGTCGTCATCCTCGCAGAGCAATACGTGCATGGTCGGTCTCGATGTTAAAAGTGGCAGTGAAGCGCAAACGGATTAAGCGAGGATTATGCCCCGCCAGCACCGGATCGTCGCGGTTCGGGCGACAATCGACGCTGGCCGGTTAACACTCGGTTAATCGCGTTCGGCCAGGATCGAGCGCTTAACGCACTACAAGGCTTTGAGATGCGCACTTTACTAATTGCCCTGATGCTTCTGTTCAGCGGCCTGGCCCAGGCCAACCCGTTTGCCCAAAGTGACTTTCTGCCGGTGGACAAGGCTTTCGTGTTCAGTAGCGAACGCCTGGACTCCGGGCAGATGCGCCTGCACTGGAAAATCACCGATGGCTACTACCTGTATCAGAAGCGCCTGAAGTTCGACGGCCTGCCCGTCGAGCAGCAGCCGGCCTTGCCAGAAGCCCTACCTCATCATGATGAGTACTTCGGCGAAACCCTGGTGTATCGCGGCGAACTTGAGCTGATTCTGCCCGCCACCGCCGCTGGCCAGTTGCGCATGGGCTGGCAAGGCTGCGCCGATGCCGGGTTGTGCTATCCACCACAGACCAACCTGGTCAGCCTGAGCGACACGGTTGTCGATGAACAAGCCAGCGATCAAGCGCTGGCCGGCGGCCTGCAGCAGTCGAGCCTGGCCTGGAGCCTGCTGGCCTTCCTCGGCCTGGGTCTGCTGCTGGCCTTTACCCCGTGTTCGCTGCCAATGCTGCCGATTCTCGCCGGGCTGGTTCTCGGTAATGGCGTCAGTACCCGCCGTGGCTGGGCACTGGCCGGCGTTTATGTACTGAGCATGGCCCTGGTCTACGCCGCCCTCGGCGTAATCGCCGCGTTGCTCGGTGGCAGCCTGCAAGCCTGGCTGCAACAGCCTTGGTTGCTCGGCACTCTGGCCGGCCTGTTCGTGGTGCTGGCCTTGCCGATGTTCGGCGCCTTCGAATTGCAGTTGCCGGTGTGGCTGCGCGATCGCCTGGAACGTGCGGGACACGGCACCCGTGGCGGCAACCTGTATGGCGCGGCGCTGCTGGGCGCGCTTTCCGGGTTGCTGATGGGACCGTGCATGACCGCCCCCCTGGCCGGCGCCCTGTTGTACATCGCCCAGAGCGGCAACGCCGTGCACGGTGCTTTGGTGCTGTTCACCCTGGGCATCGGCATGGGCTTACCGCTGTTGCTGCTGGTGACGCTGGGCAATCGTTACCTGCCACGTCCCGGTCCCTGGATGAACCTGGTCAAAGGCCTGTTCGGCTTTGTCTTCCTGGCCATGGCCTTGTACACCCTGCGCACCGTGCTGGAGCCAGCGCTGTGGCTGGGCCTGGCCGGCGCCTGGCTGATAGCCCTGGCCTGGGCTGCCTGGCCTGCGCTGCACGGGTTACGGCCGATCCGTGCCCTGCCGTTGCTGCTGGGGTTCTGGGGCAGTCTGCTGGTGATCGGTGCGTCAGCTGGCGGCGACGATCCCTGGCAGCCCTTGCAGCCCTTCCGCGCCGGCACCGGCGTGGTTGCCAGCGCCGTCCACAGCGATGCCTTTATCACCGTCAGCCAACCGGCTGAACTGCAACGCGAGCTGGAAACCGCCAAAGCCCGGGGCCAGTGGGTAATGCTCGACTACTATGCCGACTGGTGTGTGTCGTGCAAAGTCATGGAGAAACAGGTATTCGCCCGCGCCGATGTGCTGGCCGCACTGGGCGACGTACGCTTGCTGCGCCTGGATGTGACCGCCGATGCGCCCTCCAGTCGTGAGCTGCTGCAACGCTACCAGGTGCCCGGACCGCCCAGCCTGATCTGGATCGGCCCGGAAGGTAACGAGCGCCGCAGCCGGCGGATCACCGGTGAAATCGATGCGAAGAACTTCCTCGAACAATGGGCCCAGACCCGGAGTCAAGGCTGATGCTGACGGTAAACCTCGGGCCGCTGACCATGGCCGTCGATCATCTGTTGCTACTGTGCGCACTGACCCTGGCCACACTGGTCGGCTGGCGGGTGGCCAAGCGCGGTGGCGACAACCCTGAATCAGTGCTGTTCAGCCTGTTCCTGCTGGGACTGTTGGGTGCGCGCCTGGGGTTTGTCCTCAGCTACTGGCCGATGTACCGCGATGACCTGATCCAGATCGTCGACCTGCGCGATGGCGGCTTCCTGCTCTGGCCGGGGCTGCTGGTGGTAGCCATCGGTGCCTTGTGGCGCGGCTGGCGTCGCCCTGCGCTACGTCGCCCACTGGGTTGGGGTCTGTTCAGCGGTGCGCTGTTCTGGCTGCTCGGCAGCCTCGCCAGCCACCTCTATGAACAGGGCACACAACTGCCCGAAGTGAGTTTGCAAAAAGCCGACGGTCGCAGCGTGCAGCTCACCGCTTACCAAGGCCGGCCACTGGTCATCAACCTGTGGGCCACCTGGTGCCCACCGTGCCGCCGGGAAATGCCGGTACTGCAACAGGCTCAGCACGACCACCCGGACATCACCTTCCTGTTCGTCAACCAGGGGGAAACCCCGCAGACGGTCAGCACCTTTCTCGCCACCACCGGACTCAACCTGTCCCACGTGCTGTTTGACGGCGGTGGACAGCTGGCGCAGAAAGTCGGCTCCATGGCCCTGCCCACCACCCTGTTCTACAACGCCGACGGCCGCCTGGTCGGCAGCCACCTGGGCGAGCTGTCGCGGGCCAGCCTCAGCCACGCCCTGGAATCCTTCGAGCGCACACCTGCGCCCGCTGTCACCAACGCTTCAAGGAACGACACATGCACCCTTTGCTGAAATTGCCCCTGACCCTCACGATCGGCCTGCTGGCCAGCCAGGCCGCAATGGCTGAAACCCTGCCCAAGGCTGTGCAACAAATCGAAGCCAAGGGTGTGAAGATCAAAGGCAGCTTCGATGCCCCGAATGGTTTGCGCGGTTACGCCGCCGAATACCAGAACCGCGGCATGGCGCTGTACCTGACCCCCGATGGCAAGCACGTGCTGGTCGGCAGCCTGTTCGATGAACAAGGCCAGGACCTGAGCGAAGCCCCGCTGCAAAAGCTGGTCTATGCGCCGATGTCCAAGGAAGTCTGGGCGAAAATGGACAAGAGCGCCTGGATCGCCGACGGCAAAGCGGATGCCCCCCGTATCGTCTACCTGTTCAGCGACCCCAACTGTCCTTACTGCAACATGTTCTGGCAACAGGCACGGCCGTGGGTCGAGTCGGGCAAGGTGCAGTTGCGCCACATCATGGTCGGCATCATCCGTGAAGACAGTCCGGGCAAATCGGCGGCGCTGCTGGCCAGCAAAGATCCGGTCCAGGCCCTGAACAAGCACGAGAGTGCCGGCAAGGCCAGCACCCTCAAGGCGCTGGACAAGATTCCCGCGGCCGTGCAAGCCAAGCTCGAGGGCAATCTGGCACTGATGGAGGAGCTGGGTTTGTCAGCGACTCCGGCCATCTTCTATCTCGACGAGCAGCAGCAAATGCAGTCGCAGCAAGGTGCGCCACGGCCGGAAATGCTCGGGAAAATCCTCGGCAAACGTTGATTCATGGCAGCGCCTGCAGGGTACCTTCAGCGATGCCGGTACCCTGCAGAATCGCCTGTTACAGCGCTTCGAGCTCCGCCATCAGATCGCTGAGGCGGTCTACCTTGTCATCGCTCAGCTCACTGGCTTTGAGGCCTTCCACATACAGCGCCAGTTCCTCCACGCTGCTGCACTCGAACATCGCGCGCAACGGCACGTTCAGTTGTAACGCCTTCTGCACCCGTGAAGCGATCTGGGTGGCCAGCAGCGAATGCCCGCCCAATTCAAAGAAGTTGTCGCGTACTCCGACCCGTTCGACCTTGAGCACCTCGGCCCAGATAACCACCAGGGTCTGCTCCAGTTCGCTGCGCGGGGCCAGGTAATCGTGACGCTGCTGAGCGGTGAAATCGACAGTCGGCAGAGCCTTGCGATCGAGCTTGCCGTTGGCATTGAGCGGCAACTGCTTGAGCCAGGCCCAATGCAACGGCACCATGTATTCGGGCAGCTCGGTACGCAGGCGTTGCTTGATCCGCTCCAGCAGCACATCGGTATCCGCCGCCGTATCGCTGGCTACCAGATAGCCAACCAGATGCTTGCCGTTGGCTCCCTCCTGAACACCCACCGCCGCATCACGAACCTCGGCCTGCTCATGCAGCCGTGCCTCGATTTCACCCAGCTCGATACGATAGCCGCGGATCTTCACCTGATGGTCAATGCGCCCGACGTATTCGAGCACACCGTCCACACGCCGCCGCGCCAGGTCACCCGTGCGATACAGGCGCTCACCCGCAGCCCCGAACGGATGCGGGATAAACGCCTGGGCGGTGCGCAGCGGATCGCTGACATAGCCACGACCGACGCCGGTGCCCGCCACGCAGAGTTCACCTACCGCTCCCAGCGGCACCAACTCCTGATCGTCGCCCAGCAGGTACAGACGGTTGTTGTCGGTGGGCGTGCCGATCGGCAGGTAGCTGCCGCGCGTCGAGGCCGCATCGACGCGGAAAAACGCCACGTCATCGGAGCATTCCGCCGGGCCATAGGCGTTGACCAGAGCGACCTGCGGATAGCGCTGCAGCCATTGCGATGCCAGCTCAGGCGGCATCGCCTCCCCGGTTGGCAACATCCAGCGCAGACCGTCCAGTTGCTGATGTTCGTTGGCAAGCATGCCCTGAATCAGTGACGGTACACTCTCCAGCACCGTGATCCCGCAGGTCTGTACGTGTTCAAGCAGCCCTTGCGGGTCGTGGGCAATGGCATTGGGCACAATCGCCACCTGGGCACCGAACAACGGCGCGGCGAGGAACTGCCAGACCGAGATATCGAAACTCTGCGAGGCGGTCTGGGCAATCACATCCTGCTCGTCCAGCTGCAGGTACGGCACCTTGCTCAACTGGTTGTTGAGCATGCCGCGCTGCTCGACCATCACCCCCTTCGGCAAGCCGGTGGAGCCGGAGGTATAGATCACATAGGCGAGGTTGTCCGGCGCGCTATAAATGCCCGGATTGATCTCTGGCAGCCCGGTGCTTTGTACCTGCTCCCAGATCAGCAGCTTTGGACGCCCCGCGCAAACCAGCTCGTCGAGCAGCGCGCGCCCTTGCTCGGCGCACGCCTGGCTGCAAACCAGCACCGGTGTGCGGCTGAGTTCGACGATGCGTTGCAGACGCGCCGTCGGCAGCCCCGGATCGAGCGGCAGGTAACCGGCGCCGGCCTTGAAGCTGCCGACGATCATGCCCAGCAAGGGCAGATCACGCTCTGCCAGTAGGGCCACCGGTTGGTCCACGTCCAGCCCGGCAGCGATCAGGGCATGACCCAGGCGGTTAGCCTGCTGATTGAGCTGTGCATAGCTGATCGACTGCTCCAGACACCGCGCCACAGTACGCTGCGGATGGGCAGCAACCCGCGCCTCGAACAGCTCGGCATAACTCTGTTCCAGGGGGTAGACCCGTTCACTGCGGTTGCAATCCTCGAGCAGGAAGCGCTGCTCCTGTTCACCCAGCAGCGGCAACTCGCTCATGTCGCCGAGGAAACCATCGGCCAGGGCCAGCACCAGGCGTTTGAACTCGGCCAGCAGACGCTCGACGGTCGAGGTATCGAAATAGCGCTGATCGAACGACAGGTGCAACCCCAGGTCATCCCCCGGATAGCACACTGCAGTCAACGGGAAGTTGGTGTGGGTACGACCGGAGTCTGAGCTGGCATTCAGGCTCTGCGCCCGATCCAGGACGGCCACTTCCACCGGCGCATTCTCGAACACGAACAGGCTGTCGAACAACGGCTGGCCTTTGGGCAGTTCGCTGCACTCCTGAATGCTCACCAGCGGCAGGTACTCGTACTCACGCAATTCCATGTTGCGTTCGAACAAACCCTTGAGCCATTGCCGGACACTGCAACGCTCACCGGCAGCCGGCAGTTTCACCCGCAAGGCAATACTGTTGATGAACAGCCCGACCGTACGTTGCATTTGCGGCATGCTCACCGGCCGGCCGGCCACGGTCACCCCGAACAGCACATCACGTTCACCGCTGTAGCGGCTCAACACCAGGGCCCAGGCCGCCTGGGCAAAGGTGTTGACGGTCAGCTGATGGGCCTGGGCCAGCTCACGCAAGCGGGCTCCGTCGGTGACATCAAGACGGGTGTAACAGTCGCCGACGATCATCCCGGCGTTCTCGGCGCCGTGATCGCGCAACAACGGCCGGTCGCTCGGCACCGCCGTGCTGCGCTCGAAGCCCTGCAGGTTGTCGCGCCACCACTGGCGTGCTTCGTCCAGGTCCTGATGCTGCAGCCAGCTGATGTAGTCGCGGTAGCGCGGCGGCACCGGCAACTGCGCCTCGCGGCGCTCGCCCAAGGCCATGTACAACTCGAAGAAATCGTTCATCAACAACGAACGGCACCAGGCATCGATAAGGATGTGGTGGTTGCTCATCATGAACCAGTAGCGGTCTGCACCGACCCGGATCAGGCGCAGGTGGAACGGCGCCTGTTGCAGCAGATCGAAGCCGGCTTCACGTTCCTGTCTGTGCAAGGTCTGCAGACGCGCTTCCTGCTCGTCCTCGGCAAGCTCGGCCCAGTCCTGGTAGTCGAGTGCGGTACTACCCGGCTTGTGGATGATCTGCAGCATGGCTTCGCCAGCGTTCCAGCTGAACGACGCACGCAGGGCCTCGTGACGCGCGACCACAGCCTGCCAAGCCTGGGCGAAACGTTGCGGATCGAGGGCGCTGTTGATCCGGTAGCGGTCCTGCATGTAGTAAATACCGGTACCCGGTTCCAGCAGGGTATGCAGCAACAGCCCTTCCTGCATCGGTGTCAGCGGGTACACATCTTCAATCTGTGTTGCCGGCACCGGCAAGCTGTCGATCTGCTCCTGGGTCAGTCGCGCCAAGGGGAAGTCAGACGGGGTGAAGCTGCCGTTGCCGGGGGTCAGGCAGTGTTCGATCAGGCCAAGCAGCTCCGCTTTGTAGGCCTGGGCCAGTTGTTCAATAGTGCGCGCGTCGTAGCGTTCGCGGCTGAAAGTCCAGCGCAGCTGCAATTCACCGGCAAAGACCTGGCCATCGACACTCAACCAGTTGGGCAGTGGCGCCTCCAGGTCATGGGCCTCCCCGGCCGGCTCATCCATCGGCTGGAACAGGGCATCGGCCTGGAACTGCTGGTCGAACTGACCCAGGTAGTTGAAGGTGATCCGCGCCTGCGGCAAGGCCGCCATGGTTTCGCGTACCGGTGTCTCGGCCAGATAGCGCAACACGCCATAACCCAAGCCCTTGTGCGGGACCTGGCGCAGTTGCTCCTTGATCGCCTTGATCGAAGCCGCCTGACCTGAGGTACCTTCGCCAACCGCCGGCGTCAGGCTCAGCGGATAGGCACTGGTGAACCAGCCGACACTGCGGGTCAGGTCCATGTCTTCGAACAGGCTCTCGCGGCCATGGCCTTCCAGCTGTACCAGCACCGAACTGTCGCCACTCCAGCGGCACAGCACCCGAGCCAGGGCCGTCAGTAGCAGGTCATTGACCTGGGTGTGATACGCCGCGGGGGCCTCCTTGAGCAGTTGTCGGGTTTGCCCGGCGTCCAGGCGCACGCTGAGGGTTTTCGCCTGTTTGTGCAGGTTCTCTCCCTGCGGGTGATCGCAGGGCAGCTCACGATGCGCCGTGTTCAACTGAGCCCGCCACCAGTGCTGTTCGTCGCGCAGCGAATCGCTATTGGCATAGGTCGCCAGGCGCGCGGCCCAATCGCTCATGGCGCGGGTCTTGGCTGCCAGGGTCTGGCCACGGTACAGCGCCTGCACATCTTCGAGCAGCACACGCCACGACACGCCATCCACCGCCAGGTGATGGATCGCCAGGAGCAAACGCTGTTGACCATCGCTGTCTTCGACCAGCAAGGCCCGCAGCAGCGGCCCATTGTGCAGATCGAGGCTGCGCTGCACATCGCTGTACAACGGCTGGCAATCGGCAACGCTGTTGACCGACACCTGCCAGAGCAGTTCGCGGCTTTCCCCCTGGACATAGTCGCCTTGCCACTGGCCATCCTGCGCACTGAAGCGCAGGCGCAATGTGTCGTGATGCTCGACCAGTTGTTGCAAGGCCTGCTCCAGCGCCCTGGGCACTAGACGTTCAGTCGGCGCCAGCAGTACGGCCTGGTTCCAGTGCTGCGGCTGCGGCACATCGCTGTCGAAGAACCAGTGCTGGATCGGCGTAAGCGCTGCGCGACCGCGCAATGGCCCTTGGTCGACCTGGCTGTCAGCGCTGCGCCGGACCACAGTGGCCAGGGTCTGGATGGTCTGGTGCTGGAACAGGTCACGCGGGGTGAAATGCAGCCCGGCCTGACGGGCACGACTGACCACCTGGATCGACAGGATCGAATCACCGCCCAACTCGAAGAAATTGTCCTGCAGGCCGACCCGCGGCACGTTCAATACCTCGCCCCAGAGCCTGGCCAGCTGCTGTTCCAGCTCACTGCGCGGCGCCTCGTAGTACTCGCGCCCTTGCGCCAGATCAGGCGCTGGCAGCGCACGCCGGTCTAGCTTGCCATTGCCCATCAGTGGCATCTGCTCAAGCAGTACCAGATGAGCAGGAACCATGTAGTCCGGCAGGTGCAGACGTAGCTGCGCCTTCAGCGCGTCACGCAACGCCGCCTGCGCGGTGGCATCGGCCTGAGCCTGTTCACAGACCAGATAGCCCGCCAGTTGCTTGCCGCCCGGCATGTCCAGGGCAACTACTACCGCCTCGCGCACCGCTGGATGCTCCAGCAGGCGCGTTTCGATTTCGCCCAGTTCAATGCGGAAGCCACGAATCTTCACCTGATGGTCGATACGACCAACGTACTCGACCAGCCCGTCGGCTCGCTGGCGAACCAGGTCGCCGGTGCGGTACAGGCGCCCGCCTTCAGCACTGAACGGATCGGCAACAAAGCGTTCGGCACTGAGCCCCGGCCGCTGGTGATAGCCCTGGGCCAAACCAGCGCCACCGACATACAGCTCGCCAATACCGCCCTGAGGCAGCAACGCCAGATCGGCGTCGAGAATGTAGGCCACCCGGGCGCCGACCACAGCGCCGATCGGCACACTGCCAGCCCCCGCCTCCAGCTGTTCGGGTGCCAGGCATGCCAGCGGCATGACCACAGTTTCGGTCGGCCCGTAAGCGTTGAAGAACTGCTGTGGCGCAAACGCCTGGCGAATCCGCTGCAAATGCTCACCGGTCAGAGCTTCACCACCGGTGATGCACAAGCGCACGGGCAAGGTCTCACTGCGGCTGGCCAGCCACTGGGCCAACTGGCTGCCATAGCTTGGGGTAAAGCCGAGGATCGACACCTGCTGCTCACGAATCAGCGTACAGATCTCTTCAGCGCCCCACTGCCCCTGTGCACGCAACACCACCCGCGCACCACACAACAATGGCACCAGCAGGCGCTCGGTAGCGGCGTCAAAATTGATCGAATAGAAGTGCAGCTCACAGTCGTCGCTGCGCATGCCGAAGCGTTCGATGACCGCCTGGCAATGCATGGCAATCTCGCCACGGCTGACCACCACGCCCTTGGGCTTGCCGGTGGAACCGGAGGTGTAGATCAGGTACGCCTGATGATCCGGCAAACTGGCCACCGCCAACGGCTCGCGACTGACCGTGGCCAGGGCCGGGCCGTCGTCTTCCAGGCTCCAGCGGGCGACGTGGCCCGGCAATTCACCGAGCGCCTCGAACAGGCTGCGCTGACCCAGCAACAAGCTGATGCCGCTGTCTTCGATCATGTAGTGCAGGCGTTCCAGCGGGTATTCCGGGTCCAGCGGTACATAGGCGCCCCCGGCCTTGAGAATCGCCAACAGCCCGACCACCATCTCCAGCGAACGCTCCAGCGCCAGGCCCACCCGCACCTGCGGGCCAACGCCGCGCTCACGCAGCACATGGGCCAACTGGTTGGCGCGCGCATCCAGCTCGGCATAGCTTAGATGCTGACCGGCAAAGGTCAGGGCCAGGGCCTGCGGCTGACGCGCCGCTTGCGCGCTGAACAACCCTTCGATGGTCTGGCTCAGGTCTGCCCCACGGTCACCCTCAAGGCTGTCACGTAGCTGTTGGTGCTCGTCGCTGGCCAGCATGGGCAGCTCACAGAGAAGCTGCTCGGGGCTATCGAGCATCGCTGCCAGCAGATTCTGCCAGTGCGCGGCCATACGCGCGATGCGCGGCTCGTCGAACAGGTCGCAACTGTAGGTCAGGCAGCAGCCCAGACGACGGTCCAGGTCGGTGACCTCCAGGTTGAGGTCGAACTTGGTCGCCCGGGCGTCGTTGACCAGATAATCCACCTGCATGCCGGACAATTGCCGGCTCTGCTGGAATTCCCAGCGCTGGACGTTGCACATCACCTGGAACAACGGGTTGTAAGCAGTGCTGCGCGCAGGCTGCAAAGCTTCGACCAATTGATCGAACGGCAGGTCCTGATGCGACTGCCCCTCGATTACGGTCTGGCGCACCTGGTCGATCAGCTCACTGACGCGCAGCTGTCCGTCAAGCTGGCAACGCAACACCTGGGTATTGAGGAAAGCACCAATCAACCCTTCACTTTCCGGACGAATGCGGTTGGCCACCGGAGCGCCAATGCGCAGGTCCTGCTGAGCGCTGTAGCGGTAGAGCAGCACCGCCAGGGTCGCGGTCATGGTCATGAACAGGGTCAGGCCGCGCTCGGCATTGAACGCCCGAACCCGCGCCGCCAGCTGCGGGCTCAGGTCGAAGCGATAGAGCTCGCCACGGTGACTCTGCACTGCTGGCCGTGGACGATCGGCAGGCAGTTCCAGCACCGGATGGTCATCACCCAGCTTGGCTTTCCAGTAGTCAAGCTGGCGCTGGCCTTCTCCGCCTTCCAGCCACTGGCGCTGCCACACGCTGTAGTCCAGGTATTGCACCGGCAAGGCCTGCAGCGGCGATTCACGCTCATCGACAAAGGCTTCGTAGAGCTCGCCCAGCTCGCGGGCGAAGATGTCCATGGCCCAGCCTTCGGTAACGATATGGTGCAGCGTCAGGACAAAATAGTGTTCATGCTCGCCCGCCTTGATCAGGCACGCCCGCAACAGCGGACCTCGCTCCAGGTCAAACGGCTGGTGTGCCTGCTCATTGGCAAAGGCCTGCAGATGCGACTCGCGTTGTGCCGGGCTGTGCGCAGAAAAATCCTGCCAGTGCATCTGCACAGTGCTGTCGCTGTGCACACATTGGTACGGCACGCCGTCGATGCTCGGGAAAGTAGTGCGCAGGGTTTCATGGCGAACGATCAAGGCTTGCAAGGCCTGCTCGAAGCGGCTGACATCCAGCACCCCGCGCAGCCGCGCCATGCCGCCAACGTTGTACGCCGGGCTGTCCGGCTCCATTTGCCAGAGGAACCACATGCGCTGCTGGGAGTAAGACAATGGCACGGCCTGGCGACGATCAATGCGGGCGATTTCACCCTGCAGGTTGGACGCCCCGCTGTGCTGAATTTGCTCGACCTCAAGGGCAAATGCGCCCAGCTCGCTGGCTTCGAACAACACCCGTAACGGCAACTCGACATTGCAGGCCTGACGGGTGCGGGAAATGATCTGGGTAGCCAGCAACGAGTGTCCACCCAGGGCAAAGAAGTCGTCCTGCAGACCGACCTGTTGCAACCCCAGCACTTCGCGCCAGATGGCCGCAATCTGCTGCTGCAGTGCGGTGCTCGGCTCGACATGTTCGCGCGTGGTCCATACCGGCTCCGGCAGCGCCTTGCGCTCGACCTTGCCACTCGGACCCAGCGGCATCTGCGCCAAATGCATCAACAACGCAGGCACCATATAGGCCGGTAGCTGCTCGCCCAATGCGGCCATCAGTCCCGTGTTGTTTTCAGTACCACTGTAATAGCCCACCAACTGCGCACCGGCGACAGTCTGGCGGATCAGCACCAGCGCTTGCTCCACGTCCGGCTGGGCCAGCAGGCAGGCCTCGACTTCTTCCGGTTCGACGCGGAAACCGCGCAGTTTTACCTGTTGATCGAGACGCCCGAGGTACTCCAGCGCCTGCAGGGGCGCAACCCAGCGTGCCCGGTCACCACTGCGGTAGAGACGCTGGCCATTGCCCTCCGGCTGCGGCACGAAGCGTTCCGCTGTCAGCCCCGGGCGCCCGAGATAACCGCGAGCCAGCCCGGCACCGCCGAGGTAAAGCTCGCCGGGAACACCCGGTGCACTGGGCTGCAGTCCTTCATCAAAAACCTGGCACAAAACGTTGGCCAACGGCCGGCCAATTGGTGAGCGTGCGCCATCGGTCTCGCTGCACTGCCAATGGGTGACGTTGATCGCGGTTTCGGTTGGTCCATAGCGGTTGTGCAGCTCAACGTGGGGCAGCACTTGCAGGACCCGGTCACGCAATGCCGCGGACAGTGCCTCACCGCCGGAGAACAGGCGGCGCAGACTGCTGCAACCTGCCGCCAGCGGTTCTTGAATGAACACCTGCAGCAATGCCGGAACAAAGTGCAAGGTGGTCACGCCATGTTCGCGCACCAGCGCCGCAATGCGTTGCGGGTCACGGTGCTCACCCGGACCTGCGAGCACCAGCCGGCAACCGTTGACCAGCGGCCAGAAGCACTCCCAGACCGAAACGTCGAAGCTGATGGGTGCTTTCTGCATCAGCACATCGTACTCATCCAGCGCATAGTGCGCCTGCATCCACTGCAGGCGCTCGGCCAGTGCTGCATGGGTGTTGCCGACGCCCTTGGGTTGCCCGGTGGAACCCGAGGTGTAGATCACATAAGCGAGATTATCACCGTGCAGGTGCAGGCCCGGCGGCTGGCACGGCCAGCTGTCGAGCTTGAGCTGATCGATGGCAATGGCGCTCACCCCTGACACCTGCGGCAAGCGCTCGAGTACCTCGCTATGGCTGAGCAGCAGACCCGCGCCACAATCAGCCAGCATGTAAGCCAGGCGCTCGGGCGGATAATCAATATCCAGCGGTACATAGGCGCCGCCTGCTTTGAGAATGGCCAGCACGCCAACCAGCAGCTGCGGCGAACGCTCGGCAGCAATGGCCACGCACACATCCGGGCCGACGCCCTTGTCACGCAGGTAATGGGCCAGCCGGTTGGCCTGCTGATGCAGGCTGGCGTAGTCGAGGGTGCCGCCGTCCCATACCAGCGCGGTGTGCTGCGGCGTCAGCCGGGCCTGTTCATTGAGTTGTTCGACCACCCACTGCCGGGCCTGGGGCGCAGGCGCCTGCCCCCATTCAAGCAGTTGTTCGCGACCTTGCGCATCGAGCATCTGCAGGTCACCAATAGCCACCGTCGGTGCCGCACAGACCTGTTCCAGCAAGCTCAGCAGGTGGGCGGCCAGACGCTGCACGCTGGCAGCGTCGAACAATTCGCTGGCGTAGTCGAAGGACAGCGACAGGCGCCCCTGGTGGTCTTCTTCGCTGTGCAGTTGCAGGTCGAACTTGGCCTCGCGGCTGTGCCATGGCAGCTCTTCGGCAAGCAGCCCGGGCAGACGCCGCAACGCTGACAGATCGCGTTGCTGGTGGTTGAACATGACCTGAAACAAACCCTGCTCACGCGCTTGCGGGAAGGCCGCGAGCAACTGCTCGAACGGCAGATCCTGATGCGCCTGGGCTTGCAGCGTTGCCTGACGGACCTGGGCCAGCAAGTTGGCGAACGCCAAGCGTGAACTCAGTTGCGCCCGCAGAACCTGGGTATTGATGAAGAACCCCACCATGCCCTGGGTTTCCAGCCTCGGTCGGTTGGCATTGGGCACTCCGATACGAATATCGGACTGCCCGCTGTAGCGATGCAGCAAGCTCTGGAAACCGGCCAGCAGGATCATGAACAGCGTGCTGTCGTGCGCGCGGGCGGTACTGCGCAGCGCGTCGCTCAGGGCCGCCGGCACCCGCACGCTCAGGCGCGCAGCCGACTTGTTGTGCTGGTTTGAACGTGGATGATCGGTCGCCAGGTCGAGCACCGGTTGCTCATCACCCAGTTGCGCCGTCCAGTAGCTCAGTTGCCGCGCCGCTTCACCGTCCGCCAGCCATTGCCGCTGCCAGCTGCCATAGTCGGCATAGTCCAGGGCCAATGCGGGCAGTTCAACCGGCAGCCCCTGACAGTGAGCGGCGTACAGCCGCGAAAACTCGTCGATGAGGATGTTCATCGACCAGCCGTCGGTGATGATGTGATGCAAGGTTACCCAGAGTTGATGCTCCTCACTGTCCAGGCGTACCAGGGTCACCCGCAGTAGCGGACCGGCTTGCAGATCGAACGGTTGCTGCGCTTCGGCGTCGCGCCGGGCCAGCACTTCAACGCTGTCGACGCCGCTCAGGTCGAGGTGCTGCAGGTTGAATTCGAGCACCGGCAGAACACGTTGCAGGGCCTGACCTTCCACTTCGGAAAATACCGTGCGCAAAGACGCGTGGCGTTCGACCAGGGCCTGGAAGCTGGACTGCAGCGCTGCCTGGTCCAGCTCGCCGCGCAAACGCAGCGCTCCCGGAATGTTATAGGCGCCACTGTGCGGCTCCAGTTGCCAGAGCAGCCAAAGTCGGTTCTGCGCAAGTGACTGTGGACCTGCCTGGCCACCGGCGAGGCGCTTGATCACGCCATGGGCCGCACCACCCTGCTGTTGCTCGGCGGCTACAGCGGTGCAGTAATCGCCCAGCAATGGCGCTTCGAACAGCACCCGCACACTCAACTGCAGATTCAACTCGTCAGCCAGGCGGGCAGTCAGCTGCGTGGCGGCAATCGAGTTGCCGCCGAGCAGGAAGAAATGATCATCGTCGGCGACCTGCTCCACGCCCAGTTGCTCACACCACAGGCGCGCAATCAGGGACTGCAACGCACCAGCCGGTGCGCCTTGAACAAGCGCTTCGGGTTGCTGGGCATCGGGGAACCGCGCATAACAATCCAGGCTGCCATCATTCATCCGCAGCCGGCAGGCCGACCGCTGCAGCTTGCCGCTGGAAGTCTTGGGCAGCGCCCCCGGGTTGAGCAGCAGGACCACCGCCGGGGCTTGCTGGCAGGCATCGGCAATGACCTGACGCAAGGTCTTGATCAGACTTGCCGGGGTAATGATCTTCTGCACATTGCGGCTGATCTCGACGGCAACACCGATCCCCTCCTCACCCAGTTGGTCGACGGCGAACACCGCCACACGGCCCTTGCGCAGTACGTCGACTTCACGCTCCAGGGTCTGCTCAAGATCCTGCGGGTAAAGGTTATGCCCACGCACGATCAGCATGTCCTTGAGACGACCGGTGACAAACAGTTCACCCTCGCGCACAAAGCCCAGGTCACCGGTGCGCAACCAGGTCTGCCCGCCTTGCTCGACGAAGGTCCGCGCCGTCGCTTCAGGGTTGCGCCAGTAGCCTTTGGCAATGCTCGGGCCACAGGCCCAGATTTCGCCGACCTGATTGTCAGTCAGGACCGTCAGGTGCTGCGGGTCGACGATCTGTACACCGTGTTCGGGCTGGCTGCGTCCGCAGCTCATCTGCACCGCGTCATTGCCCGGCTCAGCGCTGTTGCGCGCCAGGGCGCCGGCATCCAGGGTCAAGGCGCGGATGCCCTGACCACGGCTACTGCCGCTGACAAACAGGGTCGCCTCGGCCAATCCATAGCTGGCAAAGAAACTCCCGGCGCTGAAACCGCAGCCCGCAAATTTCTCCGCGAAAGCTTGCAAGCTGTCCTGACGGATTGGCTCGGAACCGGAATAGGCCACGCGCCAGCGGCTCAGGTCGAGGTTAGCCAGGGCAGCACTGCTGACCCGCTCGCTGCACAGGCGATAGGCGAAGTCGGGACCACCGCTGATGGTGCCGCCATGATCGCTGATCGCCTGCAACCAGCGTTGAGGCCGGGCCAGAAAGTAGGCTGGCGCCATCAGCACACAGGGCACGCCGCTGAAGACCGGTTGCAGCAGCCCCCCGATCAGGCCCATGTCGTGGTACAGCGGCAACCAGCTGACGATCACGTCATCCGGATTGAGGTCGATGCCAAAGCCGTGGCGGATCAGCACCTCGTTGGCCACCAGATTGCCGTGGCTGACCTGGACGCCCTTGGGCAAGGCGGTGGAGCCTGAGGTGTATTGCAGGAAAGCGATGTCGTCCGCCTGCAGCACGGGCGCTTGCCAGGTATCCGCCAGCGCTGCGTCCAGATGATCGACCGC
Source organism: Pseudomonas sp. (assembly GCA_036643775.1). Lineage (GTDB taxonomy): Bacteria > Pseudomonadota > Gammaproteobacteria > Pseudomonadales > Pseudomonadaceae > Aquipseudomonas. The sequence goes on along the minus strand of JAVXRI010000066.1, from coordinate 3,919 downwards.
CAGCAACTGCGGTGCGGTGTTCTCGGCGAACACGTCCAGTGCCTGCAGGCTGTCGTGTAGACCACTGGTGCTCAGCAACAGACGCGGCTCGGCGTCATCGATGATCGACAACAGACGCTCCTGGTGATGACGACGCGAAGACTCCGGCGGATAAGCCGGCACGGCAATCACCCCGGCGTACAGGCAACCGAAGAAGGCCGCGACATAGTCCGGACCGCTGGGAAACAGCAACACCGCACGATCACCGAACGCAGTACGTGTCTGCAGAGCCGCGGCGATGGTCCGGGCACGCAGGTCCAGGTCCCGATAGGTCAGCACCGCCTCCTGTTGCGGGTCGTCGGCCAGAAAGCGCAAGGCAACCCGCTGCGGGGTTTGCGCGGCACGTTGCACCAATGCCTGGACCAGCGTAACCGGGAGTTCGAAGGCGTCCGTCATGGGAAGGTTCCTGCCAGAGTCTGTACGTGAAATCAGGGCTCGACAGTGGCGCGTACCGGTTATGCGGTTGCACGTTGCGCCTGCCGAGCGCCAAGGGATGTACACAGAGGAACGGATGGACAGGGCAAATAATTAAGCCCTTGCTGCATCTTGCGCAGGGCTTCAGGCAGGGACTTTTTGAAGTGGATCACACGACGGGACTTATAACCAAAATATCCCCGGAGCCGTTGGTTTTCTCATTTGACAATAATTATCATTACGAATAATTTGTCGCACGTCGTAGGAAGCCTCCCCAACCGGAGTGCTCCTCCTCCCTCTTAGAGCTAAGGTGATTTCCATGGCGGAACAACAATCCACAAGTAAGTGCGATTCACCGTTACTCCAGGCGTTTGTCGACAACCGCAACATTCTGGTCAAGATCGCCGCACGCATCACCGGCTGCCGCTCTCGCGCTGAAGACGTGGTGCAGGACGCCTTCTTTCGACTCAGTTCAGCCCCGCAGATCACCTCTTCGTTCAAGGCCCAGCTGAGCTACCTGTTCCAGATCGTGCGCAACCTGGCTATCGACCACTATCGCAAGCAGTCCATGGAGCTCAGGTATTCCGGCAGCGAAGAGGAAGGCCTGAACGTGGTGGTCCAGGGCGCCTCGCCCGAAGCCACGCATATCAACTTTGCTACCCTGGAACACATCGCCGACGCCCTGAACGAACTGCCGCAGCGCACTCGCTATGCGTTTGAAATGTATCGGCTGCACGGTGTTGCGCAAAAGGACATCGCCAAGGAGCTGGGGGTTTCGCCAACGCTGGTCAACTTCATGATCCGCGATGCCCTGGTACATTGCCGGAAAGTCTCAAGCCAGAAGGCTTGAGAGCTGCAAGCGACAAGCGACAAGTTGCGCACGATCAACTTGAAGCTTGTAGCTTGAAACTGCCCGCTTGAGCCTCAGGCGAGCCTGCACCGCTCGAAGAACCGCTCCCTTCCCAGAATCATCAAGGCCGCCCGCTTGTGCGGGAAGTCGAACTCCTTCTCGCAATGAAAGCACTGGTCGTGCATGTAACCGATCATCTTGCTGTTGTCGGCCCGCGGCTCGGCCACCACCCGCTGGGTACGCGGGTCGTCAAGAAACAGATAATGCACCAGGGCTGACAGCCAGCTGGCAACCTTGTACGGCCCACGGTGATGCTCTTCACCCACCAGCATGTGAATGCCGCGATCGTAGTCATCGACGGCGTAGAACGGGGCAATGCGGTCTTCTTTGGCCCAGTAGGCCTCGAAGTAGGCAAACGGCTGATCATCAAAGCAACCGATCAAGGTCAGGCTGTGAGGGTCGGCTTGCAGTTTGCTCAGGTACTCACGGTGCTGTTCGAGACTACCGCCTTCCTGCCAGAAATTCAGTACTCGCGGGTTGTTCTGCCAGCGGTTGAATCGCTCCAGATCGGTGTCGATTTCCAGGGTGCGCAGTGACACCCAGGCGCCCAGGCGCGCATCGAATCGGCGGTACACCTCACCGCGGGGCTTGGGCGCACGGCGCGGATGACGCTTACCCTCGGTAAACTGCATCTGTTGCGGGTAGACACCGTCAAATGCCTGACCCAACCAGGGCTGCGGCAGTTGCCAGAATTGCGTCCTTTCGCAGCGGTACACGCCCGCTTGGGTCTGCGCCACAAGCAGACCACTTAGCACCGCATCACCCGGTTCGGCGTTCAGGTGCCAGGTCAGATACTGACAGTCAGGATCACGCGCAAACAGCCAATAGCATGCCGCCCACAGAGCTTGCTGCGGTCGATCCCGGGCCAGGTCCTCAAGGTGTATTTCCAGCGGATCGCCACGCACCAGTCGCACCCGAATCAGCGGGCTGCCTTCAAGCACGAGGCTCAGGTGACAGTCACTTTCATCGGCGTCCAGGCTACGCCAGCGGGGTAATGACAGCGTTTGCGAAGCAGTGTCGAAGGGCATGGTCTTGGCTCACGAAGGAAAAGTGCTCACCGTTCTGAACGTAGCCGCGCGGGGGAAATTTAGTCTGCCTGGGGTGGCGAAACGCTGATGCGGTAAGGCTGAAAAATGCGCAACAGCTCGCCTTTGTCGTGCAACTGCTGCAGCAGATTGGCAAAGGCCGGGCCACTGATCGGCGCCCCGGGGCGCAGCAAGGCGTAATGGCGATACACCTGATCGACCCGTTCAGATGTCAGCAACTGCCCAACACTGCCTGGATTGCGCGCGAGAAAATCGCTGAGGTAGGAACGGGTCACCAGGGCGACGTCGGCGCGACCACGCTGGACCATTAACAGATTGCTGTCGTGGGAGTAGGTCAGGGTCGCGTTGTATTGCTCGGCCAGATACTGGGGGTCCGCGTTGAAACCGGCAAAGGAATAGTGATAACCACTGTACAGCGCCAGGCGCTTGCCCGTGAGGTCGGCAAAGTAGCGCTGATCACGATCCGGTTGAAGATGAGTGACGAACACCTCGGCATCCTCAAGCCCCATGTCGACCGCTACATGGGCGATGTCCTGCCACCCCCACTCAGGGTTCTCGAAAATCGCCATGTCGGTGCGTCCCTGGCGAAAATCTCCAAATCGACGCGGGATCGACGTAGGCACCAGCACAAAATGGTAGTGTTGCTGAGCGTTGTTCAACGCCTCGATCAGCTGCGGCAACAGCCCCGTTTCCGCGCCCTTCTCGGGACGCACCGTATAAGGAGGGAAATGCGCGGCACCGACTTTTACCTCGACTTCCTCGATCGCCTGGGCCGATGACGGCAGCCACAAGGTAGCAAGCATGAACAGCAAGGACACGGCCTGCGGCATGGACGTTGGAGTCAAAGCAACACACTCTTTGCGGGTTTTAACCGGATTGTGCTTAAGCTAGGCGTTTTCCGGACGCTGCACAACCATCGATTGCGCCAAATGCCGGTTACAGGCAAAACGCCAGGGGATATCCCCAGCGCTCAAGTTTGGCTACGCTCTAGCGAGTCTTGCAAGGGAGCCTACTATGGGGCATTGGCTGGTGATCGACCTGGAAGCAACCACAGACGATGGGGGTTGGCCGGTCACGGATATGGAAGTTATCGAAATTGGTGCGACGCTGGTCAATCGACAGGGCCGGGAGGTCGATCATTTCCAGCGTTTCGTCAAACCACGGCGACGCCCGCAACTGACCCCTTTCTGCCGTGAACTCACGCATATCAGCCAGGCGAATGTCGACACCGCTGCCCCCTTTGGTGAAGTGTGGGGACAGTTCGAACGCTGGATCGGCCATCACCGGGGGCACCTGCAGGCCTGGGTCAGCTGGGGCGACTATGACCGCCAGCAATTACTGCAGGAATGGCAATTGCATCAGTTGCACAGCGTGCTCGCCGATGTGCCGCACATCAATCTCAAGCAGCGCTTTGCCAAGGCTCGCCAACTGCAACGCCCCCTGGGCCTGAACGGCGCGCTGCAACTGGCTGGATTGCAGTTCTGTGGCCAACAGCATCGTGCCCTGGAAG
>JAVXRI010000065.1:0-33824 GCA_036643775.1 Pseudomonas sp. | reverse complement strand
ACTGCTGTTCAGCCTGGACGTTGACCTGATAGGTACGGCCGAAACGGTTGAAGTCGTTGGCATACAGCGAGCCCAGGTAGATCTGCAGGGTGTCGAAGATATCGCTGATGGCCACACCGTGGGTCTTGGCCTTTTCCCGGTCGATGGCGGCATCGACCTGAGGCACGTTGACCTGGTAGCTGGTGAACAGCCCGGCCAGTTCCGGCACGTTTTGACTCTTGGCGATGATGTTCTGGGTTTCCTTGTACAGCGCCTCGTAACCCAGGTTGCCACGGTCCTCGATCTGCAGGCGGAAACCGCCGATGGTGCCCAGCCCCTGTACCGGCGGTGGCGGGAAGATCGCGATGTAGGCGTCCTCGATATCGGCGAACTGCGCATTCAGTGCCGCGGCAATGGCGGCGGCCGACTGGCTCGGGTCCTTGCGCTCATCAAACGGCTTGAGCGGGGTGAAGACGATGCCGCTGTTCGGGCTGTTGGTGAAACCGTTGATCGACAGGCCCGGGAACGCCACCGAGTCTGCCACGCCCGGTTGCTTGAGGGCGATCTCGCTCATCTTCTTGATCACCGCTTCCGTGCGGTCAAGGCTGGCCGCATCCGGCAGCTGGGCGAACGCCACCAGGTACTGCTTGTCCTGCGCCGGGACGAAACCGGTCGGAGTCGAGGAGAAGCCCAGCCAGGTCATGACGATCAGGCCACCATAGACGAACAGGGCGATACCGCTGCTGCGGATAACCCGCCCGACAGCACCGACATAGCTGTGGCTGGCACGGTCGAAGAAGCGGTTGAACGGGCCGAACAGCCAGCCACCGAACAGACGCTCAAGCACGCGGGAGAAACGGTCCTTGGGCGCATGGTGTTCTTTGAGCAGCACCGCTGCCAGCGCGGGCGACAGGGTCAGGGAGTTGAACGCCGAGATCACCGTCGAGATGGCGATGGTCAGGGCGAACTGTTTGTAGAACTGCCCGGTAAGGCCAGAGATAAATGCAGCGGGTACGAACACGGCGCACAGCACCAGGGCCGTCGCAATGATCGGTCCGGTCACTTCACCCATGGCCTTTTGCGTGGCTTCCAGGGGGTTCAAACCGAGGCCGATATTTCGCTCGACGTTCTCCACCACAACGATGGCATCGTCCACCACGATACCGATAGCCAGTACCAGGCCGAACAGCGACAAGGCGTTGAGCGAAAAACCGAACAGGTGCATCACCGCGAAGGTACCGATCAGCGACACCGGTACTGCGACCAGGGGAATGATCGAGGCGCGCCAGGTCTGCAGGAACAGGATGACGACCAGAACCACCAGCACCAGCGCTTCGAACAGGGTATGAACTACCGCTTCGATGGAGCCGCGCACGAATACGGTCGGGTCGTAGACGATGCTGTAGTCCATGCCTTCGGGGAAGTCTTTCTTCAGCTCGGCCATTTTCGAGCGCACTTCATCGGAGATCTCGATGGCGTTGGAGCCTGGGCGCTGGAAGATCGGGATGGCCACCGCCGGCTGGTTGTTCAGCAGCGAACGCAGGGCGTATTGGCTCGATCCCAGTTCGACCCGGGCGATATCCTTGAGGCGAGTGATTTCACCATCGGCGCCAGAGCGAATGATGATGTTCTCGAATTCTTCTTCGCTGACCAGACGGCCCTGGGTGTTGACCGACAACTGGAAGCTGGTGCTGCCCGGTGCGGGTGGCGCACCCAGCTGGCCGGCAGCGACCTGACGGTTCTGCTCGCGAATCGCGGCAACCACGTCGCTGGCGGTGAGGTTGCGCGAAGCAGTCTTGTTCGGATCCAGCCACACCCGCAGGGAGTAGTCGCCCATGCCGAACAGCTGCACATCGCCAACACCGCCGAGGCGCGCCAGCTCATCCTTGATATTGAGGATGGCGTAGTTGGACAGGTAGAGCATGTCGTAGCGATTGTCCGGCGAGGTCAGGTGCACAACCATGGTCAGGTCGGGCGAGGCCTTGTCGACGGTGATACCGATACGGGTCACTTCTTCGGGCAGCTTGGGCTGGGTCCGGGTGACCCGGTTTTGTACCTGCACCTGGGCATTGTCCAGGTCAGTGCCCAAGGCGAAGGTGATGGTCAGCGTCAGCTTGCCGTCGGCGGTGGACTGCGAGGACATGTAGAGCATGTTCTCGACACCGGTAATGGCCTGCTCCAGCGGCGCAGCCACGGTTTCGCCAATGACTTTCGGGTTGGCCCCGGGGAAGTTGGCGCGCACCACCACCGTCGGTGGGACGACTTCAGGGTATTCGCTGATCGGCAGCTGGAACAGCGAGATGCTGCCGGCAATCAGGATCAGCAGCGATAGCACGGCGGCAAAAATCGGCCGGGTGATAAAGAACTTGGAAAAATTCATCGGACCGATTCCTTAACCGCGCGGTGCCGAGGCACTGGCGAGCTTGACGGTGGCAGTGGTGGCAGCCTTGCCCTGGGTGCTGGCTTCCAGCGCTTGGCGTTGTTGGGCGAGGGCGGCGATGGTTGCTTCGCTGGCCATCGGCGTGTCCTGAGGATCGACCGGCGAGCCTGGACGTACTCGCTGCAGGCCCTTGACCACAATGCGGTCATCCTTGCTCAAGCCACTGCGCACGATGCGCAGGCCTTCGAGTTTTGGCCCAAGTTCGACGGTGCGGTAAGCGGCCTTGTTGTCCTTGTCCATGACCAGCACGAACTTCTTGCCAAGATCAGTACCTACGGCTTCGTCATTGATCAGCACCGCCGAGTAGGTCGCACTGCCAACCAGTTTCAGGCGCGCATACAGGCCCGGAGTGAACTGGCCATCGCTGTTGTCGAACACCGCGCGGCCACGGATGGTGCCGGTCTTGGGGTTGACCTGGTTGTCGACGAAGTTCATCTGCCCCAGGTGCGGGTTGCCTTGCTCATTGGACAGGCCCAGGTACACCGGGGTGCTCTGGCCGCGCTGGCCGTCGCGGGCCAGCTGGGTGTACTTGAGGTAGACGCGCTCGTCGGCATCGAAGTAGGCATACACCTTGTCGGTGGAGACCACACTGGTCAGCGGCGTGACATCGGCAGTGACGATGTTGCCGGCGGTGAACAGGGCGCGGCTGACCTGACCGCTGATCGGCGCGGTGACGCGGGTAAAGCTCAGGTTCAGGCGGGCCAGGTCCAGTTGGGCCTGGATTGCGGCGACACCGGCGCGCGCTTCGGCAGCGGCGCTGGTGCGCGATTCGGCCAGTTCTGCGGAGATGGCGTTGCTGCTGCGCAGACGCTCACCGCGACGGGCTTCGTTGTCACTGCGCACGGCAGTGGCACGGGCTTGTTGCAGCTGTGCTTCAAGGCGGCGCACTTCAGCCTGGAATGGACGCGGGTCGATCTGGAACAGCAGGTCGCCTTTTTTCACCTGAGCGCCTTCGGTGAACGCGACCTGATCGATCTGGCCGGAGACACGCGGCCGGACCTCTACGGTTTCGGGTGCTTCAAGGCGACCGGTGAATTCGTCCCATTCATTGATCGGTTGTTCCAGAACCTTGGCCACGCTGACCTTGGTCGCCACCGGGGCCTGAACGGCTTCCGGGGTACGACCGCAGGCACTCATCACCAGTACAGCAAGTAGAGCCAGGGGATAACGCAAAGGTTTGAGTGACTGTTCCATGGTGTGTCCGCCAATTTATTGAGAATGGGCGGATTCTGCGATTTGTAACTATTAACGACGAATCGAATGGGGCGAAGGTAACTATCACTGGGAATGATATGTAGGAGCGGATTCATCCGCGATGGGGCGCGCAGCGGCCCCTTAAATGGGCCTGCTGCGCAGTCCATCGCGGATGAATCCGCTCCTACAGATGCTGCTGTCCTAGTTTTTACACTCGGCCAGCACCACTTTGCAGGTACCCGGCGTACCACCGGAGCGGCCGGCGTAGCGTATGCAGTTGCTCAAGGACTTTTGCTTCGCCATTTGCAGGGTAGCGCCCCAGGCCAGACCGCCTTCGCCGGCAGTGGGCAGTGCCTTGGCATAACAGCTGGAGCCCGCCTGTGAGGACGAGTAACGAGGCTGCGCTGATTTGCTTGAACATCCGGCCGACAGTACCAGGCCGAGGGCGAGGAGAGACGGCATAACCAGCCAAGCGAAGCTGAACCTTGATTTGCCAGTCATCTCACTACCCCCAGCTCAGTCGAGCGCTCTACGGAAAAAACAGGATAAGTCCAAATACGGCAAAAACACTCAGGTGCATATACCCCTGGACAGGAGATGTTCGTTGGCCGTTGAAGGTAAGCATGCCAAGAACCAGGGTAATCACGAAAAGCAGTATCTCAGCATTCGAGATCCCCATGATCACCTGTTTGCCGGTTATCAGACCAATGATCAGCACGGCAGGCACCGTGAGGCCGACAGTGGAGACGAAGGCACCGAGGCAAAGATTGATGGCGCGCTGCATTTCATTGTTCATGGCGGCCTTGACCGCAGTAATCGACTCCGGCGTGAACACGATGATCGCGATGAGCACCCCACCCACCGCCGCTGGAGCGCCAGCGGCGGCGATACCATAGTCGGTTACCACGGCAAGGTAATGCGCGAGTAACACAATCGGCAGAATCAGGCCGAGCAGCACGCACGAACGAATAACCATCGCCCGCACATCTATGGTACTCACTTGCGTTTCACTGCGTTGCTGGCCAGCGCTTGCCTGCGCTGCGGGCGGAACGCTCATCGAGCCTGCGGGCGGCTGGATGAACAAGCGCCGGTGACTGCGCATCTGCATCCAGAGGAAGGTTGAATACAGCGCGATGACCAGCGCGGAAATGCCCCATGCCTGGGTCACAGTGAACACGCCCGAGGTCGATGTGTAGTTCGGCAGAATCAATGCGACCGCAGTGAGCAGGGCAATCATCGACAGATACGAGGTTGCCCCTTGGGCATTGAACTCCTGGTCGCCATGCCTGTTCGCGCCAGCGATAAGGCAGATGCCCACCACCAGGTTCATGATGATCATCATCACGGCGAAGATCGAGTCGCGGCCAATGGTCGGGAACTCGCCCGGGCCAAGGAATACCGAGGCGATCAGGATCACTTCGATAGACACAATCGACAGCGTCAGGATCAGTGTCCCATACGGCTCACCCAATTGCTGGGCAAGGTGATCTGCTTCATGCACCACCCCGAACGAGGCCGCCAGAATGGTAATGAACAGCAGCAAGAACACCCAGGTGGCCGTCATCGGATTGAGCATGCCACCCAACAGGTCATTGCCGAACAGCATGAAGAGTGCGACCACGCTCCAGGCGCCGGCGAGCCTGAGCCACGTCGACAGGGGAACCAGCGGTGTGTTCTGACTGAGCGCCGGCATCGCGCAGTCTGCAGGATAATTTTTCATTCTACGTGAGCCCTGTTTTCAACGGCGTGAGCGTGTTCTTGCACAGTAGCGCGGGTGTCCTTGCGTCGTCTCTTCCCGGATACGCCGCCCTGAAGTGCGCCCATTGATCCTTCGTAGATCAAACCCACGAGCAGAATCGCGATGAAAAAGGCGGCGGCGATGAAACCGGCCCATCCGGTTTCACGCACGGAAACGGCGTAAGCAAAAAGGAACAGCGCTTCCATTTCGAAAATTACGAAAAGGATCGCAACCAGGTAAAAGTTGGCGGAAAACCGCAGTCGGGCACTGCCGACAGGCAGCATTCCCGATTCGAAAGGCTCGTTTTTACTGCGCCCCCATGCTCTGCCACCGAGAAACTTTGAAACGCCCAGCATGAACACGCAGAGGAATACGACGCCCAGCAAGAATGCGCCAAACGCCCAGTTATGGGAAAGGGTAGTGGTTGCAGCGGACATGCAAGAACTCCTGGATCAACTCAAGGTTTTCGTTCCTGTTCAAGGCAGGAACGCTATTGGCTTTCAGCGCGACAGAAGCAGGAGCAATCGCGAGGCAAAAGCCTTGAGTGTTGTGTGCAGGTGTTCGAAATCGAACCATGAGAAGTGGCGCGAAGCAGATGCTTGAATAATCAAGGTGCGAGGGATGATTACGGAAAAGCGCGATATAGCACGAAGATCGGCCATTGCTTACTTCCTTGGAAGTTCAGGGCCGTCCCCGTTGAAGAATTCCTTGATCTGAGGTCGTCCTCAGCCAGGCTTGTGCGAAGTGTTACCTGAAAAGCATATCACTGGCGTTTTTCTCATGCCAGCCGCATGAACGGGCGGGCAACTGATCAGGACGCGTGTCTGACCAGGCGCCGATGGCAATCCTCCGGGTTCAAGGTCTTGCCGGCCTTCGAGCGCACCACGAGGACTTCGACCGGTTGCGACAGGGCGTTGTCCACCAGTACCGAATGGCTCTCGCCCTTGCTGAAGAGAAACCGTTCGCCCCATTGGCGCATACCCACCACGACCGGGAACACCGAGCGGCCCATCTCGGTCAGCACATATTCCTTGTAGGCACTGCCATCGGACGCGGGTTGAACGGCAAACACACCTGCCTCGACCAACAGCTTGAGCCGTGCGGCGAGGATGTTCTTGGCCAGGCCCAGACGCTTCTGGAAATCACTGAAGCGGCGAACATCGTCGAAAGCGTCGCGGATGATCATCAATACCCAGCGATCGCCGATGACTTCGAGCGCTCGCGCCACCGGGCACTCGCTCTGCGTCTGTAGTTTTTCTCGGGTCATGTTTCTCCTGCGCCGCGTGGCCGGTTCATGTTTTCAATGGCGAATGTGGTTGCAGATTAAAACCGGTTTTGTTAGAAAGCAAACAACTGGTTTCATTTTGAAACCTGATGCTGCCAGGGGTGCAGTGAAAATGGACGTTGAAGCTGAAAACCCAGGCAGCGATGCCGCTATTCTGGCTGCCTCGGCAGGCGCTGCGCCGACCTTGAACCGCCAGCTGATCCTGCTTTTTGCCGTGACCTGCGCCCTGGCGGTGGCGAATGTCTATTTCGCCCAACCGCTATTGCAGTCCATATCGGTCAGCCTGGCGGTTCCCGCCAGCACCATCGGCGTCGTAGTCACCGCGACTCAGGCCGGTTACGCCGTGGGCTTGCTGTTGGTGGTGCCGTTGGGTGACCTGTTTGATCGCAAGAAGCTCATCCTTACGCAGATGCTGCTGTCGGCTGTGGCTTTGTGCGCAGTGGGCTTCGCCCAGGGCTGGAGCGTGCTGCTCGGCGCGATGGTGCTGGTTGGCCTGATGGCCGTCGTGGTCCAGGTGGTGGTGGCTTATGTTGCCACCCTGGCGAGCCCCGACCAGCGTGGCCAGATGGTCGGCACCGTGACCAGCGGCGTGGTGCTGGGCATTCTGCTGGCGCGCTTCGTTTCTGGCGCGGTGGCTGACCTGGCGGGCTGGCGCGGTGTGTACTTGGTGTCGGCGGCGTTGATGCTGGTCATGGCCCTGATACTGCACCGAACCATGCCAGCTTCGGCACCGTCGCCGGTCAAGGTGGGGTACTGGCAGTTGCTGGGCTCGATGCTGCAGTTGCTTGGCCGCGAGCGCGTGCTGCGGGTAAGGGGCACATTCGCTGTACTCATCTTCGCCGCCTTCAGTGTGTTGTGGACGTCCATGGTATTGCCCCTGAGTGCGCCACCGTTGTCGCTGTCGCACACCCAGATCGGCCTGTTCGGTCTTGCCGGTCTTGCTGGCGCGCTGGCTGCAGCGCGAGCCGGACGTCTGGCCGATCAGGGGCACGGTCAGCGTACGACGGGCATTGCCCTGGCGTTGCTGACCTTGTCCTGGCTACCGACCGCGTTTGCCGAAAGCTCGCTGCTGGCCATGGTGGTGGGCGTAGTACTGCTGGATTTCGCCGTGCAGGCCGTGCATGTGACCAACCAGAGCCTGATCTTTGCCTCCCGGCCCGATGCCCAGAGCCGCCTGGTCGGCGCTTACATGTGTTTCTACTCGCTGGGCAGTGGTCTCGGCGCGGTGGCTGCGACGTACACCTATGCCCATTGGGGCTGGGTGGCGGTCTGCGGGCTGGGGGCGGCATTCAGTGCTGTAGCCCTTTTGTACTGGGTGTACCTGGAGCTGACGGACCGGCACCCCGGCGAACAGTGACCCTTCCTCGCGACTGGAATTTTTTCATGGCCTGAAGTGCAAAGTGCAAAGGTGTCCTAGACTTCAGGCTTAAATGCTCTGGCTTCATGAATTTTCACCGCTGTGACTACTCAATGAGCGAATAAAAACATGAATGATAGTTCCGCAGCGGTTTCTCGATTGAGCGTGCTTGATGGATGGCGTGGCATTAGTATCTTGCTGGTCCTGGCGTGCCACCTGCTACCACTTGGCCCAAAGCCCTGGCAAATGAATTCCGCCGCAGGGGTGATGGGGATGGCTATATTTTTTACCCTGTCGGGTTTCCTGATAACAAGTTTTTTGCTCAAAAGCAGCAGCGTCGTTGATTTTTTGATCCGCAGGATCTTTCGGATTGTGCCACTCGCCTGGCTGTACATGGCCATTGCCTTGTTTGTCATGAATAGCCCTTCGGACTTCTATATTGCAAACTTCCTGTTCGTTGCCAACTGGCCGCCTATGTGGCTGGGAAGTGCAAACGGGCATTTGTGGAGTTTGTGTATGGAAGTTCAGTTCTATCTGGCCATCGCGTTGCTGGTGGTGCTGATGAGAAACAAATGGGTGGTGTTGATCCCTGTTCTGTGCATCGCGGTCACGACCTATCGGGCCATGAATGAGGTTCATGTCGCCATCAATACCTATTACCGGATTGATGAGATACTTGCCGGCTGCATACTTGCATTGGTATATAACGGCAAGCTGGGCGATACCCTTGCGCAGTATTCGAAGCACATGTGGATAGCACAAATACTTCTGTTTCTGCTGTTTGTTGTGTCCAGTCATCCGCAGGCGGGGTTCATGAACTACTTTCGCCCCTATTTTGCCGCTGCAATGGTGGGTAGCACATTATTCAACGGGCGGACGCTGGTTGCCCAGCTTCTGAATAATCGCATGCTGTTTTATATCGCCACCATCTCCTATGCGCTTTACGTCGTGCATCCACTGCTGGAACAGACCTGGTTGGGTAGCGGAGACACCCTTGTCAAATATATGAAGCGACCTTTGTTGTTTGCTGCGGTTTTCATTACCGCGCATATCTCCACCTTTTATTATGAGAAATGGTGGATTGCTTTTGGCAAGACATTTTCCAGAAGGGTAGTTGGCCAGTCTGTTACAAGCTAAAGGTGTACACATGGCAGGTGACTGTCAGTGTGCTTTCCTGAGTCCCTTCAAACGCAGGTTCGCCCTTTGCACAGCGGCCATTTTTTCAGGCCGCTTCATGCGTTTCCACTTCCTGATGTCTTCCTTGCTGCGCCCGCAGCTCACACACAGATCGCCGCTTAACTGACAAACCGAAATGCATGGATTCTCGATCTCCTTAGCCATCGTCAATAACCTTTGCTGATGCGTGGTTGCGCAAGCATAGGGATACCCCTATGCCTGGGCAAGGGCTGTTCCGGCAAACCGGGGTGCTCACTCAAAACGGGTGGTGAAAAAACCCAGGCACACCCAAATGAGGGGATTTTCTGGGTATTGAATTGATCGCGCCCCATCTGCGCTCAGGAACCATGGGGGTTATCGGGCTTGGCATGATGCGTGCGTACTCCACAACAGGAATGGCAAATCGTTCTTCAAGAATCTCGAGGTGTGAAGCGCATGCAGCAAGCTCACGAGAGAAACCCGCAAACGTCGGCACTTCAGGAATTCAATCGGGATGAACGTGGCCGGTACGCTAGCAGGCTGACGCTATGGGTCGTCGACGTACTGGCTATCAAGAGCATTGCCTCGCGTTTGGCGAAACTCAAAGAGGCGCAAAAATCCTCGTTGCTAATCGGAGCAAGTATAATTTTAGTTGCGACTTTATTTGGGCTTGTTGCGACTGTATTAATTGTAAGTGCAAGCACCCAGCGAAATGCAGCGTTCACTGCCAGCTTTATCCAGGCCTTGGGTGCTGTGGATGCGAGCAGTACGGGGTTGGCGGGGCATAAAACAAGCGACGTCCTTGACTCGCGCGAAGACAACGGCCTGCCCGAAGGAATCCAGGTTGATCGGCAGAAGTCGCGGCGCATGTTTTTTGAGAGCTTGAAAAATATTGCCAGTCAGCCAGATACGTTATTGATCAATGTATACGCCTCTGACAATGTCATTGTCTGGTCGAGCAATCCAAAACTAATCGGCCAACGCTTCCCTGACGACGAAAAACTTGAAGGGGCTGCATCTACCAGGGATGGCGTCGTTACCAGCTATCACGAAGTAAAAGAAAGTCGTGAGGAACAGCAGTTCATTCGAAAGCCAAGCAGTATATTTGTTGAGAACTATATCCCGCTGATAAATTCGGCGGGGAAAGTACCCTCGGTCGTTGAATTTTATACAGAGCCACCCAGCTGGCTGGCTAATACTCGATCGGGCTATCTGGTGACCTGGCTCGCCTGCTCCATGGGTGGAGCGCTGATTTATCTAGGCCTTATCTCCTTTACCGGTAAGCGCGGTGGCGTATTTTCTTCGAGGATCCAGCAAAGTATCGACAATGAAATGGCGGTCTTACTTAACGAAGTGTCTACCGTAGTCGCGCATAACTTACGCAATCCCCTCGCCGTTGTACGCTCTAGTGCCGAACTGGCCTTGGAGGTTGGTAGCGAGGCTGCCTGTAAAAACATCGGGGATATCATCAATCAGGTCGACCGCATGTCAAAATGGATCAAGGACTTGCATGTTGCGTCCACCTCACTGAAGGGGGAAATCGGTGAGGTCGATCCGGTAGAGGCCGTACTTGAGACCCTTCGGAACTTTGAGCGGCCATTATCCAGCGCCAATGTGCATGTAGAGTTTTCAGCAAGCCGTACGCCGCAGGTTACAGGTCATCACCAACTGCTGGTTCAAATATTAGACAGTCTGGTGTCCAATGCTATTGATGCGATGCCAGAGGGAGGCGTTCTGTACATAGCAATACATCAGAACTCATTCAAGCGTTTGAGCATACTACTGCGTGACACCGGAAAAGGAATGACCGCCTCACAACAGAAAGCGTTGTTCCGGCCTCGTTGCTCCATCAAGCATGGAGGGTTTGGAATCGGCTTGATGTTGGTGAAGCTGATAATGAAGCGCTTTGGCGGTCACGCAAGTCTGACCAGTAGCAAAAATAAAGGAACAGCCGTCAATTTGTGTTTTCGGATGGGGCGCAGTGGCTAGCCTCGAGTTTGTTCTGAACGCAATACTTCCCCAGAACAACGGAAGGTATCGGCCTGTCGTTGTCCCGCCAGCGTCAGCCATTCACGTTTCGTCGGAAAAGTGTCTCTGAAGCAGATTCGGAGGGAAAATCGAGAGCGATCTTCACCTCTCGATCATGCATGCCCTCAGGGCGTGTCAGGAGCAAGCCATGAGCAAGCGCGACAAGCGTGGCAATCCTGTTTCCTATGGTTCGCAGGAGGCAATCGATGCTCTGGATAGCGTTTGCGACTTGCTGCATGCCTACCAGGCCGACCCTCTGGCTGCAGCTGACGACATCATCGCGCAGCACCCGGATTTTGCGCTGGCTTACGCCTTTCGTGCTGGCGCGATTGCGACTGCTACCGACAAAGCGTTTGACCATGAGCTGTTGAAGAGCCTGGACGCAGCAGAACGACTGGCAGCGAAAGCGAATGATCGCGAGCGTCAGCATATCCATGCCGTACGCGCTTGGTACGCCGGCGACTGGGAGCGGGCAATTGAAATCTGGGGGCGTGTTTCGATCGAGTACCCTCGCGATCTGCTGGCGTTGCAATTCGCCCATCTGGGCGACTTCTATCTGGGTTACTCGCACCTGCTACGTGATCGCATCGCGCGCGTGATGCCGTGCTGGGATAAGGACGTTCCCGGTTTTGGCTTTGTGAAAGGCATGTATGCCTTTGGCCTGGAAGAATCAGGGGATTACCGGCAGGCCGAAGAGCAGGGGCGCCAGGCGGTTGCCCTGAACCCGCAGGATGGCTGGGCAGTGCATGCGGTAACGCATGTCATGGAAATGCAGGGCCGGAGCGAAGAGGGGGCCAAGTACCTTTCATCCAGCGCTCATGCCTGGGCTCCCAATAGCATGTTTGCCTTCCACTTGTGGTGGCACCAGGCGCTGTTCCTGCTTGAGGCTGATGACGTGGCTGGCGCGCTTCGTCTGTTTGATGAGGACATTTCAGCGGGTGGATTTGGACAAGCGCTTGAGCTGCTCGATGGATCAGCGTTGCTCTGGAGACTCACCCTGCTCGGTCATGACGTTGGTGACCGGTGGAAGGGACTGGCCCAAGAATGGGAGTCCCGTTGTGAAGACGGCTTCTACGCCTTTAACGATGTGAACGCGATGATGTCATTCGTGGGTGCTGGCAACAGCCGAGCACAACTTCAGCAGTTGGATACCCTGAGGCGGGCCGCTGCAGGCTTTGGTAGCAATGCCATGATGAGTAGAGAGATCGGTGTGCCCGCGTGCGAAGGGTTGCAGGCCTTTGGTCGTGGCGATTACGCCCAGGCTATAGCGCTGTTGATGCCGCTTCGGGCCAAAGCCAACCGCTTCGGCGGCAGTCACGCACAGCGTGATGTCTTCTCATGGACGCTGACCGAAGCCGCTATTCGCCTTGGCAACCGCGCACTTGCCGAGGCACTGGTCGCCGAGCGCCTTGCATTGAAGCCTGAGAGCCCGATCAACCGCGCCTGGAGCAGGCGTGCCGGTCAATTACCGTCGCTGCAGGCGCGATAGCAGGACGTCAGTTATCCGCGCACTGTGTAGCGCTTCTAAAGTACCGACCAGGCCTGGCGTGAGGCCTGCAATTGGTTTTTTATCCAATTGGTAAAGGCTAGCACGGCGGGCCGCTCGCACTTCTGCAAGTCGGTGACGAGGTAATAGCCTCGGTGGGAGTTGATGACGATATCGAAGGGGCGCACCAGCAGCCCTTTGGCCATGGAGTCGCCACACAGCAGGTTGTCGCCCATGGCAACACCCTGGGCGGCGATGCAGGCCGCTTGCGCGCAATGTGCATCGGAGAACAGGATGCCCGTCGCCACGTTCAGTTCCGGGGTGTTCGCCGCCGCCTGCCAGACCCGCCAATCGCTGTAGTCGCTCATGTGCAACAGCGGGAAGGCCGCCAGGTCCTGCGGCGTCTTGAGCCCGCCGAGGGCGTTGATCAGCCGCGGGCTACAGACCGGAAAGTAGTTCAGCGCAGCAATCTGCTCGACCTTCATCTCGGGCCAGTCGCCGATACCGTAGGAAATGAACAGGTCGGCGTTGTGGTTGCTGACATCATCCGCCGTGGTCGGCGTGACCATGTGCAGCTGGACCTGAGGATACTCCTTCAGGAAAGCGCCAATGTGATGGCACAGCCAGTAGGTTGAAAAGCCCGAACTGCAGCTGACGGACAGCTTGCCGTAGACCTCCTGGTCATCGACCCGCCTGCCTGCATCCTCAAGATTTGCCAGCAAGCGCTGGATCTCGCGCGCGTAGCGTTCCCCTCGAAAAGTCAGCGAAATACCGCGGCCCTGGCGCTCGGTCAAGGCGAATCCGAGCGTGTCTTCCATGCCGGTGATCTGGTGGCTGATCGCGCTGCGGGTGAGGTTCAGCTCAAGCGCCGCAGCCGTGACGCTGCCCAATCGGGCGACCGCTTCCAGGGCACGTAACGCAGACATCGAAGGTAGGCGCATGGAGCACTCCAACTACTGAATGGTGAGCAAATATAAACATTAATGGCGAAATATATCGATTGTCGTATTTCTGCAGTCAACAATACTAGGCGGGCCTTGCTGGCCTGAGCCGCTCAGTGGGGTCACATACCAATAAGGAATGCCCTCCATGAACGAGCCCAAGGCCTTCGCCCAGAACTGGGTGGACCAACAGCAAAAGACCCTGTCCGACTGGCACCAGGTGATCTGGCATTACGCCGAACCGGCCTTTCGTGAATACAAATCCTGCGCCTGGTACGTAGAGCTGCTGCGCAGGGAAGGGTTTGAACTGGAGGAGGGCAGCGGCGGCATGCCCACGGCCTTCTGCGCGACGTTTCGCAATGGCGACGGGCCTGTGCTGGCGACCTACGCGGAGTACGACGCGGTGCCGGGCAACAACCAGGCGGCGACCACCCGGCGCCAACCGCGTGAAGGGCTGTCACGTTTCGCGCCGGGGCATACCGACCCGCATTCCGCGCTCGGCATCAGCGCCCTCGGTGGCCTGTTGGCGGCCAAGGCCGCCATGCTTGAATACGGCATCCAGGGGACACTGAAGTTTTTCGGCGAGCCGGCGGAAAAACTGCGGGCTTCCAAGCCTGTGCATGCAGCCAAGGGGTACTACGACGACCTGGACGCGGCCATCAGTTTCCATCCCACGTACATGTTGCCACTGAACAACACGACCACCTGGGATACGCACTGCGGCGTCGCCTATGCCTACATCTATACCTTCACCTGCGAAGCGCCGCAGGACTGGATCGCCTCTGACAAATACAGCCCGATCCCGCAGAACCACCTGGCCGCACGGGCACCGGGGGCCAATGACGCCTTGGTGCACTTCTATACGCTGAACGAAAGCATGCGTCGCTCCATGTTGCCGAGCACCGGGCTGTGGAGCTACAACGAAGCGATCCTGACTGCCGGCCAGGCCACGGCTGACAACCTGCCGCCGCACATTGCCCAGATCCAGTACCTGTCCCGTTGCGACTCGATCGAACAGGCAGAAACCATCTCCCAGGTGATGGACAACAATGCCGCCGCTGCCGCCCTGGCCACGGCTTGCCAATGGAAGAAAACCTGGGTGTGCAAGTCGCGTGGCGGGCTGCCCAACCATGTGCTGGCACAAGCCACCTACGACAACCTGCAGAGCATTGGCGCCCCCATGTGGGACAGCGAGGCCATCGCCATCGCGCAGGAAATCCAGGGCAACCTGGGGCTTGAGCCGATGGCCAGGCCGTTTCTGGCCGAAACCGAAGCCTTGATCGATCCGCAGCAATGCGAGCGCCTGCTGCGTGAGCAGATGCCCGTCTGGCAAAAGTATCTGACCTCGGACGACTACCCCGAATACACCTGGCATTGCCCGACGGTGCGCCTGCTGGTGGCCCGCCCGATGCTCTCGGCGCCGCCAGGTTATACCTACCCTGACTGGGTGCCCAACGCCCTGGGCGGCATCCGCCAGACCATCGACCCGATGATCCAGGTGGCGGCCAAGACCATCGGCGCCACCCTCGTTGACCTGTTCACGCGTCCCGAGCTGCTCGCCGCTGCCCGCGAAGAGTTCACCGAACGTACCGGTGGCGGCATTGGCGGTACGCGCTGGCAAGCCCCGCTGCTGCCCAAGGACTTCAAGGTCCCCCATGATTTCCGCTGGCCCGAATACATCCGCACCGCCCGCGGTGAAGAGTGGTGGATTCCCGCCCGGGACGACGAATAGCCGACCGGCACCGTTTTGCACAACTTGGTTTTTTCTTGGACTGGCACTGTTCTAGCGGTGCCATGGAAAGGTGTTACCTGCGATGAGTGCTATGACCGATTACCGCTCCAGCCATGTTCCCGGCCCTAGTGGCGCCGCCGATCTGGTTTTCCTCAATGGCCGTATCTACACCGTCAATGAGTCCGCCCCCTGGGCTGAAGCCGTGGCCATTCGCAATGGCAGCTTCGTGGCTGTGGGCACGAACGACGATGTGGCCGAATGCATCGGGCCGCGCACGCAAGTGGTGGACCTTGGCGGCCGTTTCGTGATGCCCGGCATCTACGACATGCACACCCACCCGGACCTGAAGCTTGCGCCCGGTTACTCCGGCTACCTGGAGGTCGGCGTCAGTGATCCGACTCCGGAGCAGGTGCGTCAGGCCATCCTCGACTATGCCGCCGAGCACCCGGGAGATGGCTGGGTGTATGGGCAGTATTTCGTGCGTTACACCTTCAAGCAGGCCGGTCTGGTGCCGTCGCGCCAGTGGCTGGACAGCGTGCTGCCGGATCGCCCGGTGGCGATCCTGGACCGCTCCTGGGGTTGCATGATGGTCAACTCCCGGGCGCTCGAGATCGCCGGTATCGATGCCGACACCGTCGACCCGCGGCACGGCTACATCGAGCGCGACAGCGTCACCGGCGAGCCGACCGGCATCCTGGTCGACGGCGCCTATGCGCTGATCCACGCCGCCATGCCGCCAACGCCGCAGCACGCCTTGAAGCGTGCCTACCGTGAAGGCGTGTGGTTCCAGAGTGGTCAAGGCGTGGTGGGCACCAAGTATGTACACGTGTGCGAGCACCGCTTGAATGCCCTCAAAGCCATCGACCAGGCCGGTGAACTGTCGGTGCGTGTGGAGGCCGCGATCAGTTGGCAGGATGACATCTTCCCGGTGAAGCGCCGTTGGGAGCTGCTGGCCGGGGAGCGTCACTTCTATCGCAGCGCGCGGCTCAACGCCAATGCCGTCAAGTTCCACTTCGATGGCACCCATGAATCCCGCTCGTCCTACCTGTCCACTGCATGGCCGGGGGAGGAGCGCTGGCGCGGTCACCTTAACCTGACCCCGGAGCACATCACCGACATGGTGGTGGACATGGACCGCCGCGGTATTCGGGTCATTGCCCATTGCACCGGTGATGGGGCATCCGACCTGTTCCTCGATGCCGTGGCCGAGGCGCGTCGCAAGAACGGGCCCGATGGCGTACGGCACCAGTGCGCGCACAGCACTACATTGCTGGACGGCAACCTGCCGCGCTTTGCCGCCCTCAACGTCACCGCCGAGTTCTCGCCGGTCGGCTGGTTCCCTTCATCGTTCGCCAACGCCCGCGCGGTGTTCGGCGAGGATCGGATGCAGCGTGCCTACAACTTCAAAGGCGTGTTCGAACATGGTGGCGTCGCGGTGATGGGCACCGACTGGCCGGTTTCCAGCATCAACCCGTGGATCGGCTTCGAGGCCATGGTCACCCGGCAGAACCCGTTCGGCGAGGAACAGGGCAGTTTCTACGGCTCGCCGATCAGCCTGGAGCAGGCCATCCGCGTGATGACCATCAACGGCGCGTGGTGCATGGGTATCGAAGATAAAGCCGGTTCCATCGAAACGGGCAAGTCGGCCGACTTGATCGTGCTTGATCGCAACCTGTTCGAGATCGCGCCCAAGGGCAACATCCACAACACCCAAGTGCAGATCACCGTGCTCGAAGGTGAAATCACCTGGGACCGCAACGGCGAGTTCGATGCCAGCACCCACGCGGCGACCTGGCGCCGTGAACTCCCTAATTTCTAAGGCGGGCGGTTTTTCATGAACAAACAGTCTCCCATTCCGGTCACGCTGGTGTCGGGGTTTCTCGGCTCCGGGAAAACCACCCTGCTCAACAAGATTCTGAGCAGCGATCACGGCTTGCGCATGGCTGTGATGGTCAATGACTTTGGCGCGATCAACATCGACAGCGACCTTATCGTCAGCCAGACCCAGACTACCGTCAGCCTGGCCAACGGCTGCATCTGCTGCACGGTGGAAAGCGACCTGATCGAGCAATTGGGCCGCTTGCTGAGCGACCGGCAGAACCGGCCGGAGTACATCCTGATCGAAGCGAGCGGGGTGTCGAGCCCGGGCAAGATCGCGCGGACGCTGAAGTACCCGCAGTTTCGCGACGCCCTGGCGATCGACAGCATCATCACCGTGGTGGACACGGAGCAGTTCGAGCAGCTCGAAGGCGAAATGGCGCAATTGGCCATGGACCAGCTGGACGTGGCGGACATCATCGTGCTGAACAAGGTGGACCGGGTCGAGCGCAGCCAGATCGAAGCGCTCAAAAGCCGTTGGCTGTACCCCAGGGCGCGGATTCTCGAATGCGAATATGGCGACGTTGCGCTGGAACTGGTCCTGGGGGTAGGGCGCAGCAATCCGCTGGCGTCCTTTACGCCGGCCAAACCGGCCTCACTGCTGAGTCTGGAGCAGCGTGCGGCGGATCACTCCAGCGTGTTCGAGTCCTGGAGTTTCGCCAGCGACAGGCCGATGGCACTCGATACATTGCGCTCGACCTTGGCCCAACTGCCTGTTTCGATCTATCGGGCCAAGGGTACCGTGCACATTGCCGAAGTGCCTGGCATGCGTTTCATCATGCACCTGGTTGGCAGCCGCTGCGAGATCCTGCCCGACCGTGCCTGGGGCGATGACACGCCGCACACCCGGCTCGTCTGCATCGGCAAGCGCGGCACCCTGGCCCGCCAGGCGCTTGAGGTGAGCTTCGAGGCTTGCGCCGTCTAGGTAAATGACAAGCTTCATTCACATCAGGGGTGAACACCCCTGCATGGATTGCCTTTGGCAGCCTCAACAATTGTGGGGTTTTGGCTTTCCGGCTTCTGTGGCTGTGCCAGGAAATGGTGAGCGGATATCAACAATGGGCCAAATTTAATTCGATTGTGGTTGCTCTGCATCTACTGAAAAATGCCGCCAGCGGTCTAGTAAAAATAATAGGAGAAGACCCAATGACCAGTTGTGCTCAGGCACTCGTCAAACTGCTTGAAGGTTACGGTGTGGACACCGTGTTCGGTATTCCGGGTGTGCACACTGTTGAGTTGTACCGCGGATTGCACGGTAGCCACCTTCGCCATATCAGCCCTCGTCACGAACAGGGCGCAGGCTTCATGGCGGATGGCTATGCCCGAGCCAGCGGCAAGCCGGGTGTGTGTTTCATCATCACCGGCCCCGGCATGACCAACATTCTCACCGCCATGGGGCAGGCCTACGCGGATTCGGTGCCAATGCTGGTGATTTCCACCACCAGCCGGCGCGAGCACCAACGCCTGGGTCACGGTTATCTGCACGAGTTGCCCGATCAGCGGGCGATGGTCGCAGGTGTGTGCGCCTTCAGTCATACCTTGCAGCGCCCCGAGGAACTGCCGGAGGTGATTGCCCGGGCCTTCGCCCTGTTCGGTTGTGCCCGCCCGCGCCCCGTTCATATCGAAATACCTCTGGATGTGCTGGAAATGCCGGCCGACGGCCTGGACCTGCGCCCGCGCTCGCTGCCTTCGGCCTGCGCGCCTGCCGCGACGGCTATCCATGAGGCCGCAGCGTTGCTGAGCATTGCCCGGCGGCCATTGATTCTTGCTGGCGGCGGCGCGCGTGGTGCCAGTGACGCACTGCGGACCCTGGCCGAGCGCCTGCAGGCACCAGTAGCCCTGACCACCAATGCCCGTGGCCTGCTGGCGCCGTCCCATCCTTTGTTGCTGGATGGCGTGCAATCCTCCGCCCATGGCCGTGCGCTCTTTGCCCAGGCGGATGTGGTGCTGGCGGTGGGGACCGAGCTGGGTGAAACCGACTACGACTTCTTCGGCCTGGGACCACTGGCCCTGGAGGTGCCGGTCATTCGCCTGGACATCGATCCGATGCAGATCCTCGGCGTGCAACGCGCGGCCGTCGGCCTGCTCGGTGATGCCCGGCTCGGGCTGGAAGCCTTGAATGCAGCCCTGCCTGACGCGACCCCCGATGGCGACTGGGCGTCGGTGAGCGTGCAGCGGGTCAATGCCGCCGAGCGGGCCGGTTGGTCTGGCAAGCAGCAGGCGATGCAAGCGGTACTGGATACGTTACGTGACAGCCTGTCTGCGCCCATCCTGGTCGGCGACTCGACGCAACCGGTGTACCAGGGCGCCTTGGGCTATCGCGCGCCTGCACCTTGCACCTGGTTCAACGCCGGTACCGGTTATGGAACGCTGGGGTACGGATTGCCTGCCGCCATCGGTGCCAAGGTCGCCTTGCCTGAGCGTGCCGTCGTGGCTCTGGTGGGCGACGGTGGCTTGCAGTTCTCCAGCGCTGAACTCATCGCCGCCCGGGAGCATGGCATCGGGGTCATCCTGGTGTTGTGGAACAACCAGTGCTACGGCGAAATCCGCGACTACATGACGGCGCGCGAGATCCCGCCTCTGGGCGTGGATATCCTCACGCCTGACTTCGCCGCCTTCGCCCGTTCCTGCCATGTCCAGCATCACACCGCCAGCAGCCTGTCCGGGCTGCGCGAACTGCTGCAAGGCCTGGATACCCGCGAGCCGCACTTCATTGAACTGAACGCTTCCGACTTCCTGCCCAGCTGAAACAGCACGGTAAGGCCGCCGCGTCTTTCGCGGCGGGCGCTACCCGGTCGGGTTGATCAACAACAATGGGACATCGAAGAATGATCCACGAAAAAGGGCTGCCAAGCATGCAGTCCACCCCCGTCGTCGCCATTGATGACCTGCACAAAAGCTATGGCGATCATCATGTTCTGAAAGGGATCTCCCTGCGTGCCCATGAGGGCGACGTGGTGTCCCTGATTGGCTCCAGCGGTTCGGGCAAAAGTACCTTGCTGCGCTGCATCAACCTGCTGGAAATCCCCAATGCCGGCAGCCTCAGCGTGAACGGCGAAGCGGTCAAGTTCAAGCCAGGGCGTGGCGGCGTGCCGGAGATTGCCGACCTGCGCCAGGTCGAGCGGTTGCGCACCACTCTGAGCATGGTCTTCCAGAACTTCAACCTGTGGCCGCATCGCACAGTCCTGGAGAACGTGATCGAGGCGCCGGTGCATGTGCTGGGCGAAAAGCGCCAGGATGCGATCGAACATGCCGAGCAACTGCTGGAGAAGGTCGGGCTGGCGCACAAGCGTCACGACTATCCCTCTTTTCTGTCCGGTGGCCAGCAGCAACGGGTTGCCATTGCCCGGGCACTGGCGGTGCGTCCAAAGGTGATGCTGTTCGACGAACCGACCTCGGCGCTGGACCCTGAGCTGGTGGGCGAAGTGTTGAAAGTGATTCGCGGCATCGCCGAGGAGGGCCGGACGATGATTCTGGTGACCCACGAGATGGCGTTCGCCCGGGATGTCTCCACGCAAGTCATCTACCTGCACCAGGGACAGATCGAGGAGCAGGGCCCGCCGCAACAGGTGATGCTGAACCCGCACAGCGAACGCTGCCGCCAGTTCGTGATGGCTCAAGACAACCGCTCATAACAACATTCATCCGCGGGGGCGCGCCTCGTTCCCCTGTATGTCCGCTGCCAAAACCAAACAATAGATGCAAAAGGACTGTTCAATGAAAAAGACCCTCGTTGCTTTCGTGCAGACGTTCATCCTGGCAGGAGCGATCAATGTCGCTCACGCAGAAGACAAAGTGGTTTTCGCGATTGCCCAGGAACCCTACCCGCCGTTCTCCTTTAAAAACAGCAGTGGCGTCTGGAGCGGCTTCGAGCCTGCGCTGATCACCGAAGTGTGCAAGCGCATGCAGGCTCAGTGCTCACTCAAGGAGCTGGCCTGGGACGGCCTGATCCCAGCGCTTCGCTCCAAGCAGGCCGATGTCATCATGAACTCGATGTCCATCACCCCTGAGCGCG
Organism: Pseudomonas sp.; assembly: GCA_036643775.1. Lineage (GTDB taxonomy): Bacteria > Pseudomonadota > Gammaproteobacteria > Pseudomonadales > Pseudomonadaceae > Aquipseudomonas. The sequence continues at coordinate 12,596 of JAVXRI010000065.1, read as the reverse complement.
AGCAGGTCGTCGACTTCACCGACCCCTACATCGAGACACCGGCACTTTGGGTCGGGGACGCAGCCCTGGAGCTGACGCCGACGCCAGAAGGGCTCAAAGGCAAGACCATCGGTGTGCAGGGTTCGACCAGCCATTCTGCATACGTGAAGCAGTACTTCGGCGAAGGTTCGAGCCTGCGTTACTACAACGATCAGGACGACCTGCTGGCTGACCTGCGCAGTGGCCGCATCGACATCATGCTCGCCGACAAGATTTCGGTGGAGCCGATGCTGGCGCTGCCCGACAACTCGATGCTCGTCAGTAAAGGCGTGGCCCCGGCCGATCCGCTGTTCGGCAAGGGCATCGGCGCGGCGGTGCGCAAGGGCGACGATGCTCTGCGCGAGAAGCTGAACAAGGCACTGAAGGCCGTTCGTGAAGATGGCACCTACGACGCCATCGGCGCGCGGTACTTCAAGTCCAGTGTTTCAGCCTCCCAATGAGATCTGTGCAAATGTGTGCGGGTGATGGGGTACGTGTATGACCATTTCTGATATATCCAACCTGCTGTTCGCCGAGGGCTGGATGCAAACCCTGGCCCACGGCGCGGCCAGAACCCTGGGCATTTCCCTGGGTGCTTTCGCGCTGGGACTGTGCATCGGCATGCTCGTCGCCTTGATCAAGCTCAGGGGCCCGCGCTGGCTGGTCGCCTGCGCCAACTGCTACACCACGCTGTACCGCGCCGTGCCTGAGCTGCTGCTGATCCTGCTGCTGTATTACGCAGGCACCGACCTGCTGAACCTGGCGATGGCCGCGATGGGCCGGCCGAGTGTCGAGGTCAACGGCTTCATGGCCGCAGTCGTGGTGCTGGGGATCGTCCAGGGCGCCTATTCGGGTGAGGTGATTCGCGGGGCGATCGAGGCGATCCCTGCGGGTCTGGTCGAGGCTGGCAGGGCCTACGGCATGTCACGGGCAAAGCTGTTGAGCCGGATCATCCTGCCGTGCATGTTGCCGTTCGCCATCGCCGGCCTGTCGAACCTCTGGCTGGTGCTGGTCAAGGAAAGTGCACTGATCAGCGTGGTGGGCTACAGCGAACTGTTGACCGCCGGGCGGCAAGCCGCCGCGACCACCAAGCACTACCTGCTGTTCTACCTGGTGGTCGCGGCGTTCTATTACGTCATCACCTTGATTTCCAGCATGGTGTTCCGCAAGTTCGAGGCCGGTTTCGAACGCTGGATGCCCAGGAACGTATAAGGGGACGATCATGGATTTGACATGGCTGAATAATTTTTCCAGCGAACTGGTGCGTGGTGCCGGTCTGACCGTGCAGTTGCTGCTGGTCTCGGCATGCTTTGGTTTTCTGCTCGCGATCGCGGTGGCCTTGGGGCGTATGTCGAACAACTTCGTGTTGACCAACACGTCGAGGTTTTTCAGTAGCGTGATTCGCGGTACGCCGCTGCTGGTGCAGATCTACATCCTCTATTACGGCGTCGGCAGTGTCCTGGCCGGCTTCCCGCTGATCAGGGGCGGGGTGTTGTGGCCTTACCTGCGCGAAGGGTTCTGGTATGTCGCCCTTGCCCTGACCTTGAGCGTCGGTGCGTATGTGGGTGAAGTGCTGCGCAGTGGCATGCGTGCGGTGCCCAAAGGCGAGCTGGAAGCGGCACGGGCCTATGGCATGCGCCGTGGGCAGATTCTGCGCAGGGTCTGGTTGCCGCGGGCATTGCAGATGGTCAGGCCGACCCTGGCGGGGGAGAGCATCATGCTCCTGAAGTCCACGGCGCTGGCCTCCACCGTTGCGGTAACCGACTTGCTGGGCGCCGCCAACATCGTGCGTTCGCAAACCTTGCGCGTCTACGAGCCGCTGCTGTTGGTGGCAATCACCTACATCGTCCTGGCCTTGATCATTGAAAAGAGTTTCAAGCTGATGGGCACCCCCTCGCAGCGTCGAGTCTAGTGGCTAACGAATTGGCGTCGGTTTGTACGCCTGAAAGGAATGTTCAATGAAGTACTCATCTTTGGTTCAACGTATCAGCGGCGAGAGCGTGGCCGCGTGGGACATTCACTATGCCGCCTGCGAAGCGCAGGAGCGGGGTGAGAATGCGATCATCCTGAGCATCGGCGACCCTGATTTCGCCACGGACCAGGCGATCTGCGAGGCTGCGATCCAGGCCCTGAAGGACGGCGACACCCACTACACGCCGGTGGTGGGGCGGACAAAATTGCGCGAAGCCATCGCGGCCAAGCAACGCAAGCTGCTGGGCATGCCGGTAGCCGCGGAGAACGTCGCGCTGGTTGCCGGTGCGCAGAACGGCCTGTACGCCACGGCAATGTGCCTGTTCGAAAGCGGCGACGATGTGCTGGTGCCTGAGCCCATGTACCTCACCTACGCCGCCAGCGTTCAGGCTTCTGGCGCGCGGCTGGTGTGCATCGAACAGCCCGCCGACAACGACTTTCGCCTGACCGCCGAAGCGCTCGAAGCCGCACTGACCCCCAATACCCGTGGCATCGCCCTGGCCACCCCGAACAACCCGACCGGCAACGTCTACACCCGCGAAGAGCTGGAGGCGGTTGCGCAAGTGGCCCGTCGTCACGACCTGTGGGTGATCTCCGACGAGGTCTACTGCCAGCTGACCTACGACGCGCCACACATCAGCATCGCCAGCCTGGACGGCATGGCCGAACGTACCGTGGTGCTCAACAGCCTGTCGAAATCCCACGCCATGACCGGCTGGCGGGTGGGCTGGGTCGTGGCGCCCGAGGGCCTTATCCAGCACTTGGACAACCTGCTGCTGTGCATGCTGTACGGCTTGCCGGGCTTCGTTCAGGAAGCTGCACTCAAGGCCATCGAACTGGACGATGAAATCGTCGCCTCGGCCCGTGAGCTCTACACCCGTCGCCGCAACCTCATCGCCAGGGAGCTGGACGGGGTACCGCTGATCAAAGGCAAGGTGCCCGAGGCGGGCATGTTCATGCTCCTGGACATTCGTGCCACGGGCATGTCGGGCGTTGATTTCGCCTGGGCGCTGTTCCGTGAAACCGGTGTTTCGGTCCTCGATGCCCAAGCCTTTGGCGCCAGCTGCGCAGGCTTCGTGCGCGTCTCGTTCACGGTCGCCGACAAGGACCTGCTGGACGCTTGCCAGCGGATTCGCCAGTTCATCGAAAAGCTGCAGATCAGCCGCTGAGGAAATACGATGCCCCATCCTGAATGTTCATCCGCTGTCGTCGCGGGTGTGCTGGTCGGCGACCAATGGCTCGCCGACGGCCCGCTGCTTGAAGTCTTCAACCCCTCCACCGAGGCGCTTATCGCCACGGTCAGCACGGGTAACGGTGCAACGGTGGAGCTTGCCGTGCAAAGCGCGGTACACGCATTCGAGCCGTGGTCGAAAAGCACGGGTGCGTTCCGTGGTGGGGTGTTGCGGCGGATTGCCGAGGGCATACGGCAGAACAGGCAACAGCTGATGACCCTGCAGTCGCGCAACAACGGCAAACCCTTGGCCGAAGCTGGCCTCGACGTGGACGATGTGATTGCCACCTTCGACTACTACGCGGATCTGGCCCAGGGCCTCGACGCGGCGCAGGACCGTAGTGTGGAGCTGCCCAGCAGTGACTTCACCGCGCGCTTGCGGCGTGAGCCCTGTGGCGTCGTCGCGCTGATCGTGCCGTGGAACTTCCCCATGGTCACCACCGCCTGGAAACTTGCGCCCGCCCTGGCGGCGGGGTGCACGGTGGTGTTGAAACCGTCCGAAGTCACCCCGCTGCCTGAGCTGGCGCTGGCGCGGATCATTCTTGAAGCAGGCCTGCCAGTTGGCGTGTTGAACATTGTCTGCGGTACGGGCATCGCCGTTGGCGCGCCATTGTCGGCCCACCCGCAGGTGGCCAAGATCTCCTTCACCGGCAGCAACGCGGTGGGGGTCCAGGTGATGCAGCGCGCGGCAGAGACGGTGAAGGGCGTCAGCCTTGAGCTTGGCGGCAAATCCTCGTTGATTGTGCTGGAGGACGCCAACCTGGAACTGGCGGTCGAGCTGACCTGCGGCGGTGGTTTCTACAACGCCGGGCAGATGTGCTCAGCCACCAGCCGCGTGCTGGTCGCCGAGCACCTGGCGGACGCCTTCGTGGCGAAGGTCAAGGCCCGCGCCCAGGCGATCATAGTTGGCGATCCTTTTGACGAAGGGGTGCAGATGGGCGCCCTGGTCAACCGTGCCCAGTACGAACGTGTCCTCGGCCACATCGACCGAGGGCTGGCCTCGGGCGCCCGCCTCGAATGTGGCGGCAAGCGCCCGGAGGCCCTGGCGCGCGGGTTCTATATTGCCCCGACGGTGTTCACCGACGTCGCGCTGGACAGCAGCTTGTGGAACGAAGAGATTTTTGGCCCGGTGATCTGCATCCGCCGATTCAGTTGCGAAGCCGAGGCCATCGCGCTCGCCAACCACTGTGACTTCGGCTTGGTGGCCACGGTGGTCAGCCAGGACGATATTGCGGCCAACCGGGTGGCTGACGCCCTGCAAGCCGGCATGGTGTGGATCAATGCGCCTCAGGTGATCTTCCCGCAGACGGCATGGGGGGGGTACAAGCAAAGCAGTGTCGGGCGTGAGCTCGGTCCTTGGGGGATGGCGTCGTTTCAGGAGTTGAAGCATGTGGTGTGTGGTGTTTGATTGTTAGATCCACGGCGGTACGTTCTGCGCACCGCTGGAGGTGGGCCGCTAGCCTGCCCCCACATCCAGGACTGGCTGCTCGGGTCACCATCTGGTTTGAACCGTGGATCTGAACAAGCTGCTCAGGACGCTGGTGTTTGAGCCTCGTGGATTTCGACCGGGGCCAAAACAGGCTTCGACGTGCTCCAGAAGGCGAACCCGGCGAAGGCGCCGGCGCACACCAGGGCCAGGCTGCACAGCCCGGCCACGAGGTGACGCTGCTCGCGGCGCAGGCGTGTTTCGCCATTGCTCTGTTCGTTGCGCAGAGCCTGCAGCTCGGCCTTGTGCTCGGCCCGCTCCTGCTGCCGTTCGCTGCGTTCGCTACGCAGCGCCTGGTCCTGTTCGGCCAGCACTTCACGCAGTTCCGAGAGCTGGCGGTCCAGGCCGCGATGTTTTTCGTCCCGCTGCTGCGCTTGCAGGACCAGGTCGGCATTGAGCCGTTCGGTCTGGCCGGCGGCCTCGCGGCGCTGTTCGTCGAGCGCATCGAGCAGGCCTTGCTGGACCGCCTGGAGACGTTGTTCCAAGGTTGAATCGATCGCCTGCTGCAACTGCGCGAGGCGCTGCTCCAAGGTGCTCGCTTGCTCGTCGAGGACTTCCCGCAGCAACTGCTGCTGTTCGTCCAGAGCGCCCTGCACCTGCTGCATGCGTTTGTCGAAGTCCTCTAGCAGGCGGTCGCGGGTTTCCATCACTTCCTTGGCGATACTGATCAGCATTTCGCCGTGTTCGTCGGTCAGCCCTTGGACCTTCAGCAGGTCGGTGACGTAGGCGCGCAGGTTGGCCGCCTGGTGCTTGATCACTGCCTGGTGCTGCTCGAGGCGGATGTTCTGCCGGCCCAGTTCCTCGGCCTTGGCGTCCAGCATCATTTGCTGTTCGCCGAGCTGCTTCTGCTGCTCGGTCAGTTGCTGCGCCTGTAACGAACTAATCACCATCAACTGGGCCAGGGTCTTGGAAAATTCCGCCTGGACTTCCTGGGCGTCGAGCTGGGCGTTCTTCAGTTCGCCACGATTGAACAGCCGGCCCAGGAAGCTGCGCTGTTCGTGCTCATCGCGCACGCGCTTGAAATCATCGAGGCGCTTGAAGGTGCTATGGAACTTGTCGTACACCTCGGCGATGTCGATCTGGGCGAGCAGGTCGTCGCTGGGGACGGTGCTGGCGAGTTGGGCAATGACCTTGGACATCCCTTATGTTTCCTTCCTGAACTGCTGAAGTAATGAACCGAGGCGTTCGTTGAACTGTTTCTTGCTATCGATGGCCTGGGATAGCGCGGCGATGGTCGCCGCCTGTTCTCCCATGGTGTCTTGCGCGTGCAGCACAGAGGCTTGCACGGCCTCGGCGGCATGATCGAAGCGCGCGGCGATGCGCTGATTGAGCTGGGCCATCATCCGATAGCGGGCCGACAGGCGGAATTGCTGTTCCACTCGTTCGATCATGCGCTGGCCAAGCTCGGCGGTAGCTTCCAGGTTATCGATCTGTGCGTTGATGAAGTCGGTGCCCTTGTCCAGCATCCAGTCGATCAGCGAGTCGATGGCGTACATCAACAGGGCGTTGGCCAGGCCGGTCATCAGGCCGGTGAGGACCGGCGCGATCACCCCGGCCAGTGGCGCGAGTACCGGTATGCTGACGATGAACGCATTAACCGACTGTTCCCAGAGCATGCCGGCGCCGAGGGTGAGCAGGCCGGCGACGCTCTTGCTTACCGCACGCATGACCTCGGCGCCGGACATGTGCTCGGGTGGCCAGAGCAGTAGCTTCAGGGCTTTGAGCAGCTCCTGCATGCCTTCGCGGATAATAGTCACCACCTTGGCCGAGGTGGTGACGAGGTTATTGATGAGGAAGGTCAGCAGGTTGCTCACCAGGCCCTGCAGGCCGCCGGCGAAGAAGGCCTCGAAGGCAGCCTTGAACTTACCCTGCACGCGCTCGAGCACCCGCTCCACCGCAGCCATGACGCGATCGAGCAGGGGGCGCTCGTCGTCGCGCTGGCTGACCACCTTGTGCACTTCGACGAAGCTGCCATTGACCACTTCGAACAGCAGCACGCCCATGGCCCTGCGCAGGCCGGTCTTGCCGAATTCCTTCGCCCCGGTGATGCCCAGCTCCTTGCCATGGTAGAGCAGGCGGTCCTTGGTACCGGGCTGATGCTTGTCGATCGCGGTACGGGCCTTGTCGATCAGCGGCCCGGTGACGCCTTCGTCGTAGCCGTTCTCGGCGCCGAGGGCGGTTTCGGCAGCGATATCGCTCTTCTTCCGATTGTTCTCATGGGTGGTGAAGTGCAGATTGTCCCCCTCCGAAGCCAACGCCTTGCGTTGCTCCGGAGTCAGCATCCAGCCGCCTTCCTTGTGTGCTTGCTTCAGGGGAATGGTGTGGTCCAGCTCAGCGTTCATCACCAGCTTGCCGTTGGACTTGGCGGTGCGCTTGGTCGGTGCCTTTTCGTTGGTGTAGGCGTCGACGAAGGTCTCCGAGTTCATCGTGCCGTCCTTCACCGCATCCTTCATCTTCTGCGTTTTCGCGGCGGAGTAGTCGTAGTCGGCTTCCCGATCGTAGTGCTCGGACTGCTTGGCGTAGATGTCCTGGTTGGCATTGTGCTGGGTGGTGACATTGCCGCCGTCGATGTCCGAGAACATCGCCGGAGTAAGGCCGAAAGGACCGACAACCTGCTGCAGGGCTTCTTCACGGCAGCGGCTGAGCAGCTCCTGCAGGCGCTGGTGCTTGAGCGCTTCGCGCTCGGAACGAGGGCTGTCGGGCACCTGCAGCTGGCGCTGGTCGGCATCTACCACGGAGCTGAGTAGGGCATCGAGATTGGCGGTGAGCAGCGGATCGACTTGCAAGGTCGGCCGGGAGGTCATGGAACTGTCCTTGTCGGAAGAAATCTGCGCAGCAGGGGAAAAGACGAAAAGATGCCATTAGGCCACTATTGGTTGCCTGAGGACAAGCCGCCAGCAGCTTGCGTCCGGTTGCAAGGAGCCCATACCCAGATGCCCGGACGAGTTCACCTCACTCGCGTCAACAGTCCGAACACTCCTGACACGTGACTCACCAATCAGTAGGTGGCATTGTGCTATGATGCGGCTCGTGTTCGGGTCTTTTTTCATTTGAAGTAGGGATGCGTATGAGAGTTGAGCAGATTGTTGAGCAATTGTTTAACAAATATTTGGCCATTGCCGAAGATCCGTCTGTAGACGATAAAACCAAAAAGCTCTATATCTGGCCACTCATTGGAGTTATGGAAGTTGCAATCGATTTGGCATCATTCCATGACGACAGAAAGCAAAGTGTCCAAAATTTTGTTGGGTTGATGCAGCTTGCATCAACCGCTTTCGTGAATAATCTACGCTTGACTCTTGAGAATAGTTTAGGTCTCGATACAGATACTGATGATACCGCACTTCAGCTTTTGTACACTCCCCAGCTGATGTTCTATCCAGACTTCTTTGAGCTGATGATTTCAACTGCTGACGCTGCAAAGGAAGCTGCTGACAAATTCATCATGCTCGCTCGTTGGTTGTCAGATAATTCCTACAATCTCGAAAAACCAGATGCGCTCGCGTTCCTGGTGAAGAATACCGGGCTGAAGATGGAGGACGTATCTATCTCTTCTCTTGACTCTGCTATGACTGCTGCTGTTGCACAGGCTTACAGCGTGGCAATTTTCTTGCTGAAAAAGAACTGACAGCATCGGTTCGAATCAGGGTGGCTGATCGCTCCCTAGGCAAAAAATAAGCCCAAACCGCGATGTCTGAAGCGAATAGGGGCTCACCGCGCTGCTTGCCAATGCCCGGAAAGGCATCGTTACCTAAGCTGCTCGTACTGGCTGCCCTGCAGGCTTTCAGCGATGCCGAGAGCCTCGGCTAGATGACGAAGCGGTGTACCAGCAAACATCTAGTCTGCCGCCTCGCGTTTGAAAGAATCGGGAAAACGTCCGCTGGTTGGGTCATGAACATGCCTTGCGGTGGACATTATCTACCTTAAGTCAGTGTCCACTCAGCGCGGGACAGACCAGTAGAGTCTTGCCCTGATCGCCTGGCTTTTCGATTGCCGGGTTGCTGGTCAACACGCGCTGAATCTTAAACATCATCGATGTTGCTGAGGGCAATATTGCGGCGTTGCAGACAGTCAGACTTTTGTTCCCATTCGAGCCACTTCGGACGGCTAATTGCTCAAGATTCATGCTGACTATTTGATCGATCTGTTAGCAGGGTTGGGCCACCAGGCTATTACTGACGTTGCGCCCCAGCACAAGCACCGTGACAAAACCGCAGCCCACCAAGGCCGTCGCTAAACTCAACAGCACGGAACTGCCCAGTTGGTCGACGATCTGCCCGCCGAAGAACGAGCCCAACGCAATAATCACCTGGAACATGGCGACGAATAGTGGCATACCGCGTTCGACATCCTTGGGCGCTACCACAAACATCCAAATGCTGGCGCAGGCGGGGAAGGCGCCGAAGGCGAAGCCCCAGAGTGCGATCAGCATCGCTGCGCCGGTCATGCCGGTGGCGAAGTACGGGAACAGGGCGGTGCTGATGCCGATCATCAGTGCGACCAGCAACAGGGTGTGACGCACGCTTCGGTTGGCGGCGAAACCGGCGAAAATATTCCCCGCCACCCCGGCCACGCCATACAGCAGCAACAGTGAGCCAATAGTCGGCCCATCGAAGCCGGCACTTTGTTTGAAGAAGGGTGCGACATAGGTGTACGCGGCAAAGTGCGCCAGGCCAATCAGCAATACTGCGATCAATCCAACCCGAGCTTGTGAATTGATAAACAGGGCCGGCAGGTCACTGATGCGAATGGCCTTGTCGGGGGTGAGCCGCGGTAGCAGGAAGATTTGCGCCAGTAGCACCGGTACGCCCACCAGCGCGGTTACCAGGAAGGTCATGCGCCAGCCCATCAAGCCACTCAGCCAGGTGCCTACGGGCACGCCCAGCACGGTGGCCAAGGTCACACCGACCATGATGATCGAGGTGGCCTGGGCTACGCCCACTCCCTTGGGCGCCAGGCGGCCGCTGAGGGCAATGGCTGTAGCCCAGAAACCGCCGATACTGACGCCCAGTAGCACGCGGCCGAACAGCAAAAGGCTGAAGTCGCTGGCGTAGGCCACCACCGAGTTGGCGATGATCATTATCAGCGTCAGGCCGATAAGCAGATAGCGCCGATCCAAAGCGCCAATGCCCACTGACAACAAGGGGGCGGCGAGGGCGGCCATGATGCCGGGCAGGGTAACCATCAGGCCGGCCTGGCCTGCACTGATGCCGAGATCGCTGGCGACATCGTTGAGCACGCCCACCGGGAGAAACTCACTGGTAACCAAGGCGAAGGCACCCACGGCGACCGAGAGAATCGCCAGCCACTGCTGTTTGACGCTCTGTTGATTATGTTCGGGAAGGCCGTGAGGGCCCTGGCTGACGCTTGGCATGGTGCTGGATTCCAAAGGGGAATGTCGCCTGAGGCAGGCGGAGGAGCGGGGAAAATTTGGAGGCGATTATATGAGGCGGTTTTGGCAACCAAACAGGTGGGCCTCTCGATAGTAATCATCAGCGCAATCGATGAGGGCCTGATGAGACCATCGTTCAGGCAGGGCTCGGACCAGCGCACGTGCCTGGTCTTCGGGTAGGGCCAGGTTCGCCTGGGTTGGGAAGATCACGAGCGGTCGTGGATGCTGGGGGCCAAGAGACAGTGCGATGGCATGTGGTTTGGCTGCGTTTCGTCTTACCGTCACCTGCTCGCCATTGGCATGCACTGGTTATCCTCCACTCAGATCAGAATGTAATCGCTGCGTTGCAAGCTACCGTGATGGTCGCCTTCGACCAGGTGAACGTAGCGTCCACCCACCAGATCGATCGGTAGACAATCGTCGACATCGAGTACCGCGTCGGTATGGGGTTTCAGCCAATCCGCTACCATGCGCTGCTTACCGAGCCTCTTGGCCGCGGCTTTGTCGGTGGCAGCCACAAGCAGGTAACGGTGCGCTTCGCCAAAGACCTGCCGCTCGTATCCCCCCAGATTAAGGAAAAACAGGCGCATGGCCCTTGGTCGCGGGGCTGCCTGGCTGAATTCGATGCGATAGCCATCCACCCCATGAGCTTCCAACCAGGAGTCGATGTGCAGCCCTTTCGAGCTACCGAACCAGGCAGTGCGCAATTGGGGATAGCTTTGCTCCAGGGAGTCGGCCTGGGCAAATACAACATCATGGACCTCGACGTTGGCGCGAGGGTGGCGTCCTCCGAGCATGACAACGTAGAGCATGGAAAATCCTTGGGCTTTAACGCCACCCCGTAGCGGCACACTGTGTCGGCCAGTGATTAAAGACTATCCGGATCCCCAAAAAACATCTGAATCCGCGACCGCAACCAGCGCTCCCCCGGATCATTGTCCTGTGACCCACGCCAGGCCATGTGCAACTCAAAAGTCTGTACCTCAATCGGCGGGTCCTCGGCCCGCAGGCCACCGGCAGCGGTCAGCGTCTCGGCGGTGTAGTCGGGCACCGTGGCCAGGATATCGGTACCCGCCAGCAAGCTACCCAGGCCATTGAACTGCGGCACGGCGAGGACCACATGGCGTTTGCGGCCGAGCTTCTCCAGCACCTCGTCCATGAAACCACCGAGGTCGCCGGCAAACGACACCAGTGCATGCGGGCGGGCGCAGAAGTCGTCGAGAGTCAGGCTGCCCGGCATGCTGTCGGCGCGCAGCACTTTTGGCTTGCTGCGGCGCAAGACTTTGCGCTTGGCGTTGGCGGGCAAATCGTTGGTCCAGCTGACCCCGACCGAGATTTCGCCGCTGGCCAGCAACGCCGGCATCAACAGGTAGTTGACCCGGCGCACCACCAGAACGATGCCCGGCGCTTCGGCGCGGACGCGCTTGAGCAACTGCGGCAGCAGGGCGAACTCGGCGTCGTCGGACAGGCCGATACGAAACACCGTGGTGCTGGTAGCCGGGTCGAAGTCGGCGGCGCGGCTGACGGCCGTGGAAATCGAGTCGAGGGCCGGCGACAGCAAGGCGAAGATTTCCACCGCGCGCGCCGAAGGCTCCATGCTGCGACCGGTACGCACGAACAACGGATCGTCAAACAGGTTGCGCAGCCGCGACAGGGCGGCGCTGATGGCGGGCTGGCCGAGGAACAGCTTTTCAGCCGCTCGGGTCACGCTACGCTCATGCATCAGCGTCTCGAAGACGATCAGCAGGTTCAGGTCGACGCGACGCAAGTCGTTACGGTTCATCGGCTCGGCTTCACTTCACGTTTGGGGCAGGGGTGAATCTTAAGGGTAAAGGCTGCTACCCTGCACCGCATAATTTGCTGCACGCGGCATTACCATCAATCAATGACAGGCATGTTGACTATTAATGGCCACGGATGGTCTAACCGCAAAAGCCCGGATAGAGTTCAGGGTATTAGAGGTTCACTAGGCGAGGTTTGCGATGTCCCGCATGATCCGTTTCCACAAGTTTGGCCCGGCCGAGGTGCTCAAGATCGAAGAGCAGGTCGCGCCGCAGCCGGCTGCCGGCGAGGTGCAGATTCGCGTTGAGGCGATTGGCATCAGTTGGTACGACGTGCTCTGGCGGCAGAACCTGGCGCCGTCCCAGGCACGCTTGCCTGCCGGTATCGGACACGAGATGGCGGGTGTGGTCATGGCCGTGGGCGAGGGCGTCGATGACCTCGCGGTCGGCGACAAAGTGGCCAGCTTTCCGGCCAGCAGTGCCAATGAGCATCCGGTCTACGGCGAAATCATCGTGCTGCCGCGCACCGCGCTGACCCGCTATCCGGAGATTCTTTCGCCGATCGAGGCCAGCGTGCATTACACGCCGCTGCTGATGGCCTATTTCGCCTATGTCGACCTGGCTCGGGCCAAGGCGGGGCAAACGGCGCTGGTCACCGACGCCAGTCATTGCGCCGGGCCCGCCTTCGTGCAGATGGGCAAGGCCCTGGGTCTGAAG
>JAVXRI010000064.1:0-33904 GCA_036643775.1 Pseudomonas sp. | reverse complement strand
GTGCATACGGCTGCGCACTACACCAATGATCATCGGCACCAGCGACAGCAGGATGATCGCGACGATCATCAACGACAGGTTCTGTTTGATGAAGGGTACGTTGCCGAAGAAGTAGCCGAGGGTCACCAGGCCACCGACCCAGAGTACGGTGCCGGCGACGCTGAAGCCGAGGAAGCGCGGGTAGTGCATTTTCGCGATGCCGGCGACGAACGGTGCAAAGGTGCGCAGGATCGGCAGGAAGCGCGCGAGGGTGACGGTTTTGCCGCCGTGGCGCTCGTAGAAATTGTGGGTTTGCTCGAGGTAGTCGCGACGGAAGATCTTCGAATTGGGGTTGCGGAATAGCCGTTCCCCGGCCGTTCGACCGATCACGTAGTTGGTGCTGTCGCCGAGGATGGCCGCCGCCATCAGCAGGCCACCGAGCAGCACCGGGTCCATGCCGCCGCCAGCGGCAACAGCGCCGGCAATGAACAGCAGGGAGTCGCCCGGCAGGAACGGCATGACCACCAGACCGGTTTCGCAAAAGATCACCAAAAACAGGATCGCGTAGATCCACGGGCCATAGTTGTTGACCAGCAAATCAAGGTAGGCGTCGAGATGCAGAATAAGGTCCAGCGGGTTGAAATCCATGTACAGCACCTGTGTTCTTTGAACCCGATCGAGGGGCATGCGATGACTGGCAGTGCGAATGCGATCAGCCGCTACCCGCGTGGTGGGTAAAGTTTCACACATTTTGGGGGGCGCATTATACGGCGGTGGCAGGAATGTGCCTGCGCAGTTTGTAGCGGCGGATGTCTGGATGGCGGGGGCTGGACAGTCTGGGCCGGTGGGGCCGCTGCGCAGCCCTTCGCAGGCTGCCGCCAGCTCCCACAGGTTCAGGCCGATGGCGCATCAATCGGAGTTGATGGGCAGGATGTAGCTCTTGAACTCGGTGTCCTCACGAAAGCCGATGGATTCGTAGGTTTTCATCGCCACTTCGTTGTTGCTGCTGGTGGAGACCCGCAGGCGAACGGCGTTGGTTTCCTTGGCCAGCTTTTTGGCTTCGCGCATCAGGTGGTCGGCGACCAGCTGGCGCCGGGAGTCTTCGGCGACATAGATATCGTTGAGGATCCACACGCGCTTGAGCGACAACGACGAGAAGCTCGGGTAGAGCTGACAGAAGCCCATCAACTTTTTGTCGTCATCGTCCGCCAGGGCCAGATAAATGATCGATTCCCCCCGTTCCAGGCGCTTTTCCAGGAATGAGCGGGAGGAGTCCGGGTACGGCAGCTGGCCATAGAACTCGCGGTATTTGACGAACAGCGGGGCAAGGAGGTCCAGATGTTCCAGGGTTGCTTTTATGATCCGCATAAGCAGGCCTCAGGGTCCATGGGAGTGTGCGGCAAATCGCCCGCCGCCTTGGCAGATCGTGCCTGAACATAATTAGAAAGTGCAATCTACGAAACGTTTGCGCCTCAGGGTTTGCTGAGCAGGAAGTTCCCTTTGCTCGGCGTGTCTGTTTCCGATTCAAGCGTATGCACCTGCGCTTCGTCCTTGAGGTTGACCCCGGACAGCTGCCGTCGGCACGCCTCGCGCATCAGGTACAGCAGGCGGTGGGCGGCCATGCCATAGCTGAGGCCTTCCAGGCGCACGTTGGAAATGCAGTTGCGGTAGGCGTCGGTCAGGCCCACTTTCGGGTTGTAGGTGAAATACAGGCCGAGGCTGTCAGGGGAACTCAGGCCCGGGCGTTCGCCGATCAGGATTACGGTCATTTTCGCCCCGAGCAATTCGCCCACTTCGTCGGCCACCGCCACGCGGCCCTGTTCCACCAGGACCACTGGCGAGGTAGACCAGCCATCCGCCGCAGACTGTTCTTCAAAACGGGTCAGGAACGGCAGGGTATGACGGTGCACCGCCAGGGCCGAGAGGCCGTCGGCGACCACGATGGCCAGGTCGACGCCGCCAGGGTTGGCCTGGGTGTGTTCGCGCAGCCGTTGTGCTGAATCCGGGTGCAGGCGCCGCCCCAGATCGGGGCGCTGCAGGTAACTGTCGCGGTCGGCGGCGGCGCTGTGCAGCAGCAGGCTGTCGCGCTGGCGCTCGCTGAGTTGGGCGCGCAGCCCCTGGTGATCAAAGGCCAGGTGCACGGCATCGCGGGCCTGGGCATGGGCGAACTGGAAGTCGAGCTGGGCGCCGGTCGGCAGGCTGGTGCCGGTGCGGCCCAGGGCGATGCGCGCCGGAGTCAGGCGGCGCAGCTCCAGCCAGGGATTGGCGCTGTTGTCATGTTGGGGGGTGTTGTCCATGGTCACCTCGCTTATCCCAGTTGGGCCAAGGCCTGGCGGAAGGCCGGCGGCAGGTTGTCACCGAAACGTACCCGGCCGTCGGCCTGGGTGAAGATGCCGGTGCGCGCCAGCCAGGCTTCGAACTCCGGCGCCGGTTTCAGGCCCAGGGTCTGGCGGGCGTAGAGCGCATCGTGGAACGAAGTGGTCTGGTAGTTGAGCATGATGTCGTCGGAGCCGGGGATGCCCATGATGAAGTTGATCCCGGCAACGCCGAGCAGGGTCAGGAGCGTGTCCATGTCGTCCTGGTCGGCTTCGGCGTGGTTGGTGTAGCAGATGTCACAGCCCATCGGTACGCCGAGCAGCTTGCCGCAGAAGTGGTCCTCAAGGCCGGCACGGATGATCTGCTTGCCGTTGTACAGGTACTCCGGGCCGATGAAGCCGACCACGGTGTTGACCAGGAACGGCTTGAAGTGGCGGGCCACGGCATAGGCGCGGGTTTCGCAGGTTTGCTGGTCGACACCGTGGTGGGCGTTGGCCGACAGGGCGCTGCCCTGGCCGGTTTCGAAGTACATCAGGTTCTGCCCGAGGGTGCCGCGATTAAGGCTCAGGCCGGCGTCGTAGCCTTCTTTGAGGACATTGAGGTTGATGCCGAAACTGGCGTTGGCCGCTTCGGTGCCGGCGATCGACTGGAACACCAGGTCCAGCGGCACACCGCGGTTGATCGCCTCGATCGAGGTGGTCACGTGGGTCAGCACGCAGGCCTGGGTGGGGATGTCGTAGCGCTGGATGATGGCGTCGAGCATTTCCAGCAGGGTGCAGATCGAGGCGATGCTGTCGGTGGCCGGGTTGATGCCGATCATGGCGTCGCCGTTGCCGTAGAGCAGGCCGTCGAGGATGCTTGCGGCGATCCCGGCCGGTTCGTCGGTCGGGTGGTTGGGCTGCAGGCGCGTCGACAGGCGCCCACGCAGGCCCATGGTGCCGCGAAAGCGGGTGACCACGCGGATTTTTTGCGCCACCAGCACCAGGTCTTGCACACGCATGATCTTCGACACGGCAGCGGCCATTTCCGGCGTCAGTCCGGGGGCCAGGGCGCGCAGGCTGGTTTCATCGGCCTGGTCGCTAAGCAGCCAGTCGCGCAGGCCGCCGACGGTCAGGTGGCTGACCGGGGCGAAGGCGTTGGCATCGTGGGTGTCGATGATCAGGCGGGTGACTTCGTCGTCTTCGTAAGGGATCAGCGCTTCGCTGAGGAAGTGTTTGAGCGGGATGTCTGCCAGGGCCATCTGCGCGGCAACCCGTTCGCCATCGTTGCTGGCCGCGACCCCGGCGAGAAAATCGCCCGAGCGTGCCGGGCTGGCCTTGGCCATCACTTCCTTGAGGCTTTCAAAGCGGTAGGTCTGCTGACCTGCCGTGTGTACAAAACTTGCCATACAGAATCTCCAGAACGCCGCAGGCAGGACCTGCGGCGCAGATAGCGTTGATCAGTGCAGGGCCTCTTCGGCCTTCTGGATCGCGGCGAATTCCTCTTCCGGTGTCCCGGCTACCAGGTGGTGCCGGCTGTAGAACGCAAAGTAGGCAATCAGTACGCCATAGATGATGGCAGCGCCAATCACCACCCGTGGGTCAACCAGGAAGCCGGCGACTACGGCGATGCAGGCCAGCACCAGGGCCACGCCCGAGGTGAAGATCCCGCCCGGGGTACGGTATGGGCGCTCCATTTTCGGGCGTTTGATCCGCAGGGTGATGTGCGCGGCCATCATCAGTACATAAGACAGCGTAGCGCCGAACACCGCAACCAGGATCAGCAGGTCGCCCTGGCCGGTCAGCGACAGGCCGAAGCCGATGATCCCGGGGATCACCAAGGCCAGTACCGGTGCCTTGCTCTTGTTGGTTTCCGACAGTTTGCGTGGCAGGTAGCCGGCACGCGACAAAGCAAAGATCTGCCGCGAGTAGGCGTAGATGATCGAGAAGAAGCTGGCGATCAGGCCAGCGAGGCCCACCAGGTTGACGAAGCCGCCCATCCAGGTTGAGCCGCCGTAGGCTTTGGACAGTGCTTCGACCAGCGGGTTGCCCGAGCTTTTCAGGGCTTCGGCACCGGCGCCGCCAGGGCCGACCACCAAAATCAGCAAAGCGAAGGCCAGCAGCACCAACATGGCGCCGATCAGACCGCGCGGCAGGTCGCGCTTGGGGTTCTTGGTTTCTTCAGCGGCCAGTGGCACGCCTTCGACCGCGAGGAAGAACCAGATCGCATAGGGGATCGCCGCCCACACGCCGACATAGCCGAACGGCAGGAAGCTGCTGGCGCCGACGGCGTCGGTCTGGGCGATGTCGAACAGGTTGTTGACATCAAAGTGCGGCACCATCGCCACCAGGAACACGCCGAGGGCAATGGCTGCCACGGCGGTGATGATGAACATCAGCTTCAGCGCTTCACCGACACCGAAGATGTGGATGCCGATAAAGATGATGTAGAAGGCCAGGTAGATCATCCAGCCGCCAATACCGAACAATGACTGGCAATAGGCGCCGATGAACACGGCAATGGCTGCGGGGGCGATGGCGTATTCGATCAGGATTGCCGTACCGGTGAGAAACCCGCCCCAAGGCCCGAATGCGCTGCGGGCAAAGCCGTAGCCGCCACCGGCGGTGGGGATCATCGAGGACAACTCGGCGAGGGAAAAGCACATGCACAGGTACATGGTCGCCATCAGCAAGGTGGCGAGGAACATCCCGCCCCAGCCGCCCTGGGCCAGGCCGAAGTTCCAGCCGGCATAGTCGCCGGAAATCACATAGGCAACGCCCAGGCCAACCAGCAGCACCCAGCCTGCCGCGCCTTTTTTCAGTTCACGTTGTTGGAAATAGTCGGTGCCGACTTTTTCAAAGTCGACAGAGGAGCCTGCCGGCGCGCTGCCGGTGTGATCGCTTGGCATAGGGTTCACCTGTTTTTTTTATCGTGACCGGCGGATGCCGATTTCTCTGGTGATGGTCTTGCAGGAAGCGAGCCAGAGCGGTTTGGCCAAGAGGGCGCTTTGCGTCCCATCGCCAGCCTTGCTGGCGATGGGACGCAAAGCGGACCCGAGTCACCGCTCGGATTTACCGGTTAGAAGAAGCCCAGTGGATTGATGTCGTAGCTGACCAGCAGGTTTTTGGTTTGCTGGTAGTGGTCGAGCATCATTTTGTGGGTTTCACGGCCGACGCCGGACTTTTTGTAGCCACCGAACGCGGCGTGAGCCGGGTACAGGTGGTAGCAGTTGGTCCACACGCGGCCCGCCTTGATGCCGCGGCCCATGCGGTAGGCGCGGTTGATGTCGCGGGTCCAGACACCGGCGCCGAGGCCGAACTCGGTGTCGTTGGCGATGGCCAGTGCTTCGGCTTCGTCCTTGAAGGTGGTGACGCTGACCACCGGGCCAAAGATTTCTTCCTGGAACACGCGCATCTGGTTGGTGCCCTTGAGCAGGGTCGGCTGGATGTAGTAACCGGTCGACAGGCTGCCTTCGAGTTTTTCTACCTTGCCGCCGGTGAGCAGCTCGGCACCTTCCTTCTCGGCGATTTCCAGGTACGAGAGGATCTTGTCGAACTGTTGCTCGGAGGCCTGGGCGCCGACCATGGTGTCGGTGTCCAGTGGGTCACCGCGCTTGATCTGTTTGATCTTTTTCATCACCTCCTGCATGAACGCCGGGTAGATCGACTCTTGCACCAGCGCCCGCGATGGGCAGGTGCACACTTCGCCCTGGTTGAAGAAGGCCAGCACCAGGCCTTCGGCAGCTTTCTCGATGAACGCAGGTTCGGCCTGCATGATGTCTTCGAAGAAGATGTTCGGCGATTTACCGCCCAGTTCCACGGTCGACGGGATGATGTTTTCGGCGGCACATTTCATGATGTGCGAGCCCACCGGGGTGGAGCCGGTGAAGGCGATCTTGGCGATGCGCTTGCTGGTGGCCAGAGCTTCGCCGGCTTCGCGGCCATAGCCTTGCACCACGTTGAGTACGCCCGGTGGCAGCAGGTCGCCGATCAGTTCCATCAGCACGGTGATGCCCAGCGGGGTCTGTTCGGCCGGCTTGAGTACCACGCAGTTGCCGGCTGCCAGGGCGGGCGCCAGTTTCCACGCGGCCATCAGGATCGGGAAGTTCCACGGAATGATCTGCCCGACCACGCCCAGTGGTTCGTGCAGGTGGTAGGCCACGGTGTTGCCGTCGATTTCTGCCGCGCCGCCTTCCTGGGCGCGTATGCAGCCGGCGAAGTAGCGGAAGTGGTCGGCGGCGAGTGGGATGTCAGCGTTGAGGGTCTCGCGAATGGCTTTACCGTTGTCCCAGGTTTCGGTGATGGCCAGCAGCTCGAGGTTCTGTTCGATGCGGTCGGCGATTTTCAGCAGGACCAGCGAGCGTGCCTGCACCGAGGTCGTGCCCCAGGCGTCGGCAGCAGCATGGGCGGCGTCCAGGGCCTTTTCAACGTCTTCGGCGCTGGAACGCGGGAATTCGGCAATCAGTTGGCCGTTCACTGGCGAGGTGTTTTCGAAGTATTGCCCTTTCACCGGCGCAACGAATTCGCCACCGATGTAGTTCCCATAACGGCTCTTGAAGGAAACCTTGGCGCCTTCGGTACCGGGATGTGCGTAACGCATGGTGTGTCTCCTGGCTATTGTGCTTGTTGAGGGAGTATATGAAGCATAGAGCAAGGCTCGGGCCAGTGTGGGCAGGGCTAGTAGAATCAAGGGTTTGCGAGGTTTTCCTCTGGGGAGGAAAGGGGCTTGTGTGGCAGCGTCGATACAGTGCGGGTGACACTTTGTACCGTTAATGACACAGGCTGTGACTCAGCAGTCAAGCCAGCATTGCAATGCGCTGGAGGGTGGAGGATGCTGGGGCCAACTCGTCTGCGGAGAACAATAAAAAGTGCAGAACAATCATCTCAGCCGGCACGCCCGGCAAGTGCTTACGGTGACTCAGGGCAAGGCCCAGATGCAGGGGCCGGGCAGCGATCCGTCGATTGCCCGTTCATGGCTGCGTTGCGTTGAGGATTACCACCTGGACCCGGCCCAGAGCATGGCGCCTACCGTGCTTGAGCATGGCCGCGTGCTCGAGAGCCGTGAGCGCCTGCAGCAGGTGCTGCAGATTGCCGGCAACGAGATGAACAGCCTGCACCAGCAGTTGTCCGGCGCAGGGCATGCGGTGCTGCTCACCGATGCCCGCGGGGTGATCCTCAATTGCGTCACCGCACCCACCGAACGGCGGGTGTTCGAGCGTGCCGGGCTGTGGCTGGGCGCCGACTGGAGCGAGGCGCGCGAGGGCACCAACGGGATCGGCACCTGCCTGGTCGAGCGTCAGGCGCTGACCATTCATCAGGATGAACATTTCCGTGGCCGCCACACCGGCCTGACCTGTTCGGCGAGCCCGGTGTTCGACCCGCACGGTGAGCTGCTGGCGGTGCTCGATGTTTCGTCGGCCCGCCCGGATGTATCGCGCCAGAGCCAGTTCCATACCATGGCCTTGGTCAACCTCTCGGCGAAGATGATCGAGAGCTGTTATTTCCTGCGATATTTCGAGAACCAGTGGCTGCTGCGCTTTCATCTGCAGGCCGAATCGGTCGGCCTGTTCAGTGAAGGCTTGCTGGCCTTTGATGGCGACGGGCGGATCTGTGCGGTCAATCAGAGCGCATTGAACCTGCTCGGCACCATTCGTGGCGGCGCGCTGGGCAAGCCGGTGGAGATGTTCTTCGATTGTGCCCTGGACGAGTTGTTCAACCGTGCCACGGCGCAGGCCAGCACCAGTTGGCCGCTGCGCACCCGCGATGGGCGTCTGTTGTTTGCCAGTCTGCGCGGGCAGGTTCGCGCGCCGGTACAACCGTCTTTACCGATACCGGCGCCTGACACCAAGGTGGAAAAGGCCGGAACAATCTGCTTGCTGGACCCGCTGCTGCAAAATGATTTTCGCCGTGCCGTGCGCGTGTTCGAGCGCGACGTTCCGCTGTTGATCAACGGTGAAACCGGTAGCGGCAAGGAGGCCTTCGCCAAGGCCGTGCACCAGGCCAGCCAGCGCCGCGACCGGGCGTTTGTCGCGTTGAACTGTGCCTCGATTCCGGAAAGCCTGATCGAGAGCGAGTTGTTCGGTTATCGCGGTGGCAGCTTCACCGGGGCGCGTAAGGAGGGCATGCGCGGCAAGCTGCAGCAGGCCGACGGCGGCACCTTGCTGCTGGACGAGATCGGCGACATGCCCCTGGCCCTGCAGACCCGTCTGCTGCGGGTGCTGGAGGATCGCATGGTGGTGCCGATCGGCGGCGAGCCACAGGCAGTCAACGTGCGCATCATCAGTGCCACCCACCGCAATCTGCTGGAGCGGGTCGAGGATGGCAGTTTCCGCGAAGACCTTTATTACCGGCTCAATGGCCTGGAGATCGAATTGCCCGCCTTGCGTGAGCGCAGTGACAAGTCGCAGTTGCTTGATTTCATCCTGGCGGAAGAAGCCGGCGGTCAAGCGGTCAGCCTTGAGCCCGCAGCACGGCGTGCGCTGCTTGAATTTGCCTGGCCGGGCAACGTCCGCCAGCTACGTAATGTTCTGCGTACGCTGGTGGCACTGTGCGAAGGCGGGCGGATCGAATTTTCCGAGTTGCCGGCGGTGGTGCGTCACGCGCCGACGCCCTCCCAGCAAGCCGTGGCTGTGGATAACCCCGCAGCACCGCTGGACAGTGCCGAACGCAATACCTTGCTCAGTGTGCTCGAACAACAGCGCTGGCACATGACGCATGTCGCAGCGCAGCTGGGGGTCAGCCGCAATACCTTGTATCGAAAACTTCGCAAACACGGCATCGCCCGAAGCCTTTGAGCGCAACACAGGGTGCGAATTCCGACGCGCTAGGCTACCCTGCCTCGACGTTTTGCGAGGTCGATAATGCACATTCACATTCTTGGTATCTGCGGCACTTTCATGGGTTCTCTGGCAGTGCTGGCCAAAGAACTCGGGCATCGGGTTACGGGCTCCGACGCCAATGTCTATCCACCCATGAGCACCCAGCTTGAGGCCCAGGGCATCGAGCTGACCCAGGGCTATGACGCCGCCCAGCTGGACCCGGCACCCGACCTGGTGGTGATCGGCAACGCCCTGTCGCGGGGCAATCCGGCGGTCGAGTACGTGCTCAACAAGGGCCTGCCGTATGTATCGGGCCCGCAGTGGCTGGCCGATCACGTCCTGCAGGGGCGCTGGGTGCTGGCCGTAGCCGGTACGCATGGCAAGACCACCACCAGCAGCATGCTGGCCTGGGTGCTGGAGCATGCCGGCATGAGCCCGGGCTTTTTGATCGGTGGTGTGCCGCAGAACTTTGCGGTGTCGGCACGTCTGGGCGGTACGCCGTTTTTCGTGGTCGAGGCCGATGAATACGACAGCGCCTTCTTCGACAAGCGCTCGAAGTTCGTGCATTACCGTCCGCGCACCGCGATCCTCAATAACCTTGAGTTTGATCATGCGGACATCTTCCCTGATCTGGCAGCTATCGAGCGGCAGTTCCACCATCTGGTGCGCACGATTCCGAGCGAAGGCCTGGTGATTCATCCGACCACCGAACCCGCTCTTGAGCGCGTGATCAAGATGGGTTGCTGGACGCCGGTGCAGACCACCGGTGAAGGCGGGCAGTGGCAGGTCAAGCTGCTCAGCGCCGACGGTTCACATTTCGAAGTCAGTTTCGAAGGCGAATCCCAGGGCGTGGTCGAGTGGGAGCTGACCGGTCAGCACAACGTTGCCAACGCTTTGGCTACCCTTGCCGCCGCTCGCCATGTCGGCGTGGTGCCTTCCATGGGTATTGCTGCACTGAGCGCGTTCAAAAGCGTCAAACGGCGTATGGAGAAAGTCGCAGAAGTGCAGGGCGTGACGATCTATGACGACTTTGCACACCACCCCACGGCAATTGCCACCACCCTCGACGGCTTGCGCAAGCGCATCGGCGATGCACCGCTGATCGCCGTGATCGAGCCGCGTTCCAACTCGATGAAGCTGGGTGCCCACCGTGATGGCCTGCCAGAAAGCGTCAACGACGCCGATCAGGTGATCTGGTACGCACCGCCCAACCTCGGTTGGGACCTGGCGGCCACCGCTGCCGAATGCAAGGTGCCTGCCGTGGTTGCGGACAGCCTTGAAGCGATCATCGAGCGGGTCAAGCGCCAGGCCAAGCCCGGCACCCAGGTGGTGATCATGAGCAACGGCGGCTTTGGCGGGCTGCACGGCAAGCTGGCCGAGGCGCTGAAATGAGCGGGCCGGAACGTATCACCCTGGCGATGACCGGGGCCTCGGGGGCGCAGTATGGTCTGCGCCTGCTCGATTGCCTGGTGCGCGAGGACCGCGAGGTGCATTTTCTGATCTCCAAGGCGGCGCAATTGGTGATGTCGACCGAGACCGATGTGGTGCTTCCGGCCAAGCCTCAGGCGATGCAGGCGTTTTTGACCGAGTACACTGGCGCTGCCGCCGGGCAGATCCGTGTGTATGGCAAGGAAGACTGGATGTCGCCGGTAGCCTCTGGCTCCGGCGCGCCGGCGGCGATGGTGGTGGTGCCGTGCTCCACCGGTACGCTCTCGGCCATTGCCACCGGCGCCTGCAACAACCTGATCGAGCGCGCTGCCGATGTCACCCTCAAAGAGCGCCGGCAACTGATTCTGGTGCCGCGCGAGGCGCCATTTTCGAGCATTCACCTTGAGAACATGCTCAAGCTGTCGAACATGGGCGCGGTGATCCTGCCGGCGGCACCCGGGTTCTATCATCAGCCGCAGACCATCGACGACCTGATCGACTTCGTCGTGGCGCGGATTCTCAACCAGCTGGATATTCCCCAGGACATGCTGCCACGTTGGGGCGAGCACCACTTCGGCGCGGATGAATGAAACGGCTGCTGGGCGTAGCCCTGCTCGGTTTGCTGGTCAGCGGCTGCGCCACTGTGCGCACTCTGGATGCGGCCAAGCCGGGTGCGCCGCTGGTATATAGCGGGACGCGTCTGGATCTGTATGCGCTGCAGGGCGGTTGCTGCGCCATGGACCGGTTCGGCGCCGAAGCGCCGCACTACCCGGGGCTGGATCTGCCGGGTAGCGCTTTGCTTGATACCTTGTTGTTGCCCTTGTCGGTGTTGACCGTACTGGGCGTGGGCTTCCAGGCTACTGGCGGGTTGTAATTGTAGGAGCGGATTCATCCGCGATGGACTGCGAGAGCAGTCCCATCTCTTGGGGCCGCGCTGCGGCCCATCGCGGCGGTCCGGCGCCCCGGTGAATCCGCTCCTACAATTATTTTATTTGCCGAGCTTGCGCAGTTCGTCGGACTCGACAATGCGAATCCCATCCTGCTCTTCCAGCGCCAGGCGCCACAGCGCTCGCGCCAGCTGGCACGCTTCAATTCCGCGGTATTTACCCGGAATCAGCTTCGACAAAGGGCCGGCAAGGCGTTCAGCCAGGCGCGGCTCAGCTCGATCACCCAGCAGCAGAGAAGGCCGGGCAATCGTCAGCTGTGGCCAGTCCTGGGCCTTCAGCGCGTATTCCATCTCACCCTTGACCCGGTTGTAGAAAATCGGCGATCTGCGGTCGGCGCCTAGCGCGCTGACCACCAGCAGGTGGCGTGCGCCCATTTCCCGGGCACGCTTGCCGAACGCCACGACCATGTCCAGGTCGACGGCACGAAAGGCAGGTTCGGAGCCGGCTTCTTTGATGGTGGTGCCCAGGCAGCAGAAGGCGATATCGACCCGACCGGCCAGTTGCGGCAGGAACAGCGCCGGGTCCTCGGCGATCGGGTTTTCCAGATGCGGGTGTTTCGCCAAGGGGCGGCGGGTAGGGGCCAATACTCGGCTGACGGTTGGCTCGCTGAGCAGCCGATCGAGTAGATGTTCACCGGTGAGACCGGTGGCTCCGGCAAGCAGGATGTGCTGAGGCGTCAAGTACATGATGTCTCTCCCTTGTTACACTCAGCTTAGTGGTTGCCGGCATTTTTTGCATGCACTGTCGTGTTGCTGGCGTTGCTCTGCAGCGCTTTGCGTGCCTGCTGCTGGCGTAGCCGCTGCCAGTGCTCCAGCACCTCGCTGGGCGCCCAGATCTGCGGCTCGGAGGGATCAAAACCTTCCGCCGCCTCACGCTCGGCGACACTGACTTTGGCCAGGTCAAAGGCCTGGCGCAGGTCGTCGGTCTGGTTCAGGGCCTGGGCGAACAACGCGTCGCCGAAGTAGGTGAAGTCGGCCTCTTCAGAGCAGCCAAACGAAACGCGGTCGGCACGTGCGGCGGTCATGATCAGGGTCCTGTTGTCCTTGAGCGCGTCGATGTATCCCCCCGAGTAGCACGCCGAGATGACAATGACCTTGTTGCGATCTTTCAATGGCGCCAGGGCGTTGGCGAGGGCGTCGGCAGGCAGGTCGGCCAGTTGCATGCGCGGCAGGTCGAGCACCAGTTCGTGTTCAGCGCTGCCATGACTGGTCAGGTAGATGAACACCAGGTCTTCGGGGCCGGAGCGTTCGGCCAGGGTGCGGGCAGCCCGGGTGAGGCTCTCGCGGGTAGCCAGTGGCCGGTCCTCAAGGTGGTCGCGGTGGTTGACCAGGCTGACCTGGCCCACGGCGCCAAATCGGCTCTTGAGCAGGTTGCTGACATAGTCGGCTTCACGCAGAAACACACTTTGCTTGCCGTCGCCGGCCAGAGCCAGGCTGTACAGTTCGATCGCTGGCGTCGATGCCGGCACCTTGGCCAGCGCCTGCACCAGCAGGTGCCCTTGATTGAGCAGGGCCAGCTCCAGCGGGTCGGGCAGCAGGCGGCCCTGCTCGTCGCGTACGCGCTGGCCGTTGACCCAGTAACCACTCTGGCTGCTGCCATCTATCAGGGTCAGGCGACCCTGGCCGTGATAGGTGTCGTTGTCGAAACCGCCGACATAGATGCTGCCGTCAGCCAGTTGCAGGTGACCCTTGCCAGAGAAGCGCCAGTCGTGAAAGTTGCCCTTGTAGTGGCTGCCGTCGGCGCCGATCAGTTCACCTTTGCCATTGAGCGTGCCGTCCTTGAACAGACCGATCCAGACGTCGCCATCGGTGCTTTCATAACGGCCACGGCCTTCCAGGCGATTGTCACGAAAGGCCCCGATGTACTGGTCGCCCTCGGCACTGTTGAAGGTGCCGCTGCCTTCCAGCTGACCGTTGCTGAAGCGGCCACTGAACTGGTTGCCGCTGACGTCGCTGCGAATGCCTTCGCCGTTGGGTTTGCCACGGGCGAACAGGCCCTGGTATTGACTGCCGTCGGCCAGTTCCAGATGCCCTGCGCCACTGTATTGGTCATCCTTGAACTGGCCGCGGTACAGAAGACCGTTTTCTTTGAGGGTGCCCTCGCCATCGCGGCGACCCAGCTTGAAGCTGCCGGTGTAGCTGCTGCCCGGCGTCTTCAGGGTGCCTTGGCCATGGAACAGCCCCTGCTGGAACTGGCCACGGTAGACCTCGCCGTTGCTGCCGTGCCATTCACCCTGGCCGTGCCATTGTCCGCCCTGGAAGTTGCCGGCATACCAGCTGCCGTTGGGGTAATCGATGCGGCCTTCGCCTTGTAGCAGGCCATCGACCACCTGGCCCCGATAGCGACCGCCGTCGGGCAGGCGAGCGTCGGGCGGCGACAGCGGTTCGCCATCACCACAGGCAGTGAGCAGCAAGGTCAGGGCAAGAGGAACGAGTGGGCGCATGACGGGGTCCGGGCGGTTGAGGCCCCGAGTATGCCGCACAATGCACTGGCTGAAACAGCCGCAGAGGCTGTTTCAGCAGCGGGCCGTTTCAGACGAAGCAGAGTGTCAGCGGCTCGGCAATGTAGGCGGGCTTTTCCTGACCTTCGATTTCCAGAGTAGCGGTGAACTTGAGCAGCCATTGGCCGGGCTTTTTCTCGAAGGCTTCGCTCAGGTCAACTTTGAGGCGGACCTTGCTGTCGACTTTTACCGGCTGAATGAAACGCACACTGTCCAGGCCGTAGTTGACGACCATCTTCAGGCCTTCAGGCAGGACCAGGATGTCTTCCATGAGTTTGGGGATCAGCGACAGGGTCAGAAAGCCATGGGCAATGGTGCTGCCAAATGGCGTTTTTGCCGCCTTCACAGGGTCGACATGGATGAACTGAAAGTCGCCTGTGGCTTCAGCAAACAGGTTGATGCGTTCTTGATCGATGGTCAGCCATTCGGAACATCCCAGTTCCTTTCCAACGTACTGCGAAAGCTCTGCAACAGGTACAAAGGGCATTGTGACTCTCCAGATGATTTTTGGTTTTCTTATGATTTCGGCAGATTCGAAAGACTAAGATCAGCACGCCAGCCCAAAGCGGTCAAGTCGCCATGTTTTCGGCGAATATCAGGTTATAGGCAAGTCGTTAGCGTGCTTATAATGGCCGCCAGGCCTGAAGGAGATAGTTATGCTGTTGCGTGGTTTGACCTGGCTGGTGTTGTTTCAATTGCTTGGGACGGCGATCAATCATTTGTTTGTGCCCATCTTGCCCGGGCCGATCATCGGTCTGTTGCTGCTGCTGGTGTTCCTCATGGTGCGCGGCGAAGTGGGTGCGCCACTGAGCGAGGCGGCCAATAGCCTGCTGCGCTACCTGCCCTTGCTGCTGGTGCCACCGGCGGTGGGTGTGATGGTCTATGCCGCGGATATCGCCGCAGACTTCTGGGCCATTGTCGGTGCCCTGGTGATCTCCGCCTTGATCACCCTGGCCTTTGTCGGGGTCCTGATGCAAAAGCTCATCGCCCGCCAGATCAAGCGCGAGGAGCAGCCATGAGCCTGGACTGGAGCGGCGCGCTGGACGCGGTCATTCATCACCCGCTGTTCGGTATCGGCATTACCCTGGGGGCGTACCAGCTGGTGCTGGCGGCCTATGAGAAAACCCGCTGGATCTTCCTTCAGCCGGTGCTGGTGTCGATGCTCGTGGTCATTGGCGTACTGTTCGCCTGTGGCCTGACTTACAGTGAGTACCGTAAAAGTACCGAGATCATGAGCATCCTCCTGGGCCCGGCAACCGTCGCGCTGGCAGTGCCGCTTTATCTCAATCTGCGGCGGATTCGCCAGCTGTTCTGGCCGACCTTTACTACGCTGGTAATCGGAGGGGTCGTGGCCACGGGCGCCTGTCTGTTGCTGGGCTGGTGGTTTGGCGCCGAGCACATGATCCTGATGACCATGGCGCCGAAGTCGGTGACATCGCCGATTGCCATGCTGGTGGCTGAACAGATCGGTGGCGTGGCGGCCCTGGCGGCAGTCTTCGTGCTGATCACCGGGGTGATTGGTGCGATCTTCGGCCCGGGGCTATTGTCACGTTGTGGCGTACACAGCCCGGAAGCGCGCGGTATGGCCCTGGGCGTGACCGCTCACGCCGTAGGGACTTCGGTGGCCCTGCAGGAAAGTGATGAATGCGGGGCCTTCGCGGCCCTGGCGATGAGCCTGATGGGGGTCGCCACGGCGGTGTTCCTGCCGCTGGCGGTCAGCCTGGTTGCTTGAGGAGTTGCAATGACGTTACCCCTGTTTCCGCTCAATACTGTGTTGTTTCCAGGTTGCTTTCTGGATTTGCAGATCTTCGAGGCGCGCTATCTGGACATGCTCGGCCGCATCATGAAACAGGGTGGTGGCTTCGGTGTGGTGTGCATTCTTGAAGGCCAGCAGGTTGGCAATGCGCCAACGGGTTTTTCCCAGATAGGGTGCGAGGCAGTGATTCGTGACTTTCAGCAGCAGGACAACGGCCTGCTCGGCATTCGTGTCGAGGGTACCCGGCGTTTTCGCGTCGGGCCTTTCGAAGTGCAGAAGGACCAGTTGCTCGTCGCCGATGTGTCCTGGTTACCGGAGCAGGGCGATATGCCGCTGGAGGATGACCATCACGACTTGCTGGCGCTGCTGCAAGCCCTGGGTGAGCACCCGATGGTCGAGGCCCTGGGCATGCCGGTGACAGTCACAGGGCAGCAGGCATTGGCCAACCAGCTGGCCTACCTGTTGCCCTTTGTCGAGGAAGACAAGCTCGACCTGCTGGCCATCGATTCCCCGCAGCAACGCCTGGTCGCCATCCAGGCATTGCTCGATCGGTTGCAGGGCGAGTTGTTCGCCTGACGCCTCAGTACTGGTAGCGCAGCAGGGCGTGGGGCAGCGAATGCAGGCTGAAGAAGGTCAGCAAGGCCACGCAGGCCGGCAGAATCAACCACCAGACCTTCAACGGCAGGGCGGTCAGCGGCTCACGGCGCTGAATCACGGTCAGGCTGGTGGCGCAGATACAACAGGCGAGCATGGCGCCAGCCAGGATGTCGGTTGGCCAGTGGGCGCCCAGGTAAACCCTCGATAGTGCAATTGCCAGTGCTGGCAAACAGCCCAGCAAGACCCAGGTCAGACGCATGCGCACCGGCTGGCCACGGCCGGCCAGTACCGCCAGCACCAGGAAAAACGCAAAGGCTGCCGAGCTATGGCCGCTGGGCATGCTGTAGGTGGTCAACGGGTCGGTCAGGACTTCCGGGCGGGCGCGGGCGAACAGCCATTTCAGGCCGCCGTTGGCCAGGGCAGTACCGACCAGCGTGGCGCCGGCAAAGATCGCAGGGCGCCATTGACGGGCCAACAGCAACAGTCCGGTCAACAGTCCGCCGAGGAAGAACTGGGTACGAAAATCCCCCATGCGCGTGATCAGTACTACGGTGCCATCGATGACATTGCTGCGATGTTCCTGAATCAGGGTCATCAAGCCCTGATCGAACTCATGCAGGTACGGCCAGCCGAGAAACAGCGCGGCCAGTGCCACCAGGCTGAGGAGAGCGATTACCCGGGTGCCGCCACGCAGGCTGCGCAAGCTGCAGTTGATGCTGACCCCGAGCAGCAGCGCCAGGCCTGCGGAAATCAGCCCGGCATCGAGCCAGAAGCCTTCGGGGAGCGGCAAGCGCATCGCCGCACCAGTGGCCCAGCCGGGCAGCAGGTAAGCCACCGCCCAACCGGCACCGGCCAGCAGGCTGACGGCGATAAAGCGCGGCAGGGGCATGTCGAACATGCCCGCAACCATCGGCAGCATCGGCCGCAGCGGGCCGATGAAGCGACCGACCAGCAGGCTGGCAATACCGTAGCGCTGGAAATAGGTTTCGGCGCCACCGATCCATTCCGGATGATGGCGTAACAGCGGCAGGCGTCGGATGTTCTGATGAAACTTGCGCCCCAGCGTATAGGAAATGGCGTCACCCAGCAGGCCACCGAGGAACCCCAGCAGCAAGGTTTCGCCGAGTGACAGGGCACCGCTGCCGGCCAGCACGGCTACGCCGAACAGCAACACGGTACCTGGCACGATGATCCCGGCAATGGCCAGGCACTCCACGCAGGCCACCAGAAAAATCGCCAAGCCAAGCCACTGCGGGTTGGCGCCTAGCCAACCGGTAAGGCTGTCGAGCCATTGGCCCATCGTGTCAGTTTCCTTGTGTCAGTAAAAAGTAGTCCCGGCCTTCGACTTGGCCCCGGCGCAGCGGGTTCCGTGTGCAATGGCGGGCAAAGTCGGCGTCGACGAATCGAAACGGCAGATGTTCGTCGCGGCCAGCAGGAATGCCCAGGCGCGAAGTCTGAATAATGTGTTTCACATTGATACCGCAATCTTCGACGAACAACTGTTCGGGATCGAAGCGTTTGCCATCCCAATTTGGTACTTTCAGGCCCAATGCCTTGCAGAGTAGCGTCTGTCCGGCACACAGGCGTTCGACGGGGCGGGGCTGGCCGCTGGCGTCGGGGTTGTTCAGTTGCATCTGCGCCAGGCTGTTGTCATCGCAGATGGCGTCGACAAAGGGGTAGGCCGACTTGATCAGCACGGCATTGCCCGGGCCATGGGCGCTGAAGTTCAGCGAGTCGCCGCCACGGGCGTAGTACATGTAGATGTGCCCGCCATCGAGGAACAGCGCCTTGCGCTTTTCCGTGTAGCCCAGCGACGCGTGACTGCCCTTGTCGCTCAGGTAATAAGCCTCGGTCTCGATGATCCGCGCCGATAGCCAGTACGAGCCGTGGCGGTGGCGGATGACCTTGCCCAGCAGGGCCTTGGCCAGTTCCTGGGCGTCGCGGTCGAAGAAGCTGTCGGGCAAGGCCTGGGACGGGCAGGGGGCTGAGTCGGGCATGCGGGCGGTTTCGCGGTGGTCAGGGCGGCGATGATAGCAATTTCTGTCTTAATCGAGGCTGAACAGCGGCCGCTTTGCTGCCCATCGCTGACTGTTTTCGACCATCCGCCTGTCACCGCTGGGCGTGGGGCGGTGTGCCAGTTATAATCAGCCGATTTTCCCCTTCGCCAAGACCACTGAGCCCATGACTGAGTCCGTTCTTGACTACATGACCCGCCTGGGTCGCGCTGCCCGTGAGGCTTCCCGCGTGATTGGCCGTGCCAGCACCGCGCAGAAGAACCGCGCCTTGCAAGCTGCTGCCAATGCCCTGGACGCTGCCCGCGACGAACTGTCCGCCGCCAATGAGCTGGACCTGGCCGCCGGTCGCGCCAATGGTCTGGAAGCGGCCATGCTTGAGCGCCTGGCGCTGACCCCGGCACGTATCGACGGCATGATCGTCGGCTTGCGCCAGGTGGCCAGCCTGCCCGATCCGGTCGGTGCCATTCGTGACATGAGCTACCGGCCATCGGGTATTCAGGTCGGCAAGATGCGCGTACCGCTCGGGGTGATCGGGATCATCTATGAATCACGGCCAAACGTGACCATCGATGCCGCCAGCCTGTGCTTGAAATCGGGCAACGCCACCATTCTGCGTGGCGGCTCCGAGGCGATTCACTCCAACCGCGCGATTGCCGCCTGCATTCAGCGCGGCCTGGCCGAAGCGGGCCTGCCCGCGGCAGTGGTTCAGGTGGTAGAGACCACCGACCGCGAAGCGGTGGGTGCGCTGATCAGCATGCCCGAGTATGTCGATGTGATCGTTCCGCGGGGTGGCAAGGGCCTGATCGAGCGGGTCAGCCGTGATGCGCGGGTGCCGGTGATCAAGCACCTGGACGGCATCTGTCACGTCTATGTGGCCGAGCATGCCGAGCTGGACAAGGCCCGGCGCATCGCGTTCAACGCCAAGACTTACCGTTATGGCATTTGCGGCGCAATGGAAACCCTGCTGGTCGATCAGTCGGTTGCAGCAGACTTCCTGCCGGAAATGGCCCGTCAATTTCGGGAAAAAGGCGTCGAACTGCGCGGTTGTGAGCGCACCAGGCAGATTATCGACGCGGTCGCGGCGACTGAAGAAGACTGGAACACCGAATACCTCGCGGCGATCCTCTCGATCCGCGTGGTCGACGGGCTGGAGCAGGCGATTGAGCACATCAATCACTATGGCTCGCACCACACCGATTCCATCGTCACCGAACACCAGGGTCAGGCGCGGCGCTTCACTGCCGAAGTTGACTCGTCCTCGGTTATGATCAACACCCCGACCTGCTTTGCCGACGGCTTCGAGTACGGCCTGGGCGCAGAAATCGGTATTTCCACCGACAAGCTGCACGCCCGCGGTCCGGTCGGTCTGGAAGGTCTGACCTGTGAAAAATACGTGGTGATCGGCGACGGTCAACTGCGTGGACAGGAGTCGCTCTGACTTGGCCGAGCGCAAACCGCTCGCTGCAGTCATGACGATGCCGCCCGCCCGGCGCATTGGCGTGCTCGGCGGGACATTCGATCCGGTTCACATCGGTCACCTGCGCAGTGCGCTTGAGGTGGCCGAAGGGCTGGCGCTGGACGAGCTGCGGCTGATGCCCAATGCTCGCCCGCCGCACCGCAACACGCCGCAGGTATCGGCCCAGGACCGTCTGGCGATGGTCCGTTGCGCGGTCGAAGGGGTGCCGACATTGTCGGTGGATGCGCGAGAACTGGCGCGCGACACGCCCTCGTATACCATTGAGACACTTGAACTGATGCGTGCTGAACTGGCCGCTTCGGACCAGCTGTTTCTGCTGCTGGGTTGGGACGCCTTTTGCGGCCTGCCCAGCTGGCACCGTTGGGAAGAATTGCTGCAACACTGTCACATCCTGGTGCTGCAACGCCCGGATGCCGACGTCGAGCCACCGGATGCCCTGCGCAACCTGTTGGCCGCACGCTCAGTCAGTGATCCGCAGGCTCTGATCGGGCCGGCGGGACATATTGCATTCGTCTGGCAGACGCCGCTTGCGGTGTCAGCCACGCAGATCCGACAGCTGCTGGCCAGCGGCAAGTCGGTGCGGTTTCTGGTGCCGGACGCAGTACTGGCCTACATCGATGCGCACAACCTGTACCGTGCGCCGAACTGAGAGCGCCAACAGCGCCTCATACCTACGAGTTGAATGAGTTTTATATGAGCAAGCAAGAAATGATTAAAGGCGCAGAGCTGGTCAAGGTAGCAGTAGCTGCCCTGGAAGACGTCAAGGCCCAGGACGTTCTGGTTATCGACGTTCGCGACAAGCAGAGCATCACCGACTACATGATCATCGCCACCGGTACCTCGAACCGCCAGATCGGCGCGATGCTGGACAAGGTCCGCGAAATGGTCAAAGCCCAGGGCGTGCGCCCGTTGGGTGAAGAAGGTAAAGGCGACAGCGACTGGGTTCTGCTCGACCTGGACGACGTTATCGTGCACATGATGACCGCCGCCGCCCGTCAGTTCTACGACCTGGAGCGTCTGTGGAAAGGTGCCGAGCAAAGCCGTGCCGCCGATGGCAAGCACCACAGCCCGGAAAACACCCACGAGTTCTTCGCCAAGCTCAACAAAGACCAGGAATAAGGAAGCGTCGTGCGTCTGCGTTTGATCGCGGTCGGCTCGCGCATGCCCAAGTGGGTTGAGGATGGTTGGCATGAGTATGCCAAGCGCCTGCCCTCGGAGCTGTCGCTTGAGCTGGTGGAGATACCGCTCAACACCCGGGGCAAGAATGCCGATGTCGCCCGCCTGATTCGTCAGGAGGGTGAGGCCATGCTCGCCAAGGTCCAGCCAGGGGAACGGATTGTCACCCTGGAGGTCCATGGCAAGCCCTGGAGCACCGAGCAACTGGCGGTCGAGCTGGACCGCTGGCGGCTGGACTCGCGTACCGTGAACTTCATGGTCGGTGGCCCGGAAGGGCTGGCGCCGGAAGTCTGCGCGCGGGCCGAGCAGCGCTGGTCGCTGTCGCCGCTGACCCTGCCGCACCCATTGGTAAGGATACTGATCGGCGAACAGCTGTACCGCGCCTGGACCGTGTTGTCCGGGCACCCTTACCATAAATGAACCTGTAAGCCTTTCAATGACGCAGCCGATTCGCCTCAAGGATCACGAGAAAGACGCCCGTATGGTGCGCAGTCGCGTCGTGGTCGGTGCCGTGGCGATCGTCCTGCTGATCTGCGTGTTGATCGCTCGCCTGTATTATTTGCAGGTGATCCAGTACGAATATCACTCGACCCTGTCGGAAAACAACCGGGTGCATGTGCAGCCGATTCCGCCGACCCGCGGGCTGATTTTCGACCGTAAC
The DNA here is from genome assembly GCA_036643775.1 of Pseudomonas sp. Classification (GTDB taxonomy): domain Bacteria; phylum Pseudomonadota; class Gammaproteobacteria; order Pseudomonadales; family Pseudomonadaceae; genus Aquipseudomonas. The sequence continues at coordinate 12,256 of JAVXRI010000064.1, read as the reverse complement.
GGGGTGATCATCGCCGACAACCGGCCAAGTTTCAGCCTGAGCATGACCCGCGAGCGCTCCGGCGACTGGCAGCAGGTGCTCGATGTGATCGTCGAGGTGCTGGAACTGACCCCGGACGACCGCACCCTCTTCGAAAAGCGCATGCGCCAGGGGCGTCGGCCGTTTGAGCCGGTGCCGATCCTGTTCGAGCTGACGGAAGAGCAGATTGCCCGGATTGCGGTGAACCAGTTCCGTTTGCCCGGTGTTGAAGTGGTTGCCCAGTTGGTTCGGCATTACCCGCAGGGGGCGCATTTCGCGCATTCGGTCGGTTATGTCGGGCGGATCAACGAGAAAGAGCTCAAGACCCTCGATCCGGTTAACTACAGCGGCACCCACCATATCGGCAAAACCGGTATCGAGCGCTTTTACGAGCCTGAGCTGCACGGCCAGGTTGGCTATGAAGAAGTCGAGACCAACGCCCGTGGCCGGGTATTGCGGGTGCTCAAGCGCACCGATCCGATCCCCGGCAAGGACATTGTCCTGAGCCTCGACATCAAGTTGCAGGAGGCCGCCGAAGCCGCACTGGGCGGGCGACGCGGCGCTATCGTCGCGCTCGATCCGAATACCGGCGAAGTGCTGGCGATGGTCAGCCAGCCGAGCTTCGACCCTAACCCATTCGTCACCGGTATCAGCTTCAAGGCCTACGCCGACCTGCGCGATTCGATCGACCGCCCGCTATTCAACCGCGTGCTGCGTGGCCTGTACCCGCCGGGTTCGACCATCAAGCCGGCAGTGGCCATCGCCGGCCTCGACAGTGGCGTGGTCACGGCCAGCAGCCGGGTGTTCGACCCGGGCTACTACCAGTTGCCCAACTATGACCACAAATACCGCAACTGGAACCGCAGCGGCGACGGCTGGGTCGACCTGGACCTGGCGATCATGCGCTCCAACGACACCTACTTCTACGACCTGGCGCACAAGATGGGCATCGACCGTCTGTCCAGCTACATGAACAAGTTCGGTCTCGGGCAGAAGGTCTCCCTCGACATGTTCGAGGAGTCCGCCGGGCTGATGCCGACCCGCGAATGGAAGCGCGCCACCCGCCGCCAGGCCTGGTTCCCGGGTGAGACGCTGATCCTCGGTATCGGCCAGGGCTACATGCAGACCACGCCACTGCAGATGGCCCAGGCCATCGCGCTGATCGCCAGCAAGGGCAAGTGGAACCGTCCGCATCTGGCCAAGACCATCGAGGGCCTGCCGCCGGTGGATGACAACCCCATGGAAGACATCGTCCTGCGCGACAAGTCCGACTGGGCCAGGGTCACCCACGGCATGGAGCAGGTGATGCACAACGCCCGCGGTACCGCCCGCGCTGCCGCCGCCGGGGCCCAGTACCGGATTGCCGGCAAGAGCGGTACCGCCCAGGTGGTAGCGATCAAGCAAGGCGAGAAGTACGACCGCAACAAGGTTCAGGAACGCCACCGTGACCACGCCCTGTTCGTCGGCTTCGCCCCGGCAGAGAACCCGAAGATCGTGGTCTCGGTCATGATCGAAAACGGCGAGGCCGGTGGTCGCGTCGCAGCGCCAGTGATGCGTCAGGTGATGGACGCCTGGTTGCTCGACGAGAACGGCCGGCTCAAATCCGAGTTCGCTCCCGCCACCGTTGTTCAGGAGTCGGCCCAGTGAAGAACAATTTCGATCGCATGCTTTCCAGCGAGGACGTGATGCGTCGTCGCGCCAGCTTCCTGCAGCGCATCCACATCGACGGCCCCTTGCTGATCCTGCTGCTGACCCTGGCGGCCGGTAGCCTGTTCGTCCTCTATTCGGCCAGTGGCAAGAATTGGGACCTGCTGCTCAAACAGGCCAGTTCTTTCGGCATCGGCCTGGTTTCGATGTTCGTCATCGCCCAGCTGGAACCGCGGTTCATGGCGCGCTGGGTGCCCCTGGCCTACGTCTGTGGCGTCATCCTGCTGGTGGTGGTGGATGTCATGGGCCACAACGCCATGGGTGCCACGCGCTGGATCAATATTCCCGGGGTTATCCGCTTCCAGCCCTCTGAATTCATGAAGATCATCATGCCGGCCACCATCGCCTGGTACCTGGCCAAGCGTTCACTACCGCCGCACCTCAAGCATGTGATGATCAGCCTGATCATGATTGGCGTGCCGTTCATCCTCATCGTCCGCCAGCCGGACCTGGGCACGGCGTTGCTGATCCTTGCCTCGGGCGCCTTCGTGCTGTTCATGGGTGGCCTGCGCTGGCGCTGGATCCTCAGTGTGCTCGCGGCTGCGGTGCCGGTGGCCGTGGCCATGTGGTTCTTCGTCATGCACGACTACCAGAAGCAACGGGTACTGACCTTCCTCGACCCGGAAAGCGACCCGCTGGGTACCGGCTGGAACATCATTCAGTCCAAGGCAGCCATTGGTTCCGGTGGGGTGTTTGGCAAGGGCTGGCTGCTGGGCACCCAGTCGCACCTGGATTTCCTTCCGGAAAGCCACACCGACTTCATCATCGCCGTGCTGGGTGAGGAGTTCGGTCTGGTTGGCATCTGTGCGCTGCTGCTGATCTACCTGCTGCTGATCGGCCGTGGCCTGGTGATTACCGCCCAGGCTCAGACGCTTTACGGCAAGCTGCTGGCCGGCAGCCTGACCATGACCTTTTTTGTTTATGTGTTCGTCAATATCGGTATGGTCAGCGGCCTGTTGCCCGTAGTGGGCGTGCCGCTGCCCTTCATTAGTTATGGTGGAACTTCGTTGGTGACGCTGCTGTCAGCGTTTGGAGTTTTGATGTCGATCCATACGCATCGCAAGTGGATTGCACAGGTTTGAATAAGGTGAAGAATTACATGCAAGCAATGCGTGGCTGGGCAGCTCGTTGTGCGCCCTGGGTTGGCCTGCTGGGCCTGCTCGGGAGTGGCCAGCAAGCGACCGCCGGGGACTATGACGGCTCGCCTCAGGTTGCCGAATTTGTCGGCGAAATGACCCGCGATTACGGCTTTGCCGACGAGCAGTTGATGGATGTGTTTCGCGACGTCAAGCGCAAACAGTCGATCCTTGATGCCATATCGCGTCCGGCCGAGCGGGTAAAGCCCTGGAAGGACTATCGCCCGATGTTCCTCACCGATGCGCGGGTCGCCCGTGGTGTGGATTTCTGGCGCCAGCATGAAGCGACCCTGGCGCGCGCCGAGCAGGAATACGGTGTCCCGGCCCAGGTGATCGTGTCGATTATTGGCGTTGAAACCTTTTTCGGCCGCAACACCGGCAACTACCGGGTGATCGACGCGCTGTCCACGCTGGGTTTCGATTACCCGCCGCGGGCAGAGTTCTTCCGCAAGGAGTTGCGCGAGTTTCTCCTGCTGACCCGCGAAGAGCAGGTCGACCCGCTGACTCTCAAAGGCTCCTACGCCGGCGCCATGGGCCTGCCGCAGTTCATGCCCAGCAGCTTTCGCGCCTACGCCGTGGACTTCGACGGTGACGGCCACATCAATATCTGGAACAACCCGGACGATGCCATCGGCAGCGTTGCCAGCTATTTCAAGCGTCACGGCTGGGTCGCCGGCGAGCCGGTGGTCAGCCGTGCCACGGCTACGGGTGATCGTATCGATGAGGGCCTGACCCCCGGTATTGACGCGGTCAAGACGGTCGCAGAGTTGCGGGCACTGGGCTGGTCAAGTCATGATGCGCTGCGCGATGATCTGCCGGTCACCGCTTTCCGGCTTGAAGGCGACAACGGCCCTGAATACTGGCTGGGCCTGAAGAACTTCTACGCGATCACTCGCTACAACCGCAGCGTGATGTACGCGATGGCGGTACATCAGCTATCGGACCTGCTGGTTCAAGCACGGGGCGCCAAGTAATGCGCGTATTGTTTTCTGATGCATCTCTGAAACTGATCGGTTGTGCGGCCATGGGCCTGATGCTGGCCAGTTGCTCGTCGAGCAAGCCTGCGCCGCAGAGCACCAATAATGTGGTGCGGGCCAAGCCAGGCCTGGATATTAACCGGGCGCACAAGGACGGCGCGCCGTGGTGGGACGTCGATGTCTCGAAGATCCCCGACGCCACGCCGACCGTGCATACCGGTAACTACAAGGCCAACCCCTACACGGTGTTGGGCAAGACCTACTTCCCGATCCAGGAATCGCGCAACTACCGCGCCGAAGGGACGGCGTCGTGGTACGGCACCAAGTTCCACGGGCAGAACACCGCCAACGGTGAGGTCTATGACCTTTATGGTATGAGCGCGGCGCACAAGACCCTGCCGCTGCCGGCCTACGTCAAGGTCACCAACCTGGACAACCACCGCAGCGTGATCCTGCGCGTCAACGATCGCGGCCCGTTCTACTCGGACCGCATCATCGACCTGTCTTATGCGGCGGCGAAAAAACTCGGTTACGCCGAAACCGGCACGGCGCGGGTGCGCGTCGAGGGCATCGACCCGAAACAATGGTGGGCCCAGCGTGGCCAGCCGGCGCCAATGGTCCTGGATCAGCCACAGGTGGCCCAGACCCAGGCGTTTACGCCCAGCACCGGCGCCGTCGAGCAGTGGACGCCTCCGCCGCAACAGCATGCCGCCGCGGTTGTGCCTGTGCAGATCGCCAGTAACCAGGCCAGTAATGGTCTTTACTTGCAGGTCGGCGCTTTCGCCAACCCGGACGCCGCCGAACTGCTGCGTTCCAAGCTGAGCAGCATGGTCAGCGCACCGGTTTTCATCAGTTCGGTCGTGCGTAACCAGCAGACCCTGCACCGGGTACGCCTGGGGCCGATCAACAGCCAGGGCGAAGCCCAGCAGATGCAGGACAGTGTGCGTCTGGCCAATCTCGGCCAGCCGAAAGTCGTCACGGCAGACTGATCGGGGGGACTGGTCGGTTTGTCATGCAAGCGGGCAGAACAGCCATGTACAATGGCGGTTTTGCTCGCAAGGCCCAGTGCCTGAATACGTTTTGCCCATAAGGGCATGAGCCCATTAGCCATTTCGAGAGACGGATGAACATCACCACCTTTGCCAAACGCCTTTGCCTGCTTGTACCGCTGATGATCGCCCCTGCCGCCTTCGCGGCAGAGCAGATGATGCCGTCGCCGCCGCAACTGGCAGCCAAGTCCTACGTGCTCATGGAAGCCTCCAGCGGTAATATCCTGGTCGAGAACAATGGTGATGAGCGTCTGCCACCGGCCAGCCTGACCAAGCTGATGACCGCCTACATCGCGACCCTGGATATCCGTCGCGGGCAGATCGGCGAGAACGACCCGGTGACCGTCAGCGAAAACGCCTGGCGCACCGGTGGTTCGCGTATGTTCATCAAGGTCGGCACCCAGGTCAGCGTCAGCGACCTGCTGCACGGCATCATCATCCAGTCGGGTAACGACGCCAGTGTCGCCCTGGCCGAGCACATCGCCGGCAGCGAAGACGCTTTCGCCGACATGATGAACAAGACTGCCGCTGACCTGGGCATGACCAACAGCCACTTCATGAACCCGACCGGTCTGCCGAACCCCGAGCACTACTCGTCGGCTCACGACATGGCCGTGCTGGCGCGCGCAATCATCCACGAAGACCCTGCGCACTATGCGATCTACTCGCAGAAAGAGTTTTTCTGGAACAACATCAAGCAGCCGAACCGCAACCTGTTGCTGTGGCGCGACAAGACCGTCGATGGCCTGAAAACCGGTCATACCGACGAAGCCGGCTACTGCATGGTGTCTTCGGCCGTACGTGACGGCATGCGTCTGATCGCGGTGGTCTTCGGTACCAACAGCGAGCAGGCCCGTGCTGCCGAAACCCAGAAGCTGCTGACTTACGGCTTCCGCTTCTTCGAAACCCAGACCTTCTACCAGAAGGGCACCGAGCTGGCCCAGGCGCAAGTCTGGAAAGGCGCGACCAATCAGGTTAAAGCCGGTCTGGCCCAAGATCTGAGCATGACTTTGCCTAAAGGCCAATTGAAGAAACTGGCTGCAAGCATGACCATGAACCCGCAACTGACCGCGCCGATCGCCAAAGGTGACGTGATCGGTAAAGTGGAAGTCAAACTGGATGACAACGTTGTTCACAGCGCTGATCTGATCGCGCTGGACGCTGTTGAGGAAGCTGGTTTCTTCGGCCGGGTGTGGGATAGCATTCGTCTATTCTTCTACGGGCTGTTCAACTGATATCGTGACCTGCCACGCCCCCGCCAACTCACGCGGGGGCGTTGTTGTTGCCACGGCTTACGAGGCCGTTACTGCCATGACCGAAGCTGACAAATCGCACAAAATCGAATTCCCCTGCGCTGACTACCCGATCAAGGTGATCGGTGACACCGTGGTCAATTTCAAGGATACGGTCATCGAGATCCTGAAAAAGTACGCCACGGTCGACATGAACACCCTGGCCGAGCGTCAGAGCAAGGAAGGCAAGTACACCACCGTACAGTTGCACATCATCGCTACCGGTGAAGACCAACTGCACGATATCAACAGCGCCCTGCGTGCCACCGGCATCGTAAAAATGGTGCTGTGATGCCGGCAAGCCTCGGCTTTCGCGATCTGGGACTATTGCCTTACGAGCCGGTGCTTGAGGCCATGCGGCGGTTTACCGACCAGCGTGGCCCTGAAACCGGCGACGAAGTCTGGCTGGTGGAGCACCCTGCGGTGTTTACCCAGGGCCAGGCGGGCAAGGCCGAGCACCTGCTGGTGCCCGGCGATATCCCGGTGGTGCAGACCGACCGAGGCGGCCAGGTGACCTACCACGGTCCCGGCCAGTTGGTGGCTTACTTGTTGCTGGATGTTCGCCGGCTCGGGTTTGGCGTGCGTGATCTGGTGTCCCGGATCGAGCGCTGCCTGATCGAGTTGCTGGCCAGTTACGACGTCGAGGCAGCGGCCAAGGCCGATGCCCCGGGTGTCTATGTCGATGGAGCGAAGATCGCCTCCCTCGGCCTGCGGATTCGCAATGGCTGTTCGTTCCATGGCCTTGCCTTGAACGTGGACATGGACCTTGCGCCATTCCGCCGGATTAACCCCTGCGGGTATGCGGGGCTGGCCATGACCCAGCTGCGCGACCAGGCAGGCTCGATCGAACTCTCTGAGGTAAGGGCAAGGCTGCGCGGGCAGCTGGTCAAGCACCTCGACTATGCTGAGCAGACGACCCTTACGGGCGGAATATTCTGAATATGACTACTGTTGTGCAAGAACCAGTGCAAAGCGTGACACCGGCGCCACGGCCCAAGGTCGAGGCGGGTGTCAAACTGCGTGGCGCGGAAAAAGTCGCGCGTATCCCGGTAAAGATCATCCCCACCGACGAGCTGCCGAAGAAACCCGACTGGATCCGCGTGCGCATCCCGGTTTCGCCGGAAGTCGACCGCATCAAGCAACTGCTGCGCAAACACAAGCTGCATAGCGTGTGTGAAGAAGCGTCCTGCCCGAACCTGGGTGAGTGCTTCTCTGGCGGCACCGCAACCTTCATGATCATGGGCGACATTTGCACCCGTCGTTGCCCGTTCTGTGACGTTGGCCACGGTCGTCCAAAACCTCTGGATGTCGACGAGCCGAAGAACCTCGCCGTCGCCATTGCCGACCTGCGCCTGAAGTATGTGGTGATTACTTCGGTAGACCGCGACGACCTGCGTGATGGCGGTGCTCAGCACTTTGCCGACTGCATCCGGGAAATCCGCGCGCTGTCGCCGGGCGTTCAGCTGGAAACCCTGGTGCCGGACTACCGTGGGCGGATGGATGTGGCCCTGGCCATCACCGCCGAGACGCCGCCGGATGTCTTCAACCACAACCTGGAAACCGTCCCGCGCCTGTACAAGGCTGCACGTCCGGGTTCCGACTACCAGTGGTCGTTGACCTTGCTGCAGAAGTTCAAGGAACTGGTGCCGCACGTGCCGACCAAGTCCGGCCTGATGCTCGGCCTGGGCGAGACCGACGAAGAAGTGATCGAAGTGATGCATCGCATGCGCGAGCACAACATCGACATGCTGACTCTCGGCCAGTACCTGCAGCCATCGCGCAGTCACTTGCCAGTGCAACGTTTCGTGCACCCGGATGTCTTCGCCTGGTTCGCTGAAGAAGGCCTGAAAATGGGCTTCAAGAACGTCGCTTCCGGTCCGTTGGTACGCTCTTCGTACCATGCTGACCAGCAGGCACATGAGGCCAAGATCAAGCTCTGATCGCCGCTTTGATAAATGCCGATGCCTGCTTGCCAGCAGCATCGGCATTTTTGTTTCCGGTACTATTTCCGCCCGCCATTTGACCGTCAACAACGTCAGGGTTGATGTTCAAATCCATACAAGGAGTCGTCTGGATGAATCTTCCCCTTGGTCAGCAGCCAGCGCTGCAATCAGGTAATTCAACGCTGCCAAAGGCGCTGCCAGGCAACGGCCGTATTGCCATCATCGCACCTGCTGGACCGGCCCAGTTCGATACGCTCAAGGCGATCCAGTGGTTCGAAGCGCGTGGCTATCAATGCCGGATCTACCCAGGGGTAACTGAAGTCCAGGGTTATCTGGCGGGTTGCGATGCGACGCGGTTGGCGGACCTGCATGCGGCGTTCGCCGCAGATGATGTGGATGCAATCATCTGCCTGCGCGGTGGATACGGCTGTATCCGCCTGCTTGAGGGGCTCGACTATGCCTTGTTGCGCAAACATCCCAAGCCGTTCGTTGGCTACAGCGATATCACCGCGTTGCACGGTGCGATTGCCCGGCATGCCGGTTTCGTGACCTTCCACGGGGCGATGCTCAAGTCCGAGTTGCTGGCACACAAGCAGGCACCCTCCGTGTCCTCACTCTTCGAGCTGCTCAGCGGGCGCTTGAAGTGTGGTGACATGTTGCAGCACCCACAGAGTCACCCTTTGAGCACGATCGTCGCTGGCGCTGCTTCAGGGCGCTTGATGGGCGGCAATCTGGCGATGCTGAGTGCAACCTTGAGTACGCCGGCAGAACTCGATTGCCGCAATGGCATTCTGTTCATCGAGGATGTCAACGAGCCGCTGTACCGCATCGACCGCCTGTTGACCCAGTTGCGCCTGGCCGGCAAGTTCGAAGGTTTGCGCGGGGTGCTGGTCGGCGACTTTGCCGGCCTGACGCTGCAGGCACTGACGCCGATATTGCGAGAGGTGTTCGAACCTTTGCAGATACCGGTGCTGGCAGGCTGGCGTAGTGGTCACTGCGACCCCAACATCACCTTGCCGTTGGGGGCACAGGTGTACCTGGACGCTGATCGGCGTTGCCTGCAATTGCAGCAGGATTTGTTCGCAGATTAAAAAAACGCCCCTGAACCGGGGCGTTTTCAATTAGCGCTGGCGCAGACTGTCCAGCAGCTTATGGGTCGGATAGCCATCGGCCGGCCAGCCCAGCGCCTGCTGCGCAGTGCGAATGGCTTTGCGGGTGTTGGCACCGATGATGCCGTCGGCGGCGCCAGCGTCGTAGTTTCTGGCGCTCAGCAGGGTCTGCAGCTCGACGCGTTCGCTGCGGCTCAGCGGCAGATCGTCTTTTGGCCAAGGGCCGGCAATGTAGCCCGATCCCTCGAAACGCTGACCGAGCAGGCCAACGGCCAGGGCATAGGAGGACGAGTTGTTGTACCTGAGGATCGCACGGAAGTTATCCAGCACCAGGAACGCCGGGCCGCGATACCCAGCAGGCAACAACAGGGCGGCGGACAGTTGCTCGCTGCCGGCTGGCAGGCGCACGCCGGCAGGCAGTTTCAGGCCCAGTTGCATCCATTCGGACACGCTCTTGCGCTGGGCGCCATCGGCCAGCCAGTAATCGAAGCCCGGTGCCAGCTGCACCTCGAAGCCCCAGGGTTCGCCGCGTTTCCAGCCGGAGCTCTGCAGGTAGTGAGCCGTGGAGGCCAGGGCGTCGGCGGAACTGTTCCAGATGTCCCGGCGGCCGTCACCATCGAAGTCCACCGCATGGGTGTTGTAGGTGGTGGGAATGAACTGGGTCTGGCCCATGGCACCGGCCCAGGAGCCCTTCATGGCGTCGGGTTGGATATCGCCTTTCTGCAGGATCTGCAGGGCTGCAATCAGCTGCGCTTGGGCAAAGGCCGGGCGACGGCCTTCATAGGCCAGGGTAGCCAGGGAGCGGATCACCGACTTGCTGCCCTGGAACTGGCCGAAGTTGCTTTCCATGCCCCATACCGAGACCAGCACATTGCGGTCGACGCCGTAGCGTTGCTCGATCTGGCCCAGTAGTTCGGCGTGTTTTTCCAGCAAGCCTTTACCGTTGCGCACCCGCAGTGGCGACAGTGCGCCGTCGAGGTACTCCCAGACCGGCCGGGCAAACTCCGGCTGGCTACGGTCGGCCTTGATGACGTCCATATCGGGCGTGACGCCGAGGAAGGCGCGGTCAAAGGTGCTGGCGTTGATACCCGCTTGCAAGGCTTGCTGACGGAAGCCCGCTTGCCATTGGGCAAAGGTTTGCAGTGGTTGAATTTCAGTGCTGGTGTCGACAGCGGGGTTTGGCACGGTCACGACCGGAGCGGGCTGGGCGGGGGCCAGCGGCAGCGCATCGGCGGCGGTGGGTTTCTCCGCGCAGGCGACAAGCAGGATGAGGCTGGAGGCAGCAATCAGCTGACGAGGTTGCCAGCGACGGGAAAGACAAAAGGGCATGCACAGGTCCAGGTATTTCAGGTCAGGTGTCGACCATACCATGCCTGTCGATTTCTTGCTTTTATGCAGCCAAAAAGTAAGAAGCCTCCCAATCTCTCGATTGGAAGGCTTCGCGGCGGTAGCTGCCTTTGCCTTTGCCTGCTCGTTCCTGGCGGCTGCGGAACAGGGGTTGGGCGATGATCGATTTGGCTTTGTTGGGCCTGGTTTTTTTGCTCATGGCGCGTGCTCTCGGTGGGGAGTGTGCGCGCAATATAGGCTTGAAACCCTCGTCGGGCAAGTTAGCAGCCCGTAGGGAGAAAAGGTCCGTGTGGGAGCCAGCCTTGCCGGCGATGAGATCGCTGTGGTGTCAGGTGTTGCGCGGTGATTGCATCGCTGGCGAGGCCAGCTCCCACAGGTGGAGAGCTTCGATGGATGTCACTCTGCCGGTAGAGCCAGGCGTTGCCCGGCCATCAGCAGCGACAAGCGCGCAAGGCTGGTCCATGGTGAGCCCTGGGCCTGCCCCTTGATCTGCGCATCGATGCGCTGGGCATCCTGCAACAGTTGGCTCCAGCGTTGCGCCGAATGGCGCTGCAGGGCCTTGCTCATCAGCGGTTTGCGTTTGTCCCAGACCGGTGGCCGAGCCTGGCTGAAAGCCTTGTCCAGTGGCACGCCCTGGCTGTATTGCTGGGCCAGACTCGCCAACAGGCGCAATTCGCGGGCCAGGGCCCAGAGAATCACCGGTGGTTCGACCCCTTCGCCGCGCAGACCTTCAAGCATGCGCAAGGCATGCGCCGCCTCGCCGTTGAGAATCGCATCGACCAGACCGAAGACATCGAAGCGGGCGCTGTCGGCCACTGCGGCTTGCACCGTCTCGACCGTGATCTGATTACCCTCAGCCAGCAACTTGAGCTTCTCGATCTCCTGGGCAGCGGCCAGCAGGTTGCCTTCGACCCGAGCGGCAATCAGCTCTACCGCATCGCGCTGAGCGGACAGCCCGGCCTGGGAAAGGCGCTGGTTGATCCACTGTGGCAGTTGCGCAGTGTCGACCGGCCAGATCTGGATGAACTGGACGTGCTGACCTTCGATCAGCGCTTTGCCCCATTTGGTCTTTTGCGCACTGCCGTCGAGCTTGGGCAGGCTGACCAGCAGCAAGGTGTCCTCGGCAGGGCGCGAGCAGTATTCGATCAGCGCTGCCGCGCCTTTGTCACCAGGCTTGCCGGAGGGCAGGCGCAGTTCCAGCAGGCGGCGCTGGGCGAACAATGACAGGCTGGCACCGGCCTGGAGCAGGGTGCCCCAGTCGAAGTTGGCGTCGGCACTGAATACCTGGCGCTCGTCGAAGCCTTGCTGGCGCGCAACGGCGCGCACCGCGTCGGCGGCTTCCTGGCACAGCAGCGGATCATCGCCGCTGATCACGTAGACCGGCGCGAGGCTGCCTTGCAGGTGTTTGTTGAGCTGGGCGGGGGCGAGTTTCATGATCGCGGGCGGGGCACCGAAGTGCCCCGTTCAGGCTCAGTTGGCCGGCAGTTGCAGGGGCGACTGCTGAGGCGTCTCGGCCTGGGCGCGGCGGGCCGCTTCCAGGGCGTCGGCTTCGGCCTTGGCGCGTTCGTCGGCTTTCTGCTGCAACTGGTCGAGTTGAGCCGGGGTCAGCAGCTGCAGGCGTACCAGCATGTTCTGCACAAGGTCGCGGCGCATTTCTTCGCGGGTATGCGTGGCTTCC
>JAVXRI010000063.1:0-33941 GCA_036643775.1 Pseudomonas sp. | reverse complement strand
TAGCCATGACCCTCAAGCGGCGAAAGGAGACGCTATGATTTTTCCCGACTTGCGCGGCTTGCCGTTGCATCGCGTGCTGGTGCGCACAGTTAAGGAATTTCTCGATGACGAGATGTCCACCTATGCCTCGGCATTGGCCTACCAGATGCTGTTTTCGCTGTTTCCCTTCCTGTTGTTCCTGATCGCCCTGATCGGTTTCTTGCACCTGCCTGACTTTTTCTCCTGGCTGCGCCTGCAGTCGGAGCTGGTGTTGCCGCCCCAGGCCCTGGAGCAGGTCAACCCGGTGATCGACCAGTTGCAGCAGTCCAAGGGTGGTTTGCTTTCAGTGGGTATCGTCATCGCCCTGTGGACCGCGTCTGCGGGGGTGCGCTTGATGATGAGCGCGATGAACGCAGCTTACGATGTGGTCGAAGGACGTCCGGTGTGGAAGCGCATTCCCTTGTCGGTGATCTACACCGTGGGCATCGCTGGCATGTTGCTGGCCTCGGCAGCCCTGATGGTGCTGGGGCCGCAGGTCATGGAATGGATTGCCTCGCAGATCGGCATGCAGGAGTTCATTGTCACGGTGTGGACGATATTGCGCTGGCCGGCGATCATTATTCTGATGATGATGGCGGTGGCGTTGATCTATTACGTGATGCCGGATGTTAAACAGGAATTTCGTTTTATTACCCCGGGCTCGGTGCTGGCCGTGGTGGTGTGGATCATTGCTTCGTTGGGCTTTGGTTATTACGTGAAGACCTTCGCCGACTATAATGCGATGTATGGCAGCATTGGTGCGATCATTGTCTTGCTGCTGTATTTTTATATTTCTGCCGCCGTTTTGTTATTAGGCGCAGAGATGAATGCGGTGATCGAACATATGTCTGCCGAAGGTAAGAATCCGGGCGAAAAAGAAGCCGGTGAGGCCCCTGTGGAACATGATAAAAAGCATGTTTCCGGGTTGGGGCGCGATCACTCGCTCGATCACCCGGCCACGCCGGAAGGTGAACCCTTGAGTCGAACATCCCATGATTCGTGACATTCTGAAAATGGGCGATGAGCGCTTGCTGCGCATCGCTCCACCGGTTCCGCAACAACTGATCGGCAGTGCCGAGCTTGAGCAGTTGATTGCCGACATGTTCGAGACCATGCACCACGTCGGTGGTGTTGGCCTGGCCGCGCCGCAGATCGGGGTTGACCTGCAGCTGGTGATTTTCGGCTTCGAGCGCAGCGAGCGTTATCCGGATGCCGAGCCGGTGCCGCAGACCATTTTGCTCAACCCGCTGATTACCCCTTTGGGCACCGAAGTTGAGGATGGCTGGGAAGGGTGCCTGTCGGTGCCGGGGCTGCGCGGTGTAGTTCCGCGTTTCCGGCGTATCCGCTATGAAGGTATCGACCCGCAAGGGCAGGTGATCGACCGTCTGGCCGAGGGCTTTCATGCACGCGTGGTGCAGCATGAATGCGATCACCTGATCGGGCGGCTGTACCCTTCGCGGATTCATGACTTCAACAAGTTCGGTTATACCGACGTGCTGTTTCCCGGGCTCGATCCAGCCAGTGACGACTGAGCAAGGGCCATTGCCTGTAGCGGCTTGCTGCGCTGGTAGCGAGCCAGGCGCTCGCCGAGTGCGGCGGGCAGCTCGGTGCAGGGGCTGAAGCCTTGCTGCTGATAGACGGGCACAAGGTCGGGATGGCAGAACAGCCAGGTCGTACCTTCGCTGCTCTTTACGGCTGCCTTGATCAAACCCCGGGCAATCTGTCGCCTTCTCCAGCGTTCCGCCACCCATAACCCGGTCAGCCAATATCCGCCTGGTACCGGCGTGAGGCACAACGCCGCAACGATTTCCTCGGCCCGGACGACCCAAAGCTGACCTTGAGCGGCCGCACGCATGGACGAACCCTGGTCTTTGTAGAATTTATTCAGCAATGGTCGTTCAGGTTCGGTCAGCAGGCAGTAGCGTAATGAGGTCATGGAAATCTTCCGGCAGCGGCTCTGGTCCGGGCTTTTACACGCAGCGAGGCGGTGTGTCGAGGGTGAAAATCTGGCGCTATTGTTACGGATTTGGTAACAGTGAATGTTCGGTTCAGGGATTTAACCGGGAGGGGCAACTTGTAAACTATGTTTGTCCCCACAAAAAAGTAACAGGGGGACCGGTACTTCGTGTTATGTCCTGATGACTGATGTAACAACTTCTCCGCGCCTCTGCTGGCCAATGAAGTCAATCGATTAGTTTGATTGCTTTGCAGGCTTATTATTATGAAAAGTTTACTTGTACTTGCACTCGTAGGTGTCTCTTCTTTTGCCCTGGCTGATGAAGTTAACGTCGCCAATGCACAGCCGGTAGTTGAACAGTACGATTATTCGACCAACCTTGATATTGCCAAGGTGATCAGTCTGTCGACTATTCCCAATGTCTGTGAAGTGGTGCCAGCGACCATGGTCTACGAAGACCATCAAGGTCAGCGTCATACCCTCGAGTACCGCGCCATGGGTAACGGCTGCACCAACGGCTGATCAGCCGTGAATCCGCTTCAATTGCGCTCGCGTTCCAATAGCTGACGCTTGCGTTCAACGCCCCAACGGTAGCCCGAGAGGTTGCCGTCGCTGCGCACCACCCGGTGGCAGGGGATGGCCACGGCCAGGGCGTTGGCCGCACAGGCCTGGGCCACAGCGCGGACCGCTTTGGGCGAGCCAATGCGCTGGGCAATGTCGGCATAGCTGGCGGTCGTCCCGGCCGGGATCGTGCGCAAGGCTTGCCAGACCCGCTCCTGAAAGGCGGTGCCGCGCAAGTCCAGCGGCAAGTCCAGGCCGATCCCGGGTACTTCGATCAATCCCACCACGCGTGCTACCAGCGTTTCGAACTCGGCGTCGCCACCCAGCAAGTTGGCCTTGGGGAATTTATCCTGCAAGTCCTGCAGCAATGCCTGCGGGTCATCGCCAAGCAAAATTGCGCAGATACCGCGTTCGCTCTGCGCCACCAGAATTGCACCCAATGAGCATTGGCCGATGGCAAAACGGATAGCGGTGTTGGCGCCGCCATCCCGATACGAGCCCGGGGTCATGCCCAGGCGCGCGTTACTTGTTTCGTAAAAGCGGCTATTGGAATTGAACCCGGCCTCATACAGTGCATCGGTGATCGTGCTGGCGTGCTGCAATTGGTTGCGCACCTTGCTTGCCCGATGGGCAGAAGCGTATGCCTTGGGCGTTACCCCGGTGATGGCCTTGAACACCCGATGAAAATGGAAAGGGCTCATGTTCAACTGCCCGGCAAGTTGATTGAGGCTGGGCGCCGACTCGGCGCACTCGATCAATTGGCAGGCACGGGTGACCTGTACGCGATGCTGCTCAGCCATGAGTGTCTGGTCAGCTACCCGCCGTTTGCTCGGGCGGTACCCTGCGGCCTCGGCTTGCGCAGGGGTGTCGAAGAACTCGACGTTGTCGATGCGTGGCAGGCGCGAGGTGCTGCTGGGCCGGCAGTACACGCCCGTGGTGCGTACGGCATAGACAAAGTCCCGGTCGGCTGCCGGGTCGCGGGCCAGGATGGCTTGCCAGCGTGGGTCGGATTCGCTGATGCGGGGTTTGTCTTGGCGCATGCCGGAAATCTCTTGGTGAGTAATGACGGGCTCAGGTTAAAGCGAGCATCGGCGAAGAAAACTCCGGGTCTTGCGTTCAAACTCTTGGGTTCGGCACCCGCCACAGGTACCAGGCGGCAATGGTCCGGTAAGGCCGCCAGGCGTGGCCGAGTTCAATCATCTGGCGGCGGGTGGGCTGGGTATCCAGCCCTTGCAGGCGGCGGTAGCCCTCGCGCACGCCAAAGTCGTCGGCGGGCAGGATGTCCATGCGCTCCAGGGTGTAGATCAGCAGCATCTCCACCGTCCAGCGGCCAACACCACGCAGGCTGATCAAGCGCTCGATCAGTTGTTCATCGTCCAGTGCCAGCGCCTGCTGATGGTCGGGCACCAGGCCTTGCTGACGCGCCTTGGCGATGCCCTGGATCGTGACCAGCTTGCTGCCCGAGAACCCACAAGCGCGCAGTTGCTCGGGTGGCGTTGCCAGCACCTGTTCCGGGCTGGGGAAATCACTGCCCGGATACAGCGCGAGGAAGCGCCCGAGAATCGCATCGCCGGCCTTCACATGCAGTTGCTGGTAGGCAATGGCGCGCACCAGGGCCTGGTACGGGTCTCGCTCGGGCCGCGGCTGATGCAGGCACGGACCGATCGCCTGAACATGCGCGCCCCACTGCGGGTCAAGCGCGGCGAGAAACTGCTCGGCCTGGTTGAACAAAGTACTCATGGTGTCTCCATGGCATGGGCCACTCGCTCCAGCGCCTGTTTCAGTTCCGCGCGGCTGTTGGCTGCAGACAGGCTGATGCGAACGGCTTGCAGGTCGTTTTGTTTTACCGCAAATACTTCGGCCGGAACTACCTCTACCGCGTTGGCCCGGCAGCGCTGCACCAGCGTCAGTGCCGGCACAGGGCTGCTGACCCAGATGTGCGGCGCAGGGTGTTGGCCGTAGAGCCGCTCACTGCCCAGCAGTTTGCGCGCCAGGCGCCAGCGCTGTTCGACTTCTTCGCGTTGCCAGGCCAGTCGTCGGCTTGCCGTACCGTCGCTGATCCAGCGGCAGGCGATCTGCAGGTTCAGCGGCGATACCTGCCAATGGGTCGCCTGGGCGTGGGGATCGACCTTGGCCAACAACTGCGGATCCGCGACGATCCAGCCCAGACGCAAGCCTGCGCCGACGGTCTTTGACAGGCTGGTCACCAGAATGCCTTGCGGACCCAGCAATGACCACATAGGCGGTTGGTCGGTCAGCGCGCCATAGACGTCGTCCTCGATCAGCAGCAGGCCGTGGCGATGCACCACGTCGGCAACGGCCTGCTGGCGTTCGCGGCTCATGCAGGCGCCCGTTGGGTTCTGCAGGCTGGGCGTCAGCACCACAACTCGCGCACCGGTGGCGCGAGCGACACGGTCCAGATCATCAGCGAGGATACCTTGGCGGTCCTGGGCAATACCATGCAACGGCAGGCGCAACTGGCGGCAGGCGGCCTTGATACCGGGCGCAGTCAGGCTTTCGACCAGCACCGGCTCGCCGGCCTGGCACAGCGACAGCAGCAGGCTGAACAGACCTTGCTGGGCACCGCCGCACAACAGCACCTGGCTGGCGCTCACGCGCAGGCCGCGATTGGCCAGCCAGGCGGCACCTTGAACCCGGGCCAGCAATAACGCATCGGCACTCAGGTAGTGCTCCAGGCTGCGCACTTCGCCCTCGTGCAACAACGCCTGCAACGTGCGTTCGATGTCGCGGTTGTCGGGATCGATCACCGGCACGTTGGTCGACACATCGATCAGGCGGGTCTGCAGGTTTTTCTGTTTCAGATGAAACAGCGTGGCTTCCTTGCTGCCGGCCAGCACATAGGTGCCGCGGCCAACTTCGCCACTGACCAGATGCCGTGCGGCCGCTTCCCGGTAGGCTTGCTGGGTGGTGCTGGGGTTAAGTCCCAGCGCCCAGGCCAGGCGGCGCTGCGGTGGCAGGCGCTCACCGATCTTGAGTTCGCCGCGCTCGATGGCTTCGGCAATGGCATCGACCAGCGCCAGGTAGCGGGGTTGCCCGGTGTCGGGGAGGGTAGGGGTCCACATTTATTGTTGGCCATGCAATATAAGGTTTTACCCATACAATGGCCCGGCGCTAGGATCAGGTCAAACCCACTGCTGCCGAGGTGTTCCATGTTCGACCTGACTGCCCTGCGTGAAGCTGCCCGTCTGGTGCGTGCCAGCGTGCCCGCCACCGCTCAATATGCCTGGCCACGTCTTGCCGAGCGGCTGGGGTGTGACGTCTGGGTCAAGCATGAGAACCACGCGCCGACCGGTGCCTTCAAGGTACGCGGCGGCTTGCTCTATGTGCAGTGGTTACTCGCGCAGCAGCCGCAGGTACGTGGTCTGGTCACCGCCACGCGTGGCAACCACGGGCAGAGCATGGCCCTGGCGGCGCGTACTGCCGGGTTGCCGATCATCATCGTGGTGCCGCAAGGCAACTCTGTGGAGAAGAACGCGGCGATGCGTGCCCAGGGCGCGGAGTTGATCGAGTACGGTGCCGATTTCGATCAGGCCCGTGAAGAGGCCGCGCGTCAGGCACAGTTGCATGGCTATGAAATGGTCCCGTCGTTTCACCCGCAACTGGTTCGCGGGGTCGCCACTTACGCGTTGGAGTTGTTCGACGCTGTTGCCGATCTGGATTGCGTGTATGTGCCGATCGGCATGGGTTCGGGTATCTGCGGACTGATCCAGGCCCGTAATCTGCTGGGCCTGCGCACCGAGATCGTCGGTGTGGTGTCCAGCGCCGCAGATGCTTTTGCCTTGAGCTTCGAGCAAGGCCGCATCGTCACCACCGCCACGGCCAATACCTTTGCCGACGGCATGGCGTGCCGCATGCCGGTGCCGGAAGCCTTCGACATCATCCACCAGCATGCGGCGCGGATCGTGCGCGTCAGCGACGAGGAAATTGCCCAGGCCATGCGCATCTTTCACGAAGACACCCACAACACCGCCGAAGGCGCGGGCGCGGCGGGGCTGGCTGCGCTGATTCAGGAGCGTGAACGGCAGCGTGGACGCAAAGTGGCGGTGGTACTCAGCGGCGCTAATATCGACCGGGGGCGGTATGCACAGGTGTTGGCGGGCTGAGTCAAAGGGCAATTTCTTCCAATACAGCTGCGATAAATCCCGCTTTAATAGCGCCTGCCTTCAACGCTGTTTACGGAATGCTTTATGCCTTTTTCCAATGGATTTCTCCTCAGTCTTTCCCTGTGCCTGGATATCGGCATTGCTAACATCGCGATGATTACCCTGGCCATGCAGCGTGGCTTTTTCCAGGGCTTCTGGCTGGGCCTGGGGACCTGCGTCGGTGATCTTGTGTACGCGGTGGCAGCCTTGGCCGGAATGACCGTGCTGTTGCAGTTCGAGACGGTGCGCTGGGTGTTGTGGCTGGGGGGATCGCTGCTGTTGGTGTGGTTTGCGGTGAAGATGCTGTTGGCGGCCTGGCGTGGTGAGGGGCATGTGCAGGCCGGTGAGGTGGTGGTGGAGTCGGCCTGGCGCGAGTTCCTGCGCGGGATCTTCCTGGCCATGTCCTCACCGAGCGCAATCCTCTGGTTCGCGGCGGTTGGTGGGGTGCTGATCTCGCGGTCTGGCGGCGGCAGTCTGGTTGAAGCCGGTCTGTTTCTGTCCGGCTTCTTTGCCGCAGGGCTGCTCTGGTGCCTGTCGCTGTGCATGATCGCCAGCCACGGCGGACGGTTGCTCGGCGATCGGCTGCTGACCTGGTCCTACTTGCTGTCGGCGGCGATTTTCTGCTACTTCGCGGTCTATGTGGTGGTCT
Source organism: Pseudomonas sp. (assembly GCA_036643775.1). GTDB lineage: Bacteria > Pseudomonadota > Gammaproteobacteria > Pseudomonadales > Pseudomonadaceae > Aquipseudomonas. The sequence goes on along the minus strand of JAVXRI010000063.1, from coordinate 26,593 downwards.
CCGGCTACCGTGAATTCATCCTGGCCGTGCCAGCGGACACAGCGGGTCTATAATCAGTCGGGGTGCCCATATGCAGGCGCCGTCAGGCCGGAGGATCTTCGAGATGAAAGGTCTTGATGCGAAAAAAATGGCCAAGAAAAAACCCCTGAAAAGCGCTGAAGAAAAGCGTGCCGCCAAACGCGCGAAACGCTCGGCAGGCAGTGGTTTCCTTCCATAGCTTTGATCAGGAGCCCCGTAAGGGGCTCCTTTCTATTGGTTCTATAAGGCAAAGGATATGTCCAATCCGACTCACGATTCAGTTCAGCCGGTGCGCTTCGAGCAGGCTGGCTCCCTCACCATCGCCGGTATCGGCGGACGCTTCACGCAGTCCACGATCAGTCAGATTCCCGCGCTGTGGCAGCGCTTCGAACCTCACATCGGTCGGGTGCCCGGGCAAACCGGGGAGCATACCTACGGCGTGTGCTGCAACGCCGACGGCACAGGCAGTTTCGATTACATCGCCGGGGTGCAGGTTACGAACGTCGAGGGGCTGCCAGCCGATTTCCAGCGGGTCGAACTCAAGCCCCAGCGCTACGCTGTCTTCGAGCATCACGGCAGTCTCGATAACCTCAAGGCCACTTTCCTGGCCATCTGGAGCCAGTGGCTACCTGCCTCCGGTGAGCGGGCTGCACAGGCGCCGGAGTTCGAGCGCTATGGCAAGGATTTCGATCCTTTTGACAGCCGCAGCGTAATGGAAATCTGGCTGCCACTGGCGCCGCGCTAAGCGCTTGCGCGCAGGGCAGGAACATTTTCCTGCGCAGCTGTCGATTCCTCGATCCGCCATTCGACCATCTGTGAACGCGCCGAATGGCTCGGCGCCTGACACTTGTCGAATCGCAGAGGACACGACCATGAGCAGCGCCGCCGAAAACGAAGTCCGCCAACTCATCGAACGCTGGATTCCGGCCGTTCGCGCCCGTGACATCCCCGCCATCACCGCCCCGTACGCCGACGATATCCTTGCCTTCGATGCCATCAAAGAACTGCAGTTCAAGGGCAAGGCCGCCTATAAGGCTCACTGGCAAGCCTGCATGGAGCACTGCCCCGGTGAGATGGTCTTCGAGATGGAACAGTTGCAGATTCATGCCACGCCGGATCTGGCGCTGGCCCACTGGCTCAATCGCTGCGGTCCGCCCATCGAAGAAGGTGGTGAGGATAAAAGCTGTTACATGCGCGTCACCGTCGGCTACAAGCGCATCGATGGGCAATGGAAAGTGATTCACGAGCATTGGTCGGCACCCTTCGACATGGAGACCGGCGCCGCCCTGTTCTCGCTCAAGCCTTGAGCTGAGAGCGTCGAGGATTATGCCGAATTGCACTTTGCATCTGTGCTGGAGATGACGATGAAATACCTTTGCCTGGTCTATTGTGAAGAAAGTCTGTTGCACAGCTTGCCCGACAGCCCTGCGGATGCCGAGTGCATGGCCTATGCCGAATCGATCCAGGGCAGCGGCCGGATGCTCGCCGCCGAGGCGCTCAAGCCGGTCCAGACCGCCACCACCGTGCGCGTTCGTGGTGGCCATATGAGCCTGACCGATGGGCCGTTTGCCGAGACCAAAGAGCAACTGGCGGGCTTTTACCTGGTGGATGCCCGTGACCTTAACGAAGCCCTGAACATTGCCAAGGGCATTCCCGCCGCGAGGGTCGGCAGTGTCGAAGTGAGGCCGGTCCGAGACTTGCAACCTTGAAACGAAGGAGAACAATAAGATGAGCCTTCATCCCCCCGGGTCGATGCAGCACGAGCTGTCCCTCACTCGACTGATCGATGCACCGCGCAAAAAAGTGTTTCGGGCCTGGACCGAGCCCGACCTGCTTGCGCAATGGTGGGGGCCGAACGGTATGACTACGCCTTTGTGCGAAATGCAGTTGTGGGTGGGCGGGTTGTTTCGCACCGTGATGCGCGCGCCCGACGGCACTGAGTACCCTAACCAGGGGGTGTTCCTGGAGATTGTTGCCCCTGAGCGGATTGTATTCACCGATGCCTTCGGGCCGGGCTGGGTGCCATCGAACAAGGCGTTCATGACCGTGGTGGTGACCTTCGAAGACGTTCAGGGCAAGACTCAGTACACGGCGCGCGCCTTGCACTGGAATGCCGCCGATTGCCTGGCGCATGAGGAAATGGGCTTTCATCGCGGTTGGGGTGAAAGCCTGGATCGGCTGGTGGCACTGGTGACCACCCAGATGCCAGGCTGATGGCGACACAGGTCCAGGTGCGGGCCGAGGTCGAGTCGGTCTACAAGCGTGAGTCTCGGCGGATTCTGGCGACCCTGATTCGCTTGCTGGGTGATTTCGACCTGGCCGAGGAGGCCCTGCACGAAGCGTTTTTCGTTGCCGTTGAGCGCTGGCAACGCGATGGCATTCCAGCCAATCCGCGCGCCTGGCTAGTCTCCACCGGACGTTTCAAGGCTATCGACGGGTTGCGTCGACGCGCTCGTTTCGACCGCTCCCAGACGCAGTTGATGATGGCGCTGGAGGCCCGGCAGGAGGATGAGGTGAACGACGAGGAGCTGGAAGATGATCGCCTGCGCCTGATCTTCACCTGTTGTCACCCGGCGCTGGCCGCCGATGCCCAGGTGCCGCTGACCTTGCGTGAGGTCTGCGACCTGACCACCGAGGAAATCGCCCGGGCTTTTCTGCAGCAGCCTGCGACCATTGCCCAGCGCATCGTGCGGGCCAAGGCCAAGATCCGCGATGCGCAGATTCCCTACCAGGTACCGTCGCTGGCCGAATTGCCCGAGCGCCTGGACAGTGTCCTGCGGGTCATTTACCTGGTGTTCAACGAGGGCTATTCGGCGTCATCCGGCGACCACCTGATGCGCAATGACCTCAGTGATGAGGCGATCCGCCTGGGACGATTGTTGCAGCAGTTGCTGCCTGACCCGGAAGTGCTGGGTTTGCTGGCCTTGATGCTGTTGCAGGCCTCGCGACAGGCGGCGCGCAGTGACGAGAATGGCGAGTTGATCCTGCTGGATGAACAGGACCGCAGTTTGTGGAATCGTGCGTTGATTGCCGAAGGCAGCCAGTTGGTGCAGCAGGCGCTGCGCAGCCAGCAATTCGGGGTATACAGCTTGCAGGCGGCGATTGCTGCAGTGCATGCCGAGGCGGCCAATGCTGAAGAAACGGATTGGGAAGAAATTGTCGGTTTGTACGATGTATTGCTGCGCGGCTGGCCTTCACCCGTTGTCGAGCTCAATCGCGCTGCAGCCCTGGCACGTCGTGACGGGCCCCAGGCTGGATTGCTGGCGGTCGAGGCGATTCTGGCGCGTGGCCAGTTACAGGACTATCACCTGGCCCACGCCGCCCGCGCCGAGCTCTGTCGGCAACTGGGGCGGCGGGATCAGGCGCGCGATGCTTACAACACTGCACTGGGCCTGACCCAGCAAGGAGCCGAACGGCGCTATATCGAGCGCCGTCTGAGCGAGTTGTGAGCTTCAGCCGATGGTGATCGGCGGCGGGCTGACCAGGTCGACAGTCTGCTGTTTGCGCGGGGCGAGGATTTCCGCTTCGCCATCAACGACCAGCTCATCATTCTGGTTGAACACGCGGGTGGCGATGCGCACCTTGAATTTTGGCAGCTTTTCGAGGATTTCCAGGCGTACGGTCAGGGTGTCGCCGAATTTGACCGGCTTCTGGAAACTCATGGTCTGACCCAGGTAGATGGTGCCCGGGCCAGGCAGTTCGCAAGCGACCGCGGCGCTGATCAGCGCACCGCTGAACATGCCGTGAGCGATGCGCTCTTTGAACATGCTCTTGGCGGCGAATTCGGCATCCAGGTGCACCGGGTTGTGGTCACCGGACATGGCCGCGAACAGCTGGATGTCACGTTCTTCGACGGTCTTGCTGAAACTGGCGGTCTGGCCGACTTCAAGGGCTTCGTAAGGCGTGTTGGTGACCTGGGTCATCGATTCGGTTCCTGCAATGGGCACGGGGGCGGCCGTCATTCGCTGCGGGCAGGGCGGCCAAGGGCCAATGCCTGTTCCAGCCAGTCGACAATTGCGGCCGTGACCTCGTCACGGTTGGTTTCATTGAGCAGTTCATGTCGCGCTTTGGGGTACAACTGCAACTGTACATGCTGGTTGCCGGCCAGGCGCAAGGCACCGGCCAGATCCTTGAGACGCTTGCCGGCACTGACCGGATCACATTCGCCGCCCATGACCAGGATCGGCAGGTTCGGATCGATCTGTTTGAGGTTGGCCGGCTGGCTGATCTGCTCCAGGCCCATCAGTAGATCGATCCACAAACGGTTGCTGCAGCGAAAGCCGCACAGCGGGTCGGCCACATAGCGGTCGACTTCGGCATTGTCGCGGCTGAGCCAGTCGAATGCAGTGCGCGTGGGTTTGAACGCCTTGTTGAATGAGCCAAAGGACAACCACTCGATCAGCGCGCTATGCCCCAGCGGGCCCTGACGCCAGGCCTCCATGCGGGCAATCATGCACGCAGTGCGGTACAGCGCCGGCGGCTGGAAGTTCGAACCGCTGAGAATCGCCCCTTGCAGGCTGGCGCCGTGGTGCATCAGGTAAGCCTGGGCAATGTAGCTGCCCATGCTGTGGCCGAAGAGGAACACCGGTGTACCGGGAAACTGCTGGCCAATGTGCTGGCTGAGCAGCCCCAGGTCGTTGACCACCGCGCTCCAGCCATCGTGGCGGGCGAACAGGCCCTGGGTGCCGAGTTCGGCGGTACGGCCATGACCGCGCTGGTCGTGGGCAAGCAAGGCAAAACCGGCCGCGCTCAGGGCCTGGCCCAGACGCTGATAGCGCCCGGCGTGTTCGGCCATGCCATGGGCCAGCAGCACCACCGCCTTGATCGGGGTGTCGGGCAGCCATTGGTAGACATAGAGGCTGCAGTGATCGCTGGCCGGTAGCCAGAACGCATCGTGGTGCATGGCGAGTCCTTGTGCGCACAGAGGGGTGAGTCAGCTCAGTGTATAACCCAAGCGTGCAATCGAAGGGCAGCGACAAACAAGATTCACAATGTAAATGACAGCGCTTGGCATATTTGCCACCTGCGGCATACCTGCTAACGTCGGCACAACACCTTCTTTTGCCAAGCAGGCGAGAGGGCAGGAACGGCTCAGGTATGAGGACAAGAATAAATGCAGGCTGATTTCTGGAATGACAAGCGCCCCGCAGGCGTTCCTTCGATTATTGACATGAATGCTTACAAGTCTGTGGTCGAAGTGTTCGAACGCTCCTGCAAGAAGTTTGCTGACCGCCCGGCGTTCAGCAACCTCGGGGTGACGATGACCTATGCTGAGCTGGAACGTCACTCGGCGGCCTTTGCCGCCTATCTGCAGCAACACACCGATCTGGTGCCGGGCGACCGTATCGCGGTGCAGATGCCCAATGTGCTGCAGTATCCGATTGCGGTGTTCGGCGCCTTGCGTGCCGGGCTGATCGTGGTCAACACCAACCCGCTGTATACCGCGCGTGAAATGCGTCATCAGTTCAAGGACTCCGGTGCCCGGGCGCTGGTCTACCTGAACATGTTCGGCAAGCTGGTGCAGGAGGTACTGCCCGATACCGGCATCGAGTTCCTCATTGAAGCGAAGATGGGCGACATGCTGCCGACGGCCAAGGGCTGGCTGGTCAATACCATTGTCGCCAAGGTCAAGAAGATGGTGCCGGAGTACCATCTGCCCCAGGCCGTGCCCTTCAAGAGTGCGCTGAGTCAGGGGCGAGGCGTGGTGCCCAAACAGGTAGCGCTGAACCTCGACGATATCGCCGTACTGCAGTACACCGGCGGCACCACTGGCCTGGCCAAGGGCGCAATGCTGACTCACGGCAACCTCGTAGCCAACATGCTTCAGGTGCTGGCGTGCTTCTCCCAGCACGGAGACGATGGCCAGCGGCTGATCAAGGAAGGCCAGGAGGTGATGATCGCACCCCTGCCGCTCTACCATATCTATGCTTTCACCGCGAACTGCATGTGCATGATGGTGACCGGCAACCACAACGTGCTGATCACCAACCCGCGCGACATCCCGGGCTTCATCAAAGAGCTGAAGAAGTGGAAGTTCTCCGGGCTGCTTGGTCTCAACACCTTGTTCGTGGCGCTGATGAATCATCCGGAGTTCAAGAACCTGGATTTCTCCGCCCTGAAAGTCACCAATTCCGGCGGCACCGCCTTGGTCAAGGCGACTGCCGAACGCTGGGAAAGCCTGACGGGCTGCCGCATTGTCGAAGGTTATGGCTTGACCGAAACCTCGCCGGTGGCCAGTACCAACCCCTATGGCCAGCTCGCACGCCTGGGCACCGTCGGCATTCCGGTGCCGGGCACCGGGTTCAAGGTCATCGACGATGAGGGCAACGAGCAACCGATGGGTGAGCGCGGTGAGCTGTGCATCAAGGGCCCGCAGGTGATGAAGGGCTACTGGCAGCATCCTGAGGCGACCGCCGAGGCGCTGGACAGCGAGGGCTGGTTCAAGACGGGTGACATTGCGGTGATCGATCCGGATGGCTTTACCCGGATTGTCGATCGCAAGAAGGACATGATCATTGTTTCGGGTTTCAACGTGTACCCGAACGAGATCGAAGAGGTGGTCATGAGTCATCCGCAGGTAGCCAACTGCGCGGTGATCGGTATCCCAGACGAGCGCTCCGGCGAAGCCGTGAAGCTGTTTGTGGTGGCGCGTGAGGGTGGGGTGACACTTGAAGAGCTGAAGGCCTACTGCAAGGCCAATTTCACCGCCTACAAAGTGCCCAAGCACATTGTCCTGCGCGATTCGTTGCCGATGACGGCGGTGGGCAAGATCCTGCGCCGGGAACTGAGGGATATAGCCTGACGGCTAGCGCAAGCTACAAGCTGCAAGCTGCAAGAAGTGCAGGCCTGAGCGGCGTGCTCAGCTTGCAGCTTGCAGCTTAAAACTTGGAGCTTTAGTATTTTTACTCTAAAAATGACTACGCGATAATCAAGAGTCATTTTCGTGACTATTCGGCCTGCTTTAGCTCTAGGCGACCCTTGGCAAAGCTGCTACTCTCGGCCCGCTTCTGATTATCTGGTTTGCAATAAACCGTAATTTTATATCAATAATAATCGCATCGACTGCGGTGAAGAATTCGCTGGTGCTGGAGGAGTGGGCTTCCATGATCGAAAATTTTTGGAAGGATAAGTACCCAGCCGGGATTGCTACGCAAATCAATCCGGATGAGTACCCGAATATCCAGGCAGTATTGAAACAGTCCTGCCAACGCTTTGCTGATAAACCAGCCTTTAGCAACCTGGGCAAAACCATCACCTACGGCCAGCTGTACGAGTTGTCGGGGGCGTTTGCCGCCTACCTGCAACAACATACCGACCTGCAGCCTGGTGACCGTATCGCCGTGCAACTGCCCAACGTGCTGCAGTATCCGGTTGCCGTATTCGGTGCCATGCGTGCCGGCCTGATCGTGGTGAACACCAACCCGTTGTATACCGCGCGGGAACTGGAGCACCAGTTCAATGACTCCGGCGCCAAGGCGCTGGTGTGTCTGGCCAACATGGCGCACCTGGCCGAGAAGGTGGTGCCCAAGACCCAGATCAAGCACGTTATTGTCACCGAAGTGGCCGATATGCTGCCACCGGTAAAACGCCTGTTGATCAACAGCGTGATCAAATACGTGAAGAAAATGGTCCCGGCCTATCACTTGCCCAAAGCCCTGAAGTTCAATGATGTATTGAGCAAAGGTGCCGGCCAGCCAGTGAAGGAAGCGAACCCCGACAGCCATGATGTTGCCGTGTTGCAGTACACCGGCGGCACTACCGGGGTGGCCAAGGGCGCCATGCTGACCCACCGCAACCTGGTGGCCAATATGCTGCAGTGCCGGGCGCTGATGGGGTCCAACCTCAATGAAGGTTGCGAGATCCTGATCACCCCGTTGCCGCTGTATCACATCTACGCCTTCACCTTTCATTGCATGGCAATGATGCTGATCGGCAGCCACAACATCCTGATCAGCAACCCGCGCGACTTGCCGGCGATGGTCAAGGAGTTGTCGAAGTGGAAGTTCAGTGGCTTTGTCGGGCTGAACACCTTGTTCGTTGCCCTGTGCAACAACGAAACCTTCCGCAAGCTGGATTTCTCCGGACTGAAAATCACCCTGTCGGGCGGTATGGCCCTGCAGATGAGTGTCGCCGAACGCTGGAAAGCGGTGACCGGTTGCGCTATCTGTGAAGGTTACGGCATGACCGAAACCAGCCCGGTGGCGGCGGTCAACCCGGCCGAGCAGAACCAGATCGGTACCATCGGTATTCCGATGCCTTCGACCCTGTGCAAGATCATCAATGATGAGGGTATCGAACTGCCGTTGGGTGAAGTCGGTGAGTTGTGCATCAAGGGCCCGCAGGTGATGAAGGGCTACTGGCAGCGCCAGGACGCCACCAACGAGATCCTAGACAGCGAAGGCTGGTTGAAGACCGGTGACATCGCCCTGATCCAGCCTGACGGCTACATGCGTATTGTCGACCGCAAGAAAGACATGATTCTGGTCTCCGGATTTAACGTCTATCCCAACGAGCTCGAGGATGTGCTGGCGGCGTTGCCGGGTGTGCTGCAGTGTGCGGCCATCGGTGTGCCTGACGAGAAATCCGGTGAAGTGATCAAGATCTTCATCGTCGCACGGCCTGGCGTGACCCTGACCAAAGAGCAGGTGATGGAGCACATGCGTGCCAATGTCACCGGCTACAAGGTGCCGCGTTTCATCGAGTTCCGTGATGCACTGCCGACTACCAACGTCGGCAAGATCCTGCGTCGTGAACTGCGTGATGAAGAGCTGAAAAAGCTGGGCCTGAAGAAGATCGCCTGATTGTTGTAGGAGCGGATTTATCCGCGATGGGGCGCGTAGCGGCCCCAAAAATGGGCCTGCTGCGCAGTCCATCGCGGATGAATCCGCTCCTACAGTCAGCGCAACTTCTCAAGCATCTGGTAGTACCACATCCCCGCCGCCAGCAACGGATTGCCCAGCACATCGCCCATGGGCACCTTGATGTGCTTGCAGCCTGCAAAGGTATCGAATTTCTCCAGCGTACCCGTCAAGGCCTCGGCCATGATCTCGCCCATGATGTGGCTGGTGGCGATGCCGTGCCCGGAGTAGCCCTGGCAGTACCAGACATTGTCTGAAAGCTTGCCCAGCTGTGGAATGCGATTGACCACAATGCCCATAGCGCAACTCCACTGGAACTCGATCGGCACGCCCTTGAGTGCAGGGAAGGTGCGCTCGATGCACGGGCGCAGTTCGCCGGCGATGTCCCGCGAGTCACGGCCCGAATAGTTGGCGCCACCACCGAACAACAGGCGCCCATCAGCGGTCATGCGGTAATAGTCGAGTACAAAACGGCAGTCATACACCGCCAGGTCCTGAGGGTTGATCTGCGCGGCCAGGTCGCCCAGCGGTGCGGTGGTGACGATGCCACCCATAGCCGGGAAGATCTTGCCTTTGAGCTGAGGCTTTTCCAGTTTGTGGTAGACGTCGCCGGCCAGCATGATCTGCTTGGCCTCGACCCGGCCCTGGGCCGTGACGATGGCAGGCTGGTCACCATGGACAATGTCCAGTACCTCGGAGTTTTCGAAGATCAGCGCGCCCAGGCTGTGGGCCGCGCGGGCTTCGCCCAGGCACAGGTTGAGCGGGTGCAGGTGCAGGTTGCGCAGGTTCTTCAGCGCGCCGATATACAGCGGACTTTGCAGGTGCTGGCTGACGGCGTTGCGGTCGAGCAGTTGCACCTGATCACCCATGCCGCGGCGTTGTGCTTCGGCTTCGAATGCTTGCAGTTCATGCATGTGCGAAGCCTTCATCGCCGCATGCAGGTGGCCACGTTTGAGGTCGCAGGCAATGCCATAGCGTTCGACCCGTTGCTCGATGATCTGGTGGCCGCGCCAGCGCAGGTGCCAGATGAAGTCATCGACGTCGTCGCCGAGCTTTTCGCGCATCTGCTTGCGCATCGCCTCGTCGCCCGACAGGCTGCCAGTGACCTGGCCGCCGTTACGACCGCTGGCGCCCCAGCCAATGCGGTTGGTCTCGACAATGGCAACTTTAAGGCCGCGCTCGGCCAGTTCGACGGCAGTGGCCACGCCGGTAAAGCCGCCGCCGATGATCGCCACGTCGACCTTTACCGTCCCTTTGAGCGTCGGGTACTGGGTGGCGTCGTTGAGGCTGGCGGTGTAGTAGGAGGCACTGCGCTGAGCGGTGCCGGAATTCACGGCTGCGTTCATAAAAAATCCTTGGTGCAAAAACAAAAGGGATCAGGCCTGGGTCAGGTACCAGCGCCAGTCCTGTTCGCCGACTTCGGCCATGAACTGTCGGTACTCGGCACGTTTGACCGCCAGGTAAACGCCGAGAAAGGCCTCGCCGAATGCTTCTCGCGCCCACTCCGAAGTTTCCAGGGCCTTGAGCGAGGTGAGCCAGTCGGTGGGCAGCAGTTCCTTGGCCTGGGCGTAGCCATTGCCTTCGACCGGGGCACCGGGGTCGAGCTGTTGGCGGATGCCCTGGTGCAGGCTGGCGAGGATCGCCGCAGCGGCCAGGTAAGGGTTGGCATCGGCGCCACAAATACGATGTTCGATATGCCGGCTGTTGGCCGGACCGCCCGGTACGCGCAAGCTCACGGTGCGGTTGTCGACGCCCCAGGTCGGGGCCAGCGGCGCATAGCTGTTGGCCTGGAAGCGCCGGTAGGAGTTGGCGTTGGGGCAGAACAGCAGCAACGAATCGAGCAAGTGCTTGAGCATGCCGGCCACCGATTGACGCAGCAGCGGTGTGCCGGCCTTGTCCTCGCTGGCGTAGAGGTTGTTGCCCTGGGCGTCGGCCAGGCTCACATGCATGTGCATGCCGGTACCGGCCAGGTGATCGAAAGGTTTGGCCATGAAGCAGGCTTGCATGCCGTGCTTGTGCGCCACGCCTTTGACCAGGCGCTTGTAGCGCACGGCCTGGTCCATGGCCAGCAGCGCGTCGCCGTGCTCCAGGGTGATTTCGACCTGGCCCGGGGCGTATTCGGAAATCGCCGTACGCGCCGGGATGCCCTGGGCCTTGCAGGCACTGTAGAGGTCAGCGAGGAACGGCTCGATCTGTTCCAGCTCGCGCAGGCCGTAGACCTGGGTGCCGCGTGGACGTCCGCCGTCGCTGTCCAGCGCCGCTTGCGGGTGACCCTGGTGGTCACGTTTCTGGTCGAGCAGGTAGAACTCCAGCTCACAGGCCATGACCGGGTGGTAGCCTTCGGCCTTGAGGGCATCGATCACCTTGACTAGCAGGTGGCGCGGATCGGCGATGGTTGCCGGCAGGCCTTCGGTGGGGTGCATGCTGACCTGCACTGCTGCGGTCGGAATCTGCCGCCAGGGCAGGCGTACCAGGCTGTTCTCCAGCGGATAGGCGCGGCAGTCGATATCACCGACGTCCCACACCAACCCTGAGTTTTCCACATCGTCGCCATTGAGGGTCAGGCCGAGAATGGTGCTCGGTAGTGGTCGTCCGCTTTCATACACCGCGAGCAGTTCTTCGCGGTGCAACAGCTTGCCACGAGGCACACCGTTGGCATCGAGGATGAACAGCTCGATCATCTCGATATCAGGATTTTCGGCCAGGAATGTTCGGGCTTGCTCGATGGGGGCAAATTGCATGCAGTTCTCGCTCGCGCTGTCAGGCGCTCAGGACTGTTTTCGCCAGGTGGCGACAGTCACGGACAGAAAGGCCAAGGCTGGCCGATATATTCAGTCTAGGGCGAGAAAAACATCTGGTGGGCGGGCATGGCGGCAGTGAAACAAGGCCCAGAACGCGAGGATGATGTGCACCAGCGGGTTTTCCCCGGAGCGAGCCCGTACCTTCGGGAACGAAGGACGCAACAGCGGACGGGGCATGCACAGGGGCGAAGTCATGCCCGGATACTCCCATGCCAGTGAAGGTTCATTAAATCAGCCTTTGTATACCTTCAGGTTGTCTGCGGCTAAACAATCATCCGGCTACCCGCAACCGTGCCGAGCGGGGGCAAATCTGCGACAATCGCAGCCCTTCTTATGCCGATCATGAAAAAGCAGGCTCACCTGCACGACTAAAAAGCCCCCATGACTGACCACGCTATCGATCAACTGCTGAAAAACCTCGACCACGCCATGATTGCCGAGCGCCACCGCCTGCGCCGGCAGCTGCATGAACTGCGCAAGCGTCCGGACGAGGCAAAGCTGGCCCAGTGGGTCGAGAAGGTCCAGGCGTCCTGCGCGCAGGTCACCGCGCGCAAGGCCAGCGTGCCGAGCATTCGCTACGATGACAGCCTGCCGATTGCAGCCAAGCGTGACGAAATCAAGAAAGTTCTGGCCGCGCATCAGGTGCTGATCATTGCCGGCGAAACGGGCTCGGGCAAAACCACCCAGTTGCCGAAGATCTGCCTGGAGCTTGGCCGTGGTCAGCATGGCCTGATTGCCCACACCCAGCCGCGGCGTATTGCGGCGCGCAGCGTCGCCACGCGGGTGGCCGAAGAAATCGGCACGCCGCTGGGCGCGCTGGTCGGTTATCAGGTGCGTTTCGAAGACCAGAGCGACGCCAATACCCTGGTCAAGCTGATGACCGACGGTATCCTCCTGGCCGAAACCCAGCACGACCGTTTTCTCGAGCGCTACGACACCATCATCGTCGACGAAGCGCATGAGCGCAGCCTCAACATCGACTTCCTGCTCGGCTATCTGAAAACCCTGCTGCCGCGGCGTCCGGATCTCAAGGTGATCATCACCTCGGCGACCATCGATCTTGAGCGCTTCTCCAAGCATTTCGACGATGCGCCGATCATCGAAGTGTCTGGCCGCACCTACCCGGTGGAGACCTGGTACCGACCCTTGACCAGCGAGCAGGACGAAGAGGGCAATCAGGTCGAAGACGACCTGACCGTCGACCAGGCGATTCTCGCCACGCTCGACGAGATCGCTGGCTTTGAGCGCAGCCAGGGTAAGAGTCCAGGCGATGTGCTGGTGTTTCTGCCAGGCGAGCGCGAGATTCGCGACGCCGCGGAAATGCTGCGCAAGGCCCAACTGCGTCACACCGAAATCCTGCCGTTGTATGCGCGGCTGTCGCCGGCCGAACAGCAGAAGATCTTCCAGTCTCACCCCGGCCGGCGCGTGGTGCTGGCAACCAACGTCGCGGAAACCTCGCTGACGGTACCGGGCATTCGCTACGTGATCGACAGCGGTACCGCGCGGATCAGCCGTTACAGCTACCGCGCCAAGGTCCAGCGCCTGCCGATCGAGGCGGTGTCCCAGGCCAGTGCCAATCAGCGCAAAGGCCGCTGCGGCCGGGTCGAACCGGGCATCTGCGTGCGCCTGTACAGCGAAGAAGACTTCAATGCGCGGCCAGCGTTTACCGATCCCGAGATCCTGCGTACCAACCTGGCGGCGGTGATCCTGCAAATGCTGCATCTGCGTCTGGGTGAGATCGACGCCTTCCCGTTTATCGAGCCACCGGATGGCAAGGCGATCAGCGACGGCTTCAACCTGTTGCAGGAACTCTCGGCAGTCAATCGCGAGAACCAGCTCACCCCGCTTGGGCGTCAGCTAGCGCGTTTGCCGGTCGACCCGCGACTGGGGCGTATGCTGCTCGAAGGCGCCAAGCAGGGCAGCCTCAATGAACTGTTGATCGTCGCCAGTGCCCTGTCGGTGCAAGACCCGCGCGAACGTCCGCCCGAGCGGCAGCAAGCCGCCGATCAGGCCCATGCTCAGTGGAAGGACGTCGACTCGGACTTCGCCGCGCTGGTCAATCTGTGGCGTGGCTTCGAGGAGCAGCGCCTGGCCCTCACTGCAAGTCCGTTGCGCAACTGGTGCCGGAAGAACTTCCTGAATTATCTGCGCCTGCGTGAATGGCGCGATGCCCATCGACAGTTGAGCCTGATCTGCCGTGACCTGCAGTTGAGCATCAACAAAGAGCCGGCTGACTACCCGAGACTGCACAAGGCGATTCTGTCCGGCTTGCTCAGCCAGATCGGCCAGAAGACCGAAGACGGCGATTATCTCGGCGCCCGTCAGCGGCGTTTCTGGGTGCACCCGTCTTCAGGCCTGGGCAAGAAGCGTCCGCAGTGGATCATGAGTGCCGAGTTGGTCGAAACCACCAAGCTCTATGCGCGCATGGTGGCCAAGATCGAGCCGGACTGGATCGAGCCGCTGGCCACTCACCTGATCAAGAAGAACCATTTCGAGCCGCATTGGGAGAAGAAGCGCGGCCAGGTCGTGGCCTACGAGCAGATCACCCTTTACGGCATGATCGTCGTGGGTCGCCGCCCGGTGCACTTCGGGCCGATTGACCCGGTGATGTCCCGTGAGCTGTTTATCCGCGAAGCGCTGGTGGGTGGCGAGATCCAGTCGAAGGCCAAGTGCCTGAGCGCCAACCGCCGTCTGCTCGAACAGCTCGACGAGCTGGAGGCCAAGGCCCGGCGCCGGGACATCCTCGCCGATGAGGAAACCCTCTACGGCTTCTATGAAGAGCGTTTGCCCGCTGAGATTCACCAGACGGCGACCTTCGACAGCTGGTACCGGGTCAACAGCCAGAAAGACCCGCAACTGCTGATCATGCGCGAGGAAGACGTACTGGCTCGCGAAGCCAGCGAAGTCACCGCAGCGCAGTATCCCGATACCTTGCGCCTGGGTGATTTGAGCCTGGCCTTGAGTTATCACTTCGAGCCCAACCATCCGCGCGACGGGGTCACGGTACGGGTGCCTGCACCCTTGCTTCCAAGCCTGCCGGGCGAGCGTCTGGAGTGGTTGGTGCCGGGCTTGCTCGAAGCCAAGTGCATTGCTCTCGTGCGCAACCTGCCCAAAGCCTTGCGCAAGAATTTCGTCCCGGTGCCGGACTTCATCAAGGCCGCCCTGCAACGCATGACCTTCGCCGAGGGCTCGCTGCCCCAGGCCTTGGGGCGTGAGCTGTTGCGCATGACCGGGGCACGGGTCAGCGATGAAGCCTGGGCCGAAGCAGCGGGGCAGGTGGACAATCACCTGAAGATGAACCTGGAAGTGGTCGATGGTCAGGGCAAGTTCCTCGGTGAAGGCCGCGACCTGGCCGAACTGACTGCACGCTTTGCCGCCGCCAGCCAGGCCGCACTGGCCGTGCCGCAGACCGAGAAAAGCCAGCAGCCGGTTCAGGCCAAGGCCTTTGCCCAGGTTGCCGAGACCGCCCAGCAGAAGATCGCCGGCCTGTCGATGACCGTGTATCCGGCTCTGGTGGAAGAAAACGGCACGGTCAAGGAAGGGCGTTTCTCGACCCAGGCCGAAGCCGAGTTCCAACACCGGCGCGCCCTGCAGCGTTTGCTCCTGCAGCAACTGGCCGAACCGGCCAAGTTCCTGCGCGGCAAGCTTCCCGGGCTGACCGAGCTTGGCCTGTTGTATCGCGAACTGGGGCGTGTTGACGCGCTGGTGGAAGATATCCTCCTGGCCAGCCTCGACAGCTGCATTCTCGACGGCGAAAGCAATTTGCCCCGCGACGGCGCAGGCCTGGCGTCACTGGCCGAGCGCAAGCGCGGCAGCTGGACCGAACACGCTGAGCGTCTGGCACGCCTGACCCTGGAGATCCTCAAGCTCTGGCACGGCCTGCAAAAACGCTTCAAGGGCAAGATTGATCTGGCCCAGGCGGTGGCACTCAACGACATCAAGCAGCAATTGAGCAACCTTGTGTACCCAGGCTTTGTCCGTGAAACCCCGGGGCTGTGGCTCAAAGAGCTGCCGCGCTACCTCAAGGCCATCGAATTGCGTCTGGAGAAACTCGGTTCTCAGGTGCAGAAGGACCGGGTCTGGAGTGGTGAACTGGGCAATCTGTGGGCGCAGTACAAGGCGCGCGCGGACAAACACGCCCAGGAAGGAAAACGTGATGAGCAGCTGATGCTCTACCGCTGGTGGCTGGAAGAGTATCGGGTTTCGCTGTTCGCTCAGCAGCTGGGTACCAAAGTGCCGGTTTCTGACAAAAGACTCAGCAAACAGTGGAGTCAGGTAGAAGCCTAAACTCCCGTAGTTGTGGCACACTTGGCCGATGTTCGCCGCTGCCGTGCTCATCTTGCCGGCAGCGTTGTCAACCGAATGAAATACCCTGCAGCGGTTACGTTTGCCGGGCTAGTTGTGTGTATGAGTTGGTACCTTCGTGCCAGCTGACCGAATCGAACAGGCTGTTGCCCGGTGGGCATCGGCCCCTGAACAGAGGAACGACCGTGCATAACGTCGTGATCAGCGGCACCGGCCTGTACACCCCGGCCAACAGCATTTCCAACGAAGAGCTGGTGGAATCCTTCAACGCTTATGTGCAGCAGTTCAACGCTGACAACGCCGAAGCCATCGAGCGAGGCGAAGTCCAGGCGCTGGCCGAATCCAGCGCCGCGTTCATCGAAAAGGCCTCGGGAATCAAGAGCCGCTTTGTCATGGACAAGGCCGGTATCCTCGATCCGCAACGCATGGCGCCGCGCTTGCCGGAACGTTCCAATGACGAACCGTCGGTCCTCTGCCAGATGGCCGTGGCGGCTGCCGAACAGGCCCTGCAACGCGCAGGCCGGACCGCTGCTGACGTTGATGCGGTGATCGTTGCCTGCTCCAACCTGCAGCGCCCGTACCCGGCGATTGCCATTGAAGTGCAACAGGCCCTGGGCATCAACGGCTTTGGCTTCGACATGAACGTCGCCTGTTCCTCGGCCACCTTCGGCATCCAGACTGCCTGCAACAGCGTGCAACTGGGTCAGGCTCGTGCGGTGCTGGTGATCAGCCCGGAAATCTGCACCGGCCACCTGAACTTCCGTGACCGTGACAGCCATTTCATCTTTGGTGACGCGGCCACCGCCGTGCTGGTCGAGCGTGCCGACCTGGCGACCTCGGCGCATCAGTTCGACATCGTCAGCAGCAAACTGCTGACCCAGTTCTCCAACAATATCCGCAACAACTTCGGCTTCCTCAACCGTGCGGCGGAAGAGGGTATCGGCGCCCCGGACAAGCTCTTCGTCCAGGAAGGCCGCAAGGTGTTCCGTGAAGTCTGCCCGATGGTGGCTGAACTGATCGCTCAGCACCTGGCTGAAAACAGCATCGGCGTCAGCGACGTCAAGCGCTTCTGGTTGCACCAGGCCAACCTGAGCATGAACCACCTGATCGTCAAGAAGCTGCTCGGCCGCGATGCGCTGGAAGAAGAGGCACCGGTGATTCTCGACCGCTACGCCAACACCAGTTCCGCCGGTTCCGTGATCGCTCTGCACACGCATCAGGACGACTTGCCCAAAGGTTCGTTGGGCGTGCTCAGCTCCTTTGGTGCGGGCTATTCGATCGGCAGCGTGATTCTGCGCAAACGCTGAGTCTGGCCAACCGTGCCGGACGACCTTGAAGCACGCTTGCTTGAGCGCCTGTTACGCGGCGATCAACAGGCGTTCAGGGAGTTGGTGACAACCTACCAGGGCGCCATGCGCGCCGTGGCTTACGCCATCCTTGGCAGCCGTCAGGCCGATGAAGCCGTACAGGATGCCTGGCTCGCCGTGGTCCGCGGCTTGCCGGGCTTCCAGCGGCGTTCCAGCCTGAAGACCTGGCTGCTGACCATTACCGCCAACGCAGCCAAAAACCGCTACAAGCAGAACCGCCGCGAGTTGCTGCTTGATGACCTGCCATCCCCGCATGGCACCGTCGGTGATGATCGATTCGCCAGCGATGGTCATTGGTCGCTGGCGCCTTCTGCGTGGCACGAGGACTCTCCCGAGGCGTTGCTCAGCCAGGAAGAGTTGCGTGAATGCCTGGAACACACCCTGCTCAGTCTGTCGCAATTGCAAAGCAGCGTATTGATACTGCGTGAGCGCCAGGGGCTGGAACTGGAAGAGATCTGTAATCTTCTCGACATCTCGCTCTCCAATGTCCGCGTGCTGTTGCATCGGGCGAGGCTGAAAGTCTTTGCCACCCTGGAACACTTCGAGGAAACCGGCCAATGCTGAGCTGCAAGGAACTGGTTGCTCGTTCAAGCGATTACCTGGATGGACAGCTCACCCTGGGTGAAAAGCTCCTGGCCCGTCAGCACCTGCTGTTCTGCAAAAACTGCCGACGCTTCATCCGGCAGATGCGCCTGACCCAGGCGGCGATCAAGGCGTTGCCGGAAGCGCCAGTAGACGATGTTGACGAAATCGTCCAGCGCATGAAAAAAGCGCAACGGCCCCACGACACCCCCTGAAAACACCCTGGAAGGCCCTGCAATGGGGCTTTTCTGCTTATTCGCATTCGAAGTAAAAAGTTCCCCTGTCATAAAACATTTATATAAAAGCCACTGATCTGACATAACCCCCCGCCAAGATTCCTCCCCAGCACAAGTGGCTCAAGCCGCGTGTTTTTCCAACATTATCAAGACCATAACGTAGGGGAGCTTCTTCGATGATCCGTAAGCACTTCGCAGGTTTCGCAGCCAGCGCCTTGGCCATGGCCGTTACCGCCCAGGCTTTCGCGGGTACCGTGACCACCGACGGCGCCGATATCGTAGTCAAGACCAAGGGTGGCCTCGAGGTCGCTACCACCGACAAGGAATTCAGCTTCAAGCTGGGCGGTCGTATTCAGGCTGACTACAGCCGTTTTGACGGTTTCTACACCAACAACGGCAACACTGCCGACGCCGGCTACTTCCGTCGTGCCTACCTTGAGCTCGGTGGCGTGCTGTACCGCGACTGGAAGTATCAGCTCAACTACGACCTTTCCCGCAACACGGGCAACGACTCCGACGGCTACTTCGACGAAGCCTCGCTGGCCTACAACGGCTTCAAGCCGGTGTCGATCAAGGTGGGCCGTTTCGACCCCGAGTTCGGTCTGGAAAAAGCCACCAGCTCCAAGTGGGTAACCGCTCAAGAACGTACCGCAGCCTACGATCTGGTCGACTGGACCAACTCGCACAACGGCGGCATGGGCCTGCAGGTTTCGGGTAACGCCGGTGACTCGCTGTACGGTTCGGCTGGTGTGTTCGCCAAAGACGCCACCAACCAGGACAAGGATGGCGACAGCACCCGTCAGTTCAACCTGCGTGGTGTCTTCGCACCGATGCACGAAGCGGGCAACGTTCTGCACTTCGGTATCAACTACGCTCAGCGTGACCTCTCTGACACCGCTTTCGACGGCCGTATCCGCAGCCGTCTGGGCATGCGCGGCGTGAGCACCGACGGTGGCCAGGATGCCGGCACCAACGGCAACCGCCTGTGGCTCGGTGGCCAGAACAACAGCCCGGTCGGTTCCTACGACACCGATCAGGCCTGGAACCTGGAAGCCGCTTGGGCCATGGGCCCGTTCTCGGTGCAGGGCGAGTACATCAAGCGTGACGTCGAAGCTGACAGCGCTGCGTTCTCCGATATCAAGGCCGACGGCTACTACGGTCAGCTGGCCTACACCATCACCGGTGAAGCCCGCGGCTACAAGCTGGGCAAATTCGACAGCATCAAGCCGCAGAACAAGCAGATCGGTGCCTGGGAAGTGTTCTACCGCTATGACCACCTGAGCGTCGATGACGACAACGGCGCCTTTGCCAATGTCAGCGACGTCGAAGCCAAGGTGCACAACGTCGGTGTGAACTGGTACGCCAACGAATCGATCAAGCTCAGCGGCGTGTACGTCAAAGCCAAAGTCGACAACGCCGAGAACGCTGCCGGCGACGACAGCGGCGACGGTTTCGTCATGCGCGCGCAGTACGTGTTCTAAGCAACACCGCTCCTCATCCGTTAGATCTTCAGCCCCGCTCTTGCGGGGCTTTTTTTCGTCTGCGTGACGAGGCAGACTGCGTCAATGCCTACCCTTATCCTGTCACAGCTCGCTGAACTCTCACCTGCCACCTGGGATGCCCTGGTGCCGGGAGAACAACCGTTTTTGCGTCACGCGTTCCTGAGTAGCCTGGAAGACAGCGGCAGCGTCAGCAAACACACCGGCTGGACGCCAGCGCACCGGTTGCTGACGGATGCCTCGGGCCAGTTGCAGGCCGCCTTGCCGGCTTACGTGAAAACCCATTCTTTCGGCGAGTACGTCTTCGACCACGGTTGGGCCGATGCCTGCGAGCGGGCGGGCATTGCCTATTATCCCAAGCTGCTTTGTGCCGTGCCGTTTTCACCGGTCAGTGGTTCGCGCTTGCTGGGTAGCCCACAGGCCGCTGGCGAACTGATCGATCGGCTCTGCGAAGACCTGGCGGGTCAGGGGCTGTCAGGGGCGCATATCAACTTCACCGATGCAGATGCTGACACGGTGATGCACGGTCGTGAAGGCTGGATGGAGCGCCTGGGCTGCCAGTTCCACTGGCGCAACCAGGGGTTTCGGGACTTTCAGGATTTCCTCGACAGCCTCAGTTCACGCAAGCGTAAACAGATGCGCAAAGAGCGTGAGCAGGTCGCCGGGCAGGGCATTGAGTTTCGCTGGTACCGTGGCGATGAACTGAGCGAGCGTCAGTGGGACTTTGTCTTTGCCTGCTACGCCAACACCTATGCCGTGCGTCGTCGTGCGCCGTATCTGACCCGCTCGTTTTTCAGTTTGCTGGCCGAGCGTATGCCGAGTGCCATTCGCGTGGTCATGGCGCGTCAGGCCGGGCGTGAGGTGGCCATGGCCTTCAGCCTGACCGGCGGCGACAGCCTGTATGGGCGCTATTGGGGCTGCCTGGATGAGTTCGATCGCCTGCACTTCGAGACCTGTTTCTACCAGGGTATGGACTTTGCCATTGCTGAGGGCCTGCAGCGCTTTGATGCCGGGGCGCAGGGCGAGCACAAGCTGATTCGGGGCTTTGAACCGGTGATTACCCGGTCCTGGCATTACTTGCTGCATCCGGGGTTGCGTCGTGCCGTGGAGGATTTTCTGCAACAGGAGCGGGCAGGGGTGATGGCTTATGCCGAAGAGGCGCGCACAGCCTTGCCTTATCGGCAGAGCTGATAGCCTCATCGCCGGCTTTGCCAGCGATGAAGGCACCGCGAACTTCAGTCGATGCCGACAAACCCACCGGTCTGGTGATGCCACAAGCGTGCATACAGGCCCTGGTGCGCCAGCAACTCGGCATGGCTGCCCATTTCGGCGATCCGGCCTTTTTCCAGGACCACCAGACGATCCATACGGGCGATGGTCGAGAGCCGGTGGGCAATGGCAATCACGGTCTTGCCCTGCATCAGCGTCTCAAGGCTTTCCTGGATTGCCGCTTCGACTTCCGAGTCCAGCGCCGAAGTGGCCTCGTCCATGATCAGGATCGGCGCGTTCTTGAGCAGCACCCGGGCAATGGCGATGCGCTGGCGCTGGCCACCGGAGAGTTTGACCCCGCGTTCACCGACATGGGCATCGAAACCGGTGCGACCCTGGGCATCGGACAGTTGCGGGATGAATTCATCGGCGCGGGCCTGACGAACCGCTTCCCAGACAGCTTCGTCACTGGCCTCGGGACGTCCATAAAGCAGGTTCTCGCGAATCGAACGGTGCAGCAGCGAAGTATCCTGGGTGATCATGCCGATCTGCGCACGCAGGCTGGCCTGAGTCACCTGGGCAATGTCCTGGTTATCGATCAGGATGCGTCCGCTCTCCAGGTCATACAACCGCAGCAGCAGGTTGACCAGGGTTGATTTGCCCGCGCCGGAAGGGCCGATCAGGCCGATTTTCTCGCCGGGGCGAATGTCCAGATTGAGGCCATCGATAATCCGGCTGCCTTTGCCGTAGTGAAAGCTGACATTCTCGAACTTCACCGCGCCGCGATCGACTTTGAGCACTGGAGCTTTCGGCGCATCGGTGACGGTCACCGGCTGGGCGATGGTCTGCAGACCATCCTGAACCATACCGATGTTCTCGAAGATGCCGTTGACCACCCACATGATCCAGCCGGACATGTTGACGATACGGATCACCAGGCCGGTGGCCAGGGCGATGGCGCCAACGCTGATCAGCGACTGGGTCCAGAGCCACAGGGCCAGGCCTGTGGTGGTGACGATCAGCAGGCCGTTGAGGCTGGTGATGACCACGTCCATGCTGGTGACCACGCGGGCCGCCAGTTGGGTTTTCTCGGTCTGTTCACTGATCGCTTCGCGGGCGTACTGCTGCTCGAAATCGGTGTGGGCAAAGAGTTTCAGGGTGGCGATGTTGGTGTAGCCATCGACGATGCGGCCCATGAGTTTGGAGCGGGCATCGGAAGAAATCACCGCACGCGCTTTGACCCTCGGCACGAAGTAGTAGAGCGCGCCGATGTAACAGAGGATCCAGCTGATCAGCGGCAGCATCAGGCGCCAGTCCGCTTCGGCAAACAGTACCAGCGAGCTGATGGCGTAGATCAGTACATGCCAGAGGGCGTCCACCGCCTGCACCGCCGAGTCGCGCAGCGAGTTGCCGGTCTGCATGATGCGCTGGGCAATGCGCCCGGCAAAATCGCTCTGGAAAAAGTTCAGGCTCTGCTTGAGCACATAGGTGTGGTTTTGCCAGCGGATCATGCTGGTCATGCCGGGGCTGATGGTCTGGTGCACCAGCAGGTCGTGCAGGCCGACGAACACTGGGCGCAGCAGCAGCGCCACCACCAGCATCCAGATCAGCTCACCGGCGTGTTCGCTGAAAAAATTGACGTTGGGGGTGCCCTGGGCCAGATCGATGATCCGGCTCAGGTAACTGAACAGGGCCACTTCG
This sequence comes from Pseudomonas sp., assembly GCA_036643775.1. Classification (GTDB taxonomy): domain Bacteria; phylum Pseudomonadota; class Gammaproteobacteria; order Pseudomonadales; family Pseudomonadaceae; genus Aquipseudomonas. The sequence goes on along the minus strand of JAVXRI010000063.1, from coordinate 4,017 downwards.
ATCAGCGCACCGATCAGGCCGACCACCAGCAGCGCAGCAAAGCTGGGCCAGACCTGGCGCAGGTAGTACAGGTAGAACGGCAATACCGTACTCGGCGGCGAGGCGCTGGGTGCTTCACGAAAGATGTCGATCAGCTTTTCGAAACGGCGAAACAGCATGAAAAAGGTAACTCCTGTTCAGTTAGACCCTCAGGCCTTGGCTCACGTCCCTGTGATGCCCGGGGTCAGTCGATGCGCTTGGCCGACTTGATCAGTATCGGGTCGACCGGCACGTCACGCATGCCGTTCTTGACGGTGGTTTGCGAGTTGACGATCTGATCGACAACGTCCATGCCCTTGACCACTTTGGCGAACACCGCGTAACCGGCATCACGGCCCGGGTCGAGGAAGGCGTTGTCAGCCACGTTGATGAAGAACTGGCTAGTGGCCGAGTTGGGGTTCGAGGTACGCGCCATCGACAGCGTGCCGCGGGTGTTGTGCAGGCCGTTGCTGGCTTCGTTGCGGATCGGATCCTTGGTCGGCTTCTGCTGCATTTGCGCAGTGAAACCGCCACCCTGAACCATGAAACCAGGGATCACCCGGTGGAAAATGGTGTTGGTGTAGAAGCCGCTGTCCACGTATTCCAGAAAATTCTTGCTGCTGATCGGCGCTTTAACCGGGTCCAATTCCACTTCGATCTGGCCAACGCTGGTGTCGAGCAATACATGGGGGGCTTTCTCGGCAGCCATCAGGCTGGTGGCGAAGACGACCGAGCAGGTGGCGAGCAGGAGTTTTTTCAGCATGGGCTCAATGTTCCTTGAGAGGTGGTGGACGCTGCCAGAAACTGCAGCAACGTCTGATTGAAAATGTGTGGTTGATCCAGGGGTGTAGCGTGCCGGGAATCGTCGATGACCGCCAGTCGCGCCTGGGGAATCAGGCGCACATAGCGCTCTTTCAGGGCTACCGGGGTGTAATCATGGTCGGCGCTGATGACCAGCGTAGGACAGCGGATCTGTCCCAGGCGTTCGCTGACGCCCCAACCGACAATGGCATCGAAGCTGGCCAGGTAGGCGCGCTTGTCGTTTTGTGCCCAGCGTTCGGCCATCTTGCGGCGCAGATCGGCCTGCTCCGGTTTCGGGAACAGGCGTGCCGCCAGGGCTTTGCCGATGGTTTCCAGGCTCAGCGCGCGGGCCATGGCCCAGCGCTTGGCCCACCAGATCCAGTCCTGGCGGGTGCGGCGCTTGACCTCCGGGGCGCTGTTGACGATGCACAGGCTGCGTAGCCATTCAGGGTGATCGACGGCGAACTGAAAGCCGACCATGCCGCCCATCGACAGGCCCACCAGATGCACGGGGCCGGTCTGCAGATGTTCGAGCAGTTCCAGCAGGTCGGCGCTGAAACTCTGGATGCTGTAGCGCTCGCGGGGTTTGTCGGAGCGGCCGTGACCGCGGATGTCCATCAGGATCACCCGGTAGTGACGGGCCAGCGCGGGCACCTGCATCTCCCAATCCTTGCAACTGGAACCCAGGCCATGCAACAGCACCAGCGGGTCGCCCTGGCCATATTCCTCGTAGTGCAGTGAACAACCTTCATGTTCGAAATAGGCCATGGGCATGATTCCTGTCAGGCTTGGGCGGGAGCGGCGAAGGGCACGTCCAGCGGCGCGGTATCGAAGTTGCGCAGCAATTCGATGAGAATCTGCGTGGCCGGGCCCAGGGGTTTGTCCTTGTTGGAGTAAAGGTAGAACAGTGGATGGCGACTGCCACCCTGATCCAGCGGCAGTGGCTTGAGCACCCCTTCGCGCAGCTCCCGCTCGATCAGGTGACGGGGTAGCCAGGCGAAGCCCAGGCCGCTGCTGACAAACGTCGAAGCGGTGGCCAGACTGCCCACTGTCCAGCGCTGTTCGGCGCCGAGCCAGCCGACATCGCGCGGTTGCGCACGGCCCGAGTCGCGGATCACCACTTGCAGCTGGCTTTCCAGGTCCTGGAAGTTCAGCTCGCGGCCCAGACGGTGCAGGCTGTGCTCTGGATGGGCCACGGCGACGAATTCCACCGAACTGAGCTCGGTGCCCAGGTAGCCGGAAATGTTGAAGCCGCTGATGGCAAGGTCGGCGATGCCTTCATGCAGCACCTCTTCAACCCCGGACAGCACTTCTTCACGCAGGCGCACGCGGCAGCCGCGACTTTGCGGCATGAAGGCGCTCAAGGCGCGGACCAGGCGCGCGTTGGGGTAGGCGGCATCGACCACCAGGCGCACTTCGGCTTCCCAGCCCTGTTCCATATGGTGGGCCAGGTCTTCCAGCTGGCTGGCCTGTTTGACCAGTTGCCGCGAGCGGCGCAGCAGCACGTTGCCGGCTTCGGTCAGCACTGCCTTGCGTCCGTCGATGCGCAGCAACGGCACGCCCAACTGGTCCTGCATGCGCGCCACGGTGTAGCTCACCGAGGACTGTGAACGGTGCAGCGCTTCGGCCGCCTGGGCAAAACCACCGTGATCGACAACTGCCTGGAGAGTTCGCCACTGATCCAGGGTAACGCGCGGCGCTTTCATCTTCGGCTCCTGTTGTCCTAAGCTGGCGCTCTTCCAAGGAGAGCGTCGTATGAAGAAATGTTGTGCTGTATTGCTGGCCCTGCTTCCGCTCACAGCCCTGGCGTATCCCATCGATGTGGAAAAGAACATCGATGGCGTCAAGCTCGACTACACCACCTACGACACCGACCGTGACATCGGTTCGATCACCCTGAACAACTACGGCGAGGTGCCCGCCCAGTGCAAGGTGTTGTTCCGCAACGGCCCGGAGGCCCCCAGGGTGCGTCGGGTACAGGTGCCGGCCAGGCAGAGCAAAGATGTCACCGCCAAGTTCAACCGCGAGATCATCAAGCTGCGCATCAGCCTGGACTGCAAGCCGCAATGACTGAGGCTAGCGCACCGGCACAATAAAACAAATAAACTGATAGATTGCACCCAGATTTTACGCTTTTTAATCGATCGGTCACTGTTTAGTCTTACCTCCATCGACTTACCACATTCGCCGATGGAGGCATCCCATGTCCCGTGTACTCGTTATCGAAAGCAGCGCCCGCCAGCAGGGTTCGATCTCCCGGCAGCTGACCAGTGACTTCGTCAATCAGTGGCAAGCCGCCCATCCTGGCGACCAGATCACCCAGCGTGACCTGGCCGTCAATCCGGTGCCACACCTGGACGCCAACCTGCTGGGCGGCTGGATGAAAGCCGAAGACCAGCGCAGTGGCGAAGAGCTGCAGGCCCTGGCCCGTTCCAACGAACTGACTGATGAAGTGCTGGCCGCCGATGTCCTGGTGCTGGCCGCACCGATGTACAACTTCACCATCCCGAGCACCCTGAAAGCCTGGCTGGACCACGTGCTGCGTGCCGGCATCACTTTCAAGTACACCGAAACCGGCCCACAGGGGCTGCTGACCGGCAAGAAGGCCTACATCCTCACGGCCCGCGGCGGCATCCATGCCGGCGCGACCAGCGACCACCAGGAACCGTACCTGCGTCAGGTCATGGCCTTCATCGGTATCCATGACGTGACCTTCATTCACGCCGAAGGCTTGAACCTGGGGGGCGACTTCCACGAGAAAGGCCTGAACCAGGCCAAAGCCCGGTTGGCTGCGGTGGCCTGACCGAACTGAATTTTCCCGCCTGACACCTGTTGCTCCTTTGGGTGTACCTGCCCGGTCTTGCTATGCGCATGACCGGGCTTTTTTATATAGCCCTGTAGGAGCGGATTCACCGGGGCGCCGGACCGCCGCGATGGGGCGCGTAGCGGCCCCAAAGATGGGACTGCTGCGCAGTCCATCGCGGCGGTCCGGCGTTCCGGTGAATCCGCTCCTACAGGTTGCTTGCCGGGCATTTCGTGAACCGTTAAGGTCGCCGCCTCACAGCAAGGGGCAAGCATGGGCTATTTATTGATCGTTGCACTGATCCAGGCGTTTTCCTTCAGCCTGATCGGTGAGTACCTGGCAGGACACGTCGACAGCTACTTTGCCGTGCTGGCGCGGGTAGTGCTGGCCGGCCT
>JAVXRI010000062.1:0-33958 GCA_036643775.1 Pseudomonas sp. | reverse complement strand
CATAGGGTCTTGTGGGGCAATTGCCCTTTTGCAGCGATGCTATGCCCGACGCAGACAGCCCAGATGCCTACGCACGCCTTGCAATGGTGCGTTTACGACATTGGCTTTTTCCCTTCGCGGATAAATCCGCTCCTACAGGCTGTAGGAGCGGATTTACCGGGCGCCGGACCGCCGCGAAGGGCCTGTATAGGCAACCGATTCAGCAATGGTTTAGAGTGCGGTTCTGCGTCGTTCACAGGACAGTGTCATGACAGATCAAAGCCAGCAATTCGCCAGCGACAACTACTCAGGTATCTGCCCGGAAGCCTGGGCCGCCATGGAAAAGGCCAACCAGGGCCATGACCGCTCCTACGGCGACGACCAATGGACCGCCCGTGCCGCGGAGTACTTTCGCAAACTGTTCGAAACCGACTGCGAAGTGTTCTTCGCTTTCAACGGCACGGCAGCCAACTCCCTGGCACTGTCGTCGCTGTGCCAGAGCTATCACAGCGTCATCTGTTCGGAAACCGCCCACGTCGAGACCGACGAGTGCGGTGCGCCGGAATTCTTCTCCAACGGCTCGAAGCTGCTCACCGCCCGTAGTGTGGCCGGCAAGCTGACCCCCGAATCGATCCGCGAAATTGCCCTCAAGCGCCAGGACATCCATTACCCCAAGCCGCGGGTAGTGACCGTCACCCAGGCCACTGAAGTGGGCAGCGTCTACCGCCCCGAAGAGCTCAAGGCGATCAGCGCCACGTGCAAGGAGCTGGGGCTTAACTTGCACATGGACGGCGCCCGATTCAGCAACGCCTGTGCTTACCTCGGCTGCTCGCCCGCCGAGCTGACCTGGAAAGCTGGCGTCGATGTGCTGTGCTTTGGCGGCACCAAAAACGGTATGGCCGTGGGTGAGGCGATCCTGTTCTTCAACCGCAAGCTGGCCGAAGACTTCGATTACCGCTGCAAGCAGGCCGGTCAGCTGGCCTCGAAAATGCGTTTTCTGTCTGCCCCTTGGGTCGGTTTGCTGGAAACCGGCGCCTGGCTCAAGTACGGCGCCCATGCCAACCGTTGTGCACAGTTGCTCAGCGAGCTGGTCAGCGACATTCCAGGCGTGGAGCTGATGTTCCCGGTGGAGGCCAACGGGGTGTTCCTGCAAATGTCGGAACCTGCCCTGGAAGCGCTGCGCAACAAGGGCTGGCGCTTCTACACCTTCATTGGCAGCGGCGGTGCGCGGTTCATGTGCTCGTGGGATACCGATGAAGCGCGGGTGCGTGAGTTGGCGGCGGACATTCGCGAGGCCATGGGCGCCTGACGGCGCCATCGCAGCCTGACCTGTAGGAGCGGATTTATCCGCGATGGCCTGCGTAGCAGGCCCATCTGTTGGGGCCGCGCTGCGCCCCTTCGCGGATAAATCCGCTCCTACAAGGCGTTGGCTTGCCTGTGACCTACAGCCTAAACCCGCCCATCTGCCGCGCCAGATCATCGGCCAACCCGCGCAATGCCTGACACTCTTCGCGGCAGCCCTGCACTTCCGACGCCGTCTTGCGCGCCAGATCGGAAATTCCCTGAACGTTACGATTGATCTCCTCGGTCACCGCCGACTGCTCCTCGGTCGCCGTCGCCACCTGATGGTTCATGTCGCTGATGTGTTCGACCTGATCGGTGATGGTGCTCAGTGAAGCACCGGTCTGCTGGCTGGATTGCACACCGGTACCCGTCGCAACCTGCCCGGCCTGCATCGATGCCACCGCGCTACCGGCACCGTGCTTGAGGCGCAGAATCATCTGCTGCACTTCGTCGGTCGACACCTGGGTACGCCGGGCCAGAGTGCGCACTTCATCGGCGACCACAGCGAATCCACGCCCCATCTCTCCGGCACGCGCCGCTTCAATGGCGGCATTGAGCGCCAGCAGGTTGGTCTGTTCGGAGATGCTGCGAATCACCGCCAGCACTTCGTCGATTGAAGCGACTTCACTGGCCAGCTCACCCACCGCATGGGCTGCCTGACCAATTTCACCGGACATACCTTCAATGTGAGCGATCGAGCGGCGCACCACCTCGCGGGCTTCAAGTGCTTCATTGCGCGCCGTTTCCGAAGCCTGGGCGGCGTTGCCGGCATTCTGGGCGATGTCCTGCACGGTAAGGCCCATTTCATGCACCGCCGTGGCAACCATTTCGGTCATTTCCTGCTGGCGTCCGGAGCGCTCAGCGGTGTTCTCTACAACCTGGGTCACGAGTTCGACCGAGCGATGCAAGCGCTCACTGGTGCGCAACACTTCACCGATCAGGTCACGCTGGCTGTCGAGAAAACGGTTGAAGCCCCGAGCCAGGTCACCCAATTCATCCGCGCGCGTTTCATCCAGGCGCTGGGTCAGGTCGCCGCCACCACTGCCTATCGCCGTCAAGGCGCCAGTCACCCGGCGAATCGGCCGGACAATGCCACGGGCCAACAGCACCACCAGCAACAGCGACACCAGGGCCACGGCAGCACCGATCAAGCTGGTCAGCCAGACCGTTTCACGTACAGGGGCATAGATTTGCGCTTCCGGTACTTCGGCGACCAGGGTCCAGTTCAGGTCACGCAACGGCAGGCTCAGGGCCAGGTAACCTTCGCCGTCACGCTCGAAACGGCTGCTGCGCAAGCCTTCGTTGCTGCTCAGGACGGCCTCGGCAGCGGCCTCGCCGATCTGCTCGGCGAGCTTTCTTTTGCCGCTCAATTGCTGCTCGGGATGAACCTGGATCAGGCCATCACCACGCACCAAAAACACCCGGCCGCGCTCACCGAAACTGAAGTTGTGGATCAGTTCAGACAGCTCGGTCATGCGCAAGCCAAGCCCGGCAATGCCCACCAGCTTGCCGGCTTTTTCCACCCGGTAATCGATGAACAACGCCAGTTCACCGGTGCTGCCATCGGTGTCGATGTTGAGCAGACGCGGCTTGCCGCTGTCGATGAAGCCGTAGAACCACTTGTCGGCAGGGTTGCTGCGGCTCAGGGTACGGTCCAGGCCTTTTTCGTTGTAGTAGTGGTTGCTTTCGGTCGCTGCAAACAATGCGGTGAAGGCCTGGTTTTTCTGCCGCAGCGCTTCGAGGTATTCGATAAATTGCGGCGCCTTGGCGCTGTCTTCATCTGCGGCCAGCCAGTCGCGCAGCAAGGTGTTGTTGGCAATATCGGCCGCGGCAGTCAGCGGACGGCTCATCATCCGTTCGATGTCGTTACGAATTGCCTCAATGCTCGCCGGCAACGCGGTGTCGATCAGGTAACGCTCGGTCAGGCGATTGACCGCCACCGAGTAGATCCCGACCACAATAAGAATGCTCACCAACAGGGCTGCGCCCATGCTTGCGATCAATTGCCACTGAATGCTGCGCCGCCAGAACTGCATGAACCTTCCCCTGAGTAAAAAAGCCTTGTGCTGCAATAGCCAAGCCAATTGTATACAGATGAAAATACAATTATTCCATTGACCCACGACAATGCCGCCCACTGCCGAAAGGGCAGTGAGCAAGCAAAAGAAGTAGAACGGTGTGGCGGGAGCCGATCAGCTGTTGCCGATGGTCCGGGCAATGACGTCGACCGTGGCGCTGACTTGCTCTTGGTAACGGTCGAGGGCCTGCTGGTGCTGCTGTTGCAGTTCGATCTGCTGCGAGCACAGGTTGAGGGCTGCCAGAACCAGCAGCTTGTCACCAATCAGGGTCGGGTATTTGCGCTTGGTCTCGGCCAGCGACGCGTTGAGCATCTGCACGGCCTGGGCCAGGGCCTGTTCCTGGCCTTCGGGGGCCTTGATCGAATAGTCGCTGCCAAGAATCGACACGACATTGATCGGCTGTGCTGAAGTTCTCATGCGTTGACGTTACCACCGCTGGCGCGCTCGACCAGGGCTTGAATGCGAGCAGCGGTGGCGCCTTGCTTTTCTTCCTGTTCCATCAGCGACAGCTGCAGGCTTTCGTTTTCATCTTTGGCCTGGTTCAGCTCGGCGCTGATCTGCGCGTTGCGCTCGGTCAGTTCCTGGTTCTTCTGTACCAGGTCGCTGACAAGTTGTTCCAATTGACTCAGGGAAGTTTCCAACATGATTGCCTTCTCGGGATTTTCAGGGGGCGCACACGATAAAGAAAAGTCCGCGTGCTCGCCAGGGATATCGGGTTAGACGCTTCGGCCTGGTGCAGATTGACCTGCTGATCACAGTCCGGTTCCCATTTTTGATGCCCGCCTGTCAGGAAAACCGATAGCTGGCTCACAGTTTCATCACCCGCCCCTCAAGTCTGCCGAAGGTTGACCGATAGGCAAGGCAATCCTCTATCTGTCGCATGAACTGCGCGCCTTTTTCCCTTCCGGAAGATCACTATGTCCCTTCGTAACATGAATATTGCCCCGCGTGCGTTGCTGGGGTTTGCCTTGATCGGTGCCCTGATGCTGGGTTTGGGTCTGTTTGCCTTGAACCAGATGAGCAAGATTCGCCAGGCCGGCGAAACGATCGAAAACTCTACCGTGCCGAGCATCACCAACCTCGATCAGCTCACCCAGCTGACGCTGCGCCTGCGCACCTTGTCTTACCGCCTGCTGCTCAATCGTGAAGCAGACACCGTGCAAGCCACGTTGCAACTGATCGACCAGCGCAACCAGCAGATAGACGCAGCCCGCAGAGTCTATGAACCACTGATCTCTGGGCCCCAGGAACGCGCCGCCTACAACCAGTATGTGCAGTTGCTCGGCCACTACCGGCAACTGGAAAACCGCATGCAGCAGGCCTCGCAGAGCAATAACCTGGAAGCTTTGCGCAACCTGATCAACCGCGACATGCTCGACAGCTCCGAGCAGATCAACAGCGTCATGGATCAGCTGGTCAGCATCAACACCGAACAAACCCGCGAGATCAACCAGACCGCTGCCGACCAGTACTCCAACGCGGTCACGCTGGTCATTGGCTTGTTGCTGGTCGCCACGGCACTGACCCTGATCTGCGCCCTGCTGCTGACTCGCAGCATCGTCAAGCCGATCGACGAAGCCCTGCAGGCCGCCGAGCGCATCGCCGAAGGCGACCTCACCCGAACCATCGAGACCCAGGGCCACGATGAAGCCGCACGGCTGCTGCGGGCCATGGCCAAGATGCAGAACAAACTGCGCGATACCCTGCAGCTGATTGCAGGCTCCGCCACTCAGCTTGCTTCGGCCGCCGAAGAACTGAACAGCGTCACCGACGAAAGCGCGCGTGGCCTGCAACAGCAGAACAACGAGATCGAACAGGCCGCCACCGCCGTCACCGAGATGACCAGCGCCGTTGAAGAAGTGGCACGCAATGCCGTGAGCACTTCCGAAGCGTCGAAGGAAGCCACCCGTTCGGCAGGCGACGGCCGTGATCTGGTGCTGGAAACCGTCAGCGCCATCGAGCGCATGAGCGTCGACGTGCAGGGCACCGCTGAGCTGATTGGCAACCTGGCAGAAGAGTCGCGGGATATTGGCAAGGTGCTGGACGTGATTCGCGGCCTGGCCGACCAGACCAACCTGCTGGCACTCAACGCCGCCATCGAGGCCGCACGTGCCGGTGAAGCTGGCCGTGGCTTCGCCGTGGTAGCGGATGAAGTACGCGCCCTGGCGCACCGCACCCAGCAGTCGACCAGCGAAATCGAGCGGATGATCGGCAGTATCCAGGGCGGTACCGAACAGGCGGTGAACTCCATGCGCAACAGCACCGAGCGCGCCGAGTCGACCCTGAACATCGCCCGAGGCGCAGGCCTGGCGCTGGACACCATCACCGGTGCGGTCGCCGAGATCAACGAGCGCAACCTGGTGATCGCCAGCGCGGCCGAAGAACAGGCACAGGTGGCCCGCGAAGTGGACCGCAATCTGGTCAACATCAACGACCTGTCGGTGCAATCGGCCACCGGTGCCCACCAGACCAGCGCGGCGAGTGCCGAGCTGTCGCGCCTGGCAGTTGACCTGAACGGTCTGGTGGCGCGCTTCAGCGTCTGATCAGAACTCGATCCGCACGTCGCCCTTGGGCACGCTGCAGCAGGACAGGATATAACCTTCGGCGACGTCATCATCGGTGATGCCGCCGTTGTGCTCCATCTCCACTTCACCGCCCAGCTTGAGCACCTTGCAGGTGCCGCAGATGCCCATGCCGCAGGCCTTGGGAATCATCAGGCCAAGCTTGGCCGCCGCCGCATGCACGGTCTCGCCCGGGGCCACGCGGATGCTCTTGCCGGTTGCGGTGAACTCCACCTGGTGCAGGTCGGCATTGTCCACTTCCGGCGCATCGGCAGCTTGCTCGGCGAGCTCGACCGCATCGGCCTTGACCTCGGCCGGGGTCGCGCCGAACGATTCCTCATGGTAACGGCTCATGTCGTAGCCGCTGCCTTCCAGCAGGCGTTTGACCGCATTCATGTACGGTGTAGGCCCACAGCAGAAGATTTCCCGCTCCATGTAGTCCGGGGCAATCAACTCCAACAGCTTCTGATTCAGGTAGCCGCGGTAACCCGCCCAGGGCTCGCCCAGGCCATGTTTCTCACAAATGATGTGCAAGCTGAAGTTGTCGATCCGCGACGCCATGTGCTCCAGCTCGCGGTGATAGATGATGTCTTTCGGCGAGCGGGCGCTGTGCACAAACACCATGTCGACATTGCCGTTGGTGTCGTAGAACCAGCGGGCCATGGACATCACCGGGGTGATGCCGACGCCACCACTGAGGTACAGCACTTTCGGGCTGGGGTAGTCCATGGCGTTGAACAGCCCGACCGGACCGTGCACCGCCAGCTCCTGGCCTTCGTGCAGGGTGTCGTGCAGCCAGTTGGAGACCTTGCCGCCGGGCACGCGCTTGATCGTCACCGAGAAGCTGTACGGCACCGAAGGCGAGCTGGAGATGGTGTACGAACGCATGATCGGCTGGCCGTCGATCTCCAGCTCCAGGGTGACGAACTGCCCTGGCTTGAAGAAGAACATGATCGGCTGGTCGGCCATGAAGCAGAAGGTGCGCACATCCCAGGTTTCCTGGATCACCTTGACGCAACGGACGATGTGACGGCCGTTGGCCCAGGTCTGGGTGCTGACCGGATTGAGGAAGCTGTTGGACATGCTCGTCTCCACGGCCGACTGCGGCCTGATGATTGCGATTTTGCTCAAGCGCTGCGGCGGACACATTCCTATCCGCGACATCGGCGTGCTTATCGCGACCAGCCCCCTGCTACAAGGGCTCGCGCGTCGGAAACGGATCTGATCATGTCGTCCATGGATATGGATCACAGCGGCTTCGAACGCACACTCCATCGCAAATGATCCTGCTGTATTTCAGCCTTGCGTCGCCATAACAATGATTAGCCACTTTCACCGGCCACAAACACCGGCCATGAGGACCTGAACGATGGACGTCACCGCAACTTTGAGTCTGGGCGATCCACTGGAACCTGCGCGCAAGGCGACTGCCGAGATGCTGCAGAGCCGCGAGCGCACCTACTCGCTGCCACAGCCGTTCTATTGCGACGAGCGCCTGTTCCAGATCGACATGGAAGAAATCTTCCAGAAGGAATGGCTGATCGCCGGGATGACCTGTGAGATCCCGGCCAAGGGTAACTTCCTCACCCTGCAGATCGGCAAGAACCCGATCCTCGTGGTGCGCGGTGCCGAAGGCCAGGTGCATGCCTTCCATAACGTCTGTCGTCACCGTGGTTCACGCCTGTGCACCAGCGAAAAAGGCAAGGTGGCCAAGCTGGTCTGCCACTACCACCAGTGGACCTACGAGCTTGATGGCCGCCTGCTGTTCGCCGGCACCGAGATGGGCGCCGACTTCGACATGAAGCAATACGGGCTCAAGCCGGTCAACGTGAAAACCGCTGGTGGCTACATCTTCATCAGCCTGGCCGAGAACCCGCCGGCCATCGACGACTTCCTGGCCACCCTGGCTCACTACATGGAGCCCTATGACATGGAAAACACCAAGGTGGCGGTGCAAACCACCTTGATGGAAAAGGCCAACTGGAAACTGGTGCTGGAGAACAACCGCGAGTGCTACCACTGCGGCGGTTCGCACCCGGAACTGTTGAAAACCCTGCTGGAGTGGGACGACGTTACCGATCCGCGCGCCGACCAGGCCTTCAAGGATCACGTCGCAGCCTCCGCTGCGGCCTGGGACGCCGAGAAGATTCCATATGCCCACGCCAGCTTCGGCCTGCGCAACCGCATCGTGCGCATGCCGTTGCTCAAGGGCACGGTGTCGATGACCCTCGACGGCAAGCAGGGCTGCCAGAAGCTGATGGGCCGGATCAAGAACCCGGACCTGGGTTCGATGCGCATCCTGCACCTGCCGCATTCGTGGAACCACTGCATGGGCGATCACATTATCGTCTTCACCGTGTGGCCGATCAGCGCCCAGGAAACCATGGTCACCACCAAGTGGCTGGTGCACAAGGATGCGGTCGAAGGTGTGGATTACGATCCTGAGCGCATGCGTCAGGTATGGGACGCCACCAACGACCAGGACCGGCGTCTGGCCGAAGAAAACCAGCGCGGCATCAACTCCACGGCGTACCAGCCCGGGCCATACTCCAAGACCTATGAGTTTGGGGTGGTGAACTTCGTGGACTGGTACAGCGAGCGCATGCTGAGCAATCTGGGGGCGGAACCAGCGCCTTACTTGAAAGAAGTGAAAAGCCAGTAACTGCTTGCAGTTCGCGCCATGCGCAAGCATGGCGCGATGCTATGGCTGGCCCCTCACCCTAGCTACCGTTGATGTAGGAGAGGATTGACTGCGAAAACTCATTTCATATTGATCTATTGGATAGCGCCCAATCCGAGGCTCTCTCGCCATTGTGTAGAGTTCATAAGCTGAAGATGCAGTAGCAACTGCTGCAAATGCAGTATCCACCCAGATGAGTGCCTCATTATCTACGGCAGCAAGGCGCGCAACGCTTGTGCCGATATTCGCACTGGCAGAAGCAGTACCAATTACTGCAGTCACTCTTTCTCGTACACTCCAGGGTGACACCGGATTCTCCGCTGTCCCGAAGGTTAGCTCCCCTGCTCGGCTCCCTCCGTGCCCCCTGTTCAGGTTGAAGTCGCGCATTCTGGAAAATCCCCGGTAAGCCCGCAAAACACTGATACCGAGATTTATCAGCCCGGCAAAAATGGCGCGAATTAGCGCGATCAGGCTTGGAAACTGTCCGCTAGGGTCGTTGAAGTTGACCGGATCATTTCGGCAATAGGCATAGCTATTAACACCACCTTTATCGAACGGGCTTAGCCGGTCGGCTGAATGGAATCGCATCAGCACCGGGTTGAAGACACGATGACCTTTACCCAAGTGATAGCAACCCGTCAAAGGATCGCGAACTTCGCCAGCAAAGCACTGCATAGGGCCAGAAACGCCGGGAATGGCGCCAAATGCGCTATAGGCGCGCGAGGGGAAGCCCGTGCCGCCGAGTACCGATTGCTGCCTATTCGTTTGAAGTAGATAAACCGTGCTCATGCTGGCGATACCAAAGACAATTTTCGAGCAAGCTAGCAAGTGCAGCAAAAGGTCGAAACTGATAAAAATATCAGTCGCTGTACAAATATTAACCACCCGCCGCAATGCCCCAGCCCTGCTGGGCCACTTCATACAGCAAACACTTTATCCACAGGTCAACCCACAACTAATGTGGGCAAGTCATTGTTTTTCCCTGGAAAAAATATTGATCAATATTTGATCAAATCGCTGTAAGCCTTTAAACACAAGGCCCACAGCAGAAGGCGAACACCTTATCCACAGAGACGCCAACAGACTTTGTGTGCAAAAGTCCCAAGCATGAAAAACCGTTGTGGATAACGCTTCAAGAGACCCCATTCAGCGGCATTGGCTGGCATAAATACATGAATTGAGTGTTTTTTGATCAAACCTGTGCAAGCCTTGCCACCCGGGCCTCTCAGCCATGGGCGAACATATTATCCACAGAGCCGCCAACAGTGATTGTGGGCAATATCACCTTGGGCGATGAGAGAAAAGATCGAGAAATCCGCCACTTAGCCTGATCATTTTTTGACCATAACGCCGAAAGGCACGCCATGCGTGCCCTGCAGCCATACACGAACACTTTATCCACAGATCGGCCAACAGACTTTGTGAGCAACTGCTCAGCGCAGCACACCCTCTTCCACCAACAGTTTGAGGATGGCTTCGGCTCCCGCTTGCGGGCTGGCATCCTTGAGCACTTGCCCACCGCCGCCACTGGCCTTGGCCGTCGCTGCTTTCATGCGGTCGGCGCCACTCTTGGCCTTGATTACTTTCAACCGCTTGGGCCTGGGTTTGGCCGGTTGCAGTTCGGCGCTGGTGAACAACTCATCTTCGACGATCTGCACCTGGCGAGCGGCCAACACACCGCGCCGCGCCGGGCCGAAGGCGCTTTGGCGCGGCTTGGGCGCAGCGTTATCCACAGTTGCCAGCAACGGCAAGCGCACCTTGAGCCGGCGCCGCTGGCCGCGTGGCAGCGCCTGCAGCACCTGGGCTACGCCGTTGTGGATAGATTCCACTTCGGCCAGCCCCACCACCAGTGGCCAGCCCAGGCGCTCGGCCAGCAGGAACGGCAACATGCCCGAGCCTTCACCGGTTTCCGCCTGGCTGCCGGTAAGCACCAATTGCGCCCCGGCATCGCGCAGATAGTCGCCCAGTACCCCCAGGGCATCGGCGCCCTGCGGTTGTTCAAGTACATCCAGCTGTTCCAGGCCCATGCCCAGGTAAGCACGCAAGGCCGGCTCCCGGGGATCGCCAGCATGTAGCACCTGCAAATTATCCCCAGCCAGTTGCAAGCCCAACTCCACCGCCCGCGCGTCCTGTTCGGCACGCCGGGTGCGGCCGGAGTTGGGGTGAGCACCGATCGAGACCAGACTGATGACTTTGGTGTGCATAAATGTCCCCTGCCCTTATGCCGCGTCGCGCTTGGCGCCGTTGCGATAGTTTTCCACAGCCTCGATCAGTGCCTGGAGGATCGCCGCACTGTCACCGATGACCGACAAATCGGCACGCTTGATCATGTCGCAGCCGGGGTCCATGTTGATCGCCACCACCTTGTCGCAGGCGCCAATGCCCTGCAGGTGCTGGATCGCCCCAGAGATACCCACAGCCATATAGACCCGTGCCGTGACCCAGGTACCGGTGGCACCGACCTGGCGGTTACGCGGCAT
Organism: Pseudomonas sp.; assembly: GCA_036643775.1. Classification (GTDB taxonomy): domain Bacteria; phylum Pseudomonadota; class Gammaproteobacteria; order Pseudomonadales; family Pseudomonadaceae; genus Aquipseudomonas. Next base: position 22,836 of record JAVXRI010000062.1, on the reverse strand, counting down.
GAAACCATCATCCACCGCCACCCGCGATGCGCCCTCGGTAGCACCGAGGGCCACGCTGGCGCGATGAAACAGCTCCCAGTCCTTGACGCCGTTGCCCCCGGAAACAATGAACTCGGCTTCGGCCATGGCGATGGCGGCCGGGTCGACAGCCACCGGGCCGAGGTCTTCGATACGCGACAGGCTGCGCGCCACGCTTGTGGATAACTGCTCAGGCAAGGCTTCGTGGCGGGTTTCGCTGACCGGTTCGGCGCATTCCGCTGCGGCCAGGATCAAACGTGGCAGGCCACGAATCAGGTCCTGCTGGCCGGCACCGGCGCGACCGCTGCATTGGCCGTCCTTGACTTGCCAGACCCGTGTGGCCGGGCGTTCATTAATCGCGGCAGCAAAGCGCCGGCCCAACTCGCCGCCACCGGTGCGGCTGTCAGGCAACAGCCAGTGACGCGGGCTGAACTGGTTATCCACAGCGCGCAGGCCCTGCACTAATTGCTCCGGTGCATAACCGTCGAACTCCTCGCCCTCGATGACCAGCAGGCGATCCACCCCGGCTGTGGAAAAGTTGCTCTCCTTGTGCTCGCCAAACACCACCGCCAGTACCGCGCCGTCGCTGCCAGCGAGGCTGTGGGCCAAACCGAGCAGGTCGCGATCGTGACTGCCCAGGCGGCCACCGACCATGTCCGGGACCACGGCGATGTAGAACGCCGGTTGAGCCACCTGATGCAGCGGCAACTCCACCGCTACCGCCGCACTGCGTTTGTTGCTGGTGCCCTGCTGGGCACCGCTGCGGTCGATGCGCTTGATCCCGTTGGGACCAATGAAGCCGATGCCATGGGGATTCTTGCGAATCAGGCCGTTGGGGCCCATCCAGCTGTGCTGCTGACCCTGTTGCATAGCCGCGTGCAGCGGGTGCAGACGGTTGCGGGCAATCCACTCGGCGCGCGGATCACGGCGAATAATGTCGCTCATCAGTGCACCTCCGCAGGTTCACGCTTTGCCGGGGCAGGTTTACTTGCCGGGGCCTGTTCTTCGAGCAGGGCGTCGGCAACCAGCTCTGCCAGGTCCTTGATCAATGGGCGCGGTTCGACCACGCCTTCAAGCATCGCCGTGCATTGTGGACAACCCACGGCAACCAGCTCGGCGGCGGTCTCGCGGATGTCTTCCATGCGCATGTCGGGTATCCGCTGCTTGCCGGGAATGTCGGTGATCGGCGCACCGCCGCCACCGCCGCAGCAACGGGAACGGAAGCCCGAGCGCTGCATTTCCTTCACTTCGATACCCAGGGCACGCAGGACTTCACGGGGGGCCTCGTATTCACCGTTGTAACGGCCCAGGTAGCACGGGTCGTGATAGGTGACACTGCCACCCTTGTGTTGCCCCAGATTCAGCGCCCCGGCAGCGATCAACTCGGCAATGTAGGTGCTGTGGTGTTGCACCAGGTACTCGCCGCCAAAGGCGCCGTATTCGTTCTTGAGCACATGGAAACTGTGCGGGTCACAGGTGACGATGCGCTTGAAGCTGTACTTGGCCATGGTCTGGATATTGCGCTTGGCCAGTTGCTGGAAGGTCGCTTCATCGCCCAGGCGACGGGCCACATCGCCACTGTCGCGTTCTTCCAGGCCAAGCACGGCGAAGTCAACCTGAGCCGCTTTAAGCACTTTCACGAAAGCACGCAGGGTGCGCTGGTTACGCATGTCGAAGGCGCCATCGCCTACCCAGAACAGCACGTCAGCAGTCTTGGTGTCGCCGAGCAGATTCAGGTTCAAGTCCGCCGCCCAGTTCATCCGCCCACCCGGGGCGAAGCCGCCAGGGTTGTCGGTAGCGATCAGGTTATCCAGCACCTCAGCGCCCTTGTTCGGCGTGGCGCCTTTTTCCAGAGTCAGGTGACGGCGCATGTCGACGATGGCATCGACGTGTTCGATCATCATCGGGCACTCCTCCACACACGCGCGGCAGGTGGTGCACGACCACAGCGTTTCGGCATCGACCAGGCCATTGACGATTGGCTGGTGCGGATTGCCGCCGTGTTCGCCAATCGCCTTACCGGGGTACGGGCTGCCGGCAAACTTGGCATCGGTCCCCCCCGCCAGGCCGACGACCATGTCCTGGATGAGTTTTTTCGGGTTCAGCGGCTGCCCGGCAGCAAACGCCGGGCACGCCGCTTCGCACTTGCCGCACTGCACGCAGGCGTCGAAACCGAGCAACTGGTTCCAGGTGAAGTCCTTGGGTTTCTCAACACCCAGCAACGCCTGAGGATCTTCCAGGTCCAGTGGTTTGAGGCCGGTAGAGCGGCCACCACCAAAGCGCTCGGCGCGGCGGTGCCAAGCCAGGTGCAGGGCACCGGCAAAGGCATGCTTCATCGGCCCGCCCCAGGTCATGCCGAAGAACAGCTCGGACACGCCCCAGAGCACACCAAGGCCCAGCAAGGCCACCAGCAACCATCCGCCAAAGCCTTCGGGAAGAATGCCGGCCACCGGCAAGGTGGCAATGAAGAAACTTGCGGCGAATACCAGCAGGCTTTTCGGCAGGCGCATCCACGGCCCTTTCGACAGGCGTGAAGGCGGATTGAGCCGACGTTTGTAGACGAACAGCGCACCGGCAAACATCAGTACGGTGGCCAGCAGCAGGGCATAGCCAAGGATCTTGTTGTGCAAGCCGAAGCCGTGCACCAGGATCGCCAGCACGGCAGCCAGCACAAAGCCACCCGCCGTAGCGACGTGGGTGTTGGCCATGTACTTGTCGCGGGCAACCACGTGGTGCAGGTCGACCATATAGCGCCGCGGCATGGCCAGCAGGCCGCCGAGCAGGTCGACCTTGGCAGGCCGGCCTTGGCGCCACATCCGCACACGTCGCAGCGCGCCGAGGACGGCAAGGCCCAGGGCGGCGAACAGGAGGACGGGAAGCAGGGTGTTCAACATGGGAGACTCCCACAACAGCTGAATGCTTGGGGCCCTGTAGGAGCGGATTTATCCGCGATATGCGTCCGGTCAGACAACTGTGTTGTTCGTACTGACGCATTCGCGGATGAATCCGCTCCTACAAAGGCCAGTGATCAGAAGTCCTTGCACAGGCGCAAGGCGTCGTAGATCGCGGCATGGGTGTTGCGCTGCGCCACGCAGTCACCGATGCGATACAGCAAGTAGCCTTCGCCCGCCTGACTGAGGATCGGCTGCGGCTGGATCGCGAACAAGGCCTCGACATCGATCTGACCCTTGTTGCGCGAACCTTCCTTGAGCCCGTAATAGAGCGCTTCATCAGGCCGCACACCGTTCTCGATCACCACCTGGTCGACTACCCGCTCCTCTTTGGCTCCGGTGTATTCGTTCTCCAGTACCGCCACCAGTTTGTCGCCCTCGCGGTAAACCTTCTCCAGCGCCAGATCGCCGGTCATGATCACTTCCTTGGGGTACATGCTGCGGTAGTAGGTCGGGAACGACGTGCCACCGATGGCCACGCCCGGTTTGATGTCGTCGGTGACGATCTCGACCTGGCTGCCTTTGTCGGCGAGGTAATCGGCCACCGACATGCCGGTGAATTCGCAAATGGTGTCGTAGACCAGCACGTTCTTGCCCGGTGCCACCTTGCCGTCGAGCACGTCCCAGCTGCTGACCACCAGCCCTTCGGCGGCGCCCCAGTGCTCGTTCTGCTCCAGGAACGGATGGCCGCCCACCGCCAGCACGATCACATCGGGACGCAGGTCCTTGATGGTGTCGATATCTGCAGCGGTGCCCAGGCGCAGATCGACTTTCAGACGCGCCAGCTCAAGTTGATACCAGCGGGTGATGCCGGCGATCTGATCACGTTGCGGTGCCTTGGCGGCGATGCTGATCTGCCCGCCGATCGCGTCCTTCTTCTCGAACAGGGTTACGTCGTGACCGCGCTCAGCCGCGACGCGAGCTGCTTCCATCCCCGCAGGGCCGGCGCCAACCACCACCACCTTGCGCTTGGGCCCGGTGGATTTTTCGATGATGTGCGGCACGCCCATGTACTCACGGGAGGTCGCGGCGTTCTGGATGCACAGTACATCCAGGCCCTGGTACTGGCGGTCGATGCAGTAGTTGGCACCGACGCACTGTTTGATCTGATCGACCTGGCCCATCTTGATCTTGGCGATCAGGTGCGGGTCGGCGATATGCGCGCGCGTCATGCCGACCATGTCGACATAGCCGCCCTCAAGGATACGCGTAGCCTGGTTGGGGTCCTTGATGTTCTGCGCGTGCAGCACCGGAACCTTGACCACTTCCTTGATCCCGGCCGCCAGGTGCAGGAACGGCTCCGGTGGATAACTCATGTTGGGGATAACGTTGGCCAGGGTGTTGTGGGTATCGCACCCCGAACCGATCACCCCGAAGAAGTCGAGCATGCCGGTGGCATCGTAGTACTTGGCGATTTCCTTCATGTCCTCGTGGCTGAGGCCATCAGGATGGAATTCGTCACCGCAGATGCGCATGCCCACGCAGAAATCCGGGCCGACTTCGGCACGCACGGCCTTGAGCACTTCCAGGCCGAACTTCATCCGGCCTTCAAAGCTACCACCCCATTCGTCGGTACGTTTGTTGACCCGTGGGCTCCAGAACTGGTCGATCATGTGCTGGTGCACGGCCGACAGCTCGACGCCGTCCAGACCGCCTTCTTTGGCCCGGCGCGCAGCCTGCGCGTAGTTGCCGATCACCCGCCAGATCTCTTCCGGCTCGATGGTCTTGCAGGTCGCGCGGTGCACTGGTTCACGAATGCCCGACGGCGACATCAGGGTCGGCCAGTTGAAGCCGTCCCAGCGCGAACGACGCCCCATGTGGGTAATCTGGATCATGATCTTGGCGCCGTGCTTGTGCATGGCGTCGGCAAGGTTCTGGAAATGCGGGATGATGCGGTCGGTCGACAGGTTCACCGAGGCCCACCATTCCTGCGGGCTATCGATGGCGACCACCGAGGAGCCGCCACAGATGGCCAGGCCCAGGCCGCCCTTGGCTTTCTCTTCGTAGTATTTGATGTAGCGCGCGGTGGTCATGCCGCCGTCGGTGGCGTAGACCTCAGCGTGCGCGGTGCTCAGGACCCGGTTGCGGATGGTCAGTTTGCCGATCTGGATCGGCTGGAACATTGCTTCGAAAGCCATGGCGAGATCCTCGACTTACAGCGGCTTGACGATGAACAGGCCGTCGTCGTGGCCTTCTTCCGAACCGCCGTAGACCTGCTCGGCGACTGTACGAATGGAGCTACCGCGGGCTGCCAGAATCTGGTCCATGGCCCCGGCAAACCAGCCAGTGAACATGTAGTCGACCTTGCGCCCGACCTTGCCGTACACATAGACGAATGCCGAGTGTTCAAGCTTGACGCTGGCGGTGCCTTTCTCCAGGTCGATGTCCTGGATCTTGAACAGGCCCCAGCCTCGTTGCGACAAGCGCTTCATGTAGTGCTCGAACACCGCCACACCTTCCAGGCCGTGGCATTCAGCCTCTTTCTCGCACCAGTGCCAGGCCGACTTGTAGCCCGCCTTGTAGAGGATCTCGGCATAGGCGTCGGCGCCCAACACTTCCTCGATACCCATGTGGTTGTTGACGAAAAAATGCCGCGGCACGTAGAGCATCGGCAGGGCGTCGCTGGTCCAGACACCGGTCTCGCTGTCGACTTCGATAGGCAATTGCGGGGCGATCTTGGCCATGGAAACTCAACTCCAGAAAATTTGGTTGGCTACCCCTGCGCCTGTGGCAGGGGTCGGAAGACGGTTACTGGCGGCTTATTCGCCCCAGACATCCTTGAGCACGTTGACCCAGTTCTCGCCCATGATCTTGCGCACCACGCGCTCGCTGTGGCCGCGCTTGAGCAGGGTTTCGGTGAGGTTGGGGAACTCGCCCACGGTGCGGATGCCCAGCGGGTTGATGATCTTGCCGAAGTTGGTCAGGCGCCGGGCGTAGCCCTTGTCGTGAGTCAGGTACTCGAAGAAGTCCTGGCCATGGCCCTGGGTGAAGTCGGTGCCGATACCGATGGCGTCTTCGCCAACGATGTTCATGGTGTACTCGATGGCTTCGGCGTAGTCGTCGATGGTCGAGTCGATGCCTTTGGCCAGGAACGGCGCGAACATGGTCACACCGACGAAGCCGCCATGGTCGGCAATGAACTTCAGCTCTTGATCAGACTTGTTGCGCGGGTGCTCCTTGAGCCCGGAAGGCAGGCAGTGGGAGTAGCACACCGGTTTTTTCGATTCGAGGATGACTTCTTCGGAGGTCTTGGAACCGACATGGGAGAGGTCGCACATGACGCCGACGCGGTTCATTTCCGCGACGATTTCGCGACCGAAGCCCGACAACCCGCCGTCGCGCTCGTAGCACCCGGTGCCGACCAGGTTCTGGGTGTTGTAGCACATCTGCACGATACCGACGCCGAGCTGCTTGAACACATCGACATAGCCGATCTGGTCTTCGAAGGCATGAGCATTCTGGAAACCGAAGAGGATGCCGGTTTTACCCAGTTCCTTGGCCTTGCGGATGTCGGCGGTGGTGCGCACCGGCATGACCAGGTCGCCGTTCTCGCGAATCAGTTTCTGGCTGGAGGCAATGTTGTTGACCGTAGCCTGGAAGCCTTCCCAGACCGACACCGTGCAGTTGGCCGCCGTCAGGCCACCCTTGCGCATGTCTTCGAACAGCTCGCGGTTCCATTTGGCAATGATCAGCCCGTCGATAACGATGCTGTCGGCGTGTAATTCGGCTGGGCTCATCAGGCTGTCCCCTTTATTGGCATTACCTGCGCCGAATCGTCTGCCGGCGCTTTGGGGCCAGCATATGCCTAGGGGCCAGGTCGCTAAGATGCAAAAACGACAGGGGAATTGCCGAAAGCGTCAAACCGCGACAAAGGGCTGCAGCAAAGACCGTATGCAGACTCTTTCACAGTTTTACGACAAACCGCTCAAAGATTGACCTAGACCGTTTCCATAGGATGCACTGACCTTTCCTGCCCCCGGGTGCATCATGCTCCACTCTCTGCGCTACGCTCTGCTGTTAACCTTGATGGCCTTGGCCAGTGGCTGCGGCGAACGCGCCCCGCAGCCACAGCCAGTGATTCGCCAAGGCGACTATCAGGCAGTGATCGAGCAGTTGCGCCAACGCATCCCCACGCTGATGGACAAAAACCATGTACCGGGGCTGTCGCTGGCACTGATCGATGGCCAGACGCTGGTGTGGGCCGAAGGCTTTGGCCTGGCCGACCAGGACCTGCAAATGCGCGTGACGCCCAATACCGCGTTTCGGGCAGGCTCCCTGTCCAAGCTGTTCACCGCCAGCGCCACCCTGCAACTGGTCGAGCAGCAGCACCTGGCACTCGATGCGCCGTTGTCGCAGACCCTGCCAGAGTTTCGTGTGCGTTCGCGCTTTCACGCCGACGCACACAGCGCCAACAGCGCTGTGACCCTACGTCGGCTACTCAGCCACCAGGCCGGCCTACCCAGCGAATACCTGCCACGCCTGCGCAGCAGCGACCCATTGAAAGACCTGCCGCAAAAAGCTTCCGGGCTATGGCTGAGCAACCCGCCCGGTACCCGCACGGTGTATTCCAACCTGGGTTTTGCCCTGCTGGGCGCAGCCATCGAGCGTAGCAGTGGGCAAACCTTCGAAACCCGCCTGCAGCAGCACTTGTTGCAGCCCCTGGGCATGAAGCACTCAGGTTTTGTAGGCAACAGCGAGCTAGAGCCGTTCCGATCCCGCGGCTACCTGCAAGGGCAACGCAGCATCGATGCGCAGATCCGTGACCTACCCGCTGGCGGGCTGTGGACAACACCCAAGGAGGTCGGCCAGTTCGTTCAGATGCTGTTTGCCGACGGCCGCTACAACGGCCGCCAGGTACTGAGCCCGGCGTCGATCCAGGCCATGTTCAGTCAGCAGAACCGAACCAGCACAATGGATTTCGACTGCCCAGTCGGTCTCGCCTGGTACCTGGGTCCCTGTGGTGATCCGCACATCGGGTCAAACCTTGCGCAGTGGCAGCACAGCGGCTCGACCGGCGACTTTGCCGCGCAATTGCGCGTGCTGCCCGAGCAACAATTGGCGGTGGTGGTCATGGCCAATGCAGACACTGCCGAGGCGCTGGTCAGTGACCTGGCGACTCAGGCCTTGCGCCTGATGCTGCAGGCCCAGGGCGGCCAGCCGGGCTGCCTGGATGACTGCACCTACCGCCTGCCGCCCCTGACAGCCGCTAAGGTGCCGAATGCCGACGAGCGCCAGCGCGTAGCCGGGATTTACACCAGCCAGCTGGGTGTGGTGCGCATCACCGATGAGCGTCAGCGCCTGTTCGCCGAGCTGGCCGGCAAGCGCGTCGAACTGCTGCGCGACAGCGATGGCTGGCTGCGCCCGGTAAAGAAACTGCTGGATCTCTGGGCTCTGGACCTGGGCAAGCTTGAGCAACTGCAATTGAATGTAGTGAGCGTCGAAGACAAACGGGTACTGGTGGTCCAGCGCCACGGCCAGACCTTACCGCTGGGTCAGCGCATAGAGCCCGTTCCCCTGTCAGCCGCGTGGCACGACAGCGTTGGCCGCTATCGGCTGGTGAGCCCAGGCGACACAACGCCCCTGCTCGATGGCCTGAACCTGCGCATCGAACAGGGGCTGTTGCTGGCGCAAGGGCGTCGGGCCGGAGAAAGCCTGATCGAATTCGTGATCCAGCCGCTGGACGCCGAACATGCCCTGCTGGCTGGCAGCGGCCAGGACCAGGGCAACACCCTGAGCCGCTACAACGACGGGCTAAGGGTTCTGGGCTACCGCTTCGAGCGCAGTCCGCCGGCTAATACCGTTGTACAGTTCTGAGGCTCAGGTTTCGTCATGGGGCCAGGTCAATACAAACAGCGCCCCGCCAGCGTCGGCATCGCGCACATCGGCCTGGCCGCCATGCCATTGCGACACTCGGCGAACCAAGGCAAGACCCAGGCCAAAGCCGCCGGTACGGCGGTCACGACTGGCATCCAGGCGCGAGAACGGTTCGAAGATTTTCTGCCGGGCGTCGACAGGCACGCCCGGGCCGTCGTCTTCCACCACAATCCGGTACCACTCGCCCTCACGATCCAGACGCACCCGCACTTCGCGCTCGGCATAGCGGATGGCGTTGCGCAGCAGGTTGATCACCGCCCTGGCCATGAAGCGTGGCTCTATACGGATCGTCTCCACCGTACAGCCATCCAGCACAAGCTCAATACCCCCAGACTCCGCCTCCAGTGCCACGGCCCCCAACACACTGTCGATCCAGTTGGCAGCCTGGATAGTTTCGCGCTTGATCTCGGTGGCGCCGCGCTCAAGGCTCGCGTAAGTCAGCAGCTCCGAGACCATTTCCTCCAGGTCGCCCAGATCGGCGTGCATGTCGTCGATCAGCGCACCGCAGACGTCCTGGTGCGACAGCCGGCGCAGTTGCTCAAGTTCAAAGGTCAGCCGGGCAATGGGCGTGCGCAGTTCATGGGATACCGCATTGGTCAGTTCGCGCTGGTTCGCGATCAGCCCCTCGATACGTCCGGCCATCTGATTGAAGTGCTCGGCCAGTTCGTGGATGTTCGAACGGCGCGACAGGTGGATACGCGAGCGCAAGTCGTTATCACCAAAGCGCTGGGCCGCCAGGCGCAAGCGCTCAAGATCGAGCCAGTGCGGGCGCACCCAGAAGAACAGGGCAATGGCGATCAGGCCGGCAAGCATGGCGTAGGCACCGATGGTGTAGGCCTCGGTCAGTTCGGGCTCTGCAGGCAGGTCAATGCTCAGCACTTGCGGGCCGCCATCGATGGAGGCGATGAACTGCGTGAAGTCTTTACGCACCACAAGCTGGTCGTTGGCCAGCAATGCTTGCTCACGTTTGTCGAGCTGCAACTGGCCGGCCTCGACCAACTTCAGTCCCAGGCCATAGTGCGGTTGCAGTTCGGCGAGTTTCTGCGGGCGCGCCCCGGCTTCCAGTGGGCGCAATTGCTCCACCAGGCTGTAGGCCGGGCCGCGCACGGCTTCACGGTGGTACAGCTCAAGCGGCCCGCTGAGCACCCAGGTAAAGACATGATCGACTGCCGTGATCGACAAGGCAAAACCGAGTACCAGGGTAATGTACAGGCCAAGGAACAGGCGCAGCATCTACAGCTCCCAGGCAAAGGGATTGAACAGGTAGCCCTTGCCCCAGATGGTCTTGATGCACACCGGCTCCCGGGGGTTGTCATGCAGTTTGGCGCGCAGCTTGCTGACATAGACGTCGACACTACGGTTCAGGCCATCGAAATCGATGCCGCGAATGCGGTTGAGGATGTCGTCACGCGAGAGAATCTGCCCGGCCGAACTTGCCAGCAACCACAGCAACTCGAACTCCATGGTGCTCAACTCGATAAGGCTATCGCCCAGGCGCGCTTCACGGCTGGCGCGGTCGACGCTCAGGCGTCCGAACTCCAGGCTGTCGCGCCCGGGAGTATCGCTGCCCTTGCGCCGCTGCAAGGCACGCAGGCGGGCCAGCAGCACCGGGGGTTTGATGGGCTTGATCACATAGTCGTCGGCACCAGACTCAAGGCCCAGAATGTGGTCAAGGTCGTCCTCACGGGCGGTGAGGATGACAATCGGCGTTGCCGCCTGGCTGCGGATCGCCCGGCACACCTGCAAACCGCTGAGACCGGGCAACATCAGGTCGAGCACCACCAGCGCAGGCTTGAAGGTCAGAAACGCGTCCAGCGCTTCGTCGCCGCGATGCACACAGTGCACGTCGAAGCCGTGTTCACTGAGAAAATGCGCCACCAGGCCGGCCAGCTTCAGGTCGTCCTCGACCAGTAATACCTTGAGCAGTCCCGCACTTTCCATGGCGTTTCCAGAGGGTGTCGAAGGGTTGAAGAGTAAAAATAACGGCCAATGGCCGAGTTTATGGACCCAGCCCCTGCAAGTCTGTGAATAAGTGTTCATCTGAACTGCATGCTTTTTTACAGCTTCAGCGGCTACCCTGTTCTTTGCTGTGGCGCTGAGCGAGAATCTGCGCCCTGGTTCGCGTTGGTTCTGGAGGATGTCGCAGATGAGATCGATGGTAGGGCTGGCCCTGGTGTTGCTGGCGTTTGGCGCCCAGGCCCAAGAGGACGAGAGCGCCACGCCGTGCGACAACGTCGAAACCGATCCACAGGCCTATGAATGCGCCCGCTACAGCCGTCAGAGTGCTGAGCGCGAGCTGGCTGCCGCCTTCAACGACCAGCTCGATCGCGTCAAGGAGCAATACAGCGGCCAGCCGGCGCAGATCGCCGAACTGAGCAAGCGCCTGCGTGACGCACAGACCGTCTGGCAACAGCTGCGCGATGCCGACTGCAAGGTCGAGACCTATGCCGAGAAACCTGGCAGCCAAGCCTTTGAGGTCGCGCAGAACACCTGCCTGGCCCAGCGCAGCGACGATCGCTCCGAATACTTGCAATCGCTTGGCCTGCAATAACCCCTGCCCCGAGGTATGAATGAAAGTCTGCGGAATCGAAATCAAGGGTAGTGATGCCCTGTTGGCCGTGGTCGCACTGGAGGCCGGAAGCCCGGCCCACCTGGTGCTGCCAACAAAAAAAATCGCACTGGAAGACGACGACCTGGCAGACAACGTCAAAGCCTTTGCTACCCAGTCCCGGCAGTTTGTCACCGAGCACGGCATCACCCACCTGGCCATCAAAAAGCGCAGCAAGAAAGGCGACTTCGCCGGCGGCCCCACCACCTTCAAGATCGAAGGCATCCTGCAGTTGCTGGAGCAGTGCGAAGTGGCACTGGTTTCCCCGCAGACCGTCAGCGCCCAGGCCAAGAAGCACAACATCGAGCCGCCCGCCTCGCTGAACAAATACCAGCACGAGGCCTACAAAAGCGCCTGCGCCCTGCTGCTCACCCGCCGCTGACTGTTGCAGCCTGCGGTTTGCGGTCTTCCCGGGGGCAGCGCTCGAAACGCGCCCGGTAGCAGCGGGTGAAATACGACGCCGATTCAAAACCGCAGGCAATACTCACCTCCAGCACACTCATGCCGGTTTGGCGCAGCAGTTGCCGCGCCTTGTCCAGGCGCAGGCGCAGGTAGAAGCCGCTGGGAGTGTCGTGCAGGTACAGACGGAACAGGCGCTCCAGCTGACGCCGGGTAATCTGCACGGAATCGGCCAGCACCAGGGTGTTGAGCGGTTGCTCGGTGTTGCGCTCCATCTCGCCGATCACCTGCACCAGCTTCTTGTTGCTGATGCCATAGCGCGAGGCGATCTGCATGCGCTGGTGGTCCTGACGAGGGCGAATGCGCCCGAGCACAAACTGCTCGGACACCTGGATCGCCAGCTCCGGCCCATGAGCCTGGGCAATCAGGTCGAGCATCAGGTCGATTGATGCCGTGCCGCCAGCCGAGGTGATACGCCGTCGATCGACTTCGAACAGCTCCTGGGTCGCCTGCAGCTGTGGATAAGACTCCTTGAACGCTTCCAGTGCTTCCCAGTGCAGGGTCACCCGGTGCCCCTCAAGCAGGCCGGCTTCGGCCAGCACCACGGTCCCGGTGTCGATGCCGCCGAGTACAACGCCCTCGTGATCGAGCTTGCGCAACCAGTGTTGCAGTACCGGGCTGTAACTGCCCAGCGGCTCGAACCCGGCCACCACCAGCAGGGTTGCACCCTTGGCCAGTGGCTGCAGCGCGCCATCGGCGTTGACCGACATGCCATTGCTGGCCGGCACCGCCCCGCCCTCTATGCTCAACACCTGCCAGCGGTACAGCCCGCCGCGAAAGCGGTTGGCCACCCGTAGCGGCTCGATCGCCGAGATAAAGCCGATCGCGGAAAAACCGGGGAGCAACAGAAAGTAGAAATCCTGGGGCATAGCGAACGACTCGACGGCCACGGGTCTGCGGTTAATACCTTGCAGGTCGCCACTGTGCAAGTGCTGGTCGCCAGGGTGCGCATTTTCCGCTTGGGGTGCGCGTAGTTTGATCAACACGGCACGCAGAGGCCGCCCCTATAACAATTAGAACTGCCGTTGGAGGAGCCACCATGAACAGATTGATCAGCCGTAGCCTGCTGACGCTCGTCGGTACCGCAATCCTCAGCACCAACGTATGGGCCGCAGAGTCGGCCGTTTGCAAGAATGTGCGCCTTGGCGTGGTCAACTGGACCGACGTGATGGCCACCAGCGCCATGACCCAGGTGCTGCTCGACGGCCTGGGCTACAAGACCAAGCAGACCAGTGCCTCGCAACAGATCATCTTCGCCGGTATCCGTGATCAGCGTCTGGACATGTTCCTCGGCTACTGGAACCCGATCATGACCCAGACCATCACTCCCTTCATCGACGCCAAGCAGGTCAAGGTCCTCGACCAGCCGAGCCTGAACGACGCTCGCGCCACCCTCGCCGTGCCCAAGTACCTGGCCGACAAGGGCCTGAAGACCTTCGCCGACATCGCCAAGTTTGAAAAGGAACTGGGCGGCAAGATCTACGGTATCGAACCCGGCTCCGGCGCCAACACCCAGATCAAGGCAATGATCAGCAAGAACCAGTTCGGCCTGGGCAAGTTCCAGCTGGTCGAATCCAGCGAGGCCGGGATGCTTGCCGCCGTCGACCGCGCCGTGCGGCGCAATGAAGCCGTGGTGTTCTTTGGCTGGGCGCCGCACCCGATGAACGTCAACCTCGACATGGCCTACCTGAGCGGCAGCGAAGACGCCCTGGGCCCGGACGAAGGCCGCGCCACAGTGTGGACGGTCACGGCCCCGGATTACGCCGAACGCTGCCCGAATGCCAATCGCCTGCTGACCAATCTGAAATTCACCGCCGAAGACGAGAGCCGCATGATGCAACCGCTGCTCGATCACAAGGATGCCCTGGCCTCCGCCCGCCAGTGGCTCAAGGATCACCCTGAAGACCAGGAACGCTGGCTTGAGGGGGTGACTACCTTCGATGGCAAACCGGCTGCCGACAACCTCAAGCTCAGTGCTAACTGACAGATCGCCTCGCGGCGGACCGCCGTCCCGGTAAATCCGCTCCTACGCCGACCAGGGAACAGCGCCGCTCCCTGTAGGAGCGGATTCACCGGGACGCCGGACCGCCGCGAAAAGCCCGCAACCTATCCCTCAAGGACCCCATCATGAACCACGACGTCATCATCACCTGCGCCCTGACCGGCGCCGGCGACACCGCCAGCAAGAGCCACCTGGTCCCTGTCACCCCCAAACAAATCGCCGCAGCCGCCGTGGAAGCGGCAAAAGCCGGTGCCACCGTCGTCCACTGCCATGTCCGCGACCCACAAACCGGGCGCTTCAGCCGCGATGTCGCGCTGTACCGCGAAGTGATGGAACGCATCCGCGAATCCGATGTGGACATCATCGTCAACCTAACCGCCGGCATGGGCGGTGACCTGGAGATCGGCCCGGGCGAAACACCCCTGGAGTTCGGTGCCGGCACCGACCTGATCGGCCCGCTGGAGCGTCTGGCCCACGTCGAAGCCTTGCTCCCGGAAATCTGCACTCTGGACTGCGGCACCCTCAACTTTGGCGATGGCAACAGCATCTATGTTTCCACTCCGGCGCAACTGCGCGCCGGCGCCAGGCGCATCACTGAACTGGGGGTCAAAGCCGAGCTGGAAATCTTCGATACCGGCCACCTGTGGTTCGCCAAGCAAATGATCAAGGAAGGCCTGCTCGACGACCCGCTGTTCCAGCTGTGCCTGGGCATTCCCTGGGGCGCGCCGGCCGATACCGCGACCATGAAAGCCATGGTCGACAACCTGCCTGCGGGTGTCACCTGGGCCGGTTTCGGCATTGGCCGCATGCAAATGCCCATGGCCGCGCAAGCCGTGCTGCTCGGCGGCAACGTGCGCGTAGGCCTGGAGGACAACCTGTACCTGGACAAGGGCGTGCTGGCCAGCAACGGCCAACTGGTCGAACGCGCCACGGAAATCCTCAGCCGTCTCGGAGCACGGGTGCTCACCCCTGCCGAAGGCCGCGCGAAAATGAACCTGACCCGTCGCTGATTAGAGGAGTTGAACATGCGTTTTATCACCGAGATCAAGACTTTTGCGGCGCTGGGCAGTGGTGTAATCGGCAGCGGCTGGGTAGCCCGCGCCCTGGCTCACGGCCTGGATGTAGTGGCCTGGGACCCGGCACCCGGTGCGCAAGCAGCGTTACGCCAACGCATCGCCAATGCCTGGCCAGCTCTGGAAAAGCAAGGCCTGGCACCCGGCGCTGCACAGCATCGCTTGCGCTTTGTCGCCACGATCGAAGAATGCGTGCGCGATGCCGACTTCATCCAGGAAAGCGCCCCCGAGCGCCTCGACCTCAAGCTCGACCTGCACAGCAAGATCAGCGCTGCAGCCAAGCCCGACGCGATCATCGGCTCAAGCACTTCGGGGCTGCTGCCCAGCGAGTTCTACGAGTCGGCCAGCCATCCTGAACGTTGTGTGGTCGGTCACCCGTTCAACCCGGTGTACCTGCTGCCTCTGGTCGAAATCGTCGGCGGCCGCAACACCGCGCCGGAAGCGATCGAGGCGGCAAAAACCATCTACACCGCCCTGGGCATGCGCCCGCTGCACGTGCGCAAGGAAGTCCCCGGCTTTATCGCTGACCGCCTGCTCGAAGCACTCTGGCGCGAGGCGCTGCACCTGGTCAATGACGGTGTGGCGAGCACCGGCGAGATCGACGACGCAATCCGTTTCGGTGCCGGCCTGCGCTGGTCGTTCATGGGCACCTTCCTCACCTACACGCTGGCCGGTGGCGATGCAGGTATGCGTCACTTCATGGCGCAGTTTGGCCCGGCACTGCAACTACCTTGGACCTATCTACCAGCACCGGAACTGACTGAGGGTCTGATCGACGCCGTGGTCGAAGGCACCAGTGAGCAACTGGGCGAACGTAGCATCAGTTCGCTGGAGCGCTATCGTGATGATTGCCTGCTGGCCGTGCTCGAAGCGGTGAAAACCACCAAGGCCAAGCACGGCATGGCTTTTGGCGATTGAGGAGAGTTCGATGCCAGCATTGATCACCTATCGCACCCCGGTCCAGCAGGACTGGGTCGATTACAACGGGCACTTGCGCGATGCCTATTACCTGCTGATCTTCAGCTACGCCACCGATGCGCTGATGGAGCAGATCGGCCTGGATGCCGATAGCCGCGGGCAGAGTGGGCATTCTCTGTTTACCCTGGAGGCGCACATCAACTACCTGCACGAAGTGAAGCTCGGCACCGAGGTATGGGTGCAGACGCAAATCATCGGCTTTGATCGCAAGCGCTTGCACCTGTATCACAGCTTGCATCGGGCGGGGTTTGATGAGGCGCTAGCGGCGAGTGAGCAGATGCTGCTGCATGTGGATCTGGCGGGGCCGAAGTCGGCGCCGTTTGAGGAAGTTAACGTTGCGTTGCTACAGGGGTTGATCGACAAACAACCTAACTTCCCTACGCCACAACGGGTTGCCCGTGTGATGAAATTACGCTCCTGATAATAGAACAGCGGAGCGGGCTAGCCCGCTCCTGGATAAAACACTGGAGACACAGTAGTTATTAGATGAAGTCAATTAACTTCTTCGCTGGCGGTTGACGAAGAAGTTACGGAGACTCTAGTGAGACCTTTCCACAACTGATTGTTCCCTCTGCTAATTCCCGCAGGGAGAGACCCTGCCGCAGAACGCTGCAGGACAGGTACACCAAAGTCACCCGTGTATTCCCCCTGGAAGAAATCCACGGCAAAGGGTACCGACATCAGTGTAATTTTATAGCCCAAGTCGCCTCTGAAGCCTTTGACCTTCATCGATCTGGCTTCGTTGCGCACCTCGCCACACTCCCCACCTTCCTTGAATTCGCGAATGTGATGGGGTATCGCAACATATTCGCAGATCTGTTCTTGGTAATTCTCCTTCTTATATAATATAATGGTAATCGGTGAGGGCGGGACCGGCGGCGAAACCTCCACCAGTGTATCAATATTGTATATATAGCTGTTGGAAGCGCCCTTCGCAACTCGCCAACGAACCTCCGCCATATTGGTATCCCACTTCAAGTTCAGACTCATCAATGCTTCATTGAGCATACCGCCGGTTTGAAACACTGGTACTTTACCAATGTTATTCGCCTTACCCAAAACACCATGAAGATGCCCAGCAAATACTCCAATTACCTTATTTGCCTCAATGATCTCCTTGAAGCGACCGTCTTTAGCGGCATTGTTTTTCCACCCATGTCGCCTGTGCATATTGACGATTGAGTACTGCCCCCTAGCACTTGCCTCACGCAGATCTCTCGCTAGCCAATCAAGCGAAGAGGTGATGGTGAAATATGTCTTGTCCCCTGGGACCCCGAATCCACCCGTTGAAAAATTTACGGTATACGTCGGTTCGGTATTGAGCTGAACAATATGCAATTTTCCGATATCCAGTGAATAGGCAAGCGAACCAGAGTGGGTCCTCGACCCCCTATCCCATTTGTAGTCGAAGCTGACACCACTGGACTTGTCTTTTATCGCCTGGCTCCATGCAATTTGATCGCAGACGGCATCACGCGCACAGCCATTATTGGCACATTCGCCGACATTTTGATCATAGTCATGATTACCCAACCCCGGCAACATCACGGCACCGGGCTGTTTAGAGACTATATGATTCATCATCGCCTGCATTGATTCGCGCTCTTTGCCATGACCAAATTCAGTCATATCACCATTTACAAGAAGCGGTGTAACCGTTGCATAAGTCTGTCCCTGAATCTCGCTGACAATCGTTGAAGAAGCAGAACCGATCACACTCTTCCACCGACTTTCGTTGAACTCTTCTTTGTATGTTGACCTCTGGGTAAATACTCTGTACGGCTGTGGGTCGGACGCTAACAATACGCGCTGCCGATTGCCAGAAAATTGCTGCCAACCAGGTGTAATGTACCTGGAAAAATCATTTGTGGTGGTTTGCTCACACCCAGGAACCGCCAAAATTGTTTCGGCACCTACCGCACTTTCGACCGTGACACCTCCAGCCATGAAAAGCCATAGAGGTATATAATAAAGCCAACTGTGAGTAGCCGTTAACATAACTTACCCTCCGTTTTTGTATTCAACGAGAGTAATAAAACTAACAAAGGAGCGTCTACTGACAAAAATGATAGTTGGCGGGCCAAGAGCGAGTAACATCCACTGTCACGAGCGAGGGCAACCAAATCCTACAATGCGGTGAATGGCTTCGGTGTGGTGACTTTCCGGGCGCTAGATTTACCCGAAAACGACCTGTTCTTAGGTAAAGCAGCCATTGCGACATTCTGTCCTTGCCGCCCTGCACCTGTGCCCACAGAATCGACTGACGATCACACCTGCAAACAAGGACAACAACCATGATGCATGCGGATTTGATTGATCAAGACGACCTGCTGGGCCAGTTGCGCGCCCTGGGTTTCGAGATGCCGTCCGACGCCAGCGCCGAACAGGCCTGCGAGTACGCGGTGCGTGGATTGAGTGAGCCGCGGGCCAAGGCCCTGAAGGGGATGGTCGAGCAGATGTACACCGGCAATGCGACCATCTTGCCGGCAGTGCGTCAGGCGATCGAACGGCAGCTGTTGCCGGCGTTGGCGCAATTCAACAGCAATCGCGGCTGACCCCATCGCCGGCAAGGCCGGCTCCCACAGGGACCGCATGTTCTGATCGATTGTGGGAGCCGGCCTTGCCGGCGATAAGGCCCGAAGAGCCTTCAGTTACAGGCGTACGCTGGCAAACGTCGACTCATTGCGCGCCTGGCTCAACGCCGACATCGGCCCGGCCAACGGCGACAGCACCAGTGCCTGCGGAATCGGCATCATTGCCACCTGTTGCGCCGTATTGGAGCCCACGCGTTCGTCACGCGGTGGAATGCCGAAGTACTCGCGGTAGCACTTGGAGAAGTGCGGCGTGGAGACAAAGCCGCACACCGAAGCCACTTCGATGATCGACATCGGCGTTTGCTTGAGCAATTGCCGGGCACGAATCAGGCGCAGCTTCAGGTAGTAGCGCGACGGTGAGCAGTGCAGGTATTTCTGGAACAGACGCTCAAGCTGGCGACGCGACACCGCGACATACACAGCCAGCTCGTCGAGGTCGATCGGCTCTTCCAGGTTGGCTTCCATCAGCGCGACAATTTCCTGCAGCTTCGGCTGATTGGTACCGAGCATGTGCTTGAGCGGCACGCGCTGGTGATCCTGTTCGTTGCGAATGCGTTCGTAGACAAACATCTCGGAAATCGCCGCCGACAGTTCACGGCCATGATCACGGCTGATCAGGTGCAGCATCATGTCCAGCGGCGCGGTACCGCCAGAGCTGGTGAACCGGTTACGGTCGAGGGTGAACAGGCGGGTGCTCATGCTTACCCGCGGGAAGGCTTCCTGCATAGCCGCCAGACATTCCCAATGCACGCTGCAATCGAAACCGTCGAGCAGGCCGGCGCAGGCCAGTGCCCAGCTGCCTGTACATACCGCACCCAGGCGCCGTGACTGGCGGGCCTGGCTCTGTAGCCAGGTCACGTGTTCGCGGGTGACTGTGCGCTGAATGCCAATACCGCCGCAGACAATCACGGTGTCCATGGGCGGTGCCTTGTGCATGGCCGCATCCGGGGTGATCTGCAAGCCGTCGCTGGCCCAGACCTGACCACCGTCCACGCTCAAGGTACTCCAGCGATACAGCTCACGGCCGGAAAGCTGGTTGGCCATGCGCAGCGGTTCGACCGCAGACGCCAGAGAGATGAGGGTGAAGTTGTCCAGCAGCAGGAAGCCGATGGATTGTGGTGTGCGGTTCTGGGTTGGGGTCCCGGAGTTGTACGACGTCATCGCGGTATCTCCTCACACAATGCAGGGTGCGCCTCAGGCAGGCACGGGCTTTTTTTGTCACGGCCCCGATTCGAATGCAGGGGCTTTACCAATCACAACGCAAATGCCATGCCTGAAATTGAATGGGCATTCAACAAAACCCAAAAACGACGTCGCGCAGCGTCTAAGTGGCCTTTGTTGCGAAGCCTCGCTTTAAACGCAAACAAGCGTCCTAGCGCCGCTGCGTAGGAAACATGAGCAATTCGGTAGCACTTGTGGGAAGGATGCCCAGAAACGACATCAACGATGTGTCACCCCAGGCGCCAGTGGCCGGGGTGACAGCTGTTTACGGAGGGGATAGCGGAGCGCGCGCTAAAAGGTGGCACGCATGGGCATAAACGGCGCAGGCCGGATCAACATTCGATGGCGCTGACCGCCAGGCCACCGCGTGAGGTTTCCTTGTATTTGTCATGCATGTCGGCGCCGGTGTCGCGCATGGTACGGATCACCCGATCGAGCGAGATGAAGTGCTCGCCGTCGCCACGTAAAGCCATCTGTGCGGCGTTGATCGCCTTCACTGCGGCAATGGCATTGCGCTCGATGCATGGCACCTGGACCAACCCACCGACCGGATCGCAGGTGAGCCCGAGGTTATGTTCCAGGCCGATTTCAGCGGCATTTTCCAGCTGCCCCGGCGTCGCGCCGAGCACTTCGGCAAGTCCCGCAGCGGCCATCGCACACGCCGAACCGACTTCGCCCTGGCAACCGACCTCGGCACCGGAAATCGACGCGTTTTTCTTACACAAGATGCCCACCGCCGCCGCCCCCAAAAAGAAGTCGACCACGCAGGCTTCGCTGACTTCGTCACTAAAGCGCATGTAGTAATGCAGCACCGCCGGAATGATCCCCGCCGCGCCATTGGTCGGCGCCGTGACCATGCGCCCACCAGCCGCGTTTTCTTCGTTGACCGCCAGGGCATAGAGGTTGACCCACTCCATGGCGCTCAAGGTCGAGCCGATCACATTCGGCTTGTTCAGCTCTTGCAGACTGCGATGCAGCTTGGCCGCGCGGCGTTTGACGTTGAGTCCGCCGGGTAGGATGCCTTCGTATTTGAGGCCGTTTTCGACACACGCCTGCATGGCATGCCAGAGCTTCAACAGCCCGGCACGAATCTCCGCTTCGCTGCGCCAGGCCTTCTCGTTTTCCAGCATCAGTTGCGACACGCGCAGGTCGTTTTTCTTGCACAACTCCAACAGCTCCACGGCGCTGTTGAAATCGTACGGGAGTACAGTGTTGTCAGCGTCAAGCACGCCGCTTGCAGCCTGGGCCGCATCGACCACAAAGCCGCCGCCGACCGAGTAATAGGTATCGCGATGCAGCTCACCAGCCGGGCCTTCGGCGATCAGGGTCATGGCGTTGGGGTGGTACGGCAGGTTTTCGTCGAGCAGCAGCATATCGCGCGTCCAGACAAAGCCGACCGCAAGGCGCCCATCGAGCAGCAAGGTGTCTGTTTCGCGCAGTGCGGCAATGCGAGGGCCGATCTGGGACGGATCGATTGCGTCCGGCCACTCGCCCATCAGGCCCATGATCACCGCATTGTCGCTGCCGTGACCGATGCCGGTGGCCGACAACGAGCCGTACAACCGCACCTCGACGCGCTGCACCCGCTCCAGCTCGCCGCGTTCACCCAGCCCCTGGACGAACAGCGCCGCCGCACGCATGGGCCCGACGGTATGGGAACTGGATGGGCCGACGCCGATCTTGAACAGGTCGAACACACTGATGGCCATGCCGCATACCTCCTGATTGAGCAGCCACCCGCAACCCAAGCCAAGGGCGTTGCAACTGCTACGCTAAATAGGCGGCAATCCGCCGAATTCGCGCATCATCAGGCTTTTGACCGGACTTCTGACGTCTGCAACCGACGCGTTCTTGCCCAGCAACGCCGCCAGCTGTCACGACCGTTTCTGCGCCGTTTTTTTGCGGTGCAGAGACATCAAAACCGCGTTTACAGGGTGCGATAAATCTGTAAACGACCTCATCGACACTGGATGCGACCCTGTCTGTACTGGATACGACGCACCCTGTAGGCGTTTGAATTTCGCTGTTAGATGATCGGTATCGACTCGATTGCACGGCACCTGTCCCGCTATCGCCCGATAGTCAGGTCCGACCGAATGCAAACCATAAAGCACGGCGGTCCCGTGGGACGTCCGAGAAAAACATCAGGAGTCCATCGAATGAAAGGTTCACCCTCGCTATTGCTGGCCGCGCTACTGAGTGTGCCGCTGGCCCAGGCCGCAGAGCCCGAGCAGTGTCATACCGTCAACTTCTCCGATGTCGGCTGGACCGATATCACCGTGACCACCGCCGTGACCAGCGTTGTCCTGCAGTCACTGGGCTACAAGACCAAGACCACGATGATTTCGGTGCCGGTGACCTACAAGTCGCTGGCCGATGGCAAGAACATGGACGTGTTCCTCGGCAACTGGATGCCGACCATGGAAAACGACATCAAGCAGTACCGCGATGCCGGCACGGTGGAAACCGTACGGGCCAACCTTGAGAACGCCAAGTACACCCTGGCGGTGCCCCAGGCCCTGTATGACAAAGGCCTGAAAACCTTTGCCGACATTCCCAAGTTCAAGAAAGAACTGGACGGCAAGATCTACGGTATCGAACCCGGCAACGACGGTAACCGCACCATCCAGAGCATGATCGACAAGAACGCCTTTGGCCTCAAAGACGCCGGCTTCAAGGTGGTTGAGTCCAGCGAAGCAGGCATGCTTTCGCAGGTTGAACGGGCGCAGCGCCGCGACACCGCGGTGGTGTTCCTCGGTTGGGAACCGCACCCGATGAACACCCGCTTCAAGATGAAATACCTGGACGGCGGCGATGACTTCTTCGGCCCTGAATATGGCAAGGCCACGGTACTCACCAACACCCGCAAGGGCTACGTTCAGGAATGCAGCAACGTGGGGCAGTTGCTGAAAAACCTGTCGTTCACCCTGGACATGGAAAGCACCCTGATGGGCAACGTTCTGGACGACAAGATGAAGCCCGATGCAGCCGCCAAAGCCTGGCTGAAAAAGAACCCTCAGGTACTCGATACCTGGCTGGCCGGAGTCACCACCGTTGA
>JAVXRI010000061.1:0-35130 GCA_036643775.1 Pseudomonas sp. | reverse complement strand
GTCGCCAGGGCACAGGCCAGTGCGTTCTGCTGCGGGTCGACCACGGCCCGGACGAAACCGTCGTGCATGGCGTGCCAGCGGTTTTCGTGGGTGTACTGGTCGGTTGCCAGCAACTCGTGCGGCGTGGCGTATTCCTCAGGAATCAGGAACAGGCTCTCGTCCTTGGCCCGCAAGCCCAGGTGCACCCGACTGGAAATCACCGACACCGGGATCGATAGCATCAGCGAACCCACGATCGGCACCAGCCACCACAGGAAGCTCGGGTTCAACCAGGCCACCAGCAAGGCCCAGGCCACGCCCAGCAAAGTCTGTGGACCATGGCGGCGCACCGCTTCGCTCCACGGTGTGGAGTCATCGTCACGCTGCGGTGAGTTCCAGGTCGCGGCCCAGCCGAGGAACGCGGCGAGTACGAAACGGGTGTGGAAAATCATCCGCACCGGCGCCAGCAGCATGGAGAACAGCATCTCCAGCAACATCGAGACCGTTACTTTGAAGCGTCCGCCGAACTCTTTCGCACCCTTCGCCCAGATCAGGATGATACTGAGCAACTTGGGCAGGAACAGCAGCACGATGGTCGTGGAGAACAGCGCGATGGCCTTCTCCGGGTGCCACTGCGGCCACAACGGATAGAGCTGGCGCGGTTCGAGGAAGTACTGCGGCTCCATCAAGGTGTTGGTCGCCAGCAACGCGGTCGACAGCACCAGAAAGAAGAACCACAACGGTGCCGACAAGTACGACATCACCCCGGTGAGGAACACCGCACGGTGCACCGGGTGCATGCCCTTGACCAGGAACAGGCGGAAGTTCATCAGGTTGCCGTGGCACCAGCGCCGGTCGCGCTTGAGCTCGTCAAGCAGGTTCGGCGGCAGTTCTTCATAGCTGCCCGGCAGGTCATAGGCAATCCATACGCCCCAGCCAGCGCGACGCATCAGAGCCGCTTCGACGAAGTCGTGGGAGAGGATCGCACCGGCGAAAGCCCCCTTGCCCGGCAACGGCGCCAGGGCGCAGTGCTCGATAAAGGGCTTCATCCGGATGATTGCGTTATGCCCCCAGTAGTGCGACTCGCCGAGTTGCCAGAAGTGCAGGCCGGCAGTGAACAGCGGGCCGTAGACACGGGTCGCGAACTGCTGCATGCGCGCATACAGGGTATCCATGCCCGAGGCTTTCGGCGCGGTCTGGATGATCCCGGCATCGGGATTGGCTTCCATCAAGCGGACCAGACTGGTCAGGCATTCGCCACTCATCACGCTGTCGGCGTCGAGGACCACCATATAACGGTAGTCGCCACCCCAGCGACGGCAGAAGTCGTCGAGGTTGCCACTCTTGCGCTTCACCCGGCGGCGGCGGCGGCGGTAGAAGATCCGCCCGAAGCCCTTGGCCTCACGGCAGACTTCCAGCCACGCCTGTTGCTCAGCCACAGCGATATCAGGGTCGTTGGTGTCACTGAGCACGAAGAAGTCGAAGCGGTCCAGGTCACCGGTGGCGGCGACCGACTCGAAGGTTGCGCGCAGGCCGGCAAACACCCGTGGCACATCTTCGTTGCAGATCGGCATGACGATTGCCGTGCGTGCACCGGCCTCGATCGGCTCGTTACCGGCACTGCTGCCGGAAATACGGTACTTGTCGCGGCCGGTCAACAGCTCGAGAAAGCCCATCAATGCGGTCCAGAAACCGGCCGACACCCAGCAGAAGAGGATGCCGAACAGAATCAGGATGCTGGTCTGCAATGCATACGGCCAGACCTGGGTAGCGGTCTGCAGCAGCGGCTGGCGGGTGATTTCGTCGAGATCGACAAACGACCAGCCCTGGTACGGCAGGATGCCCTTCATGTACCAGCCGGCAACAATGGTCTGACCGAGCATCAGCGTCAGCAGAATGTAGCGGCGCATAGAACCGACCCAGCGCCAGCGCGCCTTGGGCAGCTCGCGCTTTTCCGGGGCCGGGGCATTGCGGCGCCCGGTCAGGCGGCGCCAGCCACGGATCAGGATGTTGGTTCGCCATGGCTCGGGAATTACCCGGGTACGGCGAATCGGTGGTGTCGCCTTGAGGCAGACCCGGCCGCTGCCATCCACCGCAAGCATCTCGGCGTCGTGCATGTCCTGGGCGCTGGTCAGGGTCAGGCGCTCACCCACCGAAGCCTGCACGGCTTCGGCATCGCGAGTGCCCGGCTGGGCCGACAAACGTTGATGCAGCTCGCTGAACGAGGTGCAGCTGGCAAGTTCTGCCCGCTGCTCATCGCTCAGTGGTAAGTGGGCCAGGTATTCGCCAAGCGATTCTGGCCGTGCTTGAGAGTTACTCATCGGCAGGCAACTGATAGCTCCAGGTCTCGGTCAACACCTGCTCGGTGGTGGCCGGTACTCCGGTGGTGGATGCCGCGTCGGCGGCTGGTTGCTCGGCAGGTTTCTCGGCCTTGGCAGGCTTGGCCGCTGCTTTGTCCTGTTTAACCGGCTTGGCAGGCTCGACCGGAACGTCTCGCAGCAGCGCGGCGCGCATTTCCACGGACTTGCTCGGGTCTTTGACCTTCATCCGCAAGGTCAGGCGCCAACCTTTGATTTCCGGATTGTAACGCAGGTTGTTCTCGACCAGTTCAGCGTTGTCGCCAATGCTCACCTGGCTACGTACAGCGGTGTCTTCCGGCAGTTTGGCGAGCACCGGGCCTTCGAAGTCGACCAGGAAAGCGACGGTGCCATCAGCTTCGCGGATCAGGTTGGATTGCTTGACGTCGCCGGTCGAACGCAGGGTCTGTTTGACCCAGCCGAGGTTCGGCGAGTGGAACTCGGATTCGTCGATGGTCCAGTGCAGGCGGTAGGCGTACTCGAATGGAGTGCCTGGCTCCGGCAGCTTTTCCGGGCTCCAGAACGCGACGATGTTGTCGTTGGTTTCATCGGCGGTCGGAATCTCGACCAGGTCGACAGTACCTTTACCCCAGTCGCCGACAGGCTCGATCCAGGCGCTTGGGCGTTTCTGGTAGTTGTCATCGAGGTCTTCGAACTGGCTGAACTCGCGCTGACGCTGCAGCAGGCCGAAACCACGCGGGTTCTCGACGCTGAAGTTGCTCACGGCCAGGTGTTTCGGGTTGTTCAGCGGACGCCACAGCCACTCGCCGTTACCGGCATGGATCGACAGGCCTTCGGAGTCGTGCAGGGCCGGACGGTAGTTGAGCACTTTCGACGGCTGGTTGCCGCCAAACAGGAACATGCTGGTCAGCGGGGCAATGCCCAGGCGGCTGACGTGGTCACGCAGGAATACCTTGGACTTGACGTCGACAATGGTATCGCTGCCAGGACGCAGGGTCAGCTTGTAGGCCCCGGTGGAGCGTGGCGAGTCGAGCAGTGCGTAGATCACCAGGTGCTTGTCGGTAGCCTTTGGCTTCTCGATCCAGAACTCGGTAAAACGCGGGAATTCTTCGCCAGACGGCAGCGCGGTGTCGATGGCCAGGCCACGGGCGGACAGACCATAGACATGGCCCTTGCCGACCACGCGGAAATAGCTGGCGCCAAGCAGGGTCATGATTTCATCCTGCTTGTCGGCCTTGTTGATCGGGTACAGGACGCGGAAACCGGCGTAGCCGAGGTTCTCGGTGGCCTTGGGATCAAACTGCACACTGCCGAAATCAAAGCGGCTCGGGTCGTACTTGATTTCCTCGACCTTGGTCGCGGTGACTTCGTTGATTTTCACCGGCGTGTCGAAATGCATGCCCTGATGATAGAAGGACAGCTTGAACGGGGTCTTGTCCTTGGCCCACTCGGCTTTTTCCGAGAGGAAACGGATCTGCTGATAGTCGCCGTACTTCATGTCACGGAACACAGCCGGCAGATTGCTTTTCGGCGCCTCGTACTTCTGCCCGGCAAGATCCTTCGCCTTGGCCGCAACATCGTCAAGGTTGAACGCCCAGAGCTGACCAGCGCTGAACAGGCCTACCAGCGTTGCGCCTGTCAACAAGGCTTTACGCAGCCGATTGCCAGGGGTTCTTGGTGCATTACAGGGACTTACAATCACGAGCAACCCTCGCCGAAAACAGATCAATAAACCAACGGCCAGCGACATATGCCAGGTTGGCGAGCACTGTTCGGACTCCGAAAGGGCGCAATGATTCCCCAAACGGTTCCGGACAGTCTCAAGTCAGAGTGAAACGAACCCACGAACGCAGGTCCACATAGCGCGCGATTATCCAGCAGGCGGCGTGACAACGCATCAGGCCAAACCAACTATTTATGCTACAAAACCCCTTGTTTTCCTGCAAACAGGGGTTTTTTGCCATCAGATTTGTAACATAAATGTTACGGGGCCATCATTGACCAGATGCACCTGCATGTCAGCCCCGAACTGACCACTGGCAACCGTGCCATGCAGTACCTGGGCCTGAGCCAGTAAATAGTCGAAAAGCTCGGCGCCGAGGGTCGGTGGTGCTGCCGTGGAAAAGCTCGGGCGCAGGCCGTTCTGGGTGTCGGCGGCCAGGGTGAACTGCGACACCAACAACAGGCCGCCGCCAATATCCTTGAGCGACAGGTTCATCTTGCCCTGGGGATCGCTGAACACCCGGTAGTTAAGCAGCTTGTGCAGCAGTTTGTCGGCGTGAGCCCGGGTATCACCGGGCTCGACCGCGACCAGCACCAGCAAGCCCTGGTCGATGGCGCCGACCGTTTTGCCCTCGACATCTACCCGCGCGCCACGCACGCGTTGCAGCAGACCCTTCATGCTTCTTCCAGGGGCAGGTCGAGCAAACGCCGGGCCATCTGGTCGGCGGCACGCACCAGCGCATCGGTGATTCCGGGTTCTGAAGCGGCATGGCCGGCGTCGCGGATCACCTTCAGCTCACTGTTCGGCCAGGCCTGGTGCAGTTCCCAAGCGTTGTCCAGCGGACAGATCACGTCGTAACGACCATGCACGATGACCGCCGGAAGGTGGGCGATCTTGGGCATGTCGCGAATCAGTTGATCCGGCTCCAGGAAGGCGTTGTTGGTGAAGTAGTGACATTCAATACGGGCGATCGACAGCGCGCGCTGCGGCTCGGAGAAACGATCGACCACCAGCGGGTTCGGCCGCAGGGTCGCGGTTCGCCCTTCCCAGGTGGACCAGGCCTTGGCCGCATGCATCTGGGCAATCTGGTCGTTACCGGTCAGGCGCTTGTGGAAAGCCTTGACCAGGTCGCCGCGCTCTTCGGCCGGGATCGGCGCGATGTAGTCTTGCCAGTAGTCAGGAAACAGCCGGCTGGCGCCCGCCTGGTAGAACCACTCGATCTCTTGCGGGCGGCACAGGAAGATACCCCGCAGGATCAGGCCATGAACGCGTTCGGGGTGGGTCTGGGCGTAGGCCAGGGCCAGGGTCGACCCCCAGGAGCCGCCGAACAGCAGCCATTTGTCGATCCCCAGGTGCTTGCGGATACGTTCCAGGTCTTCGATCAGGTGCCAGGTGGTGTTGTTTTCCAGGCTGGCATGGGGCGTGGAGCGACCACAGCCACGCTGATCGAAGGTGATGATGCGGTACAGGTTGGGATCGAAGTAGCAGCGGCTTTGCGCATCGCAGCCGGCTCCAGGCCCACCATGGATGAACACCACCGGCAGACCTTCCGGCGAACCGCTCTCGTCGACATACAGCACATGCGGTGCTTCCACGGCCAGATCGTGCCGGGCGTAGGGTTTGATCTGCGGGTACAAGGTCTGCATTACGCACTCCGTGTGGGAATTATTCTGCCGTTGGGCATCATAAACCTGAATTGTGCTTTGAGCATGTTCTCGTACCTTCGAACGTCAAAGTTCGAAGGTCCACAGAACGTAGTTATCTACCACATGCGCGCTGCTCGCTTGGACATAGTCGCTGAACCTTTCACTTAGCATAGGGTTCATCATGACCTTGGAAAAAGACACCAACATCCCGTATGCGCTGATTTCCGGGAAAACCCCCGACTGGTTGAAAAGCGCGCCGCCATCGACTCATGCCCTGATGAAACAGGTAATGAGCACACGTACAGCGATACTGGAACAGACTTGCCTGGCCCAACCAGCCATCGTCAAAGCACTGGCAACCGAGCATGCGCGCCTGCAAGCAGCCATGGCCCAGGTACAGACCCTGTATCACTCCTTGCCAAACCTGGAGGGATTCGCAAGAGAACAGTTGAGTACTGCCATCAAGGAAACCTTCGGCTTCGAGGTGGACATCACCAACAGCTACCTGCTGGACGTCAGGCAACTCGACGATCAACCAGGACAGGATGTCGGGACCTACAAGCACGCCCCCCGCTCACTGCTGGACAGTGCGTTGCGAAACTTCGAAGCCGGGGCAGCCAAGCCCGGTGGAATGGACAACGACAATGCCCTGCTCAAGAAGTCGGTGATCCTCGACCACAAAGGGTTCATGGGCACAGTACCGGTCTCCAATACCCTCGACATGTCACCCGAGCGGTTTGCCCGCATGTGCCGTGAATTGGATATCGGTGGCCAGTACCAGACAAAACTACAGGCTATTTACTACAGCGACATCAAGACCGGCGCGAGCAACCAGGCGACCTTCGAGAAAATTGCCGAGCTCGAACGCTGCACTTTCACGCAAAGCCTGCACCTTGCCCGGCTGCAGAACGACATCAGCCAGAGCCTCTATGAGGCTGCCCTGGCGCTGCCTCTGGATGCTCCAGTGCAATCCTCCACCCTGGCGTTCAGGGTCATTTCGCTATGGGATGTACAACTAACCCATATGCGCCTGTTCGAGTACAGGCCAGCCGATGGGGAGCCTTCAGCGGCGCTTTACATTCCCGGCGACCCCGAGACACCGCTAAGGGAATTCGAATCGCAGGCAGCATGCGAGCACTGGTTGCGTGATCGCCTGCTCGCTGACATCAGATACCTCGACCACTGCATGAAAGAACGCGACAAGGCCCGTCTGCAGGCCAAGTTGCTGGACCGGTTGATGCCGTTGACGCTGACGGTGAAGGGCACTCACGAACGCTGCGCAGATCCACAGGCGAAGTTGCACCTGCAAACACGCCAGTTGAGTGGCTCCCTGTTGCAGGGGCTGGTCACGGAAAAGGTCTTCCGCCATGAAGAAGACGCCGCCTTCCACGCCATACCCACAACCCTCATCGATACCATCACTGCGGTAAATTACCGCGAGCACTTGCTGCAAAAGGCCCTGACCACACTCAATATCGCCGGTTTTTTCATACCTGCGGTCGGCGAGGTCATGCTGGGTATATGTGCACTGCAACTGGCTTACGAGGTCTACGAGGGTATCGAAAGCTGGGCCCATGACGATCAGCAACAGGCTTACCAGTACATGCTGGACGTGGTGAAAAACGTGGCGGAGATGGCCGCGTTCACGTTGGCCATCAAAGCGGTCGGGGGCGGTCTGGGTGCTGCTGTCGATGGATCGAGCGAGCCAACGCCTTTACCTGAACCCATGCCAGTGGAAACACCTTCATTCATCGAAGAACTCGAAGATGTGGAACTGTCGGATGGCCAGGCCAGGCTCTGGCGAGCCGACCTCAGGCCCTATGCCCAGTCCATCGACATTCCCGACACGCTGCCGCTGGACAACCAGGGACTGCGTCATCATCAGGGCAGAACCTGGCTGAAACTGGACGGTCAGGTTTACTCGGCCGTGCGCTCAGCGCAGGCCGATAGTTACCACATCGAACATCCTACCCGGGAGAACGCCTACCAACCTCCGCTACGCCACAATGGCGCCGGCACCTGGTTGCACCCGCTGGATCGCCCCGAGCAATGGCAGGAGGTCGAACTGTTGCGACGCTCGGGGGTTCGCAACGGAGAGCTCGACGAAGTCACCGCACGGAGCATTTTGCGGGTCAGCAATATAGAAGAGGATGTGCTACGCCAAGTGCTCTGCGAAAACCAGCGTCTGCCCGGCCAACTACAAGACACGCTAGCCCGCTTCGACTTGTATCGCAGGATCGAACAGGCAAGCTCGCAGTCCGCGCCGGGGGCGGTCCACTCCGACTTCCAGCAGCAATACCGGAGCCTGCCCGCAAGCCAGGCACCGGGCGCCGAGATGATCTACACGCGCTATCCGCAGCTCCCTACCCCGGTGGCAGAAGAACTGCTGCAGCATGTTACCGCTAATGAGCTGGACGAACTGAGCAACGGCAAGGTTCCCAGGCGCGTAGCCGACGAAGTCCGTCTGCTCCAGCAGCAGATCAGGCTCAATCGGGCCTACGAAGGGCTGTACCTGGACCAGTTGCGCAACTGGGACACCGATCGCCTGGTACTGCATACGCTTGAACAATTACCCGGCTGGCCAGCAGATCTCGGCATCACCCTGGAACAGCGCATGTACTCACCCGGCGAAAGTGCCCGCATCGGTCCGGATGCTCCGGAGGGCCCAACGATCATCAGTGCCCAGGCCGGCTACGTACTGATGCGCAGCGCAACCCCCGATGCACCGCTGAATGCCCACGTCGCATTGCATGGCGCCCTGTTCGAAATGCTCAGCGAAGCTCAGCGCGCGGCGCTGGGGGTCGACGACGAGCTGGCACTCAAGGTATTGGTTCTGCAAGCTGACTTGCTGCCACGCCCAGCACTGAGGCAGGTATTGGGTATGCAGCCAGTGGAGCCAGGCTTCCGCTCGCCCATGCGCCTGGCCGATGGCCGTATCGGCTACCCCTTGGGCGGGACTCGCCCGCGTGTCACCAGCATTTCAAGGCAAGCACTGCTCACCAGGATCAGGCAGATCGGCCTGTACGCCCCCACACCACGTCCTGCCGAGCAGACCCTGGCAGCACTGGAAAACCGCAACCTCGATCGCAACGCGATAAACGACCTGCTCGATAATCTGTTGGAGCAACGCAGCCAATTGCAGTCCAGCCTGAGCAACTGGCGGCAGATGGCGGCTGTGCTGCCTAGCTACAGCGTCAACGACTTCGAGCAAATGGCGAATGCCATCACCCAGCATTGGTATGATCGCGCCTTTGCAGTAAACGACAGCGTGGCTGTACCCTTGCGTCTGGAGCGTTTGTCACTGCTGGACTTTCCCCTTGGGTTGCCGACCTTCTTCACCGCAAGCGTAAGCGACTTGCAACTGCTCGAGACCCTGCCTGAACATTATGAAAGCGTGCGCGAGCACACACCACGCTTGAACAGCCTGCTGCGGCAATTCGCCAATCTGAGAACGCTGGAAATCAGCCGCGCCTACCGGCAAGACGCACCACCTTCGCCGTTCCAGTTCAGTTTGCCGTTGATCGCAGAGCGGCTACCCTCGCTGCAATCGCTTAGCCTGACGCACCAGAACATTCAAATATCCACGGCAGATATCGAAAGCCTCTCGAGCCTGACCGACCTGCGCCACCTGGACCTCAGCGGAAATCGCTTCTCTGAAGACTACCCGCCCGACTTCAGTGATTTGAGGCTGACGTATCTAGGCCTCGACAACATGCAGTTGCAACACTGGCCAGACGGGCTCGGCTTCAGCACCGCGTCCCGCATGCAGCAGATTTCCCTGCGCAACAACCAGATCACGCTTCTACCCCACTTCTTGCTGGAACCCAGCTTCGGCATCATCGAACACCCGCAGCTGTTCCTGCAAGGCAACGCCATCAGCCATGAACACATGCTGTCCGTGATGCTCAACCAGGACGGCTTTGGATCGCGCTTCGAATGGGACCAGCCCGATGCTTTCCGTGAGCGCCTGCGTCAGCAACTGGGACTGCGTCAACAACTGCACGATCTTCTCGACAACTACGTCAATGCTTCCTCCTCGACCACAGTGGTCAGCCAGGCGGTGCTGGCCGGCAGGATGCGCATCGCTACGGCGCTGCGGCAGTTCTGGAGTGGTCAGGAGTCCAGCCAGCTCAGCCTTCCACTACGCCTCACAGGCGTTGCCCTGGATCTGTTTCCGGCTCGGCTACCCGCGTTCTTCACTGAACGAGTACTCAACCTCAGCCTCGACAACATCAGCGGCACCACCGCACAACTGCAAGATCTGCTCAGTCGATTCCCTCGCATGACCCGCCTGACCCTGGACACTTTCGTGCGGGCGCAACAAGATCTGCCGATGGCGCTGCAGCAATCTGCCCAACTTATCTATCTGGCACTGCGCAATGTCGGGCTGGAGATCGATCAGCACTTCATGGAGGCGCTGGCGCCACTGCATAGGCTCGAAGTACTGGACCTCAGCAACAACCGCGCCGGCACAATCGTCAATGCCCCGCGTATACCGTCGCTGCGGCGCCTTGACCTCAACGAAATGGGCCTCGAGCATTGGCCAACCTGGGTGAATCACCTTTTACCCCTGGAAATGCTGGACCTGAGCGATAACCAGCTCAGGGATCTGCCTCCCTTCGTCATGGAAAACCTCGATAACAGCGTGCTCATCAGCACGATCGGCCTCCACGGCAATCCATTGGCGGAGAATGTGGTTCACCGTGCACGCGTGTCATCGGAGAGCAGGAGCAGCTACACACTCAGATTCGATGCCCTTGATGCATGGTACGAGGACCTGCTCAACGAGTATCGCGGCGAGTTTGGGGGGCTGAGCATCGAAGATACGCCCAGGCTCACGGACTGGCTCCAGGCATCAGAAGTGGAAAACGAAGCCCTGCGCGACGCCTGGGAGCAACTTGAGGAAGCAGGCGATGCCCAGGACTTGCTCGCCCTTGTAGGCCGATTGAAAAACACCTCCACCTACCAGAATGGCGAAACTCGCGTAGCGTTCTGTGCAAGGGTGCGCAAGGTGCTGGTCAGGGCATTGCTCAACGCGGATGATCGGGCGCTATTCAATATCCAGGCCAGCGAAGCCTTGACCCAGGAAGACGGCAGCCATACCTGCCATGACGGCGCGCTGCTGACCTTCAAGAATATCGAGTTCTTCATCGCCAGCGAACACTTGCAGTTCGACGGAGCGGACAGCGAGGCCAACCTGTACCGTGAACTGCGCCGCCTGTATCGCGTGCACACGGTAGATGAGCTGGCCACGCGGGAAGCCGGCGACCGGGATATAGCCGAGGTGCGTCTGACCTACCTGCGTGAACTGAACGGGCCACTGCAGCTTGGCCAACCCGTCGACAGGCTGCTCTATGCGATCAACCCCAGTATCGAGGAGTTGATAGATGCAGAGTTGCAGGTTCAGCGTGGCGAACTCGGCGAGGATTTCCTGCGTTTTGCCGCCGCAAACGAAGTGTGGGTCCAGCATTTGCGGCAGGCCCACGCTGAGCGCTTCGCGCGGATCGAAAGCAGCTACCGGGGCCAGGTGAATGATCTGACCGAGCGCTATCCAGAACGATCACTCGATGAACTGACTGAAGAGTTCAACGCTCTGGAACGTAGGCGGCAGGCCCGCGAATCACACCTTATCCGCGAACTAACCACCTTTGCCGACCCTGATCGCAGGCCACGCTCTACGAGCGAATGACCCGGCTCAACGCCCGTAGCGCTCACGGCCCCATGCCAAGGTCGTTTCGAGCAGCTTGCGCAGCACCTGCTGGGTGTTCTGCGCAAGTTGCTCGCGATAGGCGAAGGGCTCGCGTTCTTCCATGTAGGTACTTTGCGCAAGCTCCAGCTGCACAGCGTGGATGTTCTGACCTGGTTGGCCATAGTGACGGGTGATGTGCCCGCCCTTGAAACGGCCATTGAGCACATGGCTGTACTGCGCAAACCCGGCGCAGGCACCCTGCAGACGTTCGGCCAGCTCAGGGTCGCAACTGGCGCCATTGAAGGTGCCGAGGTTGAAGTCCGGCAGCTTGCCGTCGAACAGGTGCGGGATCTGCGAACGGATCGAGTGGGCATCCCAGAGCAGCGCGTAGCCAAACTGCTCGCGCAGGCGCGCCAGCTCACGACGGATGGTGTCGTGGTAGGGACGCCAGATACCTTCCAGGTATTCCGCACGCTCTTCTGCCGACGGCTCTTTGCCCGCCTGGAACAACGGCTCGCCCTCAAACAGGGTGGCCGGGTACAGACCGGTGGTAGCACCGGCGTACAGTGGCTTGTCGTCATCCGGGCGATTCAGGTCGATGACAAAGCGCGAGTACTCGGCCGCTACCACGCTGGCCCCCAGCTCACGGGCAAAATCATACAGCTGGGGGATATGCCAGTCGGTATCGGGCAGGCTTTGCGCCTGCTCCACCAGCCCGGCCTTGACCACTGGCGTCAAGCGCAGACCGGCGTGCGGCATGCTGATCAGCAGCGGCAGACTGCCCTGGTGAAAACTCAGTACCTTGTCCATTAGCCCTCCTTCAATTGAAAATTTCACGGCCAAGGCGCACTACCCGCTTGGGCAGGTCACCGCCTAGCCAATAACACAGATCCGCCGGGCGCTCGATCTGCCAGGCGACGAAGTCCGCAGCCTTGCCCACTTCCAGCGAACCATGGCTGTCACCCAGCCCCAGTGCTGTTGCGGCATGGGTGGTGACGCCTGCCAAGGCTTCCTCCGGGGTCATGCGGAACAGGGTACAGGCCATGTTCAACATCAGGCGCAGCGAAAGCGCTGGTGAAGTGCCGGGATTCAAGTCACTGGCAATGGCGATCTTCACCCCGTGCTTGCGCAAGGCATCCATGGGCGGCAGCTGGGTCTCGCGCAAGAAGTAAAACGCTCCGGGCAACAGCACGGCCACGGTGCCCGCCGCCGCCATGGCAATCGCGTCGTCCTCGGTCATGAACTCCAGGTGATCGGCCGACAGCGCCTGGTAGCGCGCCGCCAGGCTGGAACCCGCCAACGACGACAATTGCTCGGCATGCAGCTTCACCGGCAGGTTCAACTCACGTGCCTTGATGAACACCCGCTCGACCTGGGCCGGGGAAAAGGCCAGGTACTCGCAGAAAGCATCCACGGCATCGACCAGGCCCTCGGCCGCCAGGGCCGGAAGCATCTCGTCGCAGATATGGCTGATGTAATCGTCAGCCCTATCCTTGTACTCCGGTGGCAAGGCATGTGCCGCCAGGCAGGTGCTGCGCACGGTCAGCGGCAATTCCTCGCCCAAGCGGCGGATGACCTTGAGCAACTTGCGCTCGCTGGCCAGGTCCAGGCCATAGCCGGACTTGATCTCCAGGGTGGTGACGCCATCGCGCATCAATGCCTGGACCCGCTGGCGAGCACTGACAAGCAGCTCCTCTTCACTGGCCGCCCGGGTTGCGCGCACGGTGCTGGCAATACCACCTCCCTGCGCGGCGATCTCGGCATAGCTGACCCCTTGCAGGCGCTGCTCGAACTCGCCGCTGCGATTACCGCCAAACACTGCATGGGTATGGCAATCGATCAGCCCCGGAGTGACCCAGGCACCGCCCAGGTCCACGGTTCTGTCAGCGCTCAGCACTGGCAGCGACTGGCGCGGGCCGATCCACTCGATATGACCGGCGCTGGTGACGATCGCCGCGTCTTCGATGATCGAGTAAGTGCCTTGGGCCATGCTCGCCACATGGCAGTGCTGCCAGAGGGTTTTCATGCAATGTCTCCGTTTCTAGCGTTGAAGTTGGGAAGGATCCTGGGCCACTGATGCCTCGCCCTTCGCTGCCCGTGGCTTGCACCACAGCAGGTAGGAAGCGACCAGGAACAGTACCCAGACCACGCCGACCAGCAGTGCCGCCTGAGTATCCGGGAAATACCCGAGCACGCCGAACACGAACAGCATGAAGACAATCGCCGCCGCCGGGCCGTAAGGCCAGAACGGTACCGGGAACTTCAGCTCGGCCACTTCTTCACGGCTCATGCTGCGACGCATGGCGACCTGGGTCACGAGGATCATCAGCCAGACCCAGACGGTTGCAAAAGTAGCGATCGAGGCAATCAGCAGGAACACGTTTTCCGGGATCAGGTAGTTGAGCACCACCCCACCGAGCAGGGCCGCGCCCATAACCAGCACGGTCATCCACGGCACACCGTGACGGGAGATTTTCGCGAAGCCCTTGGGTGCATGCCCCTGTTGGGCCAGGCCGTACATCATGCGTCCGGCGCCGAAGATATCGCTGTTGATGGCCGAGATCGCTGCGGAAATCACCACGATGTTCAGCACAGTTGCCGCCGAGCCGATGCCCAGGTTGCTGAAGATTTGCACGAACGGGCTGCCCTGGCTGCCGATCTGCGGCCACGGGTACAGGCACATCAGCACAAACAGGGTGAGGACATAGAACAGCAGGATGCGCAGCGGTACGGCATTGATTGCCTTGGGAATGACACGCTGTGGGTCCTGGGCTTCACCGGCCGTGATGCCGATGATTTCGATACCGCCGAAGGCGAACATGACCACCGCGAACGAAGCGATCAGGCCAGCAATACCATTAGGCATGAAACCGCCATGCTCGAACAGGTTGCTGATACCGACTGCGTTTTCTGCGCTGGCATTGCTAAGGCCGAAGGCCATGATGCCAAAACCGGCAAGGATCATCGCCACAATCGCGGCGACCTTGAGCAGCGACAGCCAGAACTCCATCTCGCCAAAGACTTTGACGTTACACAGGTTCAGGCCACCGATCACAAAGACAATGCCCAGCACCCAGATCCAGCGGGCCACCTCCGGAAACCAGAAGCCCATGTAAATGCCGAAAGCGGTGACATCGGCAAGGCAGACGATGATCATCTCAAAGGCATAGGTCCACCCCAGGATAAAGCCCGACATCGGTCCAAGGTAGGTGGTGGCGTAGCTGCCGAATGAGCCGGAGACCGGATTATGTACGGCCATTTCGCCCAGCGCGCGCATGACCATGAACACCGCCGCGCCGCCAATCAGGTAGGCCAGCAGCACTGCGGGGCCGGCCATCTGGATGGCGGAGGCAGAGCCGTAGAACAACCCGGTACCAATCGCCGAGCCCAATGCCATGAAGCGAATGTGACGCGCGTTCAAACCGCGCTTGAGTCCTTGTGCTTGAGTGTGCATTTCGCGTCCTGTTTTTGTTGTAGGCGAAAAGCGGCACGGACCCATACAGGTCCGTGCGGCAGTTGGCTGGCCCGCAGGCCAGCCCTAGGGTCACAGGCTAGGCAGGACCTTGGCCGGCAACAGGCCAGTCAGGCGCCCTTCGGCGAGCAGGGCGATAGCCGCCTCGATGTCCGGGGCGAAGAAGCGGTCTTTCTCGTAGAACGCGACCTTGGTGCGCAGGATCTGGCGGGCTTGCTCCAGTTTCGGCGAGGTTTTCAGGCCTTCGCGCAGGTCCAGGCCCTGTGCTGCAGCCAGCCACTCCACGGCGATGACACCGCGGGTGTTCTCGGCCATTTCCCACAAACGCTTGCCAGCAGCCGGCGCCATCGACACGTGGTCTTCCTGGTTGGCCGAGGTTGGCAGGCTGTCGACGCTGTGCGGATGGGCCAGCGCCTTGTTCTCGCTGGCCAGAGCGGCAGCGGTCACCTGGGCGATCATGAAGCCGGAGTTGACCCCACCGTTGGCCACCAGGAACGGCGGCAGCTGGGACATGTGCTTGTCCATCATCAGCGAGATGCGGCGTTCGCTCAGCGAACCGATTTCAGCAATGGCCAGGGCCATGTTGTCAGCCGCCATGGCCACTGGCTCGGCGTGGAAGTTGCCGCCGGAAATCACGTCGCCTTCCTTGGCAAATACCAGCGGGTTGTCGGAGACGGCGTTGGCTTCGATCACCAGCACCTCGGCAGCCTGGCGCAGCTGAGTCAGGCAGGCGCCCATGACTTGTGGCTGGCAGCGCAGCGAGTACGGGTCCTGGACCTTTCCGCAGTTCTCGTGAGAGGCGGAAACTTCGCTGCCATCACCCAACAGGTCACGGTAGCAGGCGGCAGAGTCGATCTGTCCACGCTGGCCACGGGCTTCGTGGATACGCGGATCGAACGGCGAGCGCGAGCCCAGAACGGCTTCAACAGTCAGCGCGCCAATCGAGGTGGCGGCGGCGAACAGGTCTTCACCTTCGAACAGGCCGCGCAAGGCATAGGCGGTGGACGCCTGCGTACCATTGAGCAGCGCCAGGCCTTCTTTAGCGGCCAGGGTCAGTGGCTCCAGACCGGCAACAGCCAGGGCTTCGGTGGCCGACAGCCATTGGCCGTTGTGGCGCGCTTTACCTTCACCGAGCAATACCAGCGACATGTGTGCCAGTGGTGCGAGGTCGCCGGAAGCACCGACCGAACCTTTGAGCGGGATGTGCGGGTAGACCTCGGCGTTGATCAGTGCGATCAGGGCATCGATTACCTTGCGGCGGATACCGGAGAAACCACGGCTCAGGCTGTTGACCTTGAGCACCATGATCAGCCGTACCAGGGCATCGTCGATAGGCTGGCCTACGCCCGCGGCGTGCGACAGCACCAGCGAACGCTGCAGGTTTTCCAGGTCGTGGCTGGCGATGCGGGTCGAAGCCAGCAGGCCAAAACCGGTGTTGATGCCGTAGGCCGTACGGTCTTCGGCAAGGATCTGCTCGACACAGGCGACGCTGGCGTCGATCTGCTGGTCTGCGCTGGCGTCCAGCTTGAGTTTCACTGGCTGCT
The DNA here is from genome assembly GCA_036643775.1 of Pseudomonas sp. Classification (GTDB taxonomy): domain Bacteria; phylum Pseudomonadota; class Gammaproteobacteria; order Pseudomonadales; family Pseudomonadaceae; genus Aquipseudomonas. Next base: position 18,759 of record JAVXRI010000061.1, on the reverse strand, counting down.
GGAAGATCGCACGCAGCTGAGCCAAGGTCAGGGTGCCGGGCTTCAGGGTCAATTCAGTCACGTTAATGCTCCGTACTCGTGAGGCGTATTCGCCTGCATAGATATCAGTATCAACCATTTACCGCAGATCAGCCTGTGATCATCGGCAGGTTCAAGCCTTGTTCCTTGGCGCAGTCGATGGCGATCTGGTAACCGGCATCGGCGTGACGCATGACACCGGTGGCCGGGTCGTTGTGCAGGACGCGAGCAATACGCTCAGCGGCTTCGTCGGTACCGTCGCAGACGATAACCATGCCCGAGTGCTGGGAGAAGCCCATACCGACACCACCACCGTGGTGCAGCGAAACCCAGGTCGCGCCGCTGGCGGTGTTGAGCAGAGCGTTGAGCAGCGGCCAGTCGGAGACAGCGTCGGAGCCATCCTGCATGGATTCGGTTTCGCGGTTCGGGCTGGAGACCGAACCCGAGTCCAGGTGGTCGCGGCCGATCACGATCGGCGCCGACAGCTCACCGCTGCGGACCATTTCGTTGAAGGCCAGACCGAGCTTGGCGCGCAGGCCCAGACCGACCCAGCAGATACGTGCCGGCAGGCCCTGGAAGCTGATGCGCTCACGGGCCATGTCCAGCCAGTTGTGCAGGTGCGCGTCGTCAGGGATCAGTTCCTTGACCTTGGCGTCGGTCTTGTAGATGTCTTCGGGGTCGCCGCTCAATGCCACCCAGCGGAATGGACCGATGCCGCGGCAGACCAGCGGACGCACATAGGCCGGTACGAAACCGGGGAAGTCGAAGGCGTTGCTCACGCCCTCTTCCTTGGCCATCTGGCGGATGTTGTTGCCGTAGTCGAAGGTCGGGACGCCTTGCTTCTGGAACTCGAGCATGGCTTGGACATGAACGGCCATCGACTGTTTGGCGGCCTTGACCACGGCAGCAGGCTCGGTCTGGGCGCGGTCGCGGTACTGCTCCCAGGTCCAGCCGGCTGGCAGGTAGCCATTGAGCGGGTCGTGGGCGCTGGTCTGGTCGGTGACCATGTCCGGGCGCACGCCACGCTTGACCAGCTCAGGCAGGATTTCGGCGGCGTTACCCAGCAGGGCGATGGAGATGGCCTTGCCTTCGGCGGTGTACTTGGCGATACGGGCCAGGGCGTCATCGAGGTCCTTGGCTTGCTCGTCGACATAACGGCTGCTCAGACGGAAGTCGATGCGGCTCTGCTGGCATTCGATGTTCAGCGAGCAGGCACCGGCCAGGGTCGCGGCCAATGGCTGGGCGCCGCCCATGCCGCCGAGGCCGGCGGTCAGTACCCACTTGCCCTTCAGGCTGCCGTTGTAGTGCTGGCGGCCGGCTTCGACGAAGGTTTCGTAAGTGCCCTGAACGATGCCCTGGCTGCCGATGTAGATCCAGCTGCCGGCGGTCATCTGGCCGTACATGGCCAGGCCCTTGGCATCCAGTTCGTTGAAGTGTTCCCAGTTGGCCCAGTGCGGTACCAGGTTGGAGTTGGCGATCAGCACGCGCGGGGCGTTGCTGTGGGTCTTGAACACGCCGACCGGCTTGCCCGACTGCACCAGCAGGGTTTCGTCGTCGTTGAGGTTGGTCAGGCTTTCGACGATTTTGTCGTAGCACTCCCAGTTACGTGCGGCACGGCCGATGCCACCGTAGACCACCAGCTCTTTCGGGTTCTCGGCGACTTCCGGGTCGAGGTTGTTCATCAGCATGCGCAACGGTGCTTCAGTCAGCCAGCTTTTGGCGGTCAGCGTGTTGCCGCGGGCTGCGCGGATTTCGACGTCACGGAATTTTTTGAAGTTGTTGTCAGTCACGGAAATGGCTCCTAAGCAATCAGTCCAAGGCAACCCAGGCATTGGGTGTGTCATGGGTACTTATACAAACACATCTTTACTTGTATGTACAAGCATAGGCAATTGAAGTGCCAACTCTTCGGAAGGCCTGCTTTCCAGGCTCAAATGCAGGCGCCAGAGCCCCGCAGCACCTAGCTTTGGCCAGCGGAAAAAATATTCGGGGGATGAACGGTGAAGTGAAGCCGACCAGTGGCGTTGCACCACTTTGGGTCAATCGGTAACAGCCTCAGCCGATGTGCTCGGCCGAGGCGTAACAAATTCAGCGCGCCGTCAGCTCGATCAGACAGCAGCGACCTTGAACATTCAAGGTCTGCAGGCTGGCGTTACCTTCCAGATGCAAGCAGTCGTAGCGCCCGAGCTGGTGCTCGCCCTGCCCGGCCAGCGCAACCTCAACCTGAGAAGCGGCGGCAAACAGCAGAACCGTCGACGCCGAACTGAACACCCGCTGGCTGCCGTCCAGCCACTGCAGACGCGCACGGTAACGCTCGGGGGAATAGATCAGGTTGAAATCGCGGATCGAGCCACCGAGCAAGGAACAGCTGACCTGGCTTTCACCACTGAAGGCAAAGGCATCGAAAGGCAACAGCGGTCGCGTAGCCTGGCCATCGACCTGCAGGCGCATGCCCTCGCCTTCAAGCACAGTGATGATTCGCTGATAGCCGGCAAAGCTGGAAAAACCTCCGGACTCGGCGATGTCGGCAATCGACAGGCGCCAGCCGAAACCGTCCAGGCCTTCACCGGCATCACGGGTAATTTCTTCGGTGCTGCCGCCGCCGTTCTTCCACGGCATGCGGGGGTAGTCTTTGGCGCGTAATACCTGCAACTGGCTCATTTGCTGAAGCGTCCTTCCAGACGGTGACGGGAACCGGGATGAATCAGACGAGCGGCAGTCACTGGCTGACGCCCCGACCAGGTACGGCGGCGGATCAGCAGGCACGGCTCGCCCTGTTCGATTTGTAACAAGCGGCACTCCTCCGGCTCGGCGAGGATCGCTTCGACCACGTGCTCGCCCTCGGTCAGCGGCGCCACCTGGGACAGGTAGGCATAAGGCGTCTGCCGGGTGAAGTCCTGCTTGAGATAGTCCGGGGCGATTTGCGCGTTGACGAAGCGGTCTTCGATCTGCACGGCAATGCCGTTCTCGTAATGCACGATCAGCGAGTGGAATACCCGCTGGCCTTCACGCATGTCCAGAGCCAGGGCACGCTCGGAGCCTGCGGCCTCCTCGGCGAGGGTAATCACCTGGCAGGTATGCTGGTGGCCGCGCGCGGCGATCTCATCGGCAATGTTATTGACTTCGAACAGCGCCGAACGGGTCTTGGGTTCGGCCACGAAGGTACCGACCCCTTGCATGCGCACCAACAAGCCTTCGGCGGTCAGCTCACGCAACGCGCGGTTGATGGTCATGCGACTGAAGCCCAGTTCGTTGACCAGCTCGCTCTCCGAGGGCACACGGTGATGCGGCGGCCAGCTGCCATTCTGGATCTGCTGGGCAATCATTTGTTTGACCCGGGCATATAGCGGCGCCGGCCCCTCGCCCATCTGGGCAACCAGCGCGGAGACAGGAGGTGTCGGCACGGAAAATATCCTTGTTCGGTTGAATGAACGGTAGCTTGCCGGAGTTTACCCAGCAGGCAAACGTCTGTATATGTATATACAAATAATCACAATGAGGTGCCGCGTCGATGTCCGTCTTCTTTGCCGAACGCGCTTTGCTCCCTACGGGCTGGGCCGAAAACGTCCGAATCGAGGTCGGTGCCGATGGCCTGCTGGCCAGTGTTCAGGCCAATGGCTCAGCCGAAGCCGCCGAGCGCCTGGCCGGCCCGCTGCTGCCGGGCATGCCGAACCTGCACTCGCATGCGTTCCAGCGGGCCATGGCCGGTCTCGCTGAAGTGGCCGGCAACCCCAATGACAGTTTCTGGACCTGGCGCGAACTGATGTATCGCCTGGTCGGCAAGATCAGCCCCGAGCAACTGCAGGTCATCGCCCGTCAGTTGTATATCGAAATGCTCAAGGCCGGTTACACCTCGGTCGCCGAATTCCACTATGTCCATCATGACACCCAGGGCCAGGCCTACGCAGACCCGGCCGAACTGTCCTTGCGCATCAGCCAGGCGGCCAGCGCCAGCGGTATCGGCCTGACCTTGCTGCCGGTGCTCTACAGCCACTCGGGGTTTGGCGGACAGACGCCGAACGAGGGCCAGCGGCGCTTTATCAACAGCACCGAGCAATACCTGAGCCTGCAAGCACGCCTGGCACCGTTGCTGGCCGAACAGCCCGCTCAAGCGCTGGGCCTGTGCTTCCACTCCCTGCGCGCCGTCACCCCGGCGCAGATTGCTCAGGTACTGGCTGCCAGTGACAAGGCCTGCCCGGTGCATATCCATATCGCCGAGCAGCAAAAGGAAGTCGACGACTGCCTGGCCTGGAGCGGGCGCCGGCCTCTGCAATGGCTGTACGAAAACACCGAAGTCGATCAGCGTTGGTGCCTGGTGCATGCCACCCATGCCGAACCTGACGAAGTCGAACTCATGGCCCGCAGCGGTGCAGTTGCCGGCCTGTGCCTGACCACCGAAGCCAACCTTGGCGACGGTATCTTCCCGGCGGTCGATTACCTCGCCCAAGGCGGTCGCCTGGGGATTGGTTCCGATAGCCATGTGTCGTTGAGCGTGGTCGAAGAACTGCGCTGGCTGGAGTACGGCCAGCGCCTGCGTGACCAGCGACGCAACCGTCTGTATCGCGGCGACCAGCCGATGGTTGGACGCACCCTGTACGACGCTGCATTAAGCGGTGGCGCCCAGGCTCTGGGTCAACCCATCGGCGAACTGGCAGTTGGCAAACGCGCCGACTGGCTGGTACTCGACGGCAACGACCCCTATCTGGCGACTGCCAGCGAGGACGGCATCCTCAACCGCTGGCTGTTTGCCGGGGGCGACCGTCAGGTGCGTGATGTGATGGTCAATGGTAAATGGGTGGTGCGTCAGGGGCGGCATGCACAGGAAGAAGAGAGTGCGCGGGAATTTGCCGGAGTGCTGCGCGCGTTGCTGGGCTGAAGGTCCGTAGGAGCGGATTTATCCGCGAAAGGACGCACCGCGGTCTGAGTCCTTCGCGGATGAATCCGCTCCTACATGTGCGCAGCGATGTCCCTGTCCGCCACCCGCCAGATCAGACGATTGGTGTCGTAGCCTTGCTGACGCGCCTTGGCCAGCAAGCTTTCGCGCTGCCAGGCCGGAACGGTCGCCGTGCGCGAAAGAATCCACAGGTACTTGCGGTCCGGGTTGCCAACCAGCGCGGTCTGGTAGTCGTCACTGACATACAGCACCCAGTATTCGCCCTTGGCTACCCCAGGCAGTACTTTCGAGAACCAGTTGTCGAACACCACCCAGAGCTTGTCGGTCTTGCCCGGCACTTGTGCCGTAGCGTTGCCGCTGGCTTCCTGCCATTCACCCTCAAGGGTCTGGCAGCGGTTGAGCACACCCACCGAGCCATCAGGCTTGAGGTTGTAGTGGGCCTCGGACTGGGCGCAATCGCGCTGGAAAAACATCGGCAGGCGCGCCAGCTCGAACCATTTGCCCTGGTAACGCTTGAGGTCGACGCTGTCGACCGTCTTCGGCGGTATCGGCCCCGTACCCGAGTTGGCACAGCCACCCAGGATCAGGCCGAAACACAGGGCCAGCAGCAGGTGTAGCGGTTTCATTTGAGTCCCTGCCCGGAATACATCAGCACCTTGTCGGCAGCGTACTGCACGCTGATAAAGCTCTTCTCGTCACCCCAGGTGCAACTCGACATGCCCAGTGCGCCGGAACACTCCTTGGGCGAACCGAGCAGCTTTTCAACCTCGGCCTTGGCCATACCGGCCTGAAGCTTTGAATAGTTTTCCTGGTTGATCTTGTTGCACGCAGTCAGAAACACGCACAAGGACAGCAGGGCGAGGGAACGCAACGACATGAAGGGGTCACTCCTGGACATGAGGGTGCAGGCGCAATGGCCTACCGACAGCTTAGAAGGGAAAACCCGCCTCTGGTTCCCCAGTGATTGCGCTTTCCTGGCGCCAATTCCCTGCCTTTGGTCGAATAGACCGATTTGCGCGTTAATCTTTTCTACTCACCGGACGACACAGGTAGGCGCTGCGACGTATTGCCGCGCCCTCTCCGTTGACCCGCCGTGTGCAGACAGACCTCGCAATGACAAAAAACCTGAAGTTCAGCCACAAGATTCTGCTCGCCGCCGCCCTGGTGGTCGCTGTCGCCTTTACCTGCTTTGTGCTGTTCAACGATTACCGCCAGCGTCAGACCCTGCGCAGCAATACCGAGGCCTCCATGCAGGAACTCGGTAGCTTGACCAGCAGCAACATCCAGACCTGGCTGCAAAGCCGCATCCAGATTCTGCAGTCGTTGTCCCAGCAAGTGGCCGTCGATGGCGCCGGCAAGGACAGCCTGACCCGCAGCCTCAACCTGCCGGTTTACAGCAGCAACTTTCTCCTGACCTATTTTGGCGGTCAGGATGGCTACATGCAGTCAGTGCCACTGGGCAGCCGCCCGGCCGACTACGACCCGCGCGTGCGCGGCTGGTACAAAGCCGCCAGTAGCGCTGGCCAGACCATCGTCACCGAGCCGTACATCTCGGCATCGGCGAACAAACTGGTGATTACCCTGGCTACGCCCGTGCAGCACCAAGGCCGGCTGATCGGTGTCAACGGTGCCGATACCGACCTGGACAGCATCAGCGCCATCATCAACGCGCTGAACTTCGACGGTCACGGCCAGGCCTTCATCGTCAACGGCGCCGGCAAGATCCTGGTTCACCCCGATGCCAGGCTGGTGCTGAAAAACCTCAGCGAAGCCTACCCGCACAACACTCCGCAGATCGGCAGTGGTCTCAAGGAGACTGAGCAAGGTGGACACTCACAGTTCATCACCTTCACCAAGGTCAACGGCGTGCCTTCGGCTGACTGGTATGTAGCCCTGGTACTCGACCAGGACTTCGCCTTCGCCATGCTCAGCGAACTGCGCACCTCGGCGATTGTTGCCACGGTGATTGCCGTGCTGATCATCATCGCCCTGCTCGGTGTGCTGATTCGCGTGTTGATGGAGCCGCTGCATGTCATGGGACGGGCAATGCACGACATCGCCGAAGGCGAAGGCGACCTCACCCGCCGCCTGCGCATCCACGGCCAGGACGAATTCGGCAGCCTCGGCCAGTCGTTCAACCGCTTTGTCGAGCGCATCCACGAGTCGATCCGTGAAGTCTCCTCGGCCACCGGCCAGGTCAACGAAGTGGCCTTGCGCGTCATCAGCGCCTCGAATGCCTCGATCCACAATGCCGACCAGCAGTCGAGCCGCACCAGCAGCGTTGCTGCGGCAATCAACCAACTGGGCGCCGCAGCCCAGGAGATCGCCCAGAACGCCGCCCTCGCCTCGCAGCACTCCAGTGATGCACGCAACCTGGCGGCGGAAGGTCAGCAGGTGGTCGACCAGACCATCGAGGTGATGAACCAGCTGTCGGCAAAAATCAGCGACTCATGCGGCAACATCGAAACCCTTAATGCCAACACGGTGAACATTGGCCAGATCCTCGAAGTGATCAGCGGCATTTCCCAGCAGACCAACCTGCTGGCGCTCAACGCCGCCATCGAGGCAGCCCGCGCAGGAGAAGCCGGTCGTGGTTTTGCCGTGGTCGCCGATGAGGTGCGCAACCTTGCCCATCGCACCCAGGACTCGGCGCAACAGGTCCAGCGCATCATCGAAGAGCTGCAGGCCGGCGCCCAGGTGGCGGTCAGCACCATGACCGAAAGCCAGAGCCACAGCCAGCACAGCGTCGGCATTGCCAACCAGGCTGGTGAACGTCTCGGTAGCGTGACCCAGCGGATCGGCGAGATCGACGGCATGAACCAATCGGTGGCCACCGCGACCGAAGAACAGACAGCCGTGGTCGAGTCGATCAATGTCGACATTACCGAGATCAATACGCTGAATCAGGAAGGGGTGGAGAACCTGCAAGCGACCTTGCGGGCCTGCAATGACCTGGAGAATCAGGCCAGCCGGTTGAAGCAGTTGGTGGGCAGTTTCAGGATCTGAGCAGCCGCGGATGTGGTTGTAGGAGCGGATTCATCCGCGATGGGCGGCAACGCCGCCCCATCAACACAGCAGGGGCGCTGACGCACCCCATCGCGGATGAATCCGCTCCTACAAAACCCGCTCAGAACCTGGAACCAGGCTCCAACAGAAAATCCATCTCTTCATCGGTACTTGGCCGATTCAGAAGCAGATTGCGATGCGGGAACCGGCCAAAGCGGGCAATCACCCGCTGGTGCTGTTCGGCATAGTCGAGGAAGCCTTCGAACAGACGCTGGTCAGAATCTGGCTGAGCATCAAGCAGCAGCTGATAACGCTCGACACAGATGTTCTGCCAATCCAGCACTTCGGCATGCTCCAGCACCAGCAGGATGAACACCCGCTGGATGGGCAGCAACTGGTAATCCCAGGCTCTGTCCAGACCCTGCATCACCAGCACCTGGGCACGCCGGTCGCCATCAAAGGCCCGCGGCGTGTCACGGTGAATCATCCGCGGTAGCTGGTCGAGCAACAGGACCAGACCCAGCCAGCCCTGAGGGCTTTGCAGCCACTCGTCCAGACCACCCGCCAGGGCTTGCTCGACCAGATCGCCGAAACGCTCTTGCGCCTCGACGTCATGGTGCTTGCCGAACCACAGCGTGCTCTTCTCGTCAGCGACGTCCTGGGGACTGGTGCCCCATCCGAACCACCACTCCAGTAACGGCTGCCAAGGTGCGAGCATGACTTACTCCTGGTGATAACCGGTAACGCGCTCGACTTCCTGCTTGGAGCCGAGGAACACCGCTACGCGCTGGTGCAGGCTCTCTGGCTGGATGTCGAGGATGCGCTGGCGACCGTCGGTGGAGGCACCGCCGGCCTGTTCGATGATGAAGGACATCGGGTTGGCTTCGTACATCAGGCGCAGTTTGCCCGGCTTGGAAGGCTCGCGGGCATCACGCGGGTACATGAACAGGCCGCCACGGGTCAGGATGCGATGCACGTCGGCAACCATCGAGGCGATCCAGCGCATGTTGTAGTTCTTTTTCAGCGGGCCGGTCTCGCCTTCGAGCAACTCGCCAACGTAACGCTTGACCGGGGCTTCCCAGTGACGCTGGTTGGACATGTTGATGGCGAACTCTGCGGTGGTTTCCGGCACCTGGATGTTCTCGTGGGTCAGCACGAAGCTGCCCAGCTCGCGGTCCAGGGTGAAACCTTTGACGCCGTTGCCCAGGGTCAGGATCAGCATGGTCTGCGGGCCGTAGATCGCGTAACCGGCAGCTACCTGCTTGGTGCCCGGCTGCAGGAAGGCCTGTTCGTTGAGGCTTTCGTTCTGGCTCAGGTACTCGTTAGGGCAACGCAGTACCGAGAAGATGGTGCCGACCGAAACGTTGACGTCGATGTTCGACGAACCGTCCAGTGGGTCGAATACCAGCAGGTAGGCGCCTTTCGGGTATTTGCCCGGGATCTGGTAGGCATTGTCCATTTCTTCGGACGCCATGCCGGCCAGGTGACCGCCCCACTCGTTGGCTTCGAGCAGGATGTCGTTGGAGATCACGTCCAGCTTCTTCTGGACTTCGCCCTGCACGTTTTCGGTGCCCATGCTGCCCAGAACGCCGCCGAGGGCGCCCTTGGAAACGTTATGGCTGATCTCCTTGCACGCACGCGCCACCACTTCGATCAGGAAGCGCAGATCGGCAGGGGTACTGTTGCTGCGGGTCTGCTCAATCAAATAGCGACTCAGGGTAACGCGGGACATGTAAGGCTCCGAAGGAAGGGGGTAATAAAAACCCACGCAGTTTACAGGGAGAGTGCAGCGCTAGCGAGCGATCCGACACGCTTGCCCGATCAGACGGCACATCGGCCCGAGAGTTCACCGCTCCCGGGCCGTCATGCACAGCTTAGTCGAGGGCCTTCCAGATTTGCGTCGCGTACTCGCGAATGGTCCGGTCCGAGGAGAACCAGCCCATCCGCGCGGTGTTGAGCACAGCGGTGCGCCACCACTGCTTGGGGTCGTGCCAGAGCGCTTCAACGCGCAGTTGTGCGTCCCAGTAGGCATCGAAGTCGGCGCAGACCAGAAAACGGTCATGCGCCACCAGCGAATCCACAAGCCCCACATAACGGGCCGGGTCATCAGGGGAGAACACGCCGCTGCGAATGGCCTGGAGCACGTCGTTGAGGCGGTGAGAGGCGGTGATCGCCGCACTGGCGCCGAAATCACCACTGCGCTTGCGCGCCTCCACCTGCTGCGCGGTCAGGCCGAAGATGAACATGTTCTCGGCCCCGACCTGCTCACACATCTCGACATTGGCACCGTCCAGCGTGCCGATGGTCAGTGCGCCATTGAGGCCGAACTTCATGTTGCTGGTGCCGGAGGCTTCGTAACCGGCGGTGGAAATCTGCTCGGAGAGGTCAGCCGCCGGGATGATGCTCTCGGCCAGGCTGACGTTGTAGTTGGGCAAAAACACCACCTTGAGCAGGCCACGCACCGTCGGGTCGTTGTTTACCACTCGGGCAATATCGTTGCTCAACTTGATGATCAACTTGGCCTGGTGATAGCTGGCAGCTGCCTTGCCAGCGAAGATCTTCACCCGCGGCGCCCAACCGGCACCCGGCTCGGCACGTATCGCCTGATGCAAGGCCACGGTGTGCAGCAGGTTCAACAACTGGCGCTTGTACTCATGGATGCGCTTGACCTGCACATCGAACATCGCTTCAGGGTTGACGGTAATACCCAGGCGCTCCTGAATCAGGCTGGCCAGCGCCTTCTTGCTGTGCAGCCGCTGTTCGGCAAACTGCTTGCGAAACCCCGCCTTGTCGGCAAACGCATCAAGGTCGCGCAAGCGCCCCTCGGGATTGTCGAGCACGTCTTTACCCAGGGCTTCGACCAGCATGCCGGTCAGCTGCGGGTTGGCCTGATACAGCCAGCGCCGGAAGGTAATGCCGTTGGTCTTGTTGTTGATCCGCTCGGGGTAGAGCTTGTGCAGTTCGGCAAACACCGTGCTGCGCATCAACTTGCTGTGCAGCGCCGACACACCGTTCACGCTGTGCGAACCGAGAAATGCCAGGTTGCCCATGCGCACGCGCCGGCCATTGTCCTCCTCGATCAGCGATACTGCGCGCAGCACGTCAAAATCGTGGATGCCCTTGGCCCGCAGGGCGTCGATGTGAAAGGCGTTGATCAGGTAGATGATCTGCATGTGCCGCGGCAGCATGCGTTCCATCAGGCTGACCGGCCAGGTTTCCAGGGCCTCGGGCAGCAGGGTGTGATTGGTGTACGCCAGGGTATCGACGGTCAGTCGCCAGGCGGTGTCCCAGGGTACTTCGTGCTGATCGACCAGCAGACGCATCAACTCGGCGACGGCAATCGAGGGGTGGGTGTCGTTGAGCTGGATCGCCGCCTGCTGTGGCAGGTTCAACAGGCTGTCGTGCATGTTCAGGTGGCGACGCAGCAGATCCTGCAGCGAGGCACAGACGAAGAAGTACTCCTGACGCAGACGTAGCTCCTGACCAGCCTCGGTACTGTCAGCCGGATACAGCACGCGCGAAATGCTTTCGGCGCGGGCCACCTCGGCGACGGCGCCCAAGTGGTCGCCGGCATTGAAGCGTTCCAGGTGCAACTCCTCCAGCGCCCGTGCACGCCACAGGCGCAAGGTGTTGACGCTGGCGCCACGCCAGCCGACGACTGGCGTGTCATAGGCTACTGCGCGCACGGTCTCGGCCGGCCACCACACCTGGCGTTGCTGGCCGTTGGTGTCCTGTACCGTTTCAACGCTGCCACCGAAACTGATCGGATAGATCACTTCGGCCCGCTCGAACTCCCAGGGGTTACCGAAATCCAGCCAGTTTTCGGTCTGCTCCTGCTGCCAGCCATCGACCACCGCCTGACGGAACAGGCCGTGCTCGTAGCGAATGCCATAACCGTGGGCAGCGATGCCCAACGTCGACATGCTCTCCATGAAACAGGCCGCCAGGCGCCCCAGGCCGCCATTGCCCAGGGCCGCATCCGGCTCCAGCAGACGAATCCGCTCCAGGTCGACATCAAGACCGCTCAGTGCCTCGCGGGCGATATCCAGCAAGCCCAGATTGCTCAGGCTGTCGTACAGCAAGCGACCGATGAGGAACTCCAGGGACAGGTAATAGACCCGCTTCTGGCTCTTGCGATAAATCTGCCGGGTGTGGTCCATCCAGTGATCGACCATGTGATCACGGGCTGCCAGGGCGATGGCTTCGAACCAGTCATGGTCGAAGGCGTGCTCCGGGTCCTTACCGACCGCGTAGGTCAGTTTATCCAGTACAGCGGTGCGAAAAGCGGCCACCTCTGCGTCACGAGCGAGTGGTTCCTGAGACATGCGACGTCCTCGATCAGGTTGACGAATGCGGATGGAGATTTCTCAGCCTAGACCGTTCGACACAGAGCGAAAGCGCAGGTTCTGGAGTTTCTGTGCAAAAACAGCGGTCGGGGCGGGTGGAACCGGCAAATGGTTGTTCACATTTTGACCAACTCCGGTATGATCGCGCGCCCACCAGAACATCTAAAACCTGAGCCTGATGAAACCGACCCTGATTGCCGCCGCCGAAGTCGACCGCCTGGAAACCTGGCAGAAGTACCAAAGCCATATGTGTGGAGGCTGTAACTCGACCTGCTGCACCTTGCCGACGGAAGTGAAAATCAAAGACCTGATCCGCATGGGCGTGGTGGACGAGTTCGAGGTGGGCGAGCCGCCGAAGAACATTGCCAAGCGCTTGCAAAAGGACGGGATCATCCAGCGATTCAACCAGAAGTCGGGGATTTTCACCCTGGCGCAGATGAGCAACGACGATTGCCTGTATCTGGATCGTAAAAGTCGCATGTGCACCATTTATGACAAGCGCCCGGACACCTGCCGCAACCACCCGCGGATCGGACCGCGTCCGGGCTATTGCGCTTACATCCCCAAGCCAGCGGCGCGCCGCTAACAGCATCGCCGGCAAGGCCGGCTCCCACAAGAACGGTGCATGCCTCTGTGGGAGCCGGCCTTGCCGGCGATTGGCGTGCGAAGCGCGCCCTGATAGCACAAACAAAAACGCCCCCGGTCTTGCGACCGGGGGCGTTTTCATTCAGCCGGAACTAAGACTCAGTTCTTGGCTTTCTTGGCAGCGCGGGTACGCTCGCCTTCGTCGAGGATCTTCTTACGCAGACGGATCGACTTAGGCGTCACTTCGCATAGCTCGTCGTCCTGGATGAATTCCAGAGCCTGTTCCAGGGTGAAGCGAACAGGTGGAACCAGAGCGATGGTTTCGTCTTTACCCGAAGCACGCATGTTGTCGAGCTTCTTGCCCTTGGTAGGGTTGACGCCCAGGTCGTTGTCACGGCTGTTCAGACCAACGATCTGACCGTTGTAGATCTCCTGACCGTGCTCAACGAACAGCTTGCCGCGAGCCTGCAGGGTTTCCAGGGAGTAGGTCAGCGCCTTGCCGGTCTCAACCGAAACCAGTACGCCGTTCTGACGACCGGACATGTGGCCGGACTTCATCGGAGCGTAGCGATCGAAGATCGAGGTCAGGATGCCTGCACCGTTGGTCAGGGTCAGGAACTGGTTACGGAAACCGATCAGACCACGGGCTGGAATGTTGTATTCCAGACGTACACGGCCCTTGCCATCCGGAACCATGTTGGTCAGGTCGCCTTTACGCAGACCCATTTCTTCCATGACCTTGCCCTGCGAATCTTCAGGGATGTCGATGGTGACGTTTTCGAACGGCTCGTGCTTGACGCCGTCGATCTCGCGGATGATCACTTCCGGACGACCAACACCCATTTCGAAGCCTTCGCGACGCATGGTTTCGATCAGAACCGACAGGTGCAGCTCACCACGGCCGGAGACCTTGAACTTGTCAGCCGAGTCGCCTTCTTCAACGCGCAGTGCAACGTTGTACAGCAGCTCTTTGTCCAGACGTTCCTTGATGTTACGGGAAGTCACGAACTTGCCTTCTTTACCGCAGAACGGCGAGTCGTTGACCTGGAAGGTCATCGAAACGGTTGGCTCGTCGACGGTCAGCGGCTTCATCGCTTCAACCGCGTCGGGGCGCACAGGGTGTCGGAGATGAACAGCTCGTCGAAACCGCTGATGCAGACGATATCGCCAGCCAGGGCTTCTTCAACGTCAACGCGGTGCAGACCGTGGTGACCCATCAGCTTCAGGATACGGCCGTTACGCTTCTTGCCGTCGACGTCGATAGCGACAACCGGGGTGTTCGGCTTGACGCGACCACGAGCGATACGGCCAACGCCGATAACACCCAGGAAGCTGTTGTAGTCCAGTGCCGAGATTTGCATCTGGAACGGACCGTCACGGTCAACAGCAGGCGCTGGTACGTTGTCGATGATCGACTGGTACAGCGGGGTCATGTCTTCGGCCATTTCGGTGTGTTCCAGACCGGCGATGCCGTTCAGGGCCGAGGCGTAGACAACTTTGAAGTCCAGCTGTTCTTCGGTAGCACCGAGGTTGTCGAACAGGTCGAAGATCTGGTCCAGAACCCAGTCAGGACGTGCGCCCGGACGGTCGACCTTGTTGATCACCACGATTGGACGCAGGCCGGCTTCGAAAGCCTTCTTGGTCACGAAACGGGTTTGCGGCATAGGGCCGTCTTGGGCGTCGACCAGCAGCAGTACGGAGTCAACCATCGACATTACACGCTCAACCTCGCCACCGAAGTCGGCGTGGCCTGGGGTGTCGACGATGTTGATGTGGTAGCCGTTCCAGTTGATGGCGGTGTTCTTCGCCAGAATGGTAATACCGCGCTCTTTTTCCTGGTCGTTGGAGTCCATGACGCGCTCGTCGTTGAGCTCGTTACGCTCCAGAGTGCCGGACTGACGCAGGAGTTTGTCGACCAGGGTGGTTTTACCATGGTCAACGTGGGCGATGATGGCGATGTTACGCAGATTTTCGATCACGTGTGTATCTCGATCAGAGGATTCGGGTTGCCGCCCAGTCTAGGCGGCGAATATGAATGAATGGCGCTCAACGGGCCCGCAGGTCGGGAGGGCGATGGCGGATGCTCCCGCCATATAGCCCCGGCGTTTTATGTCGGACGATAAACGCGCACATTGGCATGTCCCTCACTGAGCAAATGATGGGCATGCAGGCGACTCATCACACCCTTGTCGCAATACAGCAAGTACTGGCGCGTGGCGTCCAGTTCCTTGAAGCGACTGTTCAGGGCGTAGAACGGCAAGGCCTTGACCTCGATGCCGTCCAGTTCCAGGGGCTGGTCTTCCTGGGCATCGGGGTGACGAATATCAATCACCACTTGCCCGGCCAGCGCCTGGCTGACTTCTTCGATCTGAATATCCTGGCTGAGTTCATCGATCACGTGGTCGATGGAGATCAGGCGAGCACGCTCCAGAGCGCGCTCAAGTACCGCCATGTCGAACTGCTTCTCTTCATGGTCAACACGATGACGCTTGGCACAGGTGGTCGGGTTCACCGAGATCACGCCGCAGTATTCAGGCATGTGCTTGGCGAACTCGGCGGTGCCGATCTGGTTGGCCTGGTCGATGATGTCCTGCTTGTGGCTGGCCAGCAGCGGACGCAACACCAGCTTTTCGGTGGCCGAGTCGATCACTGCCAGGTTCGGCAGGGTCTGGCTCGACACCTGGGAAATCGCTTCGCCGGTCACCAATGCGTCGATTTCGAGACGGTCGGCAATATTGGTTGCCGCACGCAGCATCATGCGCTTGAGGGTCACGCCCATGTAGCTGTTGTCGACCTTGCCGAGAATCTCGCCGACCACTTCTTCGAACGGCACGCTGACGAACAGTACGCGCTGGCTGCTGCCGTATTTCTTCCACAGGAAGTGGGCGACTTCCATCACCCCCAGCTCGTGGGCACGGCCGCCAAGGTTGAAGAAGCAGAAGTGGGTCATCAGGCCGCGGCGCATCATCTGGTAGGCCGCCACGGTGGAGTCGAAACCACCGGACATCAGCACCAGGGTCTGTTCCAGGGCGCCCAGCGGGTAGCCGCCGATGCCCTTGTGCTGGTTGTGAATCACGTACAGGCGCTTGTCACGCACCTCGATGCGCACCTCGACCTCGGGGTTGCGCAGGTCGATACCGGCGGCGCCGCACTGCTGGCGCAACTGGCTGCCCACATAACGATCGACGTCCATCGAGGTGAAGTCGTGGTGGCCGCCACGCTTGCAGCGCACGGCGAAGTGCTTGCCCGCCAGCAGGTGACCGAAGTGCGCCTTGCACTTGGCGACGATGTCGTCGAAATCACCCAGCGGGTATTCGTCGACCTGCAGGAAGTGGGCAATGCCCGGCATGCAGGTCAGACGCTCGGTCATCTCACGCAGGACTTTCTCGTCCTCGATGTGGCTGACCACCTCGAGGTTGTCCCAGACACCGTTAACCGCGAGCGCAGGATCGAGGTCCTTGAGCACGGTACGGATGTTGCGGCCCAGTTGACGGATGAAGCGCTTGCGAACCGGGCGGCTCTTGATGGTGATCTCTGGGAAGACTTTTACGATTAGTTTCATGAAAAACTGTGCGCGAGCTGCCGACTAAAAAAGTGGGGCGCGGATTATAGCGGAAATTGCTCAAGGTTTAACCAATTAATCTACAGAAGGTTTTGCCTGCACCAAAATGAGGCATTGCGTCTGAATTACGCCTCGTTAGGGTGCACAAATTGTCCGACATTTCGGCTCAACACCCCGGAAACGCGTGAGAATGGGGCAAAACATCCAAACCGGGGCACTGGCATGCAATTTGCTCCCTTGTGAGGCAGGTTGCCTTGGCCGACTATTCGCGTCCGGCATCACCCAAATTCAAGGGCTGCACAGGCAAGCTCTACCCCACCCGGAGGACACTATGTCGAAGTCGGTTCAACTCATCAAAGATCATGACGTTAAATGGATTGATCTGCGCTTCACTGACACCAAGGGCGTACAGCACCACGTGACCATGCCGGCCCGTGATGCGCTGGACGAAGACTTCTTCGAAGTCGGCAAGATGTTCGACGGTTCCTCCATCGCTGGCTGGAAAGGCATCGAAGCCTCGGACATGATCCTGATGCCGGTCGACGAAACCGCCGTGCTGGACCCGTTCACCGAAGAGCCGACCCTGATCCTGACCTGTGACATCGTCGACCCGTCGAGCATGCAAGGTTACGACCGTGACCCACGCGGGATCGCCAAGCGCGCCGAAGAGTACCTCAAGAGCACCGGCATCGGTGACACCGTGTTCGCCGGTCCAGAGCCTGAATTCTTCATCTTCGACGAAGTGAAGTTCAAGTCGGACATCTCCGGCTCGATGTTCAAGATCTTCTCCGAGCAAGGCTCGTGGATGTCCGACCAGGACGTCGAAGGCGGCAACAAGGGCCACCGTCCAGGCGTCAAAGGCGGCTACTTCCCGGTTCCGCCGTTCGACCACGACCACGAAATCCGTACTGCCATGTGCAACGCACTGGAAGAAATGGGTCAGACCGTCGAAGTCCACCACCACGAAGTGGCGACTGCCGGCCAGAACGAAATCGGCGTCAAGTTCAACACCCTGGTGAAGAAGGCTGACGAAGTACAGGCCCTGAAGTACGTCGTGCACAACGTTGCCGATGCCTACGGTCGCACCGCCACCTTCATGCCGAAGCCGCTGTACGGCGACAACGGCTCGGGCATGCACGTTCACATGTCCATCTGGAAAGAAGGCAAGAACACCTTCGCAGGCGAAGGCTATGCCGGCCTGTCCGACACCGCCCTGTATTTCATCGGCGGTATCATCAAGCACGGTAAGGCCCTGAACGGCTTCACCAACCCGTCGACCAACTCCTACAAGCGTCTGGTTCCAGGCTTCGAAGCTCCGGTAATGCTGGCCTACTCGGCTCGCAACCGTTCCGCTTCGATCCGTATCCCTTACGTTTCCAGCCCGAAAGCCCGCCGTATCGAAGCGCGCTTCCCGGACCCGTCGGCCAACCCGTACCTGGCCTTCGCCGCCCTGCTGATGGCCGGCCTGGACGGTATCCAGAACAAGATCCACCCAGGCGATGCCGCCGACAAGAACCTGTACGACCTGCCGCCTGAAGAGGCGAAAGAGATCCCACAGGTTTGCGGTAGCCTGAAGGAAGCCCTGGAAGAGCTGGACAAGGGCCGTGCGTTCCTGACCAAGGGCGGCGTGTTCTCCGACGACTTCATCGATGCCTTCATCGAGCTGAAGAGCGAAGAAGAGATCAAGGTTCGCACCTTCGTACACCCACTGGAATACGAGCTGTACTACAGCTGCTAATCCGTTGACGGTGTAACGCCATCAAAGAGAGGCCTCCTTCGGGAGGCCTTTTCTTTTCCGACACAGGCATGCGTATCAGCCGACAGGTAAAGCGCTCAGAAGGCGGCACACTGGCATTTTTCCCGTAAGGACACCCGACCATGCGCACACCGCTACTTGCCCTGCTGCTCACCCCCCTGCTCCTCACACTAGGCTGTGCTTCACCACCGCCAGCAAACAACACGCTGCAACGTTTGCTGGACACCGTGGAACAACGTCTGGACATTGCTGAGGCCGTTGCCTTGAGCAAATGGGACTCGGGCCAACCGGTTCAAGCGACTGAACGCGAACAACAGGTGATTGCCGGTGCCCAGGCACAGGCCACGCGCTTCGGCGTCGATCACCAACGAGCAGGCGCATTTTTTGCCGACCAGATCGAAGCCAATAAACTGCTCCAGTACAGCGCGCTATCCCACTGGCATACGCTGGGGAATGCACCGGCAACGCCGCGTATCGATCTGGCAAAGCAACTACGCCCACAACTGGACCGCCTGCAGTCAACCCTGCTCAGCGATCTGGCTGCGTTCGATCGCAACCGGCCTGCCCCTTGCCAGCGGACACTGGCCCAAGC
>JAVXRI010000060.1:0-35319 GCA_036643775.1 Pseudomonas sp. | reverse complement strand
GTTGTTTCACTACGATGGACGGCATTTTCAGGCCGTTGAACCAGTTTTTCTTGACCATGGTGTAACCCGCTGCGTCAACAAACGACAGCCGATCGCCGATGGCCAGCGGACGATCAAATTGGTATTCGCCGAAGATGTCCCCGGCCAGGCACGACTTGCCGCACACCATGTAGGTATGTTCGCCGGTGCTTGGCGCCAGTTTGGCGTTGAGGCGGTAGATCAGCAGGTCGAGCATGTGCGCTTCGATCGAGCTGTCGACCACGGCCAGGTGCTTGCCGTTGTACAGGGTGTCGAGCACGGTCACTTCCAGCGAGGCGCTCTGGGTGATTGCCGCTTCGCCCGGTTCCAGGTAGACCTGTACGCCGTACTTCTCGGAGAACGCCTTCAGGCGCGCGCAGAACGCGTCCAGGGCATAGTCTTCACCGGTGAAGTGGATACCGCCGCCCAGGCTCACCCACTCGACCTTGTGCAGCAGGTGGCCGAAGCGTTCTTCGATGGTGCACAGCATCTGGTCGAACAGGCCGAAGTCGCCGTTCTCGCAGTTGTTATGGAACATGAAGCCGGAGATCTGCTCGATGACTTCCTCGACTTTCACCGGATCCCACTCGCCCAGGCGGCTGAATGGACGCGCCGGGTCGGCCAGCAGGTAGTCGGAGCTGCTCACTTGCGGGTTGACGCGCAGGCCACGCACGGTGCCTTCGGTCTGTTCGGCAAAGCGCTGCAACTGGCCGATGGAGTTGAAGATGATCTTGTCGCAGTTCTCGACCATCTCGCCGATTTCGTCGTCGGCCCAGGCCACGCTGTAGGCGTGCGCTTCGCCGGCGAACTTCTGACGGCCCAGCTTGAGCTCGTAGAGCGACGACGAGGTGGTGCCGTCCATGTACTGCTGCATCAGGTCGAACACCGACCAGGTGGCGAAGCACTTGAGTGCCAGCAGGGCCTTGGCCCCGGAGTTTTCACGCACGTAGGCGATCTTCTCCATGTTGCGCAGCAGCTTGGTTTTGTCGATGAGGTAATACGGCGTTTTGATCATTTCGAGGCCCCCGGCAAGGCCGGCCAAAAAAAGGACACGCATTGTGCCCTCCCTTGACGGAACCCGAAAGGGAGAAAAGCGTTTTTCGCCACGTCAGTGGTCGTGAGGGCTGTGTTCGGACCTCATTGTAGGAGCGGATTTATCCGCGATGGGGCGCAGCGCGGCCCTAAACAATGGGCCTGCTGCGCAGTCCATCGTGGATAAATCCGCTCCTACAGTCAGGCGAAGGCGTTGATGAACCAGGTAATCAACGGCAAGGCGACGATGTCGATCAATACCGCGCCACACAGCGGCACGATGATGAAGGCCTTGTACGAGAACACTTTGTAGTGGTCACAGATGGCGCCCATGTTGGCCACCGCATTCGGGGTAGCGCCCAGGCCATGGCCCATGTAACCGGCGCAGAGCACCGCGGCATCGTAGTTGCCGCCGAACAGGCGGAACAGCACGAAGATGCACAGCAACACCATGATCACCACCTGCACCACCAGGATCACCAGCAACGGCAAGCCCAGTTGCTCCAGCTCCCAGAACTTGAGGCTCATCATCGCCATGGTCAGGAACATCCCCAGGCTGATATCACCCACCGTGCTGACGGCGTTGTCCGGGATTTCGATAATCCGCGCACGGTCGTTGAGGTTGCGCAGGATGATGGCGACGAACATCGCACCGACGTACACCGGCAAAACAATGCCCAGGTGTGCTTTCAACGCATCGCCAATCCAGAAGCCGAGGACCATGATCACCAGGATGCAGGTCAGCAAGCGCAACAGTACCGCGGCATCCAGGGGAACACTCGGGGCTTCGTTGGCCTTTTCCAGCGCTTGCAGGGTGTCGACCTGGTCAGCCTTGACCGCGAGCTTTTTACGGTCGATCAAATAGCGCGCCACCGGACTGCCGAGCAAACCGCCCGCGACCATGCCGAAGGTCGCCGAAGCCAGCGCGGCGGTCGTCGCCCCGCTGGTACCCAGGCTCTCGGCAATCGGTCCGAAGGCTGCCGCGGCACCAAAGCCGCCTTCCAGCGACACTGCACCGGCCATGATCCCCAACAACGGGTCGATGCCCAGCGCCTTGGCCATGCCGACACCCACCAGGTTCTGCAGCAATGCCAGGCCCCAGCAGGCGCCGAGGTAGATGAAGAGGATTTTACCGCCCTGACGCAGCAAGCCGAGGCTGCCGCCCAGGCCGACCGTGGTGAAGAACGCGACCATCAGCGGGGTTTGCATCGCGGTGTCGAGCTTGATGTCCAGCCACTGCTGGTTGCGCAGCAGCCACACCACCAGGGCAAAGCCAAAGCCGCCGATCACCGGGGCCGGTACGCAGAGTTGACGCAGCCAGTAGCTGTGCTTTTTCAGTTGTGCGCCCATCGCCAGGAGCAAAAGCGCCAGGGCGACGGTGGTCAGTGCATCGAGTTGCAGGGTCAGCATGGGTTGGCACTCTTGTTTTTATACTGGGATTGAAGGGAGTGAAGGTTTCAGTCGACCAGACAGGCCAGTAGCCGCGCGCCGATGCGCGCAGTGCGCTGGTCCTGGTCGAGGCCCGGGTTGAGCTCGGCGATGTCGGCCATGCGCAACTTGCCGCTGGCCTTGGCCTGGCGAACCAGGTGTTCGACCACCATCAGGTCGACACCATGGGCCGACGGCGCACTCACGCCGGGGGCCTGGCTGGCGGGTAGCACGTCCAGGCACAGGGTCATGTACAGGTGGTCGATGCCGCTGAGGAACTCAGCGACAAAGGCCTCGATGGCCGGCACATTCCACGGTTGCATCTGCCGGTCGAGGCGATAGCGCACGTTCAATCGCCGGGCCTGATCGAACAGGGCCTGGGTGTTGTTCAGTTCGCTCACGCCCAGGCAGCAGTAATCGAAGGCCAGCCCAGCCTGCTGGCAGTACTCGGCAATCTGCCGGAACGGCGTGCCGGAGCTGCTTTGCGCGGCGTGGCGCAGATCGAAGTGGGCGTCGAAGTTGAGGATGCCGATCCTTGGGCACTCCTCACGCTGACGCAGGTGTTCGGCCAGGCCAAGGAAACTGGCGTAGGCGATTTCGTGCCCGCCACCCAGTCCCAGAGGCAAGTGCCCCTGCTCGAGCAACTGGCTGACGCGCTGGGCATAGGCCTGCTGGGCGCCTTCAAGGTCGTTACCGACACAGGCGATATCACCGCTGTCGTAGAGCGGACGCTGGCCACGCCAGGCCAGGTTGGCCAAGGCCTTGCGCAGCGCCGGCGGCCCCTGTCGGGCGCCACTGCGGCCCTGGTTGCGGGTAACGCCTTCGTCGCAGGCCAGGCCCACCAGTGCGGTGCCAGGCGCTTGCTCACAGGTGTAGGGCTGCACCCATTGGTGCCAGCGCAGTGCCGAGGCGCCTTCGCCAGCGTCGATTCGGCCTTGCCACAAGGGCATGGCGGTAGTTGCAGTCATGCGGGTACTCCAGGTGGATTCAGTCCAGCCGCGCGCCTACGCGCAGGGCGACCTCGCGGGTCCAGCGGGTCAGGCGTTCGCTGCTTTGCTGGGCTCGAAAGGCCGGGGCCATCAGGCTGATTGCGCCGTGCAGGCGGTTGCGGCTGTCGAGCACCGGGGCGCTGACGCCCCAGATGCCGTCGTCGATTTCGCCAAGGCTGACGGCATAGCCCTGGTCGCGGATGGGAATGAAGCTTTGCCGATAGACCTCGACGCCTTCTGCGTCGACGCCCTGCTCGTGCAGGATGGCCTGGCTGCGTTCGGGGGCCATATGGGCCAGCAGCACCCGCGCCGATGCACCGACCAACAGCGGCTGGGCCAGGCCCTTCTGATAGCAGCAACGCAACGGCTGTGGGCTGTCGATCAGCTCAATGCAAATGGCCTGGCCATTGCTCGGCACCATCAGCGCCACGCTTTCCCGGCTCAATTCGGCCAGGCGCTTGAGCTCAGGCAAAGCCTGCGACACCAGCAGCGCTTCACGGTCGAATTTGTTTGCCAACTGCAGGCAAGCAGGCCCCGGCAGATAGCGACCGTGACCATTGTCTTCGGCCAGCCCCCAGCGCAGCAGGGTTTTCAGATGCCGGTAGGTGCTGCTCAGGGGCTGTTCCAGTTGCAGGCTCAGTTCCTTGGCCGACACGGCTTCATTGGCCTGACCAAGGGCGACGAGAATCTGCAGCAGGCGATCGGTGGGCGTGTTGTAGTTCATATGTGCTCCTTGCGAACATGGTGCACAGGCTTTTCTCAAAGGGTGAAACAGGATTCCCATTAAGTGGGAAATTTCGCACTTAAAAGCGACGAGGGGTGTTTAAACAGCATGGCCAGAGCCATCGCGGACAGCTTCGAAGCCTCAGGCAGACAAGGATTTCGCGCAGCGTCCGTACACCACCACCTCCCCTGCGGTGGCAATCACCAGGGTCAATCCGGTGTAGGAAAACCCGAAGGCCCGCACTTCCAGCTCTACCCCGAGCTTGTGAAACAGCGCCGGGCGATGGTAGCGCGCGCCGTGAAGCCAGGAGCCCGGTTCAACCAGCAACAGGTGCTGCTCGGGCCACGCCAGGGTGATGTCCTCGATCATCCAGCCATCGGCCGTGGCCACCGGCAGGCCACCGCCATTGATCCCGGCCATGCGGATTACCCGCTCGTGCAGCGGGCCGATGCCACGGGTTTCCAGGTGGCGGTCGCTGCCGAGGTTGTCGGTGCGGTCGCGGGCGACTTTTTCCCCGGTCTGGCAATCGATCACGCTGCGCCCGGAGCTTGAGGCGACCAGGAGCAGCTCGCTGTCATGATCAAAACCGATCTCCAGCAGGCCGGCGATGGTCAGTCGCGCCTTGAGTTGCCAGGGCTCAGGGGCCGGGACGACCTGGCGCTGTTCGATTTCCCGTCGTAGCGGATCAAGGTGGGATGAGGACATGTCACGACTCTGCGGTAGGGGTCAGGCGTCAGTGTCAGGATCTCCTGCAGTCAGTCGGTACACACGCACCGGACGACCATGAAATTCAACCCTGTCGAACGCAGTAAAGCCGGCTTTCTGCGCCACACGTAACGACGCGACGTGCTCCGGATCGATGATCGCGATCACCGCAGGCTGCTGCAGTGGGCCGAACACATAATCCAGCACACCCTTGACCGCTTCACTGGCCAGGCCCTGATTCCAATAGCGCCTGGCAAGACGATAACCCAGATTGGCCTCCTCTACCCCTGCTACCTGCTCCGGGCTGACGCCGCAAAAGCCGACCAAC
Organism: Pseudomonas sp.; assembly: GCA_036643775.1. Lineage (GTDB taxonomy): Bacteria > Pseudomonadota > Gammaproteobacteria > Pseudomonadales > Pseudomonadaceae > Aquipseudomonas. Next base: position 30,095 of record JAVXRI010000060.1, on the reverse strand, counting down.
TCACCGTCGACCTTGTCGATCAGGGCCCACTGGCCCATACCGAGGGTGGAATAGCAGTGCACGCACCAGTCGATGAACTCGCCGGTAACCTGCGCGTCGCAGACCCCGCGTACGGAGTATTTCATCACCTCGGGGTCGCTGAGGATCGCGGTCAGCGCGGGCAGGTCCTCACGGGACAGTTCACGGGCAAGCAATCTCGGGGTTTCGAACAGGGGCATCGGTACGTCCTTGTACGCGGAAGGTTGCGAGCGTTTTGCGCTCGGTTGCAGGCTTGGACAACTGCACAGGCACTGCGTTGTAGGTGTGACCGAGGTTGCCTGACCTTGGGCAGTTCAGCAACCGCCCGAACTTCTGGGTAAACTCGATTCGCCCGTTGCACGAAAGCTGAAGCCAGCACGCCTCATCATCGCGACCCCCCTTTGCCCTGCGGAGCCGAAATTGCCCACCCCTCGCCACTTCAGCCAGAAATCCAGTACAACAAACATGCTGAACCTCAAACACCCGCAGGCGCCGTCCTCGCCCGCCTACCGTGTTGGCTTCCTGCTGCTGGAGAACTTCTCCATGGCCAGCTTCACCGTGGCCATGGATGTGCTGGTCACTGCCAACCTGTTGCAGAACAACCTGTTCGTGATCACCCCGCTGTCACTGGGCAGCGAGCGAGTGATCAGCGACCTGGGGCTGGAGATCTATGCTGCCGGCCTTGAGCGGGCGACCCTGGAAAACCTCGACATGCTGGTGGTCTGCGGTGGCCTGCGCACGCCACTTAAATACCCCGAGCTCGACCGCCTGCTGAGCGAAGCGGCCAGCCATGGCCTAGCGCTGGGCGGGCTGTGGAATGGCGCGTACTTTCTCGGCCGTGCCGGGGTGCTGACAAACTACAGCTGCACTATCCACCCCGAGCAACGCGCGAGCCTGGCCGAGCGCAGTGCGCAAAGCACAATCACCCCGGCAAGTTTTGTTCTCGACCGCGACCGCTTGACCGCGGCCAGCCCCAATGGCGCGCTGGAGATGATGCTGGCGCTGCTCAAGCTGCAACAGGGCGAAGCGCTGGCGGCCGGGGTCGAGGAGATCCTGGCGTTCTCCGGCGCACGCTTTCGGCGAGTCGACAGCAGCTCGAAAAAGTCCATGAGCGCGCCGCTGCGGACCATCGTCGAGCTGATGGAGAACAACCTGGAAGAAACCCTGAGCCTGGATCAACTGGCCAGCTACAGCGGTCGTTCACGACGCCAGATCGACCGCTTGTTCCAGGCCCAGCTGGGCACCTCGCCCAGCCGCTATTACATGGAACTGCGCATCACCAAGAGCCGACGCCTGCTGCAGTACTCGGACCTGCCGCTGATGGACGTGGCAATTGCCTGCGGCTTTGTTTCGGTCTCGCACTTCAGCAAGTGCTACAGCGCCTTCTTTGGCTATCCGCCTTCGCGCGAGCAGCGGCTGGGCGAGTAACCACGGCGGCTGTTGTTCAGGCTCAGGCCGCCTTCGACCACCAGGACCAGAACGGCCAGCCAGATGGCGATGTAGGTCGGCCATTGCGCGGGGGCGATGGCCTCCCCCAGCAGGATCGACGCCAGCACCAGCAGGACCGGCTCGACGTAGACCAGCAGGCCGAACAGGGTCAGGTTCAGGCGCGGCCCCGACAACGCCTGCAGGGCCAGGGCGGATGCACTGATCAGCCCCAACCCGGCGACCAGCCAGGGCAAGTCGGAACCACTGCCGGCAACTCCCAGTACCACGCCACCCTTGAGCACGAACAACAGACTGACCGGCAAACTCAGGCTCATGTCGAACCACAGCCCGCCCATGTTGTTGCTGTCGCTGACCCGGCGCAGCCAGAAGTACAACGGATAACCCAGCCCCACCGCCAGCACCGGCCAGGTAATGGCCTTGGCAATCGCGATCTGGTTGATGATGCCCAGCGCTGCCAGCGCACAGGCCACCAGCTGCAGTCGACTGATGCTGTCGTTGAAGGCCAGGCGGCCAACGATCACCATGGTCAGTGGCATGAGGAAATAGCCCAACGACACATCCAGCCCATAGCCATTGATCGGCGCCCACATGAACAGCCACAGCTGCACGCCGAGCAACGCTGCCGACAGCAGGCGCACCGCCCAGAACCAGCGCTCGGCAAACAGCCGCTGGAACAGCCGGCGCACCTCGTGCCAGTGACCACTGGCGAGCACCATCAGGGTCAGGCAGGGCACGGTCAGCAGGATTCGCCAGCCGTAGATTTCTTCACCGCCCAGGCGCTCAAGCAGATGGGTGTAGGCGTACATCACTGCAAACAGTACCGACGCCAGTACATTGAGCAGCACGCCGAGGGAGGCGTTGGGGGTTGCGGGCCGGTGCATGGGTGTGTCCTTCACGCGGGTCTTCAGGAGGTGATAATTTATTGCGTAGCGCCTGATAAGTGCCCTCGTTTTTCACCCGGCAGATGAGAAAATATTGCACATGAAGCCCGCCCTGGATGATTTCGACCTCGCCCTGCTGCACCTTCTGCAACAGGACAACAGCCTGCCGCTGCGGACCCTGGCCGAACAGGTACACCTGTCCAGCGCATCCGTACAGCGGCGCATCCAGCGCCTGCAGGCAGCCGGGTTTATCCAGGCCAACGTGGCAATTGTCGATCCGGAAAAAGTCGGTCAGGTGATTACCTTGATGGTCGAAGTGCATGCCGAGCGTACCCAGTCGGCAGACCTTGAGCTGATGAAACAAGCCTTCTCCGGGCCGGAAATCCAGCAGTGCTATTACGTCACCGGCGATGCCGATTTCATGCTGGTGCTGACGGTGGCGAGCATGAGTGAGTTCCAGGCCCTCACCCAGCGCCTGTTCCACGACAACCCGAATGTGAAGTGGTTTCGAACCATCGTCGTGCTGGAGCGGGTGAAGTCGACCTTGCAGGTGCCGATTGAGCGGGCAAGCCCACCCCCACAAGGTTTGTAATCACAGGACCCCTTGTGGGAGCCGGCCTTGGCGGCGATAAGGCCTACGCCGCCTCCCTGCCCCGCGCTACCGCCTGCGCCGCCGCCAGCATTGCCCGCAACAACACCGCGCAACCATCGGCGAGGTCCTCAGGCGCTGCATTCTCGATTTCGTTGTGGCTGATACCGCCTTCACAGGGCACGAAAATCATCCCGGCCGGCCCCAGTTCGGCGAGAAAGATCGCGTCATGGCCGGCGCCGCTGACGATGTCCATGTGCGACAAGCCCAGCCCCTGAGCCGCACTGCGCACAGCCTCTACACAGCCTTCGGCGAAGTACAGCGGCGGGAAATCTGCCGTCGGTGTCAGGGTATGGCTCAGCCCATGTTGCTCGCAGGTGCTGCTGATCACATCGCGGACCTGGGCGATCATCGAGTCCAGGCGTGCGGGTTCCAGGTGACGGAAGTCCAGGGTCATGCGCACCTCACCGGGAATCACGTTGCGCGAGCCCGGATACGCCTGCAGGCAACCGACGGTGCCACAGGCATGCGGCTGGTGTTCCAGGGCCACACGGTTGACCGCAGCCACCACCGCGCTGGCCCCGACCAGGGCGTCCTTGCGCAGGTGCATCGGTGTAGGGCCGGCGTGGGCTTCGACGCCGCGCAGGGTCAGGTCGAACCACTTCTGGCCCAATGCGCCGAGCACCACGCCAATGGTCTTGTGCTGGTCTTCGAGGATCGGCCCCTGCTCGATATGCGCTTCGAAATACGCCCCCACCGGGTGACCACTGACCGCCCGCGGCCCGGCATAGCCAATGGCGTTGAGCGCCTGGCCAACGCTGATGCCCTCGGCGTCAGTCTTGGCCAGGGTTTCCTCCAGGGTGAACTTTTCGGCAAACACCCCCGAGCCCATCATGCACGGGGCAAAGCGTGAGCCTTCTTCGTTGGTCCAGACCACCACTTCCAGCGGCGCCTCGGTTTCGATCTTCAGGTCATTGAGGGTGCGCATCACTTCCAGCCCGGCCAGCACCCCAAAGCAGCCATCGAACTTGCCGCCGGTGGGTTGGGTATCGATATGGCTGCCGGTCATTACCGGCGGCAGTTGCGGGTTGCGCCCAGGGCGCCGGGCGAAGATGTTGCCGACGCCGTCGATGGTCACTGTGCAACCGGCCGCCTCGGTCCATTTGACGAACAGGTCGCGGGCCTGGCGGTCCAGGTCGGTCAGCGCCAGGCGGCACACCCCGCCTTTGACCGTCGCGCCCAGGCGCGCCAGGTCCATCAGCGACTGCCACAGGCGTTCGCCGTTGATATGCCGATGGCTCGATTGCAGAACTTCCTGTGCTGATTGCATGCTGTTCTCCTGCATCTGCTGCCCGGCCTCTGTGGGCCGTAAGCACTACACGGTGGGTTTGAGGTTGGCCGCACGCGCGGCCTTGAGCTGGCCAAGCCCGTAGTAGATCAGCCCGCCCAGGGCGGAGCCGGTGAACCAGCCAAAGTCGTAGAACCAGCTGAAACTCGAGCTCTGCAGTGACAGCAGGGTCAGCGCCACCGGCACCCCGAAGGCAATGAAGCCGGCGGCGTTCCAGGCCGGATAGACGTCATCGCGGTACAGACCGGCCAGGTCCAGGGTTTGCCTGCGGATCAGGAAGTAGTCCACCACCATGATCCCGGCAATCGGCCCGAGCAGGCTGGAGTAGCCCAGTAGCCAGTTGGAATAGACACTTTCGAGGCTGACGTCGCTGACAATCAGCCCGAGCTTTTTCAGCAGCTCATGGGCCATCAGCAACAGCCCGACCAGACCGGTGAGCAGCACCGCCAGGGTGCGGCCGATCCACTTGGGCGCCAGGTTCTGGAAGTCGTTGGTGGGAGAAACAATGTTGGCCGCCGTATTGGTCGACAAGGTGGCAATGATGATCAGCGCCATGGCCAGCGCCACCCACACCGGGCTCTGGATATGCCCGATCAGGCTGACCGGGTCAGACACCGTCTGCCCCACCAGCGACGCCGAGGCGGCGGTCAGCACCACGCCGAGCGCGGCGAACAGGAACATGGTCAGCGGCAGACCGAAAATCTGCCCGAGGATCTGGTCTTTCTGGCTTTTCGCGTAACGGCTGAAGTCGGGGATGTTCAGCGACAAGGTGGCCCAGAAACCGACCATCGCGGTGAGCCCGGCAAAGAAGTAGCCGTAGACGCTCGCCCCCTCCGGACGCTTGGGCGGCTGCGCCATCAGCTCACTGATCGAGACGTTGGGCAAAGCCCACACCAGCAGCCCTGCACCGACCAGCACCAGCAACGGCGCCGACAGGGTTTCCAGCCACTTGATCGACTCGGCGCCGCGCAGCACCACCCACAGGTTCAGGCACCAGAACAGCATGAAGCCGATCACCTCGCCGGTGCCGCCCAGGGCCTTCCAGTCCGCCGACAGCGAACCGAGGAACAGGTGAATGGCCAGGCCGCCGAACATGGTCTGGATACCGAACCAGCCGCACGCCACCAGGGCACGGATCAGGCACGGTACGTTGGAGCCGATAATGCCGAACGAGGAGCGCAGCAACACCGGAAAGGGAATGCCGTATTTGGTTCCGGGAAAGGCATTGAGGGTCAGCGGGATCAGCACCACGGTGTTGGCCAGCAAAATCGCCAGCAGCGCCTCACCGACGGTCAGGCCGAAGTAAGCAGTCAGCACCCCGCCCAGGGTGTAGGTGGGCACGCAGATCGACATGCCGACCCACAGCGCGGTGATGTGCCACTTGTTCCAGGTGCGCTCGTGCACCTTGGTCGGGGCGATATCGTGGTTGTACCGGGGGCTGTCGAGGACGTCGCTGCCGGCGTCGAGTTCGTACAAGCCATCACGTTCACGCACTTGCGATCGGTTCTGCTGCATGGCCACTCCACTGTTTTTGTGTTTTTGGAGGTACTTGCACGGCATGGGGGCAATCACGGGTGCCCATGAGAAATCTTGACCATTTCCACAACCTGTCAAGAACGACAGGACCACTGGTCGTTTTGCCTGGAACTCGCCAAAGACTACAAAACCTTTATATTCAATGAGATACGTGCGTAATAAGCTTATAAATTAATTATTTGCCGATTTTTAGAACCCCTACTAGATTCAATTCCTGACAGCGATGACAGGTTTTGACCTACGCTGCAAAAAGAACAAAACCTAGAACCGGTATCAACCGGTCAAGCCTGCGAGGAGCCTCTGATGACGCTTATGATTCGTGGTGCCACCCTGATTACCCATGAGGAAAGTTATCGTGCCGACGTGCTCTGTGCCGACGGCGTGATCAAGGCCATCGGCACCGACCTCGACCCACCCAGCGGCTGCGAGATTCTCGACGGTAGCGGCCAGTACCTGATGCCCGGCGGCATCGACCCGCACACCCACATGCAACTGCCCTTCATGGGCACCGTGGCCAGCGAAGACTTCTACAGCGGCACCGCGGCAGGTCTTGCCGGCGGTACCACCTCGATCATCGACTTCGTCATCCCCAACCCGCAGCAGTCCTTGCTCGAAGCCTTTCATCAGTGGCGCGGCTGGGCGGAGAAATCCGCCTCCGACTACGGTTTTCACGTCGCCATCACCTGGTGGAGCGAACAGGTACGGGAGGAAATGGGCGAGCTGGTCAGCCAGCACGGCATCAACAGCTTCAAGCACTTCATGGCCTACAAGAATGCGATCATGGCCGCCGACGACACCCTGGTGGCCAGCTTCGAACGCTGCCTGGAACTGGGCGCCGTGCCCACCGTGCATGCCGAGAACGGCGAGCTGGTCTACCACCTGCAACGCAAGCTGATCGCCCAGGGCATCACCGGCCCTGAAGCGCATCCGTTGTCGCGGCCGTCCCAGGTTGAGGGCGAAGCGGCCAGCCGCGCCATTCGCATTGCCGAGACCCTGGGCACGCCGGTGTACCTGGTGCACGTGTCGACCCGCGAAGCGCTGGACGAGATCACCTATGCCCGCGCCAAGGGCCAGCAGGTCTACGGCGAAGTCCTCGCCGGGCACTTGCTGCTGGACGATAGCGTGTACCGTCATCCCGACTGGCAAACTGCCGCCGGCTACGTCATGAGCCCGCCCTTCCGGCCACGCAAGGACGGCCATCAGGAAGCCCTGTGGGGCGGCCTGCAGTCGGGCAACCTGCACACCACTGCCACCGACCACTGCTGCTTCTGCGCCGAGCAGAAAGCTGCCGGGCGCGACGACTTCAGCCGCATCCCCAACGGCACCGCCGGTATCGAAGACCGCATGGCGGTGCTCTGGGACGAAGGGGTGAACAGCGGCAAGCTGTCGATGCAGGACTTCGTCGCACTGACCTCCACCAACACCGCGAAGATCTTCAACCTGTTCCCGCGCAAAGGCGCCCTGCGTGTGGGTGCCGATGCCGACCTGGTGCTCTGGGACCCGCAAGGCACGCGGACCATCTCTGCGGCGACGCATCATCAACAGGTCGACTTCAACATCTTCGAAGGCAAGACCGTGCGTGGCATCCCCAGCCACACCATCAGCCAGGGCAAGCTGGTCTGGGCCAATGGTGACTTGCGTGCCGAGCGCGGTGCCGGACGCTACATCGAGCGGCCGGCTTATCCAGCGGTGTTCGATCTGTTGAGCAAGCGTGCCGAGCATTCGCGTCCGACAGCGGTTAAGCGCTAGTAGGAGCGGATTTATCCGCGATGGGCCGCAGCGCGGCCCTGAAAATCGGGACTGCTATGCAGTCCATCGCGGATGAATCCGCTCCTACAAAAAATCGGCGGAACCAACAAGAAAAAAAGAGGAAACCACCGTGATCGAGTCCCTCAGCCACCTCCCCCGACCGTCCACCGACAACGCCTCGCTCGCCGAACACTTCAGCGACCTGGCGCCGCCACTGAACGCCCGCCAGGCCGCCGTGGAAGCCTCACGCTGCCTGTATTGCTACGACGCCCCGTGCGTCAACGCCTGCCCCAGTGACATCGACATTCCTTCGTTCATCCGCAACATCCACCAGGAGAACGTCCAGGGCGCGGCGGAGAAAATCCTCTCGGCCAACATCCTCGGCGGCAGCTGCGCGCGCGTCTGCCCGACCGAAATCCTCTGCCAGCAGGCCTGCGTGCGTAACCATCACCAGGAATGCGCGCCGGTGCTCATCGGCCTGCTGCAGCGTTATGCCCTTGATCACGCCGAGTTCGACGAACACCCCTTCCAGCGCGCCGCCAGCACCGGCAAGCGCATCGCTGTGGTCGGCGCCGGGCCTGCCGGTTTGTCCTGTGCCCACCGCCTGGCCTGGCATGGCCACGACGTGGTGATCTTCGAAGCCCGGCCCAAGGCCGGTGGTTTGAATGAGTACGGGATTGCCAAGTACAAGGTGGTCGATGACTTCGCCCAGCGCGAGGTCGACTTTGTCTTGCAGATCGGCGGCATCGAGATCCGCCATGGCCAGGTGCTGGGCGAAAACCTCAGCCTGGCCGAGCTGCAACAGCAGTTCGATGCGGTGTTCCTCGGCCTTGGCCTGAACGCCAGCCGCCAGCTGGGCCTGACCGATGAAAACGCCCCTGGCATGCTCGCCGCCACCGACTATATCCGCGAACTGCGTCAGGCCGAGGACCTGACCAGCCTCCCCGTGGCTGACCGCTGCATCGTCCTCGGCGCCGGTAACACGGCGATCGACATGGCCGTACAGATGGCCCGTCTCGGCGCCCGCGACGTCAACCTGGTGTACCGCCGTGGCTTCGAAGACATGGGCGCCACCGAGCATGAACAGCACATCGCCAAGGAGAACCAGGTGCGCCTGCTGACCTGGGCCCAGCCTGAACAGGTGCTGCTCGACGAGCAGGGCCGGGTACGCGGCATGCGCTTTGCCCGCACACACATGCTCGACGGCCGCCTGCAGACTATGGGAGAAACCTTTGAACTGGCCGCCGACGCCATTTTCAAAGCCATCGGCCAGGCCTTCGACGGTCAGGCCCTGAGTGACAGCAGCGGACAATCCCTGGCCCGCGACGGCGAGCGTATTCGTGTCGATGAACACATGCGCACCAGCCTGCCTGGCGTGTATGCCGGCGGCGACTGTACCCACCTGGGCCAGGACCTCACCGTCCAGGCCGTGCAGCACGGCAAGCTGGCCGCCGAGGCCATGCATGCGCAACTGATGCTCAATGTGGAGGCTGCATAATGGCTGACCTGTCGATCGAATTTGCCGGCATCAAGGCGCCCAATCCGTTCTGGCTGGCCTCGGCGCCGCCTACCGATAAAGCCTACAACGTGGTCCGCGCCTTTCAGGCCGGCTGGGGCGGTGTGGTCTGGAAAACCCTTGGCGAAGACCCGGCCGCGGTCAACGTGTCGTCGCGCTACTCGGCCCACTACGGGGTCAACCGCGAGGTCATGGGCATCAACAACATCGAGCTGATCACCGACCGCTCGCTGGAAATCAACCTGCGGGAAATCACCCAGGTGAAAAAGGACTGGCCCGATCGCGCCCTGATCGTGTCGCTGATGGTGCCCTGCGTCGAAGAATCATGGAAAGCCATTCTGCCGCTGGTGGAAGCCACCGGCGCCGATGGTATCGAGCTGAACTTTGGTTGCCCCCACGGCATGCCCGAACGCGGCATGGGCGCAGCGGTCGGCCAGGTGCCGGAGTATGTCGAGCAGGTCACCCGCTGGTGCAAGACCCATTGCTCGCTGCCGGTGATCGTCAAACTCACCCCCAACATCACCGATATCCGTCAGTCCGCCCGCGCCGCCCACCGCGGCGGTGCCGACGCGGTGTCGTTGATCAACACCATCAACTCGATCACCAGCGTCGACCTTGAACGCATGATCGCCTTGCCGATTGTCGGCGACATGAGCACCCACGGCGGCTACTGCGGCTCGGCGGTCAAACCCATTGCCCTGAACATGGTCGCCGAAATCGCCCGCGACCCGGCCACCCGCGGGTTGCCGATCAGCGGCATCGGCGGCATCGGCAGCTGGCGTGACGCAGCCGAATTCATCGCCCTGGGCTGTGGCGCCGTGCAGGTCTGCACCGCGGCCATGCTCCACGGTTTTCGCATTGTCGAAGACATGAAGGATGGTCTCTCGCGCTGGATGGACAGTCAGGGCTATCGCAGCCTGCAGGACTTCAGCGGTCGCGCCGTGGGCCACACCACCGACTGGAAGTACCTGGACATCAACTACCAGGTCATCGCCAAAATCGACCAGGACGCCTGCATCGGTTGCGGACGCTGCCATATCGCCTGCGAAGACACCTCGCACCAGGCCATCGCCAACCTCAAGCAAGCCGATGGCAGCCACCGCTACGAGGTGATCGACGCCGAGTGCGTGGGCTGCAACCTGTGCCAGATCACCTGCCCGGTGCAGGACTGTATCGAAATGGTGCCGCAGGACACCGGCAAGCCGTTCCTCGACTGGCAGCATGATCCGCGCAACCCCTACCGCGAAGCGTCCTGAATCGCGGGCAGAAACGACGAGGGAGGATCACTGATCCTCCCTCGTCGTTTGCACTCAGTGCGTATCGCTGCGCCGGTACAGGCTCAAGCCCACCGCCAGCGCCGCCAGCATCCCGGCACAGCTGCGGTTGATCCACTGCATGGTGCGCGCCGAGAAACGCCGCATGGCGTGCCGGCCGCCATAGGCATAGACCGCCATCATCACCCCGTCGAGGGCGGCGCTGGTGATCGCCAGCACCAGGTACTGCTCGGCCACCGGCTGGTCGGGGCGAATGAACTGCGGCAGAAACGCCGAGAAAAACAGCAGGCCCTTGGGATTGGACAGGCCAACGAACAGCGCCCGCAGGAAGGCTGAACGGCCAGTGGCGCCGGCATTCATCGGCACCCGCTCAAGCGCATTGCTCGGTGCACGCCAGAGCACCCAGGCCAGGTACAGCAAGTACACCGCCCCGACCCACTTGACCAGGCTGAACAACTGTTCGGAGGCCTGCAGCAACGCCCCCAGGCCACAGCCAACGGCAGCGATCAGCAGCAGGTCGGAGAGCATCGCCCCGGCCATGCCGAAGCCGGCCACGCGCATGCCGTGGCTGGCGCCGTTATTGAGCGCCAGGAGCATGGCAGGGCCCGGGGTAATCATCACTGCGCCGGCGGCAATGATGTAAAGCAAGAGTGTGGAAGCGTCCATGGCGGTTTCCGCAGACAGAAAGGCGCCAGCATGCCTGTTCAACGCCGACAGGACAACGCCTGTTATCGGCTCATGGCTACCCTGCGCGCTTTGCCTCTATCATGGGGCGTACAAGGATTTTCTACCTCGAGGATGCATTGCCATGCTGTACCGCCTGAGCGCCGATGGACTGGTGCTGTTTCATCTTCTGTTCATTGTCTTCGTGCTGTTCGGCGGCTTGCTGGTGCTCAAATGGCGCGGCGTTGTCTGGTGGCACGTGCCCGCGCTGTGCTGGGGCATCGCCGTGGAGTTTTTGCACTTGTACTGCCCGCTCACCGACTGGGAAAACAGCTTGCGCCAGGCCGCGGGCCAGGCCGGCTACGAGGGCGGCTTCATCGAACACTACATCCTGCCGATCATCTACCCGGCGGGGCTGACGCCGGGTACTCAGGTGCTACTGGGTTCGGTTGTGGTGCTGGTCAATGCCCTGGTGTATGTGCAGGTGATCCGCCACTGGCCGCGCCGTCAGCCCAGCCACTAAAACCGCCTCAGCGCGTGGCGACAATGAACAACCTGGGGAACGGCAGCAACACCTTGCCGTCGGCCGCTGGCGGATAATCCTTGACCATGGCCTGCAGGTAATACTGCAAAAAGTCAGCTTGTTCAGTGGCGTTCAATGCCGCCAGATACGGGCGCAATGCCGACCCCTTGAACCACTCGACCACCGCCTGCGCTCCTCCCATCAGCGGGTGGTAATAGGTGGTGCGCCAGACGTCGACCTTGCTGCAATGCGGGCTGAGGACATCGTAGTAATAAGCCGCCGTGTGTCGTGGCGGGTGCCGGAGCGTACCGATCTTGTCTGCCCAGGGGCCCTGGCTGGCGATCTCGCGCGCCTGGCGATGGGCCGGTTCGTCGAGGTTGTCCGGAGTCTGGATGGCCAGGCTGCCACCCTCGGTCAGTTGCCTGACCAGGTGCGGGTACAGCAACGCGTGATCCGGCAACCACTGCAGCGAAGCATTGGCGAGGATCACGTCGACACCCCGGGGCGCCGTCCAGGTGGCGATATCGCCGAGGCAGAAGTCGACACTCGGCAGGCGCTCACGCGCGGCCTGGAGCATGTCCTCGGAACTGTCGATGCCCGTGACTGCCGCTCCCGGATAGCGCTCGGCCAGCACCTGGGTCGAATTGCCCGGGCCACAGCCCAGATCGATGGCCGTGCTGATACGGCGATGCGGCAACGCCGCCACCAGGTCCCGCACCGGTCGGGTGCGCTCGTTTTCGAAGGTGCTGTACTGCGCCGCTGACCAGCTCATAGCGAGTCCTTGTTCGTCAGAGAAAAAGTGCAGAGCAAGCATAGAATGCCCGCTGGATTTCGCCTATTGCCACGCGCTTGCCGTTACCATGAGCGCCATCAGATCACTTGCCGGAAGCCTGCCATGACCCTGCACATCCGCCTTGCCCGCCGCGACGACGCGGCACAGATTCTTGCCTTCATCACCGAGCTTGCCGACTACGAACGTGCCCGCCACGAAGTGATCGCCAGCGTCGCCGATATCGAACGCACCCTGTTCGATGACGGCGCCAAGGCCTTGAGCCTGATCTGCGAGCGTGACGGTAAAGCGATTGGTTACGCCGTGTATTTCTACAGCTACTCGACCTGGCTGGGACGCAACGGCATCTACCTCGAAGACCTGTACGTCACGCCCCAGGCCCGCGGCACGGGTGCGGGCAAGGCGTTGCTGCGTCACCTGGCGCAGGAAGCCTGTGCCAACGGCTGTGGCCGCCTGGAGTGGAGCGTGCTGGACTGGAACGAGCCAGCAATCCAGTTCTACCGCTCGCTGGGGGCCCAGCCGCAGGACGAGTGGGTACGCTATCGCCTGGAAGGTGACGGCTTGAAAGCATTTGCCGGGCGTTAACGATGAGGTGGCCTAGTTGACGGCCACTTTATGCAACACCGCAGAGTCAACATGTTCGAAGGGTTGGCCATAGACATGCAAACTTATTGTTTGCGTGTATTTCATGGTTGACCCCGTCACATCGAAGGTCATGGCGAAGTTTGTCGTCTTGTCATTCTTCGTCATATAAGCGGACTCTGCAACACCCCTGGCCATTGCTTTCAACTCCATTTTCTCTCCAGCCGGTCCCTCGGCAACTACACACACGGCACGCGGAATGCAATAAGAGTTGTAAACCATGTTTCTTTTCTTGTCATAGATCAAGTAACCGCGCTGATCGTGGATTTTTGCATCGTCTCTTTTGCGGAACACTTCCTGTTTGTAATACATGGCCACCAGGTATTGATCGCTGGCATTTTCGGCATCGGCTACAGGCTCGAATGTTCTGATTTCATAGAACGGCTCTACGGCAACGCCGCCCTTGCCTACCAGCGATCCGGTTTTCCCTGGCGCAATGTCGACACCACCCGCTTCATCACTTTTCCAGGAACCGGCAAACTTTGCCAACGGGCCAAAATCCAACCCATTGATAATTGAGTCCTGTGCAAATGAAATAGAAGGCATTGCAAGAATAAGCGCAAAAGCGAGCGACCTGGTTTTCATGAAGACTTCCCGTTTGATACTGAGTTATCGAAGTTATTTGCCTGCCCCGATTATCGTCTCAATACCCACGCTACTTTTGACACAAATCAAATTACACTAGAACCCGGCGATTAGTTAAATATATCACCCCTATAGACATATTGAATTGGCAACTACGATGCATTCTAATCCCCCGACCATACAAGCGTATTTACTTGGGGTTACGGCTCCAGCCCGATCCCACGCAGTATCACTGCGGTCACCGTCTGCACCGCCCGTTCGAACTGCAGGTCAGTCAGTGGCTGGTGATCGTTGAGCAAACCGACCTGGTGGCTGAAGTCGGCGTAGTGCTGGGTCGAGGCCCAGATCATGTACAACAGCCCCGAGGGCTCCACCGCGAGGATGCGGCCATCGTCGATCCACTGGCGAATCTTCGCTTCCTTCATCTTGGCCCAGTCATACAGCGGGTCATCCAGTGCAGCACCGAGGTTCGGTGCGCCATGGATGATCTCGTTGGCCCAGACCTTGGAGCCAAAGGGACGGGTGCGCGAATGGTTCATCTTGGCGCGGATGTAGCTGCTGAGGACGATGCGCGGATCGTCGTAGAGCTCAAAGCACAAGGCATCCTGCTTCCACACTTCGAGCAGGCCGAACAGCACCGCCTGGTACAACTCGGCCTTGGTGCTGAAGTAATAATGCACATTGCTGCGCGGCAATTGTGCCGCTTCGGCGATATCGGCCATGGCGGTACCGGCGAAGCCTTTTTCAGCAAAGACCTGCTCGGCGGCCAGAAGGATGTTGTCGACATTGCGTTGGCGAATGCTGAGCTTATGCTGGGACATGACCACTTCCATTACGACGGACGCTGCAAGGCTAGCACCAGACGTTACTGATTCGTGCGTCAGCGGCAAAAAAGTTGTGTCGCAGCAGGGATTTTTCCTGCCGCCTGCAGTCGCAATACTGCACGCCTCTTTCGCAGCAGTCCTTCAAGGAGCCTATTCATGTCCATTCCCCTGCTCGGCCTCGGTACGTTTCGCCTCAAAGACCAGGTGGTGATCGACTCGGTCAGCCAGGCCCTGGAACTCGGCTACCGGGCCATCGACACCGCGCAAATCTATGGCAATGAAGCTGAAGTCGGTACCGCCGTTGCCGCCAGCGGCGTGGCCCGCGACCAGCTGTTCCTGACCAGCAAGATCTGGACCGAAAACCTCGGCGCCGACAAGCTGATCCCAAGCCTTAAGGAAAGCCTGAGCAAACTGCGCACCGATTTCCTCGACCTGACGCTGATCCACTGGCCATCGCCCAAAGGCGCTGTCCCGGTCAGTGAATTCATGGGCGCATTGGCCGAGGCCAAAGCCCAGGGCCTGACTCGCCAGATCGGCGTGTCCAATTTCACCATCGACTTGCTGCGCCAGGCCATCGAGGTGGTCGGCAAAGACGCCATCGCCACCAACCAGATCGAACTGCACCCCTACCTGCAGAACCGCACACTGGTCGAGTTCATGCACAGCCAAGGCATCGCCGTGACGTCGTACATGACCCTGGGTTATGGCAAAGTCCTGCAAGACCCGGTGATCCAGGCAATCGCCGGGCAGCACAACGCCACCCCGGCGCAGGTCACCCTGGCCTGGGCCATGCAGCTGGGCTACGCGGTGATTCCGTCCTCGACCCGCCGCGAGAACCTGGCCAGCAACCTCAAGGCTCGCGACCTGACGCTGAGCGCCGAGGACATGGCGAAAATCGCCGCCCTCGACAGCGGCCTGCGCCTGACCAGCCCGGAAAGCCTGGCACCGGCCTGGGATTAGCCCTGAACGCTGCAGGCCTGGGCCAGTTTCAGGTAGTGCAAGGTGTGTTGCTGACCCGCAGAGTCGAGATAGACCATGCTGGCCTGCACCACATCGCAGAGCCGGGTATCGGGCTCGCTCATGGTCAGCACCTTGTCGATATCCAGCGGCATGCCGTAGTGATACACAGCGACTGATTCAGCGGCCTGGGCCGTGGCGGACAACAACAGCCCCAGGCCCAGCAGAGTTCGCAGGTACATGGCGACGCTCCTGTGTGTGCAAGAGGTTCACCGACGTGCCGGAGAACCCCGACCCTTAAAGTGTGGCGCGCACAGGGCCAAGCGTCGGTCGAGGGGATCAACGGCAACTGCGGGGCGGATCGGTTAATCTTCACGTCTGTAAATTGCGCGTGGATCTGCCCCAGCATGGAACTTCATATCAGCCTGCAAGGCAGCAAAGGCCTGGCCGAACAGCTCTACCAGCAGCTACGCGAGGGCATCGACAGCGGGCGCCTGGCCGCCGGCACGCAACTACCGCCGACGCGGCTGCTGGCCGAACAATTGGGCGTCTCGCGCAAGACCGTGGCCGAAGCCTATTCGCGCCTGACCTACGACAACCTGCTCAGCGGCAAGGTCGGCAAGGGAACATTCATTACCCCGGCCTCGACCCGGGTGCCGCCCCCGCCCTCGACCATTCCTCTGGCCAGCGCCGCGACCCTGGCCAAATGGCGCTCGCGCAGCAACCTGCTGGCTGACCTGGCGTCAAATACCTTGCGCTACGATTTCATCGGCGGCGCTTCCAGCAAAGCGCAGTTCCCCTTCGATGACTGGCGCCGCTGCAACCAGTACGCGTTGCGCCAGATCCGTCGCGGCAGCGCCCGCTATGCCGCCCACCAGGGCTTGCCGGAACTGCGCGAAGCGATTGCCCGGCATATCGCCTTTGCTCGTGGTGTACGTTGCCACAGCGCCGATGTGCTGGTGTGCAGCGGTGCCCAGCAAGCCCTCGACCTGATCGCCCGGATCCTCATCGAGCCCGGCTGCCGGGTGGCCATGGAAGACCCTGGCTACACCCCCGCACGCCACCTGTTCCTGTCGCAGGGCGCGCAGTTGCAGTACGTGCCGGTCGACGACCAGGGCCTGTGCGTGGAGCAGATTGCCGAAGGCACGCGGCTGATCTACGTCACCCCTTCGCACCAGTTTCCGCTGGGCATGCCGATGAGCCTGGAGCGCCGCCAGGCCTTGCTGGAGCGCGCTGCGGCCTTGGGTGCGATCATCATCGAAGACGACTACGACAGTGAATTCCGCTACGAGGGGCGGCCCACCGACTCGTTGCAGAGCATGGATCGCCATGGCCTGGTGGCCTATGTCGGGACCTTCTCGAAAACCTTATTGCCGGAGCTGCGCCTGGGCTACACGATCGTCCCCGAAGCCCTGCGCGAAGCCATCTGTATCGCCAAGCAACTGACCGACTGGCACGCCCCGACCTTGAGCCAGTGGGCGCTGGCGCGCTTTATCAGCGAAGGCGCGCTGCTCAAGCATGTCCGCCGCGTGCATGAGGTGTATGCCGCGCGCCGCGAACGGATCCTGCAGCGTTTGCAGGGTGACCTGGCGCCCTGGTTCGAGGTGATACCGGCCACCGCCGGCTATCATATGAGCGCCCTGACCAAGGGTGATCTGGAGGTGGAGTTCCTGATCAACATGGCGCGCAAGGTCGAGGTCGGGCTCTATTCGCTGGCGCCCTTCTACAGCGAAGCGCCGGTGCGCCCAGGGTTGCTGCTGGGCTTCGGCGCCATCGAGTTGCTGGACATCGACCCGGCCCTGGACCGGGTGCGCGACACCTTGCAGACCCTCGGCTGATTGGCCTCCCGAGATTCGGCGCAATTGGCTATTCGAGCATCCGCGCGGCAGCGCTAAGGTAGCGCCATCGCCGCCTGATGCGGAACCTACCGGAGAACAGAGATGAGCAATCGTATCGAATGGGCCAAACATTCCCCTGAGGCTTACAAGGCCATGGTCGGCCTGGAAATGGCCCTGGGCAAATCCGGACTGGAAACCTCGCTGCTGGAGCTGATCCGCCTGCGTGCTTCGCAGATCAACGGCTGCGCCTATTGCGTCAACATGCACGCCAATGATGCGCGCAAGGCCGGAGAAACCGAGGCCCGCCTGCAAACCCTGAGCGTCTGGAACGATACCGCCTACTTCACTCCCCGTGAGCAGGCTGCCCTGGCCTGGACCGAAAGCCTGACCCGCCTGCCCGACCGTCATGCCCCGGAGCACCAGTACCGCGCCCTGCTCGAACACTACAGCGAAGCCGAGGTGGTCAACCTGACCCTGGCCATCGCCACCATCAATGCCTGGAATCGGTTCGGCGTCGGCTTTGCGATGATCCCGAGCTGATCAAAATACCTGTGGGAACTGTCTTGCACGTGGTCAATGTAGGAGCCGGCCTTGCCGGCGATCGAGCGCGAAGCGGTCGTAACCCAGCCAGCGCTTGATGTGCTGGCTGCACCGGCCTCATTGCCGGCAAGGCCGGCTCCTACAGGGTTTGCGGTGTGTTCCGCTTAGCCCGCCGGTGTCGGCATCACGGGCGGCATGTATTGCAGGGTGGTCCCGAGAATCCACAGCAGGAACAGCACCAAGGGTGTGTGTACCAGCAGCTGGACAAAGGAAAAGCCGATCAGGTCGCGCGCTTTCAGGCCCAGTACACCCAGCAGCGGCAGCATGTAGAACGGGTTGATCAGGTTCGGCAGCGCCTCGGCGGCGTTGTAGATCTGCACGGCCCAGCCCAGGTGGTATTGCAGGTCATTGGCCACCAGCATCACGTACGGTGCTTCGATGATCCACTTGCCACCGCCGGACGGGATGAAGAAGCCCAGCACCGCCGAGTACACGCCCATCAGCAAGGCATAGGTATCGTGGGTGGCGATCTGCACGAAGAAGGTCGAGATGTGGTGAGCCAAGGTCTGCGCATCGACACCCTGGACCTGGGTCAGGATCGCCGCAATCGAGCCGTACAAGGGGAACTGGATCAGCACCCCGGTGGTGGTCGGCACCGCGCGGGCTACCGCGTCGAGGAAGCTGCGCGGACGCCAGTGCAGCAAGGCACCGGCCATGATGAACAGCAGGTTGTAGGTGTTCAGCCCGGAAATCGCGGTGATCGCCGGTTTGGTCGAGAACTCGTTGTACAACCAGCCCGCCGCCAGCGCTACCAGCAACAGAATCAGGATCGGGCTGTATTCCAGCCACTCGCCCGGACGGGTACGTTGCGGCGGTGGTGGTGCCGAGAAACTTGGATCGACGCCGCAGTCTTCGGCGCTACGGGCACTACTCGGGCCGGGGGCGGTGGCATAGGCCACAACCAGCGAAACCACCACCAGCGCTGCCAGCATCACTCCCGACTGCCAGAGGAAAATGGTTTCAGTGAATGGGATCACTCCAGTGATCGCCAGGATCGACGGCGGCAGGCTGGCCGGGTTGGCCTGCAGCTGCGCAGCCGAAGACGACAGGCCCAGGGCCCAGACGGCGCCCAATCCCAGGTAGGCAGCTGCCCCGGCGGCGCGGTAGTCCATGCGCAGGTCGGTGCGACGCGCCAGGGCGCGTACCAGCAAGCCGCCGAATACCAGCGACAGCCCCCAGTTGAGCAACGACGCCAGCATCGAGATCAACGCCACCCAGCACACCGCCGAGCGACCGTTTTGCGGAACTCGCGCCAGGCGGTCGATCAGCTTCACCGCCGGTGGCGAACTGGCGACCACATAACCGCCGATGACCACGAAAGCCATCTGCATGGTGAACGGAATCAGGCTCCAGAAACCGTCGCCAAAGGCCTTGGCCGTGTCGGTCGGCTTCGCGCCCATGGCCAGGGCGGCGACGGAAACCAGCACCACCGCCAGGGCGGCAAACACCCAGGAATCGGGGAACCAGCGTTCAGCCCAGTTTGAACAACGCAGGGCAAAGCGAGCGGAGCGGCTGTCTTGGATATCAGCGGCCACGGGAATTTCCTTTTATTGGTTTTATCGGAACGACTAAAGGCCCCATCGCTGGCAAGCCAGCTCCCATAAGGTCCTCTGAACAGCGAACCTGTGGGAGCTGGCTTGCCAGCGATGGGGCCAGCAAGGTCTAAAAGAAACTCAGATCAGAAGGTCATCTCTTTGACGTCATCCGGCACGATCAGCTTGCCAGCGGTCTTCTCGATGATCTCTTCCACGCTCACCCCTGGCGCGGTCTCGCGCAGGATGAAGGCGCCATTGTCGATTTCCAGGTAAGCCAGGTCGGTCAGCACCTTGCGGATGCAGCCGGCACCGGTCAGCGGCAGGCTGCAGCGCGACAGCAGCTTGGACTCGCCGTCCTTGGAGGCGTGGGTCATGGTGACGATGATGTTGTCGGCACCAGCCACCAGGTCCATGGCGCCACCCATGCCCTTGACCAGCTTGCCGGGGATCATCCACGAGGCGATGTTGCCCTCCACGTCCACTTCAAAGGCGCCGAGCACCGTGAGGTCGACGTGACCGCCACGGATCATGGCGAAGGATTCGGCAGAGTTGAAAATCGACGCACCGGTACGGGCGGTCACGGTCTGTTTGCCGGCGTTGATCATGTCGGCGTCGAGCTGCGCTTCGGTGGGGAATTCGCCCATGCCCAGCAGGCCGTTTTCCGATTGCAGCATCACATCCATATCACGCGGGACGTAGTTGGCCACCAGGGTCGGGATGCCGATACCGAGGTTGACGTAGTAGCCGTCCTTGAGTTCGCGGGCGACGCGCTGGGCCATTTGTTCGCGGGTAAGTGCCATGGTCAGGATCTCTTTGTTGTTCTGTTCGGGGACGGTTCAGGCTTTGAGGGTGCGTTTTTCGATACGCTTCTCGAAGGTGCCGACAATCACCCGGTCGACATAGATACCCGGGGTATGGATCTCGGTTGGCAGCAAAACACCCGGCTCGACGATCTCCTCGACCTCGACCACGGTGATCTTGCCGGCGGTAGCGGCCAGCGGGTTGAAGTTCTGTGCGGTGTTGCGGTACACCACGTTGCCGTAGTGGTCGGCTTTCCAGCCTTTGACGATGGCGAAGTCGCCGGTGATGGATTCTTCAAGGATGTATTTGCGGCCATGGAACTCGCGCACTTCCTTGCCATCGGCAACCGGGGTGCCGTAGCCGGTAGCGGTGAAGAACGCCGGGATGCCGGCACCGCCTGCGCGCATTTTCTCGGCCAGGGTACCTTGCGGGGTCAGTTCCACTTCCAGCTCGCCGCTGAGCAGCTGGCGTTCGAATTCGGCGTTCTCACCAACATACGAGGCGACCATCTTGCGGATCTGGTGATCCTCCAGCAACACACCCAGGCCAAAGCCGTCGACGCCGCAGTTGTTGGACACCACGGTCAGGCCCTTGACGCCACGGCGCTTGATCTCGTTGATGAGGTTTTCCGGGATGCCACACAGACCGAAACCACCGGCCAGTACCGTCATGTTGTCGGTCAGGCCTTCAAGGGCCTGTTCATAGGTTGCTACGCGCTTGTCCAGTCCGGCCATGCTGATCCGCCTTTTGTAGTTGTTGAACCGACAGGGGTGTCGGTAAGCGTTTGACGCATCTTCACCCCAATAGACTTATTTGTTAATTTTGTTTTTATGATCGTTTGATTAATTTTTCAAAAGAATAGACCACGCCGATGAACGTCAAACAGCTGCGCGCCTTTGTCACCGTCGCCAAATACCAGAGCTTTGCCCAGGCCGGTGAACACCTGCACCTGTCGCAACCCGCCCTGAGCCTGACCATCAAGGCCCTGGAAGACAACCTCGGCGGCGCCCTGCTCAGCCGCACCACCCGCAGCGTCAGCCTGACCCCCGAGGGCGAGGTGCTGCTGCCCCTGGCCCGGCAACTGCTGGCCGACTGGGACAACACCGAAGAATTGTTGCGCCAGCGCTTCACCCTGCAACTGGGACGGGTGTCGATCGCGGCCATGCCGGCCTATGCAGGTAATCTGCTGCCAGCGGTACTGAAAGTGTTTCGCCAGCGCTACCCGCGGGTCAATGTCACCGTGCATGACGTGATCAACGAGCAGGTGCTGGAACTGGTGCGCCATCGCCGCGTCGAACTGGGCATCGGTCTTGAACCCGAGGCCAGCACGCCAATGCTGTTCAAGCCGTTGTACCTCGATCGCTTTGTCGCAGTGGTACCGACTGACTCGCCGCTGGCGCAGCAGGCCCAGGTCAGCTGGCGTGAATTGTTGGCCGAAGACTTCATTGCCCTGCAGCGACCGTCGGCCGTGCGCCTGCTGCTGGAGCAGCACCTGGCCGCCGAGCACGGCAAGCTGGCGGTGGCCTTCGAGAGCCATCAGCTGTCGACCATCGGCCGCATGGTTGCCAACGGCCTCGGTGTCAGTGCCGTACCGGCCTTGTGCATCGGCCAGATGCAGGAACTTGGCGCCCGCTGCGTGCCGCTGGTCGAGCCGATCATCGAACGGCGCATTGGCGTCTCGCTGCTGGCTGACCATAAACTCTCGGCAGCGGCCCAGGCGCTGCTCGATGTCCTACAAGAACAGACCCGCCCCCAGGAGGTGACATGCGCACAGTAAAGCTTGCCGACAAAGACGTTGCGGCCATTGGCCAGGGTACCTGGTACATGGGCGAGGACCCGGGCCAGCGCAGCCGCGAGGTCGCCGCCCTGCAGCACGGTATCGAGCTCGGCCTGACGCTGATCGACACGGCTGAAATGTACGCCGAAGGGGGCGCCGAAGAAGTGGTCGGCCAGGCCATCGCCGGACGCCGCGAACAGGTCTTCGTGGTCAGCAAGGTGTACCCGCACAACGCCAGCCGCAAAGGCGTTCCGGCGGCCTGCGAACGCAGCCTCAAGCGTCTGGGTACGGACTATATCGATCTGTACCTGCTGCACTGGCGCGGCCAGCACCCGCTGGAGGAAACCGTCGAGGCCTTCGAACGCTTGCGCGAAGCGGGCAAGATCGGCCGTTGGGGCGTGTCGAATTTCGATGTCGATGACCTGCGCGAACTGCACAACCCTGACTGTGCCACCAACCAGGTGCTGTACAACCCCGCCCAGCGCGGTATCGAGTTCGACCTGCTGCCCTGGAGCGCAAAACGCAATGTGCCGACCATGGCCTACTGCCCGTTGGCGCAGGCCGGGCGCTTGCTGAAACACCCGACCCTGATCGAGATCGCCGAGCGCCATGGCGCCACGCCGGCGCAGGTGAGCCTGGCCTGGGTGACCCGTCAGGACAGCGTGATCGCCATCCCAAAGGCGGTGTCGCCTGAGCATGTACGCTTGAATGCGGCAGCCGCCAATCTCTCCCTTACCGGCGAAGACCTGCGTGCCATCGACCGGGCCTTTCCGGTGCCGACGCACAAGCAGCCTCTGGCAATGGTCTGAGCCCAGCGCATTGTGGAATCAGTTGCCGATAAAAATCGGCGACTGCGCACTAGCCCTGTTTATTTTAATAGACACGAACACTCCAGAATAAAACGCTAAAAACCGCAGAGTAGAGCAATTGAATTACTGCTCACGCAAAAAATGAGATTTTCCCGAGAAACATTTTGTCAGAATTTAATTGACACACCTCTCTCACTCTTCTTATTTTCCCTCCAGCCTCACGGCTCATAAAAATAAATTCAAACAAATACGGGCAAGCACCATCCACCATGCCAGTCTCTTCGCGTGCACCTCATCTGCAGAACAACGGACCTGTTCTCACTGCTTCTCCCCGCAATGACGCGCACTTCAAAAAGACCCTGAAACTCTGGCAAGTGGTCATCATCGGCCTGGCTTACATTGCCCCGATGACCGTCTTCGACACCTTTGGCATCGTCTCCGGCATCACCGACGGGCACGTGCCCAGTGCGTATGTCCTGGCCCTGCTTGGCATCCTCTTCACCGCCGTCAGCTACGGCACCCTGGTACGGCGCTTCCCCGAATCCGGCTCGGCCTACACCTACACGCGCCGGGCGATCAACCCGCATATCGGCTTTCTGGTCGGCTGGTCGTCGCTGCTCGACTACCTGCTGCTGCCCATGGTCAACGCCTTGCTGGCCAAGCTCTACCTGTCGGTGATGTTCCCGGAAGTGCCGGCCTGGGCCTGGGTGGTGGGCTTTGTCACCGTCATGAGCCTGATCAACATCCGCAGCATCAACCTGGTGGCCAACTTCAACACCCTGTTCGTGGCCATCCAGGCGGTCATCATCGGCGTGTTCATCTACCTGACCATCCGCGGCCTGCACAGCGGCGAAGGGCTGGGCACGACCTGGAGTCTGCTGCCGTTTGCCGCTGAGGACACCCACCTCAACGCCCTGGTCGCCGGCGCCACCATCCTGTGCTTCTCGTTCCTGGGCTTCGACGCGGTCACCACGCTGTCGGAAGAAACCGAGAACGCGGAGAAGGTCATCCCCCGGGCGATCTTCCTGATTGCCTTGATCGGCGGCATGGTGTTCATCGTCGTGTCGTTCTACATCCAGTCGTTCTTCCCGAACATGGACCGCTTCCAGGATCACGAAGCCGCCCTGCCGGAAATCGCCCTGTATGTCGGCGGCAAGCTGTTCCAGTCGATTTTTATCTGCTGCACCTTCATCAATACACTGGCCTCCGGCCTGGCTTCACAAGCCAGCGTATCGCGCCTGCTGTACGTGATGGGCCGCGACAACGTGATCCCCAGACGCTACTTCGGACGCCTGCATGGCAAGTGGAAAACCCCGGCCATCAATATCGTCATCGTCGGTTTCATCTCGCTGTCGGCGATCTTCTTCGACCTGGTGACCGCCACCTCGGTGATCAACTTCGGCGCCCTGGTGGCCTTCAGTTTCGTCAACCTCTCGGTGATCGTGCACTGCTACCTGCGCGAAGGCCGCAGCAAGACCCTGGCCGACAAGCTCAAGTATCTGGTAGTGCCGACGATAGGCTTTTGTATCATCGCCATTTTGTGGCTGGACCTTGATGAACACTCGCTGCTGTTCGGCGGTGTCTGGGCGGCGCTGGGTGTGCTGTACCTGGCCTACCTGACCAAAGCCTTCAAGGTTGCGCCGCCCAGTTTCATTGCCGAGTAAAGCCCTATAGAAAAATGGCCCGTCGTTATCGACGGGCTTTTGCTATTCACTTTCCTGCCCTACAAGGACGTCACCATGCTGCTGCGCCGCCTGCTCATCCAATGGAAGATCACCCTGCTCGCCGGCCTCTGCCTGCTGGTCATCGTGGTGCTACTGATGACCGCGGCGCTGTTTCAATCGAGCCGCAGCGCGGCACTGGTCAACACGGCCAACACGCAGATGCTCGACCAGAATGCGCGCCTGCGCCTGCAGACCTATGCGCAGTTGCAGGCGGTGCGCATCCAACGTTATTTCAAGGACGCCTACCTGTATGGCAATGGCGTCTCACAGCTGATGATGGTGCTCCGCACCCAGGGCGTCGACAACCTGCGCCAGGCACTCACCCGGCAAGCCAGGACAGCACTGAGCGACAACCCTGAGCTGCTTGGCCTGTACCTGGTGTTCCTGCCCGACGCCCTCGATGGCAAGGACGCCGCGTTCATCGACCAGGCCGATGTCGGCAGCAACGAAAGCGGACGCTTTTCCCTGTACTGGTCACAACCGCAGCCCGGGCAGCTGGAGTCCGAAGCCATGCCCGAATCGATGCTCGCCGACACCAGCCTTGGCGCCAACGGTTTTGCCTACAACCGCTGGCTGACCTGCCCGCTGGAAACCGGTGAAGCCTGCGTGATCGACCCCTACTTCGACACCGTCGGTGATCGCACCCCGTTGATGACCAGCATCGCCATTCCGCTCAAGCAAGACGGCAAGGTCATTGGAGTGATGGGCCTGGACATCAGCCTCGACAACTTGCAGCAACTGAGCCTCGACGGTCGCCAGGAACTGTTCGACGGCAACGGCCAGGTCAGCATCGTCAGCCCTGCCGGCCTGCTCGCCGGGCACAGCCGTGACGGCAGCCAGTTGAGCAAGAAACTCGAAGAGGTCTTCGGCCAGCAGGCCAGTGCCCTGGCGGCGCAGATGCGCGCTGGCAAGGCGGCTGAATTCAGCGACAACGGCATGCTCCAGGTCAGCCAGTCGTTTGCCCCGGTTCCCGGCGCACAGCCGTGGAGCGTGTTGCTGGAAGTGCCCGAGCAGGTCCTGCAGGCGCCCGCCATTGAACTCAATGCTCGCCTTGACGCCCATAACAGCAGCGCCAACCTCAGCAGCCTGCTGATGGCCCTTGGCGCTGCGGTACTGGGACTGATCGTAATCTGGATGACTGCCCGTGGCGTGACCCGGCCGATCCTCAACGTTGCGGCGATGCTCAAAGACATCGCCAGCGGCGAAGGCGACCTGACCCGCCGCCTGGACTACGCGCGCAAGGATGAACTGGGTGAGCTGGTGAGCTGGTTCAACCGTTTCCTCGACAAGCTGCAACCGGTGATTGCCAACGTCAAAGCCTCGGTACAGGATGCCCGCAGCACTGCCGACCAGTCGGCGGCGATTGCCAGCCAGACCAGCGCCGGCATGCAGCAGCAATACCGCGAAGTCGACCAGGTAGCCACTGCCTCGCATGAAATGAGCGCCACCGCCCAGGACGTCGCCCGCAACGCCGCCCAGGCTGCCGAGGCCGCGCGCGGTGCGGACCTGGCCACCCGCGAAGGCCTGGAGCTGATTCGCACCACCACCCGCGCCATCGAACAACTGGCCTGCGAAATGACCGCGGGCATGGAAGAAGTGCAGCAGCTTGCTGACCGTAGCGAACAGATTGGCTCAGTGCTTGAAGTGATCCGCGCCATCGCCGAGCAGACCAACCTGCTGGCCTTGAACGCCGCCATTGAAGCGGCGCGTGCTGGCGAAGCCGGTCGCGGCTTTGCGGTGGTCGCTGATGAAGTGCGCAACCTGGCCCGCCGCACCCAGGACTCGGTCGATGAGATCCGCGTGGTCATCGAAGGGCTGCAGCAAGGTACCCGTGAAGTGGTCGGCTCGATGCACAGCAGCCACCGCCAGGCCCAGGGCAGTGTGGCCCAGGCTGAACAGGCGGTGCCGGCCCTGCAGCGTATCGGTGATGCGGTTGCAGTGATTACCGACATGAACCTGCAGATCGCCTCGGCTGCCGAAGAACAGAGCGCGGTGGCCGAAGAAGTGAACCGTAATGTGGCGAGCATTCGCGATGTGACCGAGTCGCTGTCCGGGCAGGCTGAAGAGTCGGCACAGATCAGCCAGGCACTGAACCGCCTGGCCAATCATCAGCAGGGGTTGATGGCGACGTTCAAGGTCTAACCGGTGGGTGCAACTGTGTTTTATTGTAGGAGCGGATTTATCCGCGATGGACTGCGTAGCAGGCCCATCTTTTGGGGCCGCTACGCGCCCCATCGCGGCGGTCCGGCGTCCCGGTAAATCCGCTCCTACAGAAACCCGGCCTCTTAGCAGGCGCCTATGACCTGTTTGAGCATGCGTTTGAAGGTTTCGATCTGTTCCGGCGAGAAGTCGGCAAAGACCCTGCCCTGCTGCTCCGAGGCGATGGTCCACAACGCTTCGGTCTGTTCGACGCCATCGCTGCTCAGACCGAAGCAGCCAGCCTCCCGATCCTCCACCAGTCCCTTGCGCTTGAGGATGTCCAGCGACTGCTCGATCTCGCGCATGGGCATCGCCACCTCGCGCTGCAAACCGTTCATGTCCAGACCGCAATCGTTCTCCAGCACCATAAGCATGCGCGCTTCGCTGGTACGCAAGCCGCTGGACAGTTGCCGTGGCTGATAGTCGGCCTGGTAACTGCGTACGGCCTGGGTCATCAAGTAATAGAGGTTATGGCTCAAACGCCCCTGGAACGCGCTCTTGCGTGAACCCTCAGGCCGCGACACCAGGCGCGGATGCGGCAGCACCGAAGAGTAGGCACCCTGGTGATAAAGCAGCGGCGAACGACCGAAATCGTCGAAGGCAACCACCTTGCCGATCAGAATCCAGTGATCGCCACCGTCCACCTGCTGGTGCATCGCGCATTGAAAACGCGCCGCACAATCACTGAACAGCGGCGCGCCACCGGCGCCCTCCTCACATTCGATCCCGGCAAACTTGTCGTCCTTGGGCCGGGCAAACTGATTCGACAGGTCGATCTGATCAGCCGCCAGAATGTTCACGGCAAAATGGCTGGCATCGTTGAACACCTCGTAGCTGGTGGAGCGCTTGTCGATGCTCCAGAGAATCAGCGCGGGGTCGAGTGAAACCGAGTTGAAGCTGTTGGCGGTGACGCCGACTTTGCGACCGTCCACGGCGGCGGTCATGATCGTCACACCGGTGGCGAAATTACCCAAGGCACGGCGAAAAGCGCGCGGATCGAAGCCCGCATCTTGTTGGTCGGTCATGATGTCCTCAGTGCCGGGCGAACCCGGCAGGTCGATTCGGGAAACAGAGAGAGGTCTTCAGACCATGCTTGGATCAGGCTCAAGCCCCATCAGCTCACGCCCCAGAATCTGAGTGCAGACGTCGTAGTCGGTGTAGGCATGGGCAGCGGTCATGTGCGAGTCGCGCCACAAGCGTTGCAGTTCATTGCTCTCCATCCACGCGGTACCGCCAGCGGCCTCGAACAGGCGATCGACGGCCTGGACGCACATCTTCACCGCATAGCCCTGGTTGGTCCGCCAGAACGCCAGGGTTTCACGGCTGGGGTATTCGTGGCGCTCGCCATGCTCGGCGTGGTCTCGCCAGGTTTTCTCGAGGAAGGCACGTGCAGCGGCAACCTGGTGGGTCGATTCGGCCAGGCGCATCAAGGCCGGCGTCGCCGCACCGACATTGACCCCGGTGTAGGCACGCACGCGATTGCGGGTCTTGTCCTTGAACGCCTCGAGCATGCGCTCGGCAATCCCCAGGCTGACAGTCGCAAAGCCGCTGGCGAAGTACGGACGATAAGGGCTGTAGAAGATCTTGCTGTCCGGGTACAGACCGAAGCCGGCGGACTTGCCTTCCATCATGTCCTTGGCTTTCTGGATGCGGTGTTCGGGGACAAAGACATTGTCGATGGACAGGGTTTTGGTGCCACTGCCTTTCATGCCGACCGCGTACCAGTCATCGAGTATGGTGTAGTCGCTGCGCGGCAGTACCGCGAAGCAGTAATCCTGCGCGCCCTCGGCATTCTGGCGGCGGCAGCCGACAATAGCCCACTCGGCATGGTCGCTACCGCTGCTCCACCCCATCTGGCCGCTGAACATGACACCGCCCTCAACCTCCTCGACCTTGCCGAACGGGGCGATGGAACTGCTGGCGGTGGCATCCGGGTTGGCGCCCCAGATTTCATCCTGCAGTTGCTTGGGGAACATCGCCAGTTGATGGCTGTGAGTGCACAGCAGGCTCATGGCCCAGGCAGTGCTGGCGCAGGCACCGGCGAGCAAGGCGATGCAATCGCAGAAATCCGGCAGGGACATTTCCATGCCGCCATAGGCTTTGGGCAGGAAAGCACGGTGCAGGCCAATGCCCTTGAGCATGGCGATGTTCTCGGCCGGGACCATACGGTCCTTTTCAGCCTGGGCAGCATTGGCGGCGATGACCGGGAGAAGCTCCTTGAGTGCTTCAAGGAGAGCGGTTGGCTTTTTCATTGTTAGCGACCTTGTTGTTAGAAATTCGCTGGGCTGGCTGGACCGTTGTGCAGGCAGACGCTGGAGAGGATTATGCGCAGCCCGGACAACGCCAAAAATGGACATTTCGAACTCTGCATTGCACTTTCCATGGCCTTTCTCGCGTTCAAGACGCTAATGGCTTCTGTGCCTCGAAAAAATTGTTAACAAGACAACGAAACCAGTACCATAACGCCCCCATCCGGCACCGGAGCCGTACTCAGTCATGCGTCAATGGCCCAGCTCCCTGCGCGCCCTGCGCCACCGCAATTTCCGCCTGTATTTCACTGGCCATGCGATTTCCACACTGGGTACCTGGATCCAGCAGGTGGCGTTGTCCTGGCTGATCTACCGGTTGACCGACTCGGTCGCCCTGCTCGGCCTGACCACCTTCGCCGCGCTGATTCCGCAGTTGCTGGTGGGGCCGTTCGCCGGCGCCTGGATCGATCGGCATGACAAGCGCCGACTGCTGATCATGGTCGAAGCGGCGCTTGCCCTGCAGGCGTTGATCCTCGCCGGATTGACCGCCAGCGAACAGATAGGGCCGGGGCTGATCGTGACCATGGCGGCCCTGCTCGGTGTCCTCAATGCCGTGGACACGCCGTTACGCCAGTCCCTGCTCAGCCAGTTCGTCGACGACCGCCAGGACCTGCCCAACGCCCTGGCCCTCAATGCCCTGTTGTTCACCCTGTCGCGCTTCATCGGCCCGCCACTGGCCGGGTTGCTGCTGGCGGTGGTCAGCGAGGCGGTCTGCTTTACCCTCAACGCGGTGTCATACCTGGCCCTGGTGATCGGCCTGACCTGCGTGCGCCAGCTACCCTCGCCACGTGCCAGCGGGTCATTTCGCAATGTGTTCCGCGAAGGTCTGCGCTACGCGCTGGACAGCAAGCAGGTGAAACAGTTGATGCTCAGCGTGATGGTGATCAACCTCACCGCGTCCAGCTACGTGGTGCTGCTGCCGGTGTTCGCCCGCGACATCTTCGCTGGTGATGCCCGCACCCTCGGCTGGCTGTGGGGTGCCGCCGGGCTCGGTTCGCTGGTCGCCAGTGTGGTGCTGGCCGGCAGCCGCAACACGGCGCCATTGGGCCGGTTCATTCTCGCCAGTGCGGCAGGCAGTGCGCTGGCCATGTTGGTGTTCGCCGCCAGTACGCAACTGTGGCTGTCGCTGTTGGCCATGGCGGTGCTCGGTT
Source organism: Pseudomonas sp. (assembly GCA_036643775.1). GTDB lineage: Bacteria > Pseudomonadota > Gammaproteobacteria > Pseudomonadales > Pseudomonadaceae > Aquipseudomonas. The sequence continues at coordinate 8 of JAVXRI010000060.1, read as the reverse complement.
TCGCGATC
>JAVXRI010000059.1:2613-35386 GCA_036643775.1 Pseudomonas sp. | reverse complement strand
ATACGAGTAGCAGCTTGGATCTATGATCCAGGACCAGCCAGGCAGGCCCATGATATTTGAGTTGATTGGTGTGCCTGCCGCAGGCAGACCGTCCGCATCGACAGTTATTACAAACTGCATTTCAGATCTTGATAGAGGGACGATAGTAACCGTCTGAACTCCGCCTGATCGAGTGATTTGCGGTTGCACATCGCTCAAAGCGACCAGAATCACTTGGCCGGCAGCAGTCGTCTCATAAGTATCAGCATCATACTTCTCGATCAGCCAGTTGAAGTTATTGAAGCCTGCTGCCTGGTTTCGTTGATATGAAATGCGGTAAAACTCGTTCGGCCTGGCGTTAATCACGCGAACGTCAAGCAGGAACCTGTTCCACTCATCACTGGGGGAAGAGGTTGTCCCGGCCCTGGTCTTCGACCTCAAGGGAAAGGACTTACCCTTGTTAATGGTCAGAGCGTCGACATTTGCGCTAAGCAGGCTGTTGATCTCTACAGCTACACCGGCATCGTTACGGTACCGGGCCTCGAACTTTTCAGTGGTGGCCGGCACCGAAAAGAAGCGGTTATTGGTGCCGGTTCCATTTGTGTTAAGCAGACCTTCCGCGACTGTCGGATACGCCCCTACGTTTGCCAAAAACTCGGCGTAGATCTTTTTCAGTGTCGGCTTCGTGATGCCGTTGATCGTGACGAAGTCAGCGTCGGACAGGAACAGTGCATTAGCGTTGGTCACCAGCTCATGAAACAGCTGACTGTCGGTAGCTACGCTCATAGAAACTCCAGGCGAAAAAAAGCCCGCATGAGCGGGCGCGCATTCAATTGATCTGGGCTCAAGGCCAAGACTTGGTGTACCAACGCATAAGCTCGGCGGTAAGAGCGGCGTTCATGACCGGCAAAGGCATTCCGAGGAACAGTTCTGCGAACTCCGCCTCATCAACAATGGGAAGCTCGAACAGTTCGAGAGTGGCGGTGTAGCGCCACATGTTGACACCAACCAGCTCGGGTCCCTGATAGATGTCAGTAAATCTGGCGCGAGTCGGCTTTATGCCGAGCGGACTCTTTATTGGGCAAAGAAACCAATCAACGTAACCGATCCCCCATTTGCACCACCCCTCGAACAGTCGCGCCTGCTTAGCTGTGAGTATCCAGGAGACACTGACCATTGTCGGCACGCTTGAATACATCCGTCGCTGCACAGCTCTGCCGCTGACTTTGTTGGATCGGCGAATGGGGCTGATCGGCGTGAAGCCGTATCTTTCGCGCAGCGGCAAGGGCAGCCCTTCAGGGTAAACAAGCATGATCTGTCCTTATGTCGGAGCGAAGCCGTCATCGTCGGCGTAGTAATCATCGCGATATTCCAAGGCCGTAAAGTCGCAACTGCCATCACTACCAGGGCTTATCTCGCTCATCATTGCGCTGTAACCCACTCGGGTGGACGCCGCGAACAGGAGCCTTGCCGGCTCGATCGACAGATCGGTGATCAGGTCGAAGTCCAAGGCGTTCACCGGGATGCTCATCGTGTAATCGTCCACATAGGTGGGAACGATCAGCGGCGTGGCCGAACCATCGTGCCGGCGCAACATGATGCGTGGGCTCTCCACCTCCCAATCCAGAGACTCCGTGACTTGGAGAACAACCCTTTCCCCGACCTGATCGGCTCCGACAATCAGCGCGGATTGACTGGTGCCAGGAATGTCATCCGCGAGAGCGACATGATCAAGACGCTCATAGCAGAGTGCCTCAAGGTCGGTGGTGCCTGAGTAGGCCCAGCGCTGATACATGTGCTTTCGCAGCGCACGCATCCCAATGCGCCAGGCGCGATCACGATCCAGCACACCGTCCAAGGTGATCGTGTCTACCTTCAAGCCAAGGCTTTCACCAATGCGGCACATGACGGTTTCCTCGGACCAGGTGCGCGGGTCGACGTACTTCACATCGACACCGTCGAAATCATCCTGACCAGGTGCTGTAAATGAAGCGGTGAGTTCTTCCGTCAGCTCATGGTTGGTGATCGTGCCGCGGAAAGGTTGCACCCCTTCCCTGATCGCGCTGATCAATCCTTCGGTCAGGGTGAGATGGCTCATGCCGGCGCCGAAAATCGTCTGCAGCACTTCGCGAACTGACGAGGATTCCGTGTATTCCAGGTCGAAGGTCTCCGCGCGCGGAGTCCAGTGCGAGCTTTCTAGCTGGAGCAGCTTTGCGACATCCGTTTGATCTGCGGGAATCCCCAGACTGTTCAGCACGTGCAACGCTGCACCACTGATAGAACGCCCCGGAGCGCCATCGTACAAACGCTCGGCAACCATGCTCACCCGACGATCAGACTGGGCGCCGAGGCGATCACCTGTCCGGATGGAGGCGGTGAATATGGTGACCCCCTGATAAGCGGCCGGCGCTTGTAATCGCGATCGTAGGCCGAACCAATAGACCGTGTCGCGCGTATTGCCGCCGCCCTCAGGATTTTCACGCCTCACCCGGTACTGAGGTCGCATCCTGTACGGAAGGTTGTGTCTGAATGTGAACCCGATGGCGTCCTCGGTGTTGCTTTGCAAGGTGTGCGTCTCGCGATTCCAGCCCCCGCCGATCGCCGCATCCCGCCACTCCACGAACACATTGATCGAGCCAGCCCGACGGTGACCATTGCTCTTGTACCAGGCCAGACCACCAGGCAGATGAAAATCGTATTCGACCGTGTCGGTGAGTTCCTGCTCCGGCACGGCCATAAAGGGCCCGAGCCAATTCACGTCAGCCGCGCCATCTGCGCCAAGCGAATAGTCCAATAGCGTTCGCGCGGCAAACCCTGCCCACCCGCCATCAACAAGCCCCATGTCCGTCAGGCGCTGCACGGTCATGGTCAGGCCGTCGATTGCCGTGATGGTATAGCGATGGCTGCGATAGCCCAGGGCGATGCGTTGCGGTCCGTCATCGAGGCCGGCGAACGGGGTGCCATTCTCGTACATCAGCTCAATGTAAGCAGCCCTCTCTGGCGTTCCCCCTGCTGACGCTGCTCCTACGCTGTACACAGGTGCCACGCCGAACACTGCCACCGGCGCGTTCGATTGCGACAGCGTCCCTCCCCGATAGGGGCTGGTGGGCTCAGCGATCAGCAACCGTCCCGAGTTGTCCTGCGCTGTCAGGCCCATGCCATCGAGCTGGGATGTGATAGCCGATACCAGACCGCTCATGTTCAGGTAGTTGGATGCCAGTGATATCGTACGTGTCTCACCCTGATACGTGATCGTCCAGACCGCTGGCGTGCTGGAAAAGTCATAGAGGGTCGGCGAGGCGCTGGCCTGCGCAGAGGACGGACTACCGCCAACCCCGGGCACGGGAAGAACGAAGGGTGAGTAGCTGGCCACCACCAGGTCATAGTCGACGTCGGTCGACAGCGTGACCTTCATTCCCACGAACGGCGCCAAGTCTCCGAGAGTTCCCGCGATTCGGTCATATCCTCCAACGGAGGACACGGTGTAGCTGTTCGGCGTGCGCATGGTGACCGTCACGCCAGCCCCCCATTCTTCGGGAAATTCAGGGCTTTCACCGGCGAGACTGGCACTCAGTCCGGCCAACACCAGAGCATCGGCGATGACCGATGTTCCACCTGTTGCCGTGGAGGCCGTGTCGAGACCCGAGGTGCCTGCGTCGGTGCCACCGACCTCTCCCACCGAATACCAGTTCTCGGCTCGCGTATCACCGGCAAGACTTTCACCTGGACCGTAGAACGCATACGACACATCGGCACCAAATGCAGCCAAGGGCGTGTCACCGATCTTAATGCTGCTCGGCAGGATCGCGTGAGAACCGGCGCCGACGCACAGGCACAGGCTAACGTGCAGTTCGCGTTGGTTCACGAACCGCGAAACCGGCTGCACCACGTAGTCCGGGTACACCTTGTAGCGTCCCAGGATCTCGCGTACGGGCTCGTTGACTTTGGCGCGGTTGGCCTTAGCCGGGTTGAGGTCGATGGAGTCGCCCTGCCCGGGCTGCGAAACCCCCGGCGTTTTCATCGAGAGGACCAGGACCAAGGTCACGGCGGCAACGGCGATTGCAACCCAGGCGGCTACTTCAAGACCTGTACCCTTGGCCACCGGGTAAATCTTGAGGTCCGTCTCAGGCTGAATAATAAATGCAGGCCACACCTCGGTCGGCAGCGTCACGCCATCCACATCAATGCAAATCGGGTGCTCGCGCTCCAGCGTGAAGTCCGGGGCCAAGCGCGTGAGCCACTCAACCAACAGGACCGGCTTGTCGATCACGTGAACTTCAAGCGACTCTCCCTGCAGCCGGCTTGGGTAGATCCTGATCATCGGTAGTACTCCACGCGGGCAAAGCGGCGCTCAAAGCGACGCAACGGCGTAAGGCTGACATTGCGTTTTGGATTGATCTCAAGCACTTCCAGAGCGCCGGCTACCTCGAGCACGATGGCGACGTGGTCTTGCACCTGCCCCCGATATCCCGCCGCGACCGCGCCATGCCCCGGTTTGCAGGGCGAGACCGCACGCTGAATCATCTCGTCGCACGCTCGAGCGAAGCCGCCATCGGCCTTGCGCATCTCCGCCCACTCCGGCCACGCCGGCAGGCCCAGGTCGCGGCGGACTTCCAGTACCAGCCCGTAGCAGTCAACGTGCGGCCACAGTCGACCGCCCTCGACGTAGATGCCGAAGGTGTATTTGTCGGTGTTCATATGTAGCGAAGCCCTGGGAATGCGTTGAGGTTGTAGGTGTTGCGGGGCCAGCGGGTGTCCAGTAAGTCGAAGTAACCGGCAGTGACGGAAAGCTGGGTTGCCGTGACGGTGCCGCCCTTGACTCTGAAGCGGTGCGGGGCATGGGCAGGAGCGCCCAAATCGTCAGAGGTGTAGGTCCGGTAGACCAGCGACATGGTGCGCTGATCCCTCAAGGCCTCCCGGACGAAGCCGGAGGCTTTTCCATCCACATTGCTCAGCGCGAAAGTCAGGTCTTGGGTACCGTCATCATTGCGCGCCGGCAGAGCCAATTCCATGCCGCACGGCGTGCAGGCCACCACCTCCCCCGTCTCCAGTGTGACGGTCAGTTCATCCCAGCCCTGGGTCATGCGGTAAGTGGTAACTCCATCGCTGACCTCGAGCACTTCATGGATGATCTCGGAGCCAGAGCTCGCGTAGAGTCGCTTCAGGATGCTCATCGCACAGACCTTTTTACCGACCATCCCGTGGCAAGCGCCCTGGAAACGTCACCATTCCCCCGGGCCAGGTCACCCGCAATCTGTTTCTTGGCCTCGCGAATGAAGACTTTCATGCGATCACCATCCTGCTGAACCTCGACCTGGGCGGGCGCGTAGTTATGCACTTCGACATTCATCTTCCAGCCGCCAGGATTAAATGCGAGATCACCGTTTTCGGTGACCGTAGGCATGGAATACCCAAGGGAAGGAGGCGATGCAGACGAGCCAACATATCCGCCTGTGGCATAACCTCGCGTGTTCAACCCCTCCAGGTAATCACGCATGCCCGGTAGCTGTACCACTTCTTTTCGCAGAACGAACTCACCGCCGTGCACAACGCCTTTTGGCTCGAACTTGCCGCCATCACCTGTGTAGCCGCCGCTGGAAAAGCCCGCCAAGGCCATGCCTGCCACCATGCCAGCGTTGGCATACCCTGCCGCGAGCAACGCCGCTCCTACCGGGATACCGCCCAGAATCGTCAGCTCGGCGGGGGCTTTGGCGGCTGCAATCTGCGCGTTCATGATGATCGACGCGACAGCGAAAGCTTTTTGCGCAACGAACAGCGCTTTATAGGCACCGGACTGCTCCCCAGCGATCTTGCCGACCATGTCTGCCGCCTGGCCGGAGAGCTCGCTGAAGGTGCTGACCACCGCAACCTTGTACGAATCTTGAATGCTGGACAGCCGTTCATTGTTGGTCCGGGTGATGTCCGCCACGCGGTCCAGGTATTGCTGTTCGGCGGCGAGGCGCTGCTCATTCGTGCTCTGCTGGTCGGCCAGGATCTGGTCGCGAAGCTCGGCCTGCAGCGACAGTTGCTTGTCATGCCACTTCTTGAGCGCAGCCTCGGCTTCCGCGATCTTGATCAGTTCGCCCGATGGCCCAGCGACAGAGGCGTCAAGCCCGCCGTACTCCGGAGCTTCAGTGAGGGTTGCCTTTGAGATCGCGTCGGCACCCGCACGGTACTGGTCCGAATTCAAGGTGCCGGCACGCTTGGCGGTCTCCAGCACCTTCATGCGCTCGCGCGTGGTGGCAAGCAGTGCCTGTTCCTTCGTTTGCAGGCTGGACATCAGGCCGTCGTAGGCTTTTCTCGCGTTCAGCGCATCGAGCTCAATAGCCTTGCCTTCGAGCAAGGCCTTGTTACGGTCGCTGAGTTTTGACAGTTCACCATTGGCCAAGTCGTAGCGAAGACGGCCCAGCTCAGTCGTTTCATCATAGAGCGCTACCTGCTGGGTCAGGTTGGCCAGAGTCTGCCTGTAGGTATCGTTCAGGCGCTCGGCCTGCCGCTGAATATCTTCCGACGCCTTCTTGGCCTTTTGCTGAGCTTCCTCGGAGGCCTTGGCAGCCGCTTCCGATCCCTTGATCGCAGTCGCCAGGATACGCCAGCCCTCTGCCGTGCCGGAGTCGACGCCTTCACGTTGAATGCGCCGATTCAGTTCGCCCATGGGGTCGCCCCCATCCCGAGCGGCATTCAGGCGCTCAACCAGGGTCTTGGTGTAACTTGTCCAGCCGTCGAGCGTCTTCTTGTCAGGGCCTCCAATTTTCTTGAGGCCGGCGCCAGCCTGGGTTGCAGCCGTAGCAACATCATCCAACCTGCTGCGCAGCATGTTGGCTACATCACCATATTCGCCCGACGCCTTTATCGCATCGCCATAAGCAGCTGCCGAGGCATTGATTGCCTTGGTCATCTGCTCATTCGGACCGATAGCCGCAACAAGTTGCTGGCTAGCAGAGTAGATATCCTGACCGCCGGCAATTCGCCGATTGAAGTCTGTGACTGCACTATCCCGTTGAAATGGGTTCGCACTAAAAGTGTCGCCCCACTTATCCCCCGCCTGAGCGGAAGCCCTGATTTCTCGAAGCGCTTTCTGTGCGGCGACTTGCGCCGCAGCCTGCTGCTCCAAAACGCCGTCAAGCTTGTAATTTGCCTGTTCTTTGCCGAGCGCTGCGAACTCCTTGCGCAACTCCTCTACCGGCCGTTTCAGATCTACGGTGGCCCGGCGAGCCTGGTCGCTACTGTCACGGAACAGCAAGTAGCTTGTTGCCACGGCGCCAGCTGTTATCGCCAACCCTGCCGGCCCACCCATAACTCCCAGCAACGTACTTCCTGCTCGAGCGGCCAACGATGTTGCGGCGACACTAGCTGTGGATGCCGCTGAGTGTACGGCGGCTGCCTTCGCGTCTTCTAGGCGAGCAATCCGGAGCCGACTCAAAGCAGCGGCATGAGCATCAGTAAATCTGGTTGCTACAGCGTGCGCCTTGGCCGCAGCGGTTTCAGCTCCAGCCCGACGAACAGCCATCGTTGCAGCATCGAGCTGCGCCGCAGTTCTACCGATCTCGGCGGACTGAGCTTCACGGATCGCCCTTACCTGATCCCACAGCCCTTTAGTGAGATCAGCAACCTTTATGCCGGCATATGCGGTGCCCAGGGCAAGGGCAGATCCGGCCAACAGATCCATATTCTGAGCAACAAAGCTAATTGCCGAAGCCAGAGCACTCGTCGAGCCAGTGGATCCGTCTAATCCGCCAACCCAGGATTGGAAAGCGTTGTTCAGCTTGGTTGTCGCGTCGCTTACCGACCCTGGCATTACTTCAAACTCGCCCCGCAAGGTACCCAGCTGACTGATCAGTGCAGGTACTACTTTATCGATGCTGAGCAGGCCTTGATCAGCCATGGCCTTCAGATCTTTGCGGGCCACCCCCATTCCGGCAGATAGCGCCCTAATGACTCGATCACCATTTTCGTTGACCGAGTTAAACTCCTCCCCTCTCAAAACCCCCTGCCCAAGGGCCTGCGCAAACTGAGTAATTACGGATGAAGCTTCTGCCGCCCCTGCACCAGAAAGTTTCAATCCAACAGCCAGAGACTCGGTCACGCCAAGTACATCGCTAGATGAAAAACCAAACTCCCTCATAGAGGCAGAGGATCTACTGAAGAGGTTGGCATTATCCGCAAAGGCCGTTCCTGTTCGCTGGCTCATCTCAAACAAAGACTTTTGACTGACCGCAAAGTCTTCAGTACTTGTAGAGGCCTGCTTGAGTCGTGCGTTAACCTGGTTCCAAGAATCGGCCTGGTGGATGATGTTGCCCACTGCAAGAGCGCCCGCCATAGCCTGCGCATACCCGCTAACGGAAGAAGTCAGCGATTGCATTGCAGTCCCCTGAGCGCGAACCGCAGCTTCTTGGGCTCGCCATGAAGAAGTGGCGTCCCTGTTGCCCGACGTGATCGTCCTCAGGTAGTTCTGCCCCATGCGTCCCGCCCGGGCCATTTCACGCTGGTATGCGCTAGTTTCAGCCGAAACGCTAACAATAAGAGAGCGCAAGGTTTGACCGGCCATACCATTCTCCATTCATAAAAAAACCCGCACTTGGCGGGTTAGTTATTTTTTTTACTTTCCAGAATTTCTAAGTTCTGATCTATATAAAAACGCCATCCATTTTCACAGTCGGCAAACACTACAATTTGACTTGAAGGACTGCTGCGGGTTTCTGATAAGCCGATGTAGTGAACATTGTCACACTCCCTTTGCCTGGCTGCTTTGACTGCAGCAAGTCGCTCTACTTCCTTGATCTGCTCAACGCCACTATCACCCCACACTTTATAAGTCTTGGGGTACTGCTCCCTTGGGTACGAAGAAAAGACCGACTCACTTACTTTAACCTCAGCCTCGGACCGCTCTCCAAAGTAGTGGTTTGCTGCCCACCACATAACCCCGATTGCAGCGGGGCCGACACCAAGCGTCCAACGCAACGCTTTCTCGGAACCCGGGGTCTTTGCCATCTCCTTGCAGGTGGCGAGCACAACCACCAGCACAAACACGGTAACAATCCATAAAACTAACGTCATACATCGGCCTCCCTTGCGAAGCCGGGGACTCTACCACTCGAGCAGTTGGCTGAAAAACCCAGCCATTTCTGGCTCAGGTCATGCGCCATCAACACTAGCCATAAGAAAGGCCTTGAACAGTTCCTCCCCCTCCTCCGGTGTTTCTTCGGCTGGGCGCACTACGTCTGGCTTCCATTTCGGCAGCAGGTCCATCGGGGTGACCTTGGCGCCCTGGGCCTGCAGCGTGGATGCAGCAATGATCGAAGCCTGGATATCACCCCGAGCATCGCTGAGCGGGGACTCCTCGTTGTAGGCCATCCACAGGAACATCTCTTCAGCGCTCATGCGCTCCCGCAGGTCTTGCAGCGTCATTCCCAGTCGGAGGGCCAGAGTCAGCATGAACGCCAACTCTGGCTCCTCCGTCAGTCGTTTCCCGCTGCTTCCACTGGGTCTTGAACGCCGGCACCGACCTCAACGCCGCTGAGCTCGAAGGCCTTGCCGACCAGGCGGTCGTGCACCGGGCTGAACGCCTTGGCCACCGCCTCCACATCCTCATCCTCGAAGATGCGAGCATGTGATTCGTCCAGCAGCGTGCGGACTAGGACGAAGGCATAAATCGGCGACGAGTCGAGATCGACCAGTCGGGCAGCTGGGGTTTCGCCCTCTTCCGCTTCGGGGATCTCGCTCAGTCCGACAGCCGCCCGGGCCGCAGCAACGGCAGCGGCAGCACGACGGCGATACTCAGCCCAATCGCCCGCACTCAGCGCCATCACAACCACCTTCGCTCCATCCCACTCAGGCACGTCCAGCGCTTCATGCTTGAAGTTGCGGACGGGATCGAGCGCCATGGAGCGCAGGCTTTGTGCGCCTGCGACCTTTACCCGCGCCATTACGGGGTCACCGGAGGAACGGTGAAGGACACCTTGCCAGTGATGCGCACGTTAAAGGTGCCGTTCACAGTGCCGTTAGGCGCGGCGTCCCAGGTGAACTGGGTGACCAAGCCCAGGAACTCCGAAGAGGTACCATCCTTGAACACCGATTTGAATGCACGTGGTTCGCCATCGTCCCGGGCGGTGCGCAGAACGATCTGGGCCTCGTCGTCAGCCTTCCAGTTGCCGGACATGCTGAAGGTGCCGTTGTCTGCTAGGCCTACGGTGAATTCCTTGGCCTCGCTGGCCAGGGTGGTCACTTCGATTTCATCCGACTGGCCGCCTTGGAACTGCGGTTGCTTGATGGTGACAGAGAGGTCCGCAAACTGAAGGCTAGGCGCAGCCGGGTCGAGGGTGGTGGTTTTGGAAACGCTGAGCTGGGTACCCTGCGTTTTGACGAACTTCGCTTTGGTTGGGTTCTGCGCGGCCATGGGGCCTCCTATGGTTGCAGGGTGTACTCCCAGCTAACGCTGAAGAGATTGGTGTCATTTTCAAAAACGTCCGGCAAGCGATCAGCACTGCCGGTGGTGAAGTCGGCGCCGTCGGCGGTCATGGCATTGAAAACCTCGTCGGCCAGGGTCAAGGCCTGCAAGAAGCTTTCGCCCCAGGCATCGAGCTGAATGGTGAGATCCTTGGAGCCATCCCAGCCGGCCAGTGTGAACCCTGTATCACTGCCGATGGTTTGGATGACCAGCCGGGGCTGTGCGGCATCTGCCGGGGCAACGCCAAAGAAAACGCGCCCGTCCACCAAGGTCGATAGCCTGGCGATGAGGGATTTCTCGATCATGGGGATTACCGGGTGATTGCGTTGTCGATGCCTTCGGCGAGCTTGTCGGCGGTGGCCTTCTCGATCTCGGCCAAGTTGGCATCCCAGGTGGGCCGAATGAACGGCGCTGCGGCCATCTTCGAGGTGCCATATTCGAGGAACCGCCAGTAGAACGGTGCCTCGTAATCGGTCGTGGTCGACTGCCCTTTCTTGCCCGGACGTTTCCGCGCCTTGCTGGTCTTACCGGCAGGCTTCTTCACTCGAACACCGGCCGTCGCTCCGCCTGGGGTATCCCCTTGCTTCACGCGGGTGGCTTCGATGTTCTTCTTCAGCTTCCCGGTTTTCAATGGGGTCGCCTGCCTCGTCTTGTCCCGGGCGACCCGCGCGCCAGCAATGACAGCATCCCGCACGACCTTGTTGCCCACCGACCGGGCCAGACGCTCGAAGTCCGCCTGCAGGTCGCCCAGGCCGACGACAGTCAATGATCCGTTGCTCATTTGGGTTTCACCGTCTTGCACATGAGTTTGAGCATGTCCCGCTGGTTGGTTGCCAGCGGGGCGACGATTTCGTAGCTGATGCCTTCATGCACCAGGTGTTGGCCGGCCACCACATCCTTGCGGTACCGGATATTGATCTCAGCGCTGACCTGAACCTGCATCTGTGATGCAGCCTCATACATGCGGCCCGATGGGATGTTGATTTCAGCCCATAGATGGCCAAGGTCGCCCCAGGTCTTCGAAGGTTGCCCGAGGGCGTCTTCGCCTTCGATGTAGCCGCGCAAAGAGCAGAGATGGCGTAGTGGTCCGGCTCTCATTCTGGTACCTCGTCAACAGGGCCATGGAGATTACGAGACGACCACAGCAGCGATTCAACGCCGAACGGTACATCTGCCGTAATCGTGCCGATCACCACGGCTTCGCGATTAGCATATGAGTGCCCAATCAGCAGAAGTAACGCTGTCTTGAAGCTGGCCTTGAAGTCAGTGACCTCTACCAATTTGGGGTTATCGCAATACCAGAGGGACCAGTCCAACGCCGCCTCGGCGTAGAGCTCGATCAGCCCGTCTTCACTTTTATGATCGACACGGAGGTGCTGACGAACCGTGTCGATCGGCAGCAGTTCCAATGCCGTGACGGTCATTTTTTCTTGCCCGCCTTCGGTTCAGTGGCTGGTTGCTGCTGGTCCTGCTGGTCCTGCTGGTCCTGCTGGTCCTGCTGGTCCTGCTGGTCCTGCTGGTCCTGCTGGTCCTGCTGGTCAGCAGGTTCCGGCGGATCGACGAACTCCGCAAGGTCCATTCCTACCAAGGCTTCCGCCGTGGCCAAAGGGACGCGCCGCTCTTCGTTCTGATCGAAAGTGCCAGCGTGGTAATGCGAGAACTGGCGCAATGCACGAATCTTGATCATCTACATGACCGGGGCGGTTGCCCGCCCCGTCTCCTCTGGTTACGGGACTGGGGCGAAAGCACCTTTGATGATGGCAGTCGGTCGGTAGTGGGTGACCGCCAGGCGCTCCTCGCAAAGAATGGTCAGCATGTTTTTCACGAAGTTGTCGCGGTCCTGGTTACTGATCTCGATGGTCGCGTCCATGCGGTCCCAGATCTGCGATGCCAAGTCGAAGCCACCGACGGTAAAAGTGCCCTGCGCCTGGGCCTTGGTAGCCACAACCGGCAGGCCCCACATAACGCGTGCAGCAAATGCGGCCGGGCCACCGAAGATGTAGCGGCCGTCGGCATCCTTCAGCAGCGCGATGGCGTGCCAATCGCGAGGGTTGAGGATGATGCCAGAGGCTTCGAACTCGGATTCGGTAACCTGGAAGATTGCATGCGCGATCTTGTCGGCGCGAGTGTCGCCCGCGGCGTCGAGGTCAGCGTCGTAGGCGGTTGCCACCTTGTTCACGCCGATCAGGTTGTCACCGGTGCCGTCACCGTTGAGCAGTTGCACTTCTTCTACCAGGTCCAGGCCGAACAGCAGGCGGCCGTTCACATAAGACTCCAGCATCGGTGCATCGTCCATGATCTGGCGAGATGCCTGAATCCAGTGGGCGATGGTTTTGACGTTGGCCGTTTCTTTGGTGAAGGTCAGCTGCGACTCTGGCTTCAGAGTGCCTTCAGCTACGGGCGCTGCGCTGTTGGTGAACACGTTCTCGCGAACATATTCGATGGCATTAGAGGTGGTCCGACCCTGTGCCATCAGATCACGGATGGTCAGTCGACGCAGGCCGGGCATCAAGATGCCAGGATTCATTTGCGGCTGAACCAGTGCACCCGCCGAAGCAGCACCAGAGCCCAATGCCTTACTGAAACTCTTCACGTCCACCTTACCGGTGGAAGAACCATTCCAGCCTTTCTTCAGGTCTTCAGCCGCTTGAGCAGCGAAAGACTTCTTGTTTTCCGGATTGTCGGGGTTACCGCCAGCAAGCTTCGACTCTAGGTCGAATAGACGGGTACCGGCTGCTTTCAGCTCGTCCTGCACAGTAGTCAGATCGGACTGTAGCTTTTTGCTGACAGCGCCGGTGTCCTGGATTTCTTGTTTCTGCGCGTCGAACAGCTCCTGCATACGCGTTTGAGCGGTTTCAATCGCCTTCTGGATATTGGCCAGATCAGACATGGTGTCGTCCTTTAGTTCGAGAGTTTTGGGAAGGTATTGAGGCGCTCAATGAGCGCGGCGATGTCGTCGCCGCCTTCGGACTCGCTCCGAACTGCGGACTTGATGCGGGCGATGAACGCCTGTGCTTCTGACTTGGAGACGCCGGCTACATCCCGCAGCCAATGCTCCGCATCACGAATGCTGGTGATGATCTCCAGGCTCTTCAGCGAGTCCACGGTGGCCAGCTCATTGGAAGGCTGGGTGCAGATGCTGATCTCGTTGAGACTGGCCATACTTTTGAATGCCCGACCCGAGGCAATCAGGTCGAAGTCATCCTTGCGCGCCGAGAACCCGACGGACATCCCCTGCACGGTCTGGTGCTCCATCGCAGCCTGGAGGTCTGCAGCACCGGAATGCCCCTTGGTCAACTCGCCACGCACGTGCAGGCCTTTACTGTCCTCGGCGATCTCCAGCCATTTGCCTACGGGGATCTCCCAAGTGCGGTGGTTGAAGAACATGCCGACCTGACGAGTTTGCGTTGCAAGCGCCTTTTTGTAGGCGCCGGGCAGGATGATGTCGCCGTCACCATCGACGACGTTAAACACGCTGGCATAGCCCTCGAAGGCGCCTTGGGTTCCGCTCGAGGCGAATTTGATCTCGGCCAGATCGAAGGCCAAGGTCTTTTTAATGCTTGGCATTTGCTGCCTCCAGAATGATCAAGCCCCGCTTGTTGCGGGGCTTGGTTGGCCGAGTTGAGTGATGGGTATGTTCTGCGACTGACACGTCGCGACATCGCCCCCGGGAAGGGGTGGCATGTTGTCCAGGCGCCGTAGTTCGTCCCGAGTCCTGAGCCCCTTGTCGACCATGACGCCCATGAACGCGGCGCGCGCAGTAGAATCGCCCCGTAGCAGACCATCGAGGTTGTGCTCTGCGTGGTACCTGCCTGCATCAGCGGGCTTCACCAGCCAGCGGTGAATTGCCTGCTCCCACCAGTCGAGGTATGGCGCCAGGGTGTACTGAAGGAAACCCAAGTTCTGTTGCTCGATACCCGAGCCCCAGCTGGTGCTTTTCTCAACGTCGCCCACCAAGTGCGGCGGCACGCCGAAGAACCGGGCCAGCTCACTCACCTGGAATTTACGCGATGCCATCGTCTCCGCATCCTGGGGGCTGACGCCGATAGACTGAGTGGTGAAACCAGCCTCGAGGATCCATAGCCGCTTGCGGACTGGCCCGCCGGCGATTTCCTTGAAGTTGTCCTCAAGCTGGCCACGCTGCTCTTTGCTGAGCACTTTGTCCCCGGTCATGAGGATCTGCGGCGACTTGGCACCATTGCCGTAGAAGTCGCGCTGCTGATCCTCCATCGCCACCGCTACGCTCGCGGTTTTAGCAGCGAATGCGATCGGCGACAGCCCGACCAGACCGTTGAACCCGAAGCCCTTCAGGTGGAAGATTTCGCTCTGCTTGAAGTTGGCGTATTCCGTATCACGCCGGTATCGGTAAACGATTTTCCCGCCTTCCAGCCGCGGGTCCATATTGACCGACATCAGCGGGATCAGGCTGACCACGTCGCCAGCGCCGTTACGTTCGATCAAGGCGTAGGCGTTGCCGTAGAAGCACAGCTGCATCGTCATCGCCGTGCGGAACTCAACGGCGGTCATGAACCTGTTAGGGCTGTAGCGCAGCAGCCGAGCCAGCGGGTTGTCGAGGTCGACCTTCTGACGATTGCCGTCCTTCGTCTCGAACACGTCGAGCGGCAGGGTTGCAGTAACGGCGGAAATAAGCCGCACGCAAGCGAACACGGTCGAGATCTGCAGCGCTCGCTCGTCGGTGATCACCGAGTCACCCACGGTGCCCGCCGCAGAAACCGGGCCGCCCTGCGAACCCTTTTCCGGGGTTGCCAGTCGGCCGCCGACGAAGTAGCTGGCCAGGCGCGCCCAGAATGGGCTCCGGGTGCGCAAGTCAATGCTGTAGTCGGTATCGGCCATTACATGCTCAATGGTTGTGATAAAAAGTCGAGAAAGTCGCCCGCGTCCGAAGCTGCAGGGTTCAATGCCATAAGGGTGGCTGCGTCGAAGGTCGCCATCAGTGGGTCGATCTTGGCCGTGCCACTGACCTGCTTGTTGATGGCAATGGCGTTACCCACCTGTACCGTCCGGGCGTTGCCGACGCACCAAGTCATCAGCCTGGTGCCGCAATGTATGAGCTCGCCGCCGGCCACCTTGCGCTCAGTGGTCTTGATCGCTCCGTTCAGCCTCCAGCCTTGGGAAACCGAAGCGATCCGCCCCATCGCGATGCCGCGCTCTTCCGTGGTGAGCTCGTCGACGATATCGCCAATGCCAGCGGCATCGACGCCGATAGCCTGCTCTTCCGGCAGCAGGCCAGCGTCTCGAACCCTGCAGATGATGTCGGCAACATCCCGAACGTCATCACCAGGTAGCTCTACGATGGTCAGGTCACCATCTGCTGAAAATCCTTCCAACAGGCTGACGATGTCTTTCCGGCGCTCGAGTGCAATTTTGTGTGCCCAGGCGTGCGCCCAGTGCAGCCATTTGCGGGTGCCTCGCTCACGACCGATCAAGCTGAGCCCAAGCAAGTCATCCAGCCCGCCACCATCGATGCCAGCGACAACGACTTCGCTTCGCCGGAGCAACTCGTCGAGGTTGAGCCCGGTGTCACCTTGGGCCTCCCAGTGGTCCGCTCCCGCCCAGCGATTTGCTCGCAAGTTCATGCCGATCTGAATGTTGAGGTGCTTCGCAACGAACTTGCGCAACGTTCCTTCGTCGTTGCGAAGCGACTTTGCCAGATTGTCTTCCAGCCACTCCCGGCTCACCGAACGCCCTAAATTGGGGTTGGTGATGTAGAAGTTCTCCGGCTTCAGATAGGCCTTGCTGTCCACCAGCGCCTGGGGAAACTCATAGAGCACGCCCAGCGACTTGCGATCCTCTACCACGCCATCACGAACATCGCGGTAGTAGCTCAGCTTTTCCTCAAAGACACCTGCAGGTGGTTCGTCGCTCTGGGTCGACAGCAAGATAACGAAACCTTCATCACGCGATATCTGCCCGCCGGTGGCTTCCATGAGCATGGCATCGGCGTTCGCACGCTTGCCGAAGACCCAAACTTCGTCGATCAGGATCTTGCCCGACTTTTTACCCGAGACCGTATCGGTGTCGGCTGCCACCACCTTCAACGCCGCGTTGTTCACCCGGTGTGTGATGGTACGAATGTGGTCCTGGACGTGCAGCAACTCGCTGAGTTCAGGGTCTGCTCGGACCATCCCAGCAGCTGGCTTGTAGCTGTTTGCCGCCACTTCGATGGTCGGCGCGATGATCAGCAGCTCTTCGTCATGCCGCCAGTTCAGAATCAGCGCCGTCAGCATGATGCCGGCAGCGATTGTCGATTTCGTGTTCTTCTTGCTGATCAGCAGGAAGAACTCACGGATCAGTTGCTTTCCGCGCTCGGCGTCGTAGGCGCCGAAGATGGCTGCGACAAACTCAAACACCCATTCATCGCAGCACTCGCCGAAGGTCGGCTGGCCTGGGAGGTCAACGACCTTAAGCGCCTTGAACACCTCAAGCGCGGCCTCGGCCTCATCGGGAAACAGCGGCTTGAAGGGGATCAGCGATTGACCGGCGACGATCCGTGACTCCCAGTCTGGACAGGCTGTCGTCCACTCCATACGTCACCCCTTATTGTGGACCACCAGCTTTGGCGGTGGCCTCGCGCCGAAGCGGCCCTTACTGACTTCATCGGCTGCAGCCGCCTTCTGCTCTTTCTTGCCCTGGTCGGCGACCTTGCCATGCAGGTAAGGCATCAGCGCTTTGGCGGCGTCGACCCTCAGTTTGGGTTCCGCGCCCTGCTCGTTCATCACCGCTACAAGGAAGTCTCTAGGGTCGTCGAACTCGGCGAAGGTAAGTTCACCCACACCTGCTTCATCTACCGGTGGGGAGTTAACTTTTCGGGCGGGTTTAACTTCTGCCGGGGCCGACTGCCGCTGACGAATGTACCGACCGATTGCGGCAATCACATCAGGGTCCTTCGCCAGCTTGGAGCCCGCTTGCGACGCGGTTTTCTCGGAGTATCCGGCAGCGATTGCCGCCTCTCGATTTGTTGCGCCCGACCGCAAAGCGTCAGCAAACCGTCGCTTCTTGTCGGTTAAAGCCATGTTTAACTTTTCCGTGAAAGGAGAAAAAAACTACGAATGGGAGGGGACGAGGTTTCCGAGCGTGGAAGATCTGGAACTTTCGACCCTCCCCCTCCCCTTGAAGCACGCCAAAGCCCCAAATTCGCACCATTTCAGTGCGCTCGGGCGATCAGCCCCGAGGCACCTCGGTCGCGGTCTTGGAAGCGTGGCAACCCGTCTTGGCTAACTGCCCGTCGATCACCTTGAAGTGTACGCAGAGCACCTGACAGTTCTCCTCCACGTCTTCACCACCCATAAATAGCGGGACCTTGTGGTCAAGCTCGAAGCCCCGCGGGTAGTCAACCACTCGACCACACGCTGCGCAGGTAGGGTCTCGCTGCCATACGGCCAAGCGTCGGGCTTGTAGCCGTCGGCCTGTGATTCGCCTCTCGGCCACCACTTGCACCTTGGCGATCTGGCTTGTCGCCATCTTGAGCGGCGACTTGATCGTCTTGAGCCTGGCCATCAGCCTCCTACCTTCTTGCTCATGAACCGATCGGAGTACTCGCGCAGCTTCTCCACCCCGATGAAGCCGACCATGCAGCCAGCGAACACCGCGAGATTGGTGGGCAGCGAGAAGTACTCCAACACCGGCATCAGGCTTGTACCGATCAAGCCGCAAAGAATCCCTTCGAGGATGACCTTGCGGCGACCACCACCGCCGTAGATAACGCGGCACATCGCAACGGCAGCAGCCGTGCCACCGGTGTACAGCTGCGGCTGATGGGCAACCAACCAGGCAAACACTGCGGCCCAGAGGCCGGGATCCTTCTCGGGCATATGGGCCATCTCGATTCCTCCCGTTGCGGGGAGTGGATATGAAAAAGCCCGCTTCATCAGCGGGCTCAGTGAATCAGACTAGAAGTTGGTAGGTGCCCAGGTACCAGGCGTGCCTGCCGCGGTACAAGTCTGCTCACGCACAGAACCTGCTACCCCGGTAGGGGTGATGTTCTTGATGCGGTCTCCACGCTTGTACGTGCCAACTGTCGGAGCAACACTGGATCCCCAGAAATCCGCAGGCTCCCAGCTATTTTCGCTGGACAGGTTGCGCGAAGTGCCTACCGAGACATACGGGGTAGTTACTCCAGCTCCCACAGTGTTGCCATGAATCCGGTTCAGTGCACCCGCTGCGTAGAAGCCTCGGCTAGTACCCGAAACTTCCGAAACAGTATTGTCCACCATCACAATTTCTTGTGCTGATGCGGTGTTAGCAAAAATGCCGTAGTTCACAGTGTTTTTAGTTACGCAACGGGACATCCGCACTTTGCCGGTACAGTAGGAGAGGTTGATACCCTCACCACCACAAGCCTCGACGTTTGCGGTGACATTGACGTCAGTGCAGCCCGTAACGTGTACACCGATACGGCCGCAGTTCTTGATTAGCGCCTTGGCGATGGTCAAGTCCTGAATGCTGGTGCATGAAATGCCGTATTCATCGCTCTTATCGGAGTAGACGGCCTCTACTGTACAAACCTCGATGTTACGAAGACGCACCACACCGGTGAGGTTAACACCGATGTTTGCCTGGTTATCCTGGCCCTTCGAGCTGGTACAGTGCACGGATTCGATAGTCGCCATGGGAACTGACTCAGCCGGGGTAGAACCAGTCACCTCGATCACTGGAATGTTGCAATCGATAGTCCGGATCTGCCCAATCGACACGGTACAACGAACTGGGCCAGTGGACGAAGGTGAAATGTTGATACCGCCTACGCAGTTTTCGAAACGACCTTTGAGCGCAGTGAATTCCTTCAGCGAGGACTTACCCCGCAGTGGGATGCTGTAGCAATCGATTGCACGGATATCTTCAACGAAGAGGTTCTCTCCGTTACCGTAAACATCAATGCAGCCGATACCATTTAGTGCAGTTGCCCAGCTACCGTCGTAACCCGGCCCACCGCGACCCATGCGGCGTAAGTTAGTTCTACCAGTCAAGGTAATGGAACACTGGCCGGAGGTCAGTGGATCCCGCCCGACGTAGGTGCCCAGAATCGCAGTTACCGAATACTTCCCTGTGCTGATTGGATTTTCGAAGTCGGCCCAGAAGTTATGGCAGCTCAGCTGCACATAGTCGGCACACATAATGTAGTTCGGCGAATAACCCAGTGCAGTTTGCGTGTTTGGGTCACCGCGGCCGGTACCGTAGCGTGTGGCGTGGAAGAAGCAATCAATCACTGAAACCAAGGTGTTGAACTGGCGACCCAGGTCGGTACCTCGCAGGCAGAGGTAACCGGAGGTACCGTTACGGAAAGTGCCACCCGAAATTTTCAGCTTGGTGTCATCTTGCGGGCCTAAGGACTTAGGCATGCACTTTACAAAGAAACCTGTAGGCTCCTTCTTGATCATGGAGGCTTCGTTGCCATCGTAGGTCCATTGCCCTAGGAACTCGACATTCAGGCCTGGGGCACCCAATTCAAACACGGCAGCGCCGTTCGACCAATAGGATGTACCTTCGCCATCGAAGTTGGCCAATCGCTGGATGACCGTGCCTACTTGGAAGCGAATGCGACAGTTGGCCAGGATCTGCACAGAGCTGATGATGTACGTCTGGTTGCCAGTGAATTCAATTTCACCGCCGACACGTACAGCCTCGGCTACGGCTGGAGTCCAGTTCCAGGTACTCGGGTCAGCGATGTTCGGCTTTGATGTGACGAGGTGGGCATAGTCCCAGATGTTGATTGCATTGGTCATGGTGTGTCCTCATGGTAGCCAAGCCGAGATCCAGCCCAGCTTGACGAATTAGAAATAGTTTGGGAGGGGCAAATTATCAATATTGATAATAAGCGCTGATTGATATCGGTCTACAGGGAGCAGATAAGTCTGTGTTGCCGCTATGCTCCTCAGATGCTTAGTACTTCGCGGTGCGTCGCAAGCTATAAAAGTTATTGGCCCGAATTTACCGTAACAACCCTCAGAGTATCCATATACAACACAGCCCCTGAGAATTTTCGTTAATTGAGCGATTGAGAAGTAGGGCGTCTTTTTTCAGCAAGTTCAAGCGAGTGCATTAACACTGAACTTTTGGAATTGTCCAATCGCGTCAGTGGCAAGCGTATTCCGTCTTGGGGCAGTCCGCGCTCATGCAGTGCTTATTTGTGCTCAACACCCCGTCTTAAACGTTCGACAGGTTCAGTTGATTACCGCTTGGGCGTGTCATCCGCATAAACATAAAAGCGCACCAAGACAGTCAGGCTTTGGATGAAAAGCCAGCTACAAGATGATAGCGACTGGAGGCTACTATCGATGTTCCACCAACGAAGTAGCTCTATAAGGACATCGCATGAGCGCTGACGAAAAGCTTTGCCAGCAAGCGTCATTCAACATGGGGGTTGTAGCCGCCCTGCACGCGCTGAAAACCGCACTCCAGGCTTCGCCTGGCTTCAACAATGACGCTTTGGTTCAAGTAGTCAGGGGTATTGCCAGCAACCCTAGCAGCCAGGTACACGCTGAAGAGTTCAACATGCCCGTCCTGGCGTTGCTTCACGATCACATCCTCGACGAGCACGGCAACGTTCGGACCGAAAAGGTAAGCCTTGGTTAAGGTCAGGCTTTGAGTTGAAACAACCCAGTGGCGAAGTTGATAACCAATTTCCCACTGGCGGATCGGAGCAGCACGGGCACGGTCGGCACAGCTACTCGCTGGCGTTCTTCGCTCTGTCTTCGTTCATTTCAGGTCTCCAGAAACGAAAAAGCCCAGCACGATGGCTGGGCTTCAATGATCACTCCTCAAAACGCTCAGGAATGACAGGATGGGGGAATAATCGGCCACGCGGCCATTTGATGTCAAGCGGCATTTCGCATCGACAAGCCTTCATAGTCCAGAATGACGCTCACTTCTGCCAAAGCCTCACCGACCATCGCGTCGAGCGTATCCTCAATGACCCTCTTCCAGCGGCGGCGGGTGCGCTCCGGCCGCGCCTCTGGGTCCCACCGATTGATGTCGTAAAACTCGGCAGGCAGGACGATCATGTCGGTAGAACGCTTGCCATCGGCGCCCTTCAGCCGGGGAACTGCCCAGGCAGTGACCGCGCTGATGATGAAGAGCTTCGGCGCGTGCGAGGCCACCAGGGGATGCAGCCGGCCAATGGACTGAACCTTCCGTGCTCGGTGCGTGCTGTACTTCGCGACCAGGGCATCCCAGTGCCGCGGCTTCAGCAAACTGTGCAGCCGGGCAAACACCCAGCAATCAGCATCCATGCGGGTGATGCCACCCTTCTCAACCGACCGGCTCAACGTTGCCAGGTCGTGACCATCTTCGCTGCCGGGCTGGTACAGCTTCTGCCAGGCCTGCTTGCTTGTGTTATCGATCGCCTCCGCTGCGAGGGCCGAAACGACCGCCGCCAGTACGCTGCTATAGATCATGTCCTTCCCCTCAATCCAATGTTCTGTTCGAACCGCCAGCCCCGCGGCGGTTGCCTTCCTGATAGATAGCCTCCGGCCCAGTGGCCCGAGGATGCTTCAATTCGTTGATGTGTCGCTGTGCGGCCTGCAGGCGCAGACTCAATTGGGTGACCAGTTCTTCCAGCGGCAAGGCTTCCCCAGTCTCTGCCGCTACCCACCCCGAAGCGTGGCAATGCACACAAGCCAGCTGATGGAACACGCCCTGGACGAACGTCTTGCCGCTACACGTCGGACACTGCACCAGCTCGATGCGCGACTTACAGAGGGCCGGTCCACGGTTCTTTCTCATGCGTTCAGCAGCCGCTCGTGGACTTGAGCGATGTTCGTGCCGTCGCGATAGCCGGACGTGTCTTTGATGTGGAGCACCTGGCCGTCGACCGTGCGGATCTCAAGGCAGGGATCACCGTTGTACTTGGTCTTTTTCATCGCTACGACGTGGTCAGGATTCACGGCAAGGCCGGTTGTTGCTTCAACCAGGATCAACATGGAGGGTCCTCTCAGTTAGGCGGCTGCCCGGGTTTGTGGTTGCAGCAAGTAAGCGCGGATCGCCTCCAGCGCATCGATGGCGCCGCGGCAGACAATCGCCAGATAGCCCTGGTCGAGCAGCGCCTGGATGTAGGCGTCCTGGCTCGGCGAAACGGCAGCGTCGAACGGCGGCTTGGCCTTGAACTCGATGTACAAGCCAAAGTGCCCGCCACGCGCCATCGGCAGCACCAGGTCCGGAACTCCGGCCTTCACGCCCTGCTCTTTCAGCTTGATCGCCACCAGTTTGTGCCGGTGTCCGCCATTCGGGACGTGGTAGATCAACTTGGCAGCAGCTGGATAGCGCAGCGCAATCTCGGCCATCAGCGCAGCCTGCTCGAGGCCTTCACGATCGACGGGCTTGGCGCGGGTTTTCTTCGGAGCAAAAACGCGGGGCTTGGCCTTTAGCATGCGGCAACCACTCCTTCGCTCATCAGTTTGGCCTGGGTACGCATGACGCCCTCAGCGTGGTGCTGGCGGGCCTCGGCGCGGCTGATCAACTGGCTGCGACCGTCACAAGCGTCGTGGCAGGCACTACACGCCCAAGCGCCCTGCAAATCGTTCGGTTTCATGCCGACGCCGCAGGTGCCGGCCATGCGGTAATGGGCAAGCACGGTGGTTTCAGGATTGCCGTTGCATACGCCCGGAATGCGCACTTGGCACTCCCGGCCACGCGCGGCTTTGGTCAACTTGGATTGCTTCATGGGAGCTCGTCCTTATGGAGATCAACAACGATCCAGGTGGATGGCCACAGTCTGCCGCCATGAGCCCGGGCAACCTGCTCATCTCGGTAGATGGCAACGGGAGGCTCAGGCTTGTCAGAGAGGCCGAACAAGTGGCTGCGGCAGTACAGCGCCCAGCGGTATTCAGTGAGGTCGGGCGGCATCAACATCGGATCGGCCATCAGAAGCCGTCCTTGTTGGCGTAGCGACCGGCCAGGCTGGTGACTTTCTCCGGCTGCGCCTTAGGCGCAGGCGCCCATCCAGAAGCCAGGTTCTCGAAGCGGTTGTATTGCCCCAAAAACGCAGTGCGCACGGTGCCGGTTTCCACGTCGCGGCCCTTGCCGATGATGATCTCGGCAATACCCTTGGCTTCGGTGTTTTCGTGATAGACCTCATCGCGGTACACGAACAGGATCACGTCGGCGTCTTGCTCGATGGCGCCGGACTCGCGCAAGTCGGACGGCACCGGGCGCTTGTTGGGTCGCTCTTCGCACTTGCGCGAGAGCTGACTGAGCAGCACCACCGGAATACCCAGTTCCCCGGCCAGCAGCTTGCAGCCGCGGCTGATGCTGCTGACTTCCTCGGTACGGTTGCCGCCATCCCCCTCGACCAACTGCAAGTAGTCGATCATCAGCAAGTCCAGGCCGTAGCGCATCTTGTGCCGGCGAGCCAGGGACCGAATGCGACCAATCGAAGAGCCAGCCTTGTCGGCGATGAAGAGCGGCGCGTGTCGAATGACTCCCGCGGCCGCTGAGAGCTCGGGGCCGTGGTCCTGGCAGGCGGTGCCGTTCTTGACCAGTGTCAGAGGGATTCGCCCTTCGGATGCCACCAGACGATCAATGAGCTGCCCCTTGTTCATCTCCAGGCTGATGACCAGAGACGACTTGTTCTGGCGGATCGAGGCTTCGCCGACAAACCCCATTGCCAGCGTCGTCTTGCCCATGGCCGGCCTTCCAGCCACCACATACAGGTGATCAGGCTGCAGACCGCCCAGCTTGTCGTCGAGATCCTTCAAACCGGTGGAGATACCGATCAGCGTCTCGCCTCGAGCGTGCCGGTCATGACGCTCCTGCCAGACGTCGACCTGGTCGGGCATAACATCGCCCACCTTGACGATGTCGTCAGCACCTGCCCCGCAGTCGATCGACATGGCAGCAGCCTGCACGGCAGCGATCTTTGCCTGGACATCCTCCGAACCCTGGGCGATCTCCATGGCTTGCTCGCCCAAGCTGTACAGGGCGCGCTCGATCGCCCGCTCTCGCACGATACCGGCGTAAGTCTTGGCGCTGGCAACGCTCGGCGTGTTGTCCACGATCTCGGCGCAATACCCCAAGGCCCTGTCGCCATTCGGCAGGCTGCAGATCTGCTCACCAACTGTCAGGAAGTCCACGGCCTTGCCTGTCGCACGAACGGCCATAATCCCCCGGAACACTTCAGCGTTCTCGGCGAAGTAAAACGACTCAGGCGAGAGGTCGTCGCTCAGGGTGTCGATCAATTCGGGGCGAATCATCATCGCGCCCAGAAGGCCATGCTCGGCCTCAATGCTGTACGGATCACGCATGGTAATTTCCCTCTACCACTTTGACGAAGTTGGTCGGCGCGACGAGCCAGTCGAAGTTGCACCGGAAAGGTTTGTTGTCGCGGCCCCCTACCCGGCCCATCAACCAGTCACTGGCCTGGACCATGCCAAAGAAGTCACGCCAGAAATCGAGATCCTGGTGAACAGGACTCTCTACCCACCGGGCTTGAATTTTCGATTTGCGGTCCTTGTTGATCAGGACAACACGAGGCAGCTCTGGCAGCAGCTCGTTGAACAGGCCCACGATCTGATCGACCGGGACTTGATTCGAACCATCGCGGGTGCTCGCAGATACTCCTGACGGTTCCTTGATGGTTCCCTTACGGTTCTGGGGGCAGGAGGTGCCGGGGTGTCCGGCATCTGGTGCCGGGGTGGTCGGCATATCCTGCCGGGGTGGGGCGGCATCTGCTGCCGGGGGGCATTTGGTGCCGGGGTCGTAGCTGAAAGGACTCACGGTGTACCAGGTGGACCGCCCTGCTCGCATGTGCGCGGAGAGGATTTTGACCTCCTCCAGCCAGCGCAGGGCATTGCGAACAGCGCGCTCCGACAGGCAGGTACGTTCTGCGATACGTGCAACCGACGGCCAGCAGACGCCATCGTCGTTGGCGTTGTCTGCAAGAGAGATCAGTACCGATTTCTGCGCCGGGCTCATGCCCTGGAGCGGCCAGCATGACGTCATGACGATCGTGCTCACTCGGCACCTCGCGACGACAGGACCTGACGCGTCAGATTTGGCGTTGAGCCAAAAACTGACGTGCTTGCCTTGGTGTTGCTAGCATCGACTGCAATGTGCATAATCGACTCCACGTTGTTTTGAAGAAGCCGCCCTGCCAGGCGGTTTTTTTATGCCTGCAATTCAGGCGTTATGGGTGTCCGGGACATCCGGGGTAGCTTTTTGCTTCCACACAACAAGGTCCAAGGAGACCGGACATGAGCGAAGAAAAAAGTCATCACCCCTTTCGAGCTTGGGGTGCTTGCAGCAATGCAGCTTCTAGGGAATGCCGTTGCGATGAATCCTCATCTAAACCGGGCAGACGCTGAGCGCTTGATGGGTGCGATGCCTGACAGCCAGAAGTGGCAAGGCGGCATCGGTCAGCACCAAGCTGCCCTGCACTCACTTCTGCAGGGCATCGAGATAGTTCAGCGGTAGAAATTTGGGCGGCGAAGCAGGCGAGCTTTGCGTCTACCCCGCCGTCCACTGGGAACTGCTTTTCCATGTACTCTCTCCTACTGGTTAAATTCACAGCTACTTCGGCTCACTACAGGCGCAATGCCAGGAGTTGGATAATTCGCTCCGTGCCCCTAAGAGGGCTTGTGCTCCACCCGGAAGCGACCTTTGGAAAGAATCTGGATCTGGTACTGACGAGACAGGGGAACAAGCTCTCCCCACATAGTTACCGCGCTAGGCTGAATCCCCAGGGCCTCCGCCAGCTTCTTCTTGCTACCGAAAAAATCGGCTACTTCACGCGTATTCATTGCGCATCCTCATTCGTGCATACGCCAATTTCAGCATGCTTAAGTTTATGAGTCAACGGAACCCAAAAACAACTGCATACTTAAATTCAGTTAACTTAATATCGGTGCCATGGAAAGACATGAGCGAATAGCCAAAGCCATCGCGGCCAGCGGCAAGAAAAAGGGCGAAATTGCGACCGAATGCGGCGTCGCGAACTCAGCCGTTACTCAATGGATCTCAGGCGAAAGCAAAAGCCTAAGACCAGAGAACCTCTATGCCCTGGCAAAGGCCACAGGGTTCCGCGCTGAATGGCTTGCCATTGGGGAAGGGCCTGAAACTGAAAGCGCCGAACCAAGCAATGTTGCTCCGGCAATGCAGCCGAAAATGTCCTACCGCTATCCAGTCATAAGCTGGGTCGCCGCTGGGGCCTGGGCTGAGGCCGTAGAACCCTTCCCGCCAGGGTTCTCTGATCGCTATGAAATCTCTGACTACAACTCGAAAGGTGTCGCGTTCTGGTTGGAGGTCAAAGGTGACTCGATGACATCGCCTGTAGGCACGAGCATCACCGAGGGAATGATGATTCTCGTCGACACCGAAGCCGAAGCGATCTCAGGGAAGCTTGTTATCGCAAAGCTCTCTGATAGCAACGAGGCCACGTTCAAGAAGCTGGTGGAGGACGGCGGACGTCGCTTCCTGAAGCCTCTGAACCCGGCTTATCCGGTCGAGATGTGCGCAGAAAATTGTCGCATTGTGGGCGTGGTGGTTCGCGCAATGATGAAGCTCTGAAACATTACCAATGCATCTAAGCCCGGTTAGCCGGGCTTTTTTGTGCCCTTCAGTAGACCGCCCTGCTCGCAAACCATACCCGACAAGTAGCTTTACACGCCTTCACCTATTGCAAAGCTCCTCGATTTCACGAAACTGTATATACATACAGTAAATGGAATTTACACGCATGCCCCCTCTCGCCTTCTCACAAACACCTGGCTCATCGTTTGAGCGCCTGGGCCAGAGAGTCCAGCGCCTGATCTGGTCTCCCCACGTGCAGAAAGTCCAGGTTGTTGAGGTGCTGCCCGACCCAACAGAGACTCTCGGCGACTGGGATCGCCTGATCGAAGAGCTCGAAGGAACCAACGGAATCCATATCGAGCGCCTAGAGACCGGCGCAATCCGCATAGGTTGGCACGAGTACACAGACGCAGTTTGATCACGAGCCCACCAGTGAGTGGGCTTTTTTACGCCATCGAAATTCAGCATTCTGAAATTATTCATTCAGCATACTTGACTCAATAATTTCAGTTTGCTTAAATTTATCTCAAGCGATGCCGGATCGCCACCGGCCAGCAGCAAAGGCAGCGATGGACAGGCCTCAACAGTCCAGAGGGTTGGCAACTGACCCAGGCGTGCAGCGTAAAGCGCCAAGAACAGTTATCCGGCGGACCAGGGTCGCGGTCGGAGGAACAACGAACGATACGCACCCGGTCTGTCGCCAGTAGCGAGGTCGGGCACCAACGATTCACTGATGCCGCTTCGATGAGGCGGCATTGGGAATCCACTGGAGGAACGGTAACCATGACAGTGAACATCAACAATCTGATCGTAGCGGTACCCGTCGCAACCTCGGCCACCAACCCGGTCGCATTGGAGCTCAACGGAGCCGAGGCCCTTGCCCGCTATCCGAGCTTCGTACGGGAGCGGAGCGACGGTTCAATTCAGCTCTCTGCACCGACCAAGGGAGCCTCAAGCAAAAGCACCCGCAGAACTCGCTGCGAGTGGTCAGAGCCCAACTACTGGTCTCTGGGTAGTGCTGATGACCATTGGAATCGCCAGGAGATGACGCTCACCAAGGTCAACTCAGCGAAGAAGGTTGTCATCTCGCAGATGCATGTAAAGGGCGACGATGGACCCCCCGTGAAGGTGTTCTGGAACAAGGGCAACATCACCATGGGGTTTCGGCGGTCGTACGATCAAGCCGACCCGGTGAATACGACTGTTCTGAAGGGCGTACCGCTCGGTACAGAGTTCAGTATCAGCATCCACGTCACCTCCTCCGGACTGGTCAATGTGACCGCTGAATGCGGCGGTGTTAGCGGATCAACTGGCAACCTGCAGCTCGCTAGCAGCTGGGACTCGCGCCTCTTTGAGTTCCACGGTGGGGTCTACAACCAGATCGACTACACCGAATCGACTCCGGCCGATGACGGCTCGATCTGCATCATCAGCGAACTCGCCCTCACCCACTCCTGAATCCTGACAGCCAGGAAAGACTGGCCCGATCACCTGGTCCTCCCCAACACCAGGCTGCATCGGGGTGTGATCTGGAAAGGCGACTCCATACCGGGCGCGACGTCAACGCGCTGAGCCCTTGAGGCGGTACTGAATGGGCGTCCTTGCGATGACAAGCGCAGATTACACCCCCATGCAGCCACCACCGAGGCACACATCATGGAATCGACGATTACCAGAGGCGCATGGAAAGGCCACCTCGGACGTGGTTTGGCTCCACGCGAACTGGAATGCCTGCTGGCTGTAGCCCAGGGCATGACCGCGAAAGAGATTGCCCGCTTGATCGACATCGCCCCGGGCACCGTCGTGAAGCGACTGAGCGCAGCCATGTTCAAGCTCGGCGTGCATCGCCGCGCTGCCCTGGTAGCTGAGGCCATGAAGCGCCAGATCATCAGCCCTATGTGCATCGTGCTGGCCGGGTTGATGGCTATGCACGCCGTCATGGGCGATGTCGACCCAATGCGCCGCGACCGCCGCGTACCTGAGCGACGTACTGCCCAGGTCCGAATCATCCGCAAGGCCGAATCGTTCGACCTGCACGCCTGATCCCAACTGAGGAAGACACCATGCAGACAGCAATGCACCCTGCTTTCCAGCAGAAGATTGCCGTGCTCGCGGCCCTGCTCGAGCGCAGCAAGGCAGTTAGAGCCGAAGCGCACGCCAAGATCGGGCATTCCGCCCCTCTCTTCCAGGCAGTGAGCAATGGCAGCACCTGGGATGTGATCGAGATCGCCACCGGTGCGACCAAGGGCTTCGCCTACAAGTACCCAGCGGCGATGCAGTTCGTCGACGCGATGGAGGCAGCTGCAACGCGCAAGCTGGTCGGGCGGCAATGATCGGCGATCCAATCCCAAGCCAGCGCGACCGGGTGCTGGCCGACCTCAATGCGAGTATCGACAGCTTCTTCGCCTCCGGACGCCAGCCCAAGCAGTTACCAGGGCCCACATTCGAGCCGCGACCGATTCGGCCGATTGCCGCCGATGCACTGGCCGAGCCCGGGCAAACCACTCCGAAGCCCGGCATCAGCGCTGAGCTCAACCTGATCCGCAACATGGCCAAGACCATGAGCTTCAGCGAAGCCGTGGAAGCGAGCGGCATCACCCGCGCCAGGCTGATTCAGTTGTCGAAAGCGCACCTGATCCGGTTCCAGGTCAGCAGCACCGAGCGCAGGAAGCGAGTTGCCGCAAAGCAGCAGCGCGAAACCCAAAAGGCTGCCCATTGTGAGCAGATTCGGGCGTTAGCCGGTACCGGGGTAACCCGCAACCAAGTGGCGCAGCAGCTGGGCATCAGTTACGGCCACCTGGTTCGGCTGCTCACAGATCACGACATCGATTTCCCTGGCCGGGGAAAGCTGAAGTGAAGCGAGCAGCTCCCAGCATGGCCTTCCCCAATGATGGGTTTCATGATGCTAGTGGCTTGCTATAAACAGTTCTGCCCGGTCCACTATGCGGGACGGACCTTGTCCAGAATCTTCACAACTTGGTCAAGACCATCAAAAGTCGAAGGTATATCAGTGTCGCCACCGACGATCCCACTAAATATAACCTGTTCGAATTTAGCAAGTGTTTCCTCGCTACCACCTGCCCTCATCTTCTTACCATACTCAGCATAACTTTGAATGAACTGACAAAGAGTCATACGCAAATTTAACTGTAAAAGCTGAGATCTCACAGACCTATAATTATGAAGAGCCACTCTAAAGAAATAAAGAGCAAGAAGCTCTATACCGACAAACAGAAGAAAATTAAGTATATACTCCGCAATAACAGGTGTTTTCTCAGAGTCCCCTAACGAACTTTTCGAAGAAACACCAACAGCAACCTTGCTAGGTTCAGCCACAACCTTTTCCGCCTCCACTGCAACCTGCACAGCAGTGGCGCCTGCCGAGGGATCACCAAAGGCCAACATACCGATTTTTATAAAAAACGGCGTCACCATTAAAAGCGCCAAGAAAATCAAGAGATAGAAATTCGTCCTTGCTTCCTTTGCCTTCTCATCCCTCATACCCTTAAAGCCGTTAAATAGCCCAACAAAATTGAACCCTGTTTCATACTCACTGAGTGCTTTCCGAAGCTCATTAACCTCCTGAGTCCGCTTACTCAAATCCTTTTCAATTTCATTTTTAAACCGCTCGGCGCGAACCAACATGCTTGGCAATGCTTGCACTGCCACAATCTCTTTATGATGAAGGTAACTTCTTAAAACACCGACAACCATTGCGTGATCAGCGTATTTTATATGTTCGCCATTAGCACCAGGGATTTGATAATCTCGAACCTGGTCCATCGAAGAGCTCAATTTTTCCGACAGTGGTTGCAAAGAAGTCAGCTGGCATTCAACGAGAAAACGATAGCAAAGAGCGGCCAAAGACACCGGTGCGCCTCCTTGCTTTTGTTTCATCCCCTCTACCGCCACCTTAAACTGACCACCGACTTGCTGAATATTAAACTGGCAACTTCTATCAACCAGATCAGAGTCCTTCAAAAAGTACTCAAAAGACTGATCAATGAAGCCCTTTAAAAAGGGATCACTCGCCCTAGTTAAATCCGCGATCTCGGGTTTAATTGAATCTGTAATTTTTCGCATATCGGAGGCCAAACTCGGATCTGAGAAAAATTTCTCGTAGGTTGGTCTTGCATCTTCAGCGATCTCGTCAGTGTTTTCCATGCCACTCACTTTTACTTAAAAAATTAAATTCCCGTAAAGGGTCACGCATTCCCCACGATACTATCGCGCCAATTGACAACGCAGGCAGTCGCCTAGCCACAAAAAATCGCTCACAGGAGTTTTTGACCATAACTCTTAAAGTGTGATTCTGCCAAGTCAAACAGCAACACCAGCATCAAAATTATCGGTGTAAACGAATATTTCACCACTTCGACGAATCACGCCACCCCGGCGAGGTAGGTGGCTGCCTGGAGATCAGCATGAGCATCCCTGTGAATGTCCTGAAAGAAGATGAGCTTCTGCACTATGCCGCGCTCGACCCGGGCGCTGCAGCTGAGCTTGCCCGCCGAATAGCCGAAAACAACGTCGATCCCAGCGCCGAGCGTGAGGAGCTACGCGACGAGATTCGTCGGCTTGAGTATGACCTTGATGAATCGGAGAGCGATGCGGACAACCTACGCGACAACGCAACGGAAGCTTGTCAGTGGATTCGCCGAGCACTCAACCCGGAAGATCGCGAGCTGTCGGTTGAGCAGCTGCTGAAAGAAGCCCTTAACTGCCTGGAGTGAACCATGAGCACATTCGCAGTCTTCGGCATGACCGCCAACGTAGCGTTGGCCATGGCCAGAGATACAACCAAGACATCAAGACTGCCTACCGCCGGGCTCACCCTGGCGGAGTGGAGTAAAGCTGTAGAAGAGCAAGCGGCCAAGATCATGGCCGGCAAGAAAGTTAGGCAGCTTAGCCAGCTGTTCGATGCACCTCAATATGCTGAACAGTTCATAGAGCTTGCGCGAAAGACTGGCGAGTGTCGCGATCTGCGCATCAGAGCCAAGTGCGAAATCACCGACGCCAAGGGAAAGTCTGTGATCAACACAAAAACGAAAATGCCGAAAGTTGGCTGGGTTGACTACGCCCCAATCGGCGCGGCCGCCTAACCACCACCGCTATCGCCAGTTCCCGTGCCATTACCAGGCAGCCTAAATCTGTACTCATCTGGACCGCCTGGAGTACCAAATTTTTCAACGGCCACATGCTTCGCATTGCACTCGGGACAAACGATGCAAGGCCTATTGGTCTCTGAGTCATGCGTGATTTGCTTTTGAATCAAAGCGCCGCATCGCTCGCTCTGACACCGAAATTCGCTATTCATAGGCGCCACCTTTCCGATCGATCAACTAATTCAGTGTAGCCAGCGCTACGAGGTATCCCCATGCCCACAGAAAACCGATCCAGCAACACCGAACAGATGGTCAGTGTGCCTTGGAACTTGGCCGTTTCATTGGCTGAGGACTGGGGGGTCGCACTGACCAAGGCTCGCTCAAAGATGCGCGCCCTCCTTGACCAGCCAGCCGCCCAGCACCAGGGCGCGCCTGTATTGATTCAGGAAGTGGCGGTAACCCGTGAAGACGATGAAGAAGGCCTGCGCCTCGAATGGCTGCTTGAGGGCGGCATTTGTGAAATGGAGTTTCCTGGCCAAGTGCTGTTTGCAATGCCGGAGGCCAACAACCTGTGCGACGAGGATGGCAGCGCCGAAGTCTACCTCCACCCACCAACCTCCAACGGCGCCAGCCCCGAGCAAATGGCTATCCAAGGCGCCGACGGCTACCGGAACGGGATCAAGGCAGCAGCTGAGCTTGCAGCAGATTATCCGGAACTGGC
>JAVXRI010000059.1:0-2603 GCA_036643775.1 Pseudomonas sp. | reverse complement strand
GCCCAGGCCATCCGAGCATTGCCGCTGCCGCAGTAGCTTTTGATGCAAGGAGTACATTCGTACTCCAGCGGGCATCACAGCCGCCGAAGCATCCGGACAGCACTTTCGATCTCGTCGATAGCACCCGGCACACATTCAGCTGTCACCCAGCGCCAAGAGATGTTGCCGATCAGGCCGCCAGTGGCTTGCCTTCGAAGCTCATCAGCATCGAGCCCCTTCTGCTCAGCTGCAGCCAGGATGGCCACAAGCGCCTGCTCTAAATGCACAACCCGTTCTGCGGACATGGCTGCTCTCCAGTTGAGAGATTCAGCCTAGTCCCTCTCCCCTCTATTGAATAGCCGCTATATGGCGGCTTTGGAGAAGTCATGCCTGAAGAAAAAGTCGTGATGTACGAATCCCCTGAAGCCGCCAGCATCCAGACCGTGACCGGCTGGGTCGACCCGTCGGGTCGATTCTGGGGCAAGGATGAACACATGGCCCGCTACTGCGGGTCCACCCACCGTCAATGCGCTAAGAACCCCGACCATCCCACTCATGGGACAAGGGGTTGGTGCAGAGCCTGTCAGGCCGAAGGCGATGCCGCTAAGTTCGCTGCCATGCCGCGGCGCTTGTGGGGTGGCGAGCCGATTACCCACTACGACGGTGACCGGTACTTCTTCGATGAAGAAAGCCTGCTCAACTGGATTGTCGACCACGAGATCGACCTGGCCGACCTGAAATTGGTCTTCTGCACGCCAAACTACCCAAGCGAGATAGACCCTTCCGACCACTTTTCGGATGACCTACCAGAGGACGGCGAGATCAATGATGACCAGCTCCTTGCTGCCTTCGAGCTGCTCAACGAGATGATCCGCAAGAGCCCTCCCTTGTCCTGGTCACCAGGTAAAGAGGCTGTCGACCTGCCGCAGTCCTTTATCGACATGATCAAGCATGAGCGAGAGGACGCAGCATGATCCTCCTACCCATCGCCGCCCCGCTCTACATGGCCTGGATGATCTGGAAGGGGCCGAGACCGTGAAACGAAGGTAGAGCCGCCCAGCCAGGCTTACGTCGGTCTTGGACCCAGGACAACTGGCTGTGCGAGCAAGAACATCATGTCAGCCGCCTTGGCCAGCGTCTGTAGGAAAAACCTTATTCCTTCCCAACTCTGCCGCCATGCGCGGCGTGGAGACAACTCATTGGAATTACAAAGCGAGACCCTGATCGAGGACGAGATCGCTGCGATCACCGGTTACCAGATCCCCTCGAAGCAGATCAGCTGGCTGGCTAACAACGGCTGGCAGTACACATTGACGGGCGCCAGGCGCCCAGTCGTTGGCCGGGTATACGCCCGGCTCAAGTTGGCAGGCGTAAAGCCTACGGCAACGAATGCCGTGGCTGAAACCTGGGCATTGGATCTATCACGCGTGGGGTAACAGATGCGCAACAGGAAGGCATCGAACAAGGACCTGCCGCCACGGATGTTGCGGCGGGTTCGAAAGATGAAGAGCGGGAAATTGTGGGTGGGGTACTACTACGACGGGAGGGATGCAGACGGGAAGCGGCAGGAGGTTCCGCTGGGGACTGACCTCGCTGAGGCCAAACTTGAATGGGCGCGCCTGGAGCACAAGGCGAAGCCGAAAGTGATGGCGACGATGGGCGAGCTCTTCGACCGGTATGAGCGGGACATCATCCCGACCAAGGCGCCGCGCACACAGAAGGACAACAAGTACGA
Organism: Pseudomonas sp.; assembly: GCA_036643775.1. Classification (GTDB taxonomy): domain Bacteria; phylum Pseudomonadota; class Gammaproteobacteria; order Pseudomonadales; family Pseudomonadaceae; genus Aquipseudomonas. The sequence goes on along the minus strand of JAVXRI010000059.1, from coordinate 889 downwards.
GCTCGAGCGCCTCCGCAAGGCATTCGCCGATGCTCCGATTGAGGCGATCACCCCACCAGTTATTGCCCAGTACCGGGACGCCCGCACCGCGAAGACCAGGGCGAACCGGGAAATCGCCCTGCTCTCGCACATTTTCACGATGGCCATGGAATGGGGCTTTGTTGATCGCAACCCATGCCTGGCGGTTCGCCGCAACAAGGAGAAGGTCCGCGATTTCTACGCAGCCGATGAGGTGTGGGATGCGGTCTACTTTGAAGGGGACCAGGGACTGAAGGATGCCATGGACCTCGCTTACCTGGCTGGCCAGCGACCTGCTGACACGCTGAAATTCAGCACTGTCGACCTGGACGAAGACTACTTGTGGGTTGACCAGAACAAGACGGACAAAAAACTGCGCATCCGGCGCCACATTGATGGCCAGCTGACCGGGCTGGGCTTGTTCATCGAGGCGCTGCTCGACCGCCGAAAGATGCAGGGCGTTCGCAATTCCCGCCTTATCACAAACGATTCGGGCCTGCGGATGAGCTGGGAGATGCTAAGAAATCGATTCAGTGAGGCGCGAGACAAGGCAGCACGGAAGCTCACCTCTGATGGCAACACAGACCTGGCTGCCAAAGTTCGGCAGTTCCAGTTCCGCGACATCCGACCGAAGGCAGCCTCAGAGATCGAGGACATCAGTCAGGCCAGCAGGCTGTTGGGCCACTCCAAAGAAGAGATCACGAAGCGTGTTTATCGCCGCGTCGGCGAGGTGGTCAGCCCCACAAAATAATCTGCTGATGCGGAAATGACGCCTGATTATGCGGAAGCGATCAGCTTTTCGAGCGCACAAAGAAAAACCCCGCAGACGTTAATCTGCGGGGCTTTCAATAATGGAGGCCGAGGTCGGAAT
>JAVXRI010000058.1:0-35605 GCA_036643775.1 Pseudomonas sp. | reverse complement strand
GGGGTTTTAGCCGCTATACTACGCGCCTTCACGATACTCCTCCCCGCTTCGGAGCCCGCATGACCCAGGACCAACTCAAACAGGCTGTCGCCCAGGCCGCTGTCGATTTCATTCTGCCCAAGCTCGACGACAAGAGCATCGTCGGCGTCGGCACCGGCTCGACCGCCAACTGCTTCATCGATGCCCTGGCCAAGCACAAGACCGCCTTCGATGGTGCTGTAGCCAGTTCCGAAGCGACCGCCGCACGCCTGAAGGGTCATGGTATTCCGGTGTATGAGCTGAACACCGTCAGCGACCTGGAGTTCTATGTCGACGGCGCCGACGAGAGCGACGAGCACCTGAACCTGATCAAGGGCGGTGGCGCGGCCCTGACCCGCGAGAAAATCGTCGCCGCCGTGGCCAAGACCTTCATCTGCATCGCCGACGCCAGCAAGCTGGTACCGGTACTGGGCGCCTTCCCGCTGCCGGTCGAAGTGATCCCGATGGCTCGCAGCCATGTCGCCCGTCAGTTGGTCAAGCTGGGCGGCGACCCGGTATATCGTGAAGGCGTGATCACCGATAACGGCAACATCATTCTCGACGTGCATAACATGCAGATCACCAACCCGGTGGAACTGGAAAGCCAGATCAACGCCATTGTCGGCGTCGTTACCAACGGCCTGTTCGCGGCACGGCCGGCCGATCTGCTGTTGCTGGGCACCTCTGAAGGCGTCAAAACCCTTAAGGCATAAAGGCCGGGGCTGCGTTGCAGCCATCGCCGGCAAGGCCGGCTCCCACAGTCAATTGTGGGAGCCGGCCTTGCCGGCGATGGGGGACAGACTCATTACTCGGTCGGTTTCTTGAACACGTAAAACAGGTTCGGCTCACTGACCAGGTAAATGGTCCCGGCATCGTCCATGGCGATGCCTTCTGCCTGCGGCACGCTCTTCTTCAAGCCCTGAAAGCCCTTGCGCAGCGACATACTGCTCAACGGCTTGCCCTTCACATCCAGTTCCAGCACCAGCTGCGACTCATCCGACAGCGCCAGCAAATGGCCGCTGCGCTCATCGAACTGCAAACTCGACAGATCGCGCACAAACAACCGCGAATCGCGCTTCTGGTCCTGCACCACATGCACGGCATATGGCTGCTCGGGGTTTTCATGGGGAAAGCCATGCACCTCATAGATCAGCATCGGATCGCGCTCTTTGGCGACGAACAGGCGCTTGCCCACTGAGTCGTAGGCCAGGCCTTCGAAGCCTTTGTTGCCGTTCAGGCCAATCCCCAAGGTCAGTTGCTCGGCATCCTTGGCATCAAGGAATAGCGTGTTGTCGTTGAGGTGCACACGAATCAGGCGTTGCTCACGCTCATCGGTGATCACATAGCTGCCGGGACCGACGTACTCAACCGCCTCAGGATCGCCGAAACCGGTGAGCGGCACACGGCGCAGAATGCGCCCGTCCAGCGACAGCTCGATCAACTCCGAGCGTTGATTGGTCACGGTGAACAGGCTATTGCGGTCAGGATCGAAGGTGAGTGCGGAGATGTCGTCATCCAGACCTTCGAGGGGCTGCGCCTCGATGGTCACGCGGTACTGATCCAGACCAATACTCAGCTCGGAAGGCTGCCACCAGGTCTTGATATTGAACCAGCCGCGCTCGAACAGACGGTACTGCTGCCCCGCCAAGACGACCAGGAGCAGGGCGAGCAGACTCAGAACCAGGAAAATCAGCGGCAGGCGAATGTAACGGCGCATTCAGGAAGACTCGACAAGGGACAGCCTGAATCTAACCATATCCAACTGAAGCCAAACTTAATCTTCGGGTAGGAAGATTCCGATTCCGGCTCAGGGTTTACGGAAACGATAGAACAGATTCGGTTCACTGACGATGTACAGGGTGCCGTTGTCATCCATCGCCACGCCTTCGGCGCGCGGGATTCGCTTGTTCAAGCCGTTGAAACCGCCTAGCAGGGTCATGAAGCTGACCTGCTCGCCGGTCTCGTCCAGCTCCAGCAGCATGTTGGAGTCGGCAGACAGCACCAGCATATGCCCGGTACGCGGATCGATACCCAGGGCCGAGAGGTTGCGCAGGTCCAGTTCTTCGCTTGGCAAGGACTGCTTGTCACCGCTCAACGGGCTATGGCCATCGCTGCTCCAGGTAAACAACGCCGGAGGACGCTCTTCACCAATGACAATACGCTGCTGCCGGGGATCCCAGGCAATCGCTTCGAACGCCTTGTTCTGGTTCTCGGACGGGCCGAGGTCGTATTGCGGGAAGTCTGCGATATTCAGCGATTGGGTGTCGGCATTCAGGCTGACGATGGTCAGTTTGTGATCACGCTCGTCGACAATCGCCAGGCGCCCGCCTTCGAGTGCTGCCACACCTTCAGGATTGCTCCAGCCCACCAGAGGGATTTTGCGCAACACATCGCCGTCGAGGTTCAACTCGACCAGGAAGGGATTCTTGCCCATGACCGCGAACAGGGTTTTGCTGGCCGGGTTGTAGGTCAGGTCGGACGCTTCGTCATCTTCCATACCCGGCAAGACCTTGGCGTCGATGTCGACCTGGTAGTCCGGCAACCAGATGCTGGCTTGTTGCTCGACCGGGCTTTCAAAACGCTCCTGCAACCACAACAGCCCGCGATCATCCCAGTGCATGGCAATCGCCACGCCATAACCAATGACTGCAGCCGCTGCCAACCAGGTCGACCAACGCAAGGCGAGCCCACGTTTTCGCGCAGACGGTACTGTTTTACTGGAAGGAACGGGAGTGGCCATGGGATTGATGCTCTTTTTGCCAGTTTAATAACACATTACCGGCACGTTCGCAGAGCCAGGTCGGCGAACATTATCCGGATCAATTGTGAAAAAAATGACAAAAGCCGACAGAGCGCAGGGCAGCCAGCGTGACTGGCTGCCCTCAGGGGTTACAACACTTTGCTTTCGAAGCGGCTGACACCCGGCAATTCCAGCACCAGCTCATCGCCCGGATTGAGCGGACCAACTCCTACTGGGGTGCCAGTGAGGATCACATCACCGGCCTGCAGGCCGAACTGCGAAGCCATATGCTGGATCATCGGCACGATCGGGTTGAGCATCAGCGCGCTGGTGCCATCCTGACGTACTTCGCCGTTGATGGTCAGGCGAATGCCGATATCGGCCAGGTCCTCGAAGGTGCTACCGGCGACGAACGGCGGCAGTACGCAAGCGCCATCGAAGCACTTGGCGCGTTCCCAGGGCAGACCCTTTTCCTTCAGTTGCGCCTGCAGGTCGCGCAGGGTCAGGTCCAGGGCCGGGGCGAAGCCGGAAATGGCGTCGAGCACTTCTTCTTCGCTGGGCTCGGGAGACAATGACTTGCCCAGCAACACCGCAATTTCTGCCTCATAGTGCACCGAACCACGCTCGGCCGGAATCTTGAAGCCGCTGTCCAGCGGCACCACACAGCTGCCCGGCTTGATAAACAGCAGGGGTTCGGTCGGGATCGGGTTGTCCAGCTCCTTGGCGTGCTCGGCATAGTTGCGCCCGATGCACACCACCTTGCCCAGGGGAAAGTGAATACGCGTGCCGTCTACATACTGGTGCTGATAGCTCATTGCCGACTCCTGGCGCTATTGGAAGCTCTTATGCCTTTGACTTACTCGACCGCGAAGATCTTGCCCGGGTTCATGATCCCGTTAGGATCGAACACCGCCTTCACCGCTTTCATGTATTGAATTTCCACGGGTGAACGGCTGTAGGTGAGGTAATCACGCTTGGTCATGCCGACCCCGTGTTCGGCGGAAATCGAGCCGTTGTAGCGTTGCACGATCTCGAACACCCACTTGTTCACCGTAGCGCACTTGGCAAAGAACTCGTCCTTGCTCAGGGCATCGGGCTTGAGGATGTTCAGGTGCAGGTTGCCGTCACCGATATGGCCATACCAGACCACTTCGAAATCCGGGTAGTTTTCTTCGACGATCGCGTCGATATCCCGCAGGAATGCCGGCACTTTCGATACCGTAACCGAAATGTCGTTTTTGTACGGGGTCCAGTGCGAGATGGTTTCGGAGATGTACTCGCGCAACTTCCACAGGTTCTGCAGCTGCTGCTCGCTCTGGCTCATCACACCGTCCAGCACCCAACCCTGTTCCACGCAGTGCTCAAAGGTGGCCAGGGCGGCGTTGGCCACGTCTTCAGTGCTGGCTTCGAACTCAAGCAGGGCATAGAACGGGCACGGGGTGTCGAACGGTGCGGGGACATCGCCACGCCCCATGATCTTGGCCAGGGCCTTGTCGGAAAAGAACTCGAAGGCGGTCAGGTCGAGCTTGTCGCGAAAGGCGTGCAGCACCGGCATGATCGAGTCGAAATCCGGGGTGCCGAGGACCATCGCGGTGAGGTTGTTCGGCGCCCGATCCAGACGCATGGTCGCCTCGACCACAAAACCCAGGGTGCCCTCGGCGCCAATGAACAGCTGGCGCAGGTCGTAGCCGGTGGCGTTCTTGATCAGGTCCTTGTTCAGCTCCAGCAGGTCGCCAGTGCCGGTGACGACCTTCAGGCCGGCCACCCAGTTGCGGGTCATGCCGTAGCGAATGACCTTGATACCGCCAGCATTGGTGCCGATATTGCCGCCAATCTGACTGGAACCTGCAGAGGCGAAGTCGACCGGGTAATACAGCCCCTTGTCTTCGGCAAAGTTCTGCAGCTGTTCAGTTACCACGCCTGGCTGGCAGACCACGGTACGGTCGAACTCATCGAAGGCGAGAATCTGGTTCATATAGTCGAAGGACACCACCACTTCGCCATTGGCCGCCACCGCTGCTGCGGAGAGGCCCGTTCGTCCGCCCGAAGGCACCAGGGCAACCTTGTGTTGATTAGCCCAGCGGACGATGGCCTGGACCTGCTCGGTACTTTTCGGAAACACGATGGCCAGCGGCGCCGGGGCAAAGTGCTTGGTCCAATCCTTGCCGTAAGTCTCGAGGGAAACCGCATCGGTCAGCACCTTGCCAGGCTCAACCAGGGTCATCAGCTCATCAAGCAACGCAGAATCGGTCATCGACAGAACTCTCGAACTATTCATAGTCACCCTGAGCACTCTTCACGTGCCAGGGATGGGCGTATCGGGGGGTACTCATGCTAGCATACGCCCCCCGCTGATCGTGCTTTAGGCCGATGCTGCGAGAGCTTCACTTCCCTGCCATTTTTCTCCGGGACACAGGTTTACGCAGATGAGCAAGACTTCTCTCGATAAGAGCAAGATCAAGTTCCTTCTTCTCGAAGGCGTCCACCAATCCGCCGTGGACGTCCTCAAGGCCGCCGGGTATACCAGCATCGAGTACCTCACCGGTTCTCTGCCCGACGCTGAGCTGAAAGAAAAGATCGCTGATGCCCACTTCATCGGCATTCGCTCGCGCACTCAACTGACCGAAGAGGTTTTCGACTGCGCCAAGAAACTGGTCGCTGTCGGCTGTTTCTGCATCGGTACCAACCAGGTCGACCTGGACGCGGCCCGCGAGCGCGGTATCGCCGTGTTCAACGCGCCGTACTCCAACACCCGTTCGGTTGCCGAGCTGGTACTGGCCGAAGCAATCCTGCTGCTGCGCGGCATCCCGGAGAAGAACGCTTCCTGCCACCGTGGTGGCTGGATCAAGAGCGCGGCCAACTCCTTCGAAATCCGTGGCAAGAAGCTGGGCATCGTCGGTTACGGCTCGATCGGTACGCAGCTGTCGGTCCTGGCCGAAAGCCTGGGCATGCAGGTGTTCTTCTTCGACCCGCTGACCAAACTGCCACTGGGCAACGCCACTCAGGTCGCCAGCCTGAACGAGCTGCTGGGCCTGGCCGACATCGTCTCGCTGCACGTGCCTGAGCTGCCATCCACCCAATGGATGATCGGCGAGAAAGAAATCCGCGCGATGAAGAAAGGCTCGATCCTGATCAACGCCGCCCGCGGTACCGTGGTCGAGCTGGATCACCTGGCTGCCGCGATCAAGGACAAGCACCTGATCGGCGCCGCCATCGACGTGTTCCCGGTCGAACCGCGCTCCAACGACGAGCAGTTCGAAAGCCCGCTGCGTGGCCTGGACAACGTGATCCTGACCCCGCACATCGGTGGTTCCACCGCCGAAGCCCAGGCCAACATCGGTCTGGAAGTGGCCGAGAAACTGGTCAAGTACAGCGACAACGGTACTTCCGTATCGTCGGTCAACTTCCCTGAAGTGGCCCTGCCGGCTCACCCGGGCAAGCACCGTCTGCTGCACATCCACGAAAACATTCCGGGCGTACTCAGCGAGATCAACAAAGTCTTCGCCGAAAACGGTATCAACATCTCCGGCCAGTTCCTGCAGACCAACGAGAAAGTCGGTTACGTGGTAATCGACGTTGATGCCGAGTACTCGGATCTGGCGCAAGAAAAACTGCAACACGTCAAGGGCACTATCCGTTCCCGCGTACTGTTCTAAGTTTTTCCGGCGACAAAAAAGGGAGGCCCTGGTGGCCTCCCTTTTTTATGCGGCGCCGCTTACTTCACGTCGACGGTGATCTTCTTCGATTCAACGCTTGGCTTGAACGGCACGTGGAACTTGTCACCCAGCACCAGTTGCAGGGTGTGCTTGCCTGGGGTCAGGGTCAGTTCGACTTCGGTCTGCGCCTTGCCGAAATGCAGTACTTGCGGACCGGCAGGCAGTGGCGCCTTGTTTTCCGGGAGCAGACTGGTAGGCAGTACCATATCGGCAGCCGGCTCCTTGTCGACATCTACCAGCAAGTGGTGATGACCGCTGTGCGGGGTCTGGTCACCCGCGGGTTTGAGCTCCATGCCCTCGATGCCGAATTTGACCGTGAAGGTCTTGTCGACCGTCGCGCCATCGGCCGGGGAAACGATGAAGACCTTGGCGTCTTTCGGCGGCTCCTGGCTCTTCAGGCCTGTGTCGGCTGCGGCAAATGCCGAAACCCCCATCAACAGACCGGCGACGGCTGCACGCGATACTAGGCTTTTCATTCACTTCTCCTGTGGTTCTTTTCTTCAGTAACCTTGAATAACCTTGCCAGTGAAACAAAAGGCAATGGCCTGTAACCATAGATCAATTGATTCAGAACATATCCAAAAATTCGCACAGAAAATTTTTCTCCCTGCGCCTAACATCCTGGTGTCGATGCTGTCCTAAGTTGCGCTCGACCGTGGCATCATCATAAAGCTGCGGCGATCTTTTTCACTGCCAATGAATTCAAGGGATTTAAATGCGTTTGACCATAGGGATACTACTTGCCGCCCTGCTCAGCCCGTGGGCACATGCCGAACTGATCGATGATGTGAACGACCGTGGCGAGTTGCGCATTGCCGTCGAAGCCAATACGCCACCGTTCAACTTCAAAGATGATGGCAAGCTGACCGGCTTTGAAGTCGAACTCGGCCAGGCCCTGGCCAGCGAACTGGATATACGCGCCGAATTCGTCGTTACTACCCGCGACGACTTGCTCCAGGGTGTTGAAAGTGGCAAGTACGACATTGCCCTGAACCAGATTGCCGCCACCCCCGAACTCAAGGACCGCCTGGACTTCAGCGAACCCTATAGCTATTCCAGCGCCCAGTTGATCGTGCGCAAGGAAGAGAAACGTCCACTGGGTACGCTCGAAGCGCTCAAGGGTCACAGCCTGGGCGTGGTTCAGGGTAGCCAGTTCGCCGAACAGGCGCGTGGCGTTGAAGGCGTTGACCTGCGCAGCTATGCGAATGCTACCCAGCCGATCAAGGACGTGGCCAACGACCAGATCGACGCGGCGATCAGCGACCGCCTGCTGGTGCCTTATGCCATTCGCGACAGCCAGCAAGCAGTGACCGAAGGCGCTACTGTCGGCCCTGTCCTGAGCCTGGCGATTCCGTTCCAGAAAGGTAACCCGGCATTCCACACCGCTGTGGATAACGCCCTGCAGCGCATCAAGGCCGATGGCCGGTTGAGCCAGATGTCGCAGAAATGGTTCGGACTGGACGCCAGCAAGCCGCCGAAGTAACAACACTGGCTCGCGAGGGTATTAAAGCTGGTTCAACGCCTGCTCGGCGGCTTCAAGTTCCAGTTCACTGAACACCTGGACGCCCTCGCGGCGCAGCAAGGCTGTGGTCACTCCTTCGCCAGAGACTTTGGTAGCGCTGAAAGTACCGTCGTAAGTCAGCACGTTGCCGCACGAAGGACTGCCCGACTTGAGCACGGCGATACAAATGCCATGACGCCGGACCAGTTCCAGCGCCCGCTGCGCACCGGCCAGAAACTGCGCACTGACATCCTCGCCAGTCACCGTGATCACCTGTGCATCGCCATCCAGCACAGCACTGCCCTGACCGCCGGGGATCTCGGCAGGAGGCCGTGGCGTCGGCAGTCCACCCGCCACTTCCGGGCACAAGGGCACGATCCGGCCTTCGCGTTGCCAACGTTGCAGTAAATCCGGGTGCCCACTGGCGCGCCCGTCATAGCGCACTGGCTGTCCCAGCAAACAGGCGCTGACCAGCACCTTGTGCGGTTTAGAACGGCTCATTGCCACGACGACGGAACCAGCCGGTGACCGACAGACGCTCACGCCGGGCCGGCAGCACTTCATGGGGGACATCACCGGACAGGAACACCACCAGGCAGCCACCGACAGGCTGCACATCGTGCTCTACACCGCCCTTCAGGCTCATGCGCAACTGCCCGCCGTCGTCGGGCAACCAATCCGGGTTGAGGTAGATGACCGCCGAAACCGTGCGTCGGTCGTCATCGCGGAAACGATCGAGGTGCTTGCGGTAGAAAGCCCCTGGCGGGTACAGGGCAAAATGACACTCGAAGTCTTCAAGCCCCAGGAACAACCCGCGGTTGAGCGCTTCGCGCAGGCTGTCCATCAACTCGAGGTACTGGTCGCAGCACTCGGCCTGGCCTGGCTCCAGCCATTGGATATGATCGCCGCGAATCCCCTCGCGAACTTCCTGGGTTGCTCCGCGTCCTACCGCTGCAGGTGCCAGCTCGCCCTCAGCGGCGCGAGTACGACATTCAGCCGCCAGCGCCAGAGTCAGAGACGCTGGAAGAAAGATGTCCTGCTGCGACCAGCCATGGGTGGCCAGGTCGTCGACAATGCGCAACAGCAATGGGTGATCAGAAGATAGGGGCATGGCGCGCATAGTATCCATGTGCTGCGAAAACCGACAGCGCCACTTGGCCGAGAGTATGCAATGGCTTCTCGACAAAGCCCGGCCAGGCCAAGACAATAGCGCCCTGCCGACAGGAGTCCTGAATGCGCCGTTTGTTTTTCTTGTTAATGATGATTAGCACCACGCCTGTCTGGGCAGACAGCCTCGACCAACTTTACAAGGTCGCCGGTTGGCCCGAGCAGCGTGCCCACTTTACCGATGCCCTCGATGCCGCCCAGCAGCGCTATCGCAATAGCCTGCCGCCCGCCGTATTCCAGGCGCTGGTCAATAACAGCAACCAGCGCTTTCAGGCCCAGGCCATGGACAAGCGTGCGCAGGCCCAACTACGCGCCAACCTGAATAACCCCAACCCCGCGCTGGCATTCTTCCAATCCGCGCTGGGGCGCAAAGTCGTCGCCGCCGAACTGCTGGCCACCCGTCGCGACCAGTTGGCCAAGAACGCCAAGGGCCTGCCCAAGGTCGAGGCCAGCGACAACCGACTGCTGATTATTGGCCACCTGGCCCAGGCCCTGCCCGCCCGTGAAGCCGGTGCTGAAGTCAGCCTGGCCATTGCCGGGGTGGCGGCCGACAGCCTCAGCCAGATGATCCCCGGCCTGCTCGGTGGTGGTCAGGCCCAGAGCCTGCTTGATGGTCAACGCCAGCGCCTGATGCAGCAGATCGGCAGCGAGTTGAACAACACCCTGCTCTATGTGTATCGCGACCTGACTGATGCCGAGCTGGATGAGTTCGCCACCTTTGCCGAATCAGCAGAAGGCCAGACTTACTACAAGGCCGCCCTGGCCGCCATCCGCGCAGGCCTGGCAGTCGGGCAGAACACTTCGGACCTGAAGTGATCAGCCCAGGCGCTGGTCGATGAAGTCGAAGTAGCGCTGACGAATCGCCGGCAACTCATTGGCCAGGTGATGACGCGCCTCGGGAATCAGCAGAATCTCGGGCGCGGCGAACTTCTCCTGCAAAACCCGAAGATTGTGCGGCCAGTCCACGGTCATGTCGGACTCGCCCTGGATGATCAGCGGCCGCCGCGCACTGACTGGCGCCGCCTCAATGCGCTTGACCCAGTCCACCAGCGCCCCGACCCAGGCGGTCGGCAAACGCCGGGGTTGCAGCGGGTCGGCCTGCAGAAACGGCAGAAAGGTTGGATCATTGCTGTTGGCACTGAAGCGTCGCTCGATGCCTTTTACGAACGGTCGCAACAGGTGATAACTGAGTTTCGACCAACGCCACGCACGTGGCCGCACCAAGGGCGCCAGCAGGATTACCTCGCCCTGGGCCGGGCTTTGCACGCCATCGTGCAACACATGATCAATGACAATCGCCCCGCCCGTGCTCTGCCCGCATAAATGCCAGGGCTGCGGCAGCTCAAGGCCGCGCCCCTGCTCGAAGAGTGCCTGCAGCACCTGCTGGTAGGCGCCAAAATCATCGATGCTGGCCCGTTCACCGCTGGACAGGCCGTGCCCCGGCAAGTCGCAGGCAATCACCGCGTAGTCCTGGTCCAGCGCCCAATCGATCACATGCCGGTACAAGCCCATGTGATCGTAGAAACCATGCAACAACACCAGCGTCGCCACGGGTGCGGCGGGTAGCCAGACTTGTCCGACCAGCTCGAAGCCTGCCGCCTCGAAGCGCCCCAGCCAGCGTTGCGGTGAATCCTTGCGCGCCGGTAGATCAAGTCCGTAGTAGCGCTGGTAGGCCTGGGCCTGGGTCGACAACGGCTGGCGCGCCGTCAGCGGGGACAGGCTGACGCGTAACGAGTCGGGTTGGAATGACGCAGGCATAGAGAACTTCCAGGCAGCAAAAGCGGGATATTGACCTGTGATATTCAGCTGTCGCCAGCAGCATGGCAAGCTAGGCGACTTTTTCCGGAAATTGCCCCCATGCTCGCGTCCCCTATTCGAACCCTGCTTGGCCTGCTGATCGCTGCCCTTTGCGCCGCTGGTTTGTGGTGGGCCTACGACAGTTTCCAGAGTCGCTATCTACGTACCTTCGACAACCAGACCGCGCTGTTCTCCGGCGACCGCCTGCAGCTCCCTGCGACCCTCGCCGGGCCCGGGCCGATCCGTCTGGTGCACTTCTGGGACCCGGCCTGCCCGTGCAATGTCGGCAATCAGCAGCACCTGGCTGAACTGATCGAGCATTTCGCACCTCAGGGGGTGGAGTTCTACGTGGTGCAAAAACCCGGCAGCCGTGGACAGTTGCCAAGCACCCTCAGCGCACTCAAACCACTGGCGCAACTGCCCGGTGCCGAACACCTGCCGGCTAGCCCTGGCGTGGCGATCTGGGACCGCCAGGGCAAGCTGGCCTACTTCGGCCCCTACAGCGAAGGGGCGACCTGCAACTCGAGCAACAGCTTTATCGAGCCGATCCTGCTGGCCCTGAGCCAAGGCCGGGCAGTCAGCGCTACCCATACCATGGCGGTGGGCTGCTACTGCCCCTGGACGCCCTAACGCAACCGCGCCGGGTTGCCCACCACCGTCGCCCGGGCCGGCACATCGCGGGTCACCACGCTGCCAGCACCGATCACGGCGTTATCGCCCACCGTTACTCCGGGCAGGATGATCGCCCCGCCGCCAATCCAGACGTTGTTGCCGATCTTCACCGGCCGACCGCTTTCCAGGCCACTGCGACGTACCTTCGGGTCCAGCGGGTGGTCGGCGGCGTAGATCTGCACCGCCGGGCCGATCTGGCAATCGTCACCGATACTGACCGGGCAGACATCCAGGATTACGCAGTTGAAGTTCATGAACACGTTGGCGCCAACACTGATGTTGTAGCCGTAGTCGCAATAGAACGGCGGACGAATCACGGCACCGTCACCGACCACCTTGAAGTGCTCGACCAGCAGTTCACGACGCTGATCGTTGAGCAGTTCGGCGCTGTTGTTGTAGCGCTGCATCCAGTGCTTGTTGGCGATTTGCTCGGCCTGCAGTTCCGGGCAGCTGGCGTGATAGAGCTGGCCGCTGAGCATCTTCTGCTTTTCACTGAGATTCATCTTCACTCCTTTGGGGCTATTCTCTGTCCGAATTTACCTTGATGATCGGACCACAAAATCCGCTAAAAAGCACAAGGAGTCCTGATGAAGCGCAGCCTGACCTTCCTCGCCGTAGTCATTGCCGCAGCAGCCGGCGGCGGTTTCTGGTATGTGCAGGGCAAGTTGCCGCAGCGCGAGGGCGAGTTCGCCCTGGCCAGCCTGCAGGCCCCGGTGAGTGTGCGCTATGACGCCCGTGGTGTACCGCACATCGAGGCCACTAACGAAACCGACCTGTACCGCGCCCTGGGCTATGTCCACGCCCAGGACCGGCTGTTCCAGATGGAGATCGTCCGCCGCCTGGCCCGTGGCGAACTGGCCGAAATCCTCGGCAGCAAGCTGGTACCCACCGATACCCTGTTCCGCAGCCTGCGCATTCGCGAGCAGGCCGAGCGCGTTGTCGAACGCCAGGACAAGCAGGCGCCCGCCTGGCTCGCGCTGCAAGCCTACCTTGAGGGCGTGAACGCCTGGCAGGACAGTCACCCCAAACCCATGGAATTCGATGTGCTGGGCATCACCCCGCGGCCCTTCACGGCCCAGGACACCCTGAGCATTGCCGGTTACATGGCCTACAGCTTTGCCGCCGCCTTTCGCACCGAACCGGTATTGACCTTTGTGCGCGATCAGCTGGGTAGCGAGTACCTGAAGGTCTTCGACCTCGACTGGAATCCGGAAGGGGCGTTGCACAGCAGGCCGCCGCTGACAGGCGCAGACTGGAAAAGCCTGGAACACCTGGCCCGCGTCAGCCAGCAAGCCCTGAGCGAAGCCGGCATTCCCCAGTATGAAGGCAGCAACGCCTGGGCCGTGTCCGGCAGCCGTACCCGTAGCGGCAAGCCCCTGCTGGCTGGAGATCCGCATATCAGCTTTGCCGTGCCCGCGGTCTGGTACGAGGCTGAACTGTCGTCGCCCGGCTTCAACCTCTATGGTTATCACCAGGCGCTCAACCCCTTTGCGTCGCTGGGGCACAACCGCGCGTTCGGCTGGAGCCTGACCATGTTCCAGAACGACGATGTCGACCTGATCGCCGAGCAGGTCAATCCGGCCAATCCTGACCAGGTACGCATCAACGACCAGTGGCAAGCCTTGACCACCACCCGGGACACCATCGCGGTGAAGGGCGAAGAGCCGGTAATCATTACCCTGCGTCGCTCGCCACACGGCCCGATCGTCAATGACGTGATCGGTGCCAATGCCGGGCCGACCCCGATCGCCATGTGGTGGGCCTTCCTGGAAACCGAGAACCCGATTCTCGACGGTTTCTACCAGGTCAACCGTGCCGACACCCTGGACAAGATGCGCAGCGCCGCAGCGAAAATCCAGGCGCCCGGACTCAACCTGGTATGGGCCAATGCCAGCGGCGACATCGGTTGGTGGGCCGCGGCGCAGTTGCCGATTCGTCCAGAGGGGGTGAACCCGTCGTTCATTCTCGACGGCAGCACCGCGCAGGCAGACAAGCTCGATTTCTACCCCTTCAGTGCCAACCCGCAGCAGGAGAATCCGGCCAGCGGCTACATCGTCTCGGCCAACTATCAACCGCCCGCGAGCATGCCGATTCCGGGTTACTACAACCTGCCTGATCGAGGTCAGCAGCTGGACCGTCACCTGGCCGACCCGCAGGTAAAATGGGACACGCAAAACAGCCAGGCGCTGCAACTCGACACCGCCAGCGACTATGGCCCGCGTACCCTGGCACCGTTACTGGGGGTGCTGCGAGAAGTGGTCACAGATGACCAGGAGAAGGAACTGGTCGAGCAGTTGGCGAGCTGGAACGGTGACTACCCGCTGGACTCGGTCAGTGCCACGCTGTTCAACCAGTTCCTCTACGACCTGGCGTACGCGGCCATGCATGACGAACTGGGCGATGCCTGGTTCCAGACCCTGATCAATACCCGCGTCATCGATGCCGCCATGCCGCGCCTGGCCGCTGATGCCGAGTCGCCCTGGTGGGGGCTGCATGGCAGCAGCGAGCACGGCAGCCGCAGCGCTGCGGTCAAAGCGGCGTGGCAGTCCAGCCTGGCGCACCTGCGCGAAACCTTGGGTAATGAGCCTGCCAGTTGGCAATGGGGCAAGGCGCATACGCTGACCCACAATCATCCGCTGGGGCTGCAGAAGCCGCTGAACCTGCTGTTCAACGTCGGCGCCTTCGCCGCGCCTGGCACCCATGAAGTGCCGAATAATCTGTCGGCGAAGATCGGCCCGGCACCCTGGCCGGTCACCTATGGCCCTTCGACCCGACGCCTGATCGACTTCACCGATGCCGGGCAGGCCCTGACCATCAACCCGGTCGGGCAAAGCGGGGTGCTGTTCGACCGCCACTACGCCGACCAGGCCAAGGACTATATCGAGGGGCAGTATCACAAGGCGCAGATGGGAGTGATTCCGGCGCAAAGCACCTTGAGGCTGGTGCCTGTTAACTAGCAGCTCGTAGGAGCGGATTCATCCGCGATGGACTGCGTAGCAGTCCCATCTTTGGGGCGCGTTGCGCCCCTTCGCGGATGAATCCGCTCCTACAAGTAGTTGCGATGGCATCGGTTAACCCTGCCACTTGCCGCCTTCGACAATCACACTCTCAGGCTTGGTGTCGTCGCTCAGCTCTTTGCGCACGTACTGGTCATACAGCTTGAGCAGGTACTTCTGCTCACCCAGGCGCGCCAGCTCGGCGTTGACCCAGTCACGCAGCTCGATATTGCCCTTCTTCACCGCTGGCGCAATCGGCGCTTCTTCGCCCAGCTTCTCCTCCAGCACGCGGTACCCCGGATTCTGCTTCGACCAACTGAACAGGATCAGGTTGTCCTGAGCATAGGCATCACCACGACCATTGGCCAGCGCTTGCAGCGATTCGGAGTTCTTCTCGAACTTGAGCAGCTTCCAGTCCGGGTGGTTCTTGGTCAGCCAGATATCGGCAGTAGTGCCGGTGGTGACAATGGTGGTCTTGCCGGCCAGGTCATCCAGATGCTTCACCTCACTGCCTTCCGGCACCAGGGCCTGGACCGCGACGCGCAGGTTGGGGTTGGTGAACTCCACCGCTTCCTTGCGCTCCGGGGTCACGGTCATGTTGGCCAGGATCAGGTCGACCTTGTCGCTTTGCAGGAAGGGAATCCGGCTGGCCGGCTCCACCGCCACGAACTCGACCTTGTTTTCGTCACCGAGCAGTGACTTGGCGAGCTGACGGCCGATGTCGGTGTCAAAACCGACATAGCGGCCACTCTCGTCCACGAAGCCAAACGGGGGTTTGTCGGTGAACACGCCGACAATCAGCTTGTCGCGCGCCTTGATGGTTTCCAGGTAGCTAGTGGCTGGCGCCGCACCTGAAGCCGCTGGCTTGCTCGGTTCTTCCGCCTTGTTGCAGCCGGCCAGCAGGGCCAGGCTGAACAGGGACAACAACAGTTTCGACGTCTTGGCAGTTTTCATGTCAGTTCCTTTGCGGGCATTTTTGGCAGGCTTTCTACGAAGGAGAATTTCTCCAGGAACTGCTGCGCGCGTGCGGTCTGCGGGTTCGTAAAGAAGCTCTCGGGGTCGCGCTGTTCAAGGATCCTGCCGGCCTCCATGAACACGATGCGGTCGGCCACCGCGCGAGCGAAGGCCATTTCATGGGTCACGATCAGCAGGGTCATGCCGTCACGGGCCAGGCCCTGGATCACCTCCAGCACCTCTTTGACCATCTCCGGGTCGAGGGCTGCGGTGACCTCGTCGAACAGCATCACGTCGGGGTTCATGCATAGCGAGCGGACAATCGCGATGCGCTGTTGCTGGCCACCGGAGAGCTGACGTGGAAAGGCATCACGCTTGTCCAGCAAGCCCACGCGCGCCAACAACGCTTCGGCCTGAGCCAGGGCCTCGCGGCGCTCGCGCTTCTGCACCTTGAGCGGGCCAAGCAACAGGTTATCGAGCACGCTCATGTGGCCGAACAGGTGATAGCTCTGGAACACCATGCCCACCCGCTGGCGTACCTGACGCCAGTCGGTACGCGGGTCGAGCAGTTCGTCTCCGGCCAGGCGCAGGTGACCGCTATGGGCGGTTTCCAGACCGTTCAGGCAACGCAGCAAGGTGCTCTTGCCACAGCCACTGGGACCGAGGATCACCACCACTTCACCGCTGCGCACTTGCAGGTCGATGTTGTTCAGCACCTGCTGGTCGCCGAAGTACTTGTTGAAACCCTTGAACTCGATCAGTGCGCTCATGCGTGTGTCCAGCGGCGCTCGAGGGCGCGCGAAGCAGCCGAGAGCGGGTAGCAGATAAAAAAGAAAAACAGGAACAGTGCGCCGTAGATCAGCACCGACTCGTAGGTGCGCTCGATGATCTGCTGGCCGACCTTGATGACATCGACCACCCCGATCAGTACCGCCAGCGAGCTGGTCTTGATGATCCGCGTGTAGATATTGATGGTCGGCGGCGTCATGCGCTTGAGTGCCTGTGGCAGCAACACATAGCCATACAGCTGCCAGGCAGACAGGCCAATCGACAGGCCGGCTTCGCGCTGGCCGCGGGGCAACGAGCGCAAGGCGCCGCGTACCACCTCGCCCACCTCACTGGCGCCCCACAACGACAACACCAGCACTGCGCACCAGAAGCTGGGAATGCTCAGGGCGAAAAAGATCGGCAGACCAAAGAACAGCAGGTACAACCAGACCAGCACCGGAATTGCCCGAAACAGCTCCAGGTAGACCCGCAGCAGCACATTCAGGCTGCGCAGGTTCAGGCTCGCCAGCACGCCATAGAGCACACCGCCGAAGGTGCTGAAGACAATCCCCAGCGCCGAGATGGCCAATGTCTGCGCAGCGCCTTTACCCAGTTGCGGCAAGGACACCAGCAGCAACTCAAGACCCGAACTGGCCATGTTGCAGCCTCCTTTCCAGGCGGCTGAGCAGCAGCGACAAAGGCAGGAACAGCAACACGCAGATCAGCGTCAGCACCGCGAGCATCTCGTAGGTCTTGTAGTAGAGCGCGATATAGCTCTTGGTGGTGTAGAGGATTTCCGGCACCGCCACCGCCGAGACCACGGTGGTTTCCTTGAGCAGAAAGACAAAGTTGGCGAACAGCGAAGGCAGGCTGAGGATGCCGGCCTGCGGCAGGATCACATGCCGCAGGAGCTGACCCTCGGACAGGCCGATCGAGCGCCCCGACTCCAGCTGTGCCTGGGGCACCGCCTCGACACCAGCGCGCAATACTTCGGTCAGGTAGGCGCCACCAAGGAAGGTCATGGTGATGATCGCGGCAGCGAAGCCGGAGATCTTCACACCCAGGGTCGGCAAGGCGAAGTAGACGAAGAACAGCTGGATCAGCAGTGGCGTGTTGCGCGCCAGCTCCACATACAGCTGCACCAGACGCTGCAGGTAGGGTGTGCGGTAGACCAGGATGGCGGCGTTGATCAGTGCCACCAGCAAGGAGGTGGCAATGGCGATCAGGCCGACCTGCAGGGTAACGCCGACGGCTTTGAGAAACGCCGGGAGCGTACTCAGGATAAAAGCGACATCGAAACTCATGAGAGGATCTCGGATCGGCCCGAGGGTAAACGGGCCGCTCTACACAGGGGTTGTCAGTGCGGGTGAGCACAATGACTAAGACTCTAAAGGTATAAAAATATTTATTTAAATACCTTTATTGCATATTGATATCACCCAAACAGCTAACCGGTTTTTCCTGTGCACAAAGCAACTGTGGGAGCGGGCCTTGCCCGCGATTGCGTTGTGTCGGACACATTGCAATCGCGGGCAAGGCCCGCTCCCACAGTGAGGGGATGTTTCAGGAGCTACTTAAAACGCCGGCAGTACCGCGCCGCTGTATTTCTTCTCGATGAAGGTCTTCACTTCCGGGCTGGTCAGAGCTTTGGCCAGCTTCTGGATCGCATCGCTGTCCTTGTTGTCAGGGCGCGCGACCAGGAAGTTCACGTACGGCGAATCGGAACCTTCAATTATCAGCGCGTCCTTGGCCGGGTTCAGACCCGCTTCCAGCGCGTAGTTGGTGTTGATCATGTCCAGATCGACCTGATCCAGCACGCGCGGCAGCATGGCCGACTCAAGCGTGCGGAACTTCAGATTCTTCGGGTTCTCGGCGATGTCTTTTGGCGTTGCCAGGGCGTTTTTCGGATCTTTCAGCGTAATCAGACCGGCTTTCTGCAACAGCAGCAGGGCACGGCCGCTGTTGCTGCCTTCGTTCGGAATGGCAACCGTCGCGCCGTCCTTCAGTTCGCTCAGGCTCTTGACCTTCTTCGAGTAGCCAGCGAAAGGCTCGACATGGACGCCGATCACGGTTTCCAGATGCGTGCCTTTACCTTCGTTGAAGTTCTTCAGGTACGGCAGGGTCTGGAAGTAGTTGGCGTCCAGGCGTTTCTGGTCGACCTGTACGTTCGGCTGCACATAGTCGGTGAACACCTTGATCTCAAGGTCGACACCTTCTTTGGCCAGGGTTGGTTTGATCAGCTCAAGGATTTCGGCATGAGGTACAGGAGTAGCGGCAACCACCAGTTTCTCGCCTGCATGGGCGAAACCTGCAACCGACAGAGCGGCCGCCAGAGCGGTGAACAACAGGGCCTTTTTCATGCGTAGTCCTTATTCGAATACAGGGCCATCGGGCGACGGCAAAATTAGGTTGCCAACACTTTGCAAGCTGGCTTGGAGCGGACAATACCGAGATTTTTTATGCCGGAACAATATCTTTTATTTCGCTGCCTATTCCATTTCAACATAGAACCCGTGCGCGTGCTGAACAGGCTTATGCGCCACCTTGCGTCAGACGCGACAAGGCCTGCTCAAGCACGCCCTGCAAGGCGTTGCGCTCACCTGCCACCGCGCGTTGGCACAGCTGATCGAGCTGGCTGGCCAGGGCCTGCAGGGGGGTGGGCAGGTTCAGGTGCTCGGGCAGGATCTCGTCGCCGCTGCTGACCAGCAAGGCAAAGTGAATGACGTTCTCCAGCTCTCGCGTATTGCCCGGCCAGCTGTGCAGTTCCAGCACACGCTGGGCCGCTTCACTGATCAATGGTACCGGCAGGTTCAGCCGCGGGCTGTAGATGCCGACGAAGTATTCGGCCAGTGGCAGGATATCGCCGATCCGCTCGCGCAATGCGGGCAGCTCCAGATGACCTTCGCGCAGGTAGTGGTAGAGCCGCTCATGGAACTTGCCGGCGCTGACCGCCTCGCCCAGGTCGATACTCGACGCGGCGACCAGGCGTACGTCGACCGGGTTGGGTTGCTGGGCGCCAACCCGGGTGACTTCGCGGTTCTCCAGGGCGGCCAGCAACTTGACCTGGATCGCCAACGGCAAGTCGGCAATTTCATCCAGGTACAGGGTGCCGCCATTGGCCGAGCCGAACCAGCCAGCCCGGCTACTGGCCGCACCGCTGTGGGCACCGGCGGTGTAGCCAAACAGCTCGGCATCGGCATAGGTCGGGCTGATCGCCGCGCAGTTGACCGAAACGAACAAGCCAGCACGATCACTGGTGCGATGAATTTGCCGCGCCAGCAGTTCCTTGCCAGAACCGGTCTCACCGCGTATCAGCACCGGCAGTGCCAATGGCGCCAGCAGTTCCAGCTCCTCGCGCAGTTGCCGCGAACGCGGGTCGACAAACACCAGCGCCTTGGCGCGAATGCTCAGCGGGCTCTTGTCCAGTTCCGGAAAGGTCAGCAGCGGCTGACCGAAGGTGTCGTGAATACTCATGGCAAACTCCCGCCCTCAGCACCTGGGGCCGGGCGTTGAATCTGGAAAAAGTCAGCGCCTGAGATCAGGCGCGGCGAAGGGCGTGCTGTTCCAGACGGCTCTGCAAGCGGTACAGGTAGGCGAAGCCCTGTTCCCAGCGGCGATGCCCGGATTTGACGTTGATATGCCCGGCTCCGGCAAGAAAGCCCACTTCGGCGCCCCAGGCCCGCGCCAGCTGCATGGCCCGCGGGGCGCTGATCGCCGGATCGTTGTCGGAGCTGACCACCTGGCTTGGGAACGGCAATAGCTGCTGGGCAATGGGCGCGAAGTTGCGCAGGGCTGGTGAGCAGGTTGGCCGCTCGACATCCGCCGGCGCCACCAACAATGCCCCGCGCACACGGCGCAGCAGGCTGACGCTGGCTTGCGCAGCCCAATGGGCAACCGTGATGCAACCCAGGCTGTGAGCAATCAGGATGACCGGCGATTCGTCGGCGGCCACCGCCTGCTCCAGTGTCGCCACCCAATCCTCGCGCTGAGGCGTAAACCAGTCGAGCTGTTCGACCCGGGCGCTGTTGGGCAGCACCTGCTGCCAGTGACTCTGCCAATGATCCTCTGGCGAACCTTGCCAGCCCGGCACAATCAGGTAACGGATCGACGTGTTGCGCATGGGGACGCCTCCTGCTGGGTTTGCGTGCTTGAGGCCAAGTATAGGGGGGTGGTTATATTCGTAAAGGAATAAGAAGCTATTTATTAATAACTAAAAACCAAAATCTGTAGGAGCGGATTTATCCGCGATGGGCCGTGCAACGGCCCCAAACGGCGGGACTGCTGCGCAGTCCATCGCGGCGGTCCGGCGCCCCGGTGAATCCGCTCCTACAGAAATAAAAAAAGGGACCACCCCCTGCCTAGGAATGGCCCCTGAAGACTTGCCTGAGGTGTGTTGCTCAGCGGGCGGTGATCACCGACAACTTGGTAATCCCCGCACGTTCGATCGAGGCCATGGCGCGCGCCACTTCCCCATAATTCACGCCGTCGTCCGCCTGCAGTTGCACGCGCACCTCCGGGTCCTTGGCCTTGGCGGTCTGCAGGCTGGTTTCGAGCAGGTCGGGCTGGATTTCATCCTTGTTGATGAACAACTTGCCACTGCCATCGATGCTTACCACCAACGGGTCTTTCTGCTCCACCGGGGCCACGGCCTCGGTCTTGGGCAGGTTGATCGGGATGGCGTTGGTCAAAAGCGGCGCGGTGACGATGAACACCACCAGCAGCACCAGCATTACGTCCACCAGCGGGGTTACGTTGATCTCGCTGAGTACTTCGTCACTGTCCTGGGTCGAGAAGGCCATATCAGGAAGCCTCCTTCACTTTTTGCGGGCTACTGCCAACCGGCTTGTGGGCAGTCGGGTGCACCAGGACGCGGAAGGCACTCTTCTGCGCCAGGCTGTAGAAGTCATGGGCAAAGTCATCGAGGTCGGCAGCGGTCAGCTTCAGGCGCCGCAGGAAGTAGTTGTAAACCAGCACCGCCGGTACCGCGACGGCGATCCCTACCCCGGTGGCGACCAGTGCCGCACCAATCGGGCCGGCCACGGTTTCCAGGCTGGCGGAACCGGCAGCACTGATGCCCTTGAGCGCTTCCATGATCCCCCAGACGGTACCGAACAGACCGATGAACGGCGAGGTACTGCCGATACTGGCGACCACCGCCAGGCCGGTTTCCAGCGAGCGTCGTTCACGCACGATCTGCTGGCGCAAGGCGCGCTCCAGACGATCCTGATGGTTGATGGCCTGGCTCAGGTCGCTGGCCTGACCGGGTTCACCCACGGCAATTGCGGCGTAACCGGCCTGGGCAACACGAGCAGCCGCACCAGGCTGGCTTTCGCTCAGCTCTGCCGCAGCATCCAGGCTGGAGGCGGCCCAGAAATGTTTGTGAAAGCGCTTGTCCTGGTTTTTCAGGCGTACGAACTGCACGCCCTTGACCAGGGCCAGGCCCCAGGTGATGACAGAGAAGCCCACCAGCAGCCAGATCACCGCGCTTTCGATGGATTCGAGGGGGGATGCCAATAACGTCATGATCAATACTCTCTCTATTAGCGCGAATTAGTGGATCTTGAATTCGATGGGGACGCTGACCCAGCCATCCAGGGCCACGTCACCCTGCTTGGACGGAACGAAACTCCAGCGCTTGACCGCCGCCAGGGCGGCATCGTCGAGCTGCTGGCGACCGCTGCTTTTCTGCAACTGAATCTCCCCCGGCTTGCCGCTGGCCAGGACATGCACCCGTAGCAACACCGTGCCTTCCCAACCACGCCTGTGGGCCAGTGCCGGATACTCCGGCGCAGGGTTTTTCAGGTACCCGGCACTGGCCGAAGCGGGCGTCACCGGTGCTGGCGCTGGCGGTGCCGGCGCAGCAACCGGTTTAGGCGGCGCGGGCGGTTGCTCGACCGCCTTGGGTGCCGGCTTGGGTTCGGGCTTGGGTACCGGCTTTGGCTTGGGTTTGGGTACCGGTTTTGGCGCCGGCTTGGCCGCCAGTTCATCGACAACCGGTGGCGGCGGCTCAACCACGGCCGGTGGGGGCACCGGCGGTGGAGGCTCGACCACAGGTGGCGCGGGCTGCGAGAACTCGATGGTCATGGGCGGAATTTCTGGCGGCACCATCGGCAGCACAGGCGTCGGTGCCTGGCTGATCCAGTACGCCACGGCGCCATGCAGGGCCAGGGCGAAGATCCCCAGAACGATTTTTTCCCGGCGGCCCAAGGCGCTTTTCGGGGTGCGCTGCAGGCGCTGATACCCCAGGGGTACACGGTGTGGCCGACCGAGGTCGACCAGCTCGCCGCTCGGCGTCTGGCGCCAAAGCACATCAAGCGCGGTGGCGGCGGTCTGGACATTACCCATTGATCAACTCCTGGGATCGCGGTGCGTTTCATCGAAGGCAGCTCATTTGCCTCCGCTGTGTGGATCATCACTGCGCGCTGCTTATTTCTTAAAGTAATCTTTAAAGTTATGAATAGAAGCAAAGCGCATATGCAAACTCAGCACCTGCCCCCACGCCCCGCCGTTCAAGGCCTCGGGCCACTTGCTGATTTGGCTATGCCTGCCGCGCATGAAAAGTATTCAGTGCAGGCATGGGAAAACGCCCTTAAAAGTCGTAGCGACCGGTCAAGCCAAGGGTTCTTGGCGTACCTGCCAAGCCTTCATAGCCACCGTTGGCGGCGCTCCAGAGAGTGGTGTAGTAGGTCTTGTCGAAGGCGTTTTTCAGCCACAGCGAGACATCCCACTGGCCCTGGCCCAGATCGCCGCGCAAGCCAGTGGAGAAGTTGACCACGGCGTAGCTGGGGATCTGCGCGAAGTCGGAGTCCTCGACCGTACCCACCGCCTTGGAGCGGAATGCGTAGCTGGCAGTGACATAGGGCTGCAGGCCGTTGCCCAGGTCCCACTGGTACTGGCCGTTGGCGTTGCCAATCCACTTCGAGGCGCCGACCACCTGGTGGCCGCTCAGATCACAGGCTGCTGGTGCACCGGGCTGCAGAGCGACTTCAGGAGGGCACGGGGCATCCTTGTAGGAGAGGTAGCGAACATCGTTGTACGAGCCGTTGAGGTTCAAGGTCAGGCCGCGTATTGGCACCAGGGTACTTTCCACCTCCACCCCACGGGAGCGCACGGAGCCGGCGTTGGTCAGGTACTGCACGCGGTTGGCTTCGTCGTAGGCGTTGGTCTGGTAGCCATGCACCTCGGTCCAGAACAGGTTGGCGTTGAGCTGCAGGCGGCGGTCCCAGAGGGTGCTCTTGAGACCCAGCTCGGCGTTGTTGGCTCGCTCGGTGCCGATCAACAGCGAGTCGGCACCGGCCACCGGCGCAGTCGCCACTGTCAGGTTGACCCCGCCGGACTTCTCGCCATGGGACAAAGTAGCGTAACCCAACAAGTCATCGGTAAAGCGATAGCTGAGGTTCAGCAGGCCCGACGGGCTGAAGGTGTACTGGTTGAGATCACCCGAGTCATAGGCACCGACCCGTCCTTGCCGGGCAGCGGCCGCCGCGCCAGTGACAGCCGCACCGCCGGCGGGAGCGGCGCGATCGACCCAGGCGCTTTTTTCTTCATAGGTGCCACGAATACCGGCCGTGAAGTCCAGGCGCTCGGTCAGGTGCCAGGTGCCTTGGGCGAACAGGGCAAAGCTGTCGGTACTGATATGACCCTTGCCGAGGGTGGTGACATTGGCCAGGGCGCCAGCCGGGGTGCCGTTCCAGATGTCCGCCTGGGGGCCGTAGTAAACGAAGGACTTGTTATCCAGGTCGGAGCCGAAGTAATAGGCGCCCACGACATAGTCAAAGAAGCCGCCGGTAGGCGACGCCAGGCGAAATTCCTGCGAGTACTGCTTGTCGCGTACCGAAACCCCGGAGTTGTATGCCGCGGGCACATTCAGGCCCTCGTCGTTGCGCGGGGTGAAGTCCCACCAGCGGTAAGAACTGACGGAGGTCAGCGTGAAGTCGTTATCCAGGGTCCAGTTGGCTTCCAGCGAGGTGCCGCCCTGGAACACGGTGACCTGCTGGTCGCTGTCCAGGTTGACCTTGCGCTTGCTGCCGTCGATCAGCGTGGCACCTGCCGCCTGGGCCCGGGCTTCGTAGCGGTTGACGCCGTTGATGGTCGGCCCGGTGCCGTACAGCAAACGGGTACCGGCACTGGAATCCTCTTCGTTGTAGTCGCCGATCCAGCGCAGGTTGAATTGCTCGCTGGGCTTGTACAGCAACTGGCCGCGAAAGCCCTGGCGCGAACCGCCGTTAAGGGTGTGGCCGTCGTACTCGTTCTTGATGTCGCCATCACTGCGGGTGCGATAAGCCGAAATACGCCCGGCCAGTGTCTCGGTCAAAGGCCCGGACAGTGTGCCCTTGGTCTGGAAGTAGCCATCCTCGCCCACCGAGGTTTCGATGCTGCGCTCCGGGGTAAAGCTCGGCGCCCGCGTACTGATGTTGATCACCCCGGCGGTGGTGTTCTTGCCGAACAAGGTGCCTTGCGGGCCGCGCAACACCTCCAGTTGTTCGATATCCATCAGATCGAACACCGCCATGCCCGGACGGCCGAGATAAACGTTATCCAGGTACAGGCCAACGCTGCCTTCCAGACCGTCACTGGCGGGGTTGTTGCCCAGGCCGCGAATCGACACGCTGGACTGGCGGGCATGCATGTAAGCAACGTTGACGCTCGGCACCAGTTGCTGCAGATCCTGGATACGGTAGATACGCTGGCTTTCCAGCGCCTGGCCATCGAGCACGCTCATCGGTGTCGGCACGTCCTGGGCGCTTTCCTCGCGGCGGCGGGCGGTGACGGTGACCGTCTTGAGCTGGCTGTCGCTGGCCTTCACCGCAGCCTGTTGCGGCTCGGCGGCATGCGCCGGTAACCAGTGCGCGCTACCGGCCAGCAACAGGGCCAGGGGCAGGCGCTGGAGCCGCCGTGAAGAAAGAGGGGCAAGGCGATGGGTCGGGCTCATGGGCGGGCTCCTGGCCAGGAATCAATATTCCTGTTGGCTATATATTTATTAGTTGAAATATATTTATCGAATAAGAGATAGCCTTTATAAGGAGTGCGCCCGAGCTAGGGCAAATGCCTTTGCCCGATACTTTTTATGAGAAAAATGCATATGCCGCGCAGGCGCGAACGCGCCGCCACAGTGCGTCAGGCGGGGTGCTTGATTTGGAAGTATTGGGTGTTCAAGAGGGGGAATCGCGCGGGCCCCATCGCTGGCAAGGCCAGCTCCCACAGTGCCCAGGATGACCGCAGTTCCTGTGGGAGCCGGCCTTGCCGGCGATGGGCTGCAAAGCAGCCCTGACTGCTATCAAATGTTGGCGACTTTCTGCCAAACCTTGGGTTTGAAGAACAGAGTCTCGCCACGGGCCAACCCGGTCAGGCTGTCGTGGTCCTTGACCACTTCGGCTTCGATCAGCTCGCTCTGCCCTTCGACCTTCAAGGTCACCCGGGTGGTCGCGCCGAGCGGACGAATGTCGCGCACTTCAGCCGCATGGTGCCCCTCGACTTCGTGGCGCGACAACGACACTTCATGCGGGCGGAACAGCACGTGGTGACCTTCGCTCAGGTGCAGGCGGTTGGAGTCACCGAGGAAGTGGTAAACGAAATCACTGGCCGGGTTCTCGTACACCTCGCCCGGCGAGCCGATCTGCTCGATCACGCCCTTGTTCATGACCACGATACGGTCGGCCACTTCCATCGCCTCTTCCTGGTCGTGGGTCACGAACACCGAGGTCAGGTTGATGTCTTCGTGCAGGCGTGCCAGCCAGCGGCGCAGCTCTTTACGCACCTTGGCGTCGAGGGCGCCGAAAGGCTCGTCGAGCAGCAGTACCTTGGGTTCCACTGCCAAGGCGCGGGCCAGGGCAATACGCTGGCGCTGGCCACCGGACAGCTGTTCCGGATAACGGTCGCTGAGCCAGTCAAGCTGGACCATGTTCAGCAGCTCATGGACCTTCTCGGCAATCTTGCTCTCGCTCGGCCGCTCGCCCTTGGGCTTCATGCGCAGGCCGAAAGCGACGTTGTCGAACACGCTCATGTGGCGGAACAGGGCGTAGTGCTGGAACACGAAACCGACGTTGCGATCACGCACGTCGTGCCCGGAAACATCCTCACCGTGGAAGACGATATTGCCCTGGTCTGGGGTTTCCAGCCCGGCAATGATCCGCAGCAGGGTAGTTTTGCCGCAGCCGGACGGACCGAGCAGCGCCACCAGCTCACCGCTGTGGATATCCAGGTTGATGCTGTCCAGAGCCTGGAAAGCGTTGAAGCGCTTGCTGACATTACGAACTTCGATCGACATGAATTATTCCTCCGCTGCGCTATGGCGCAGACGGTTAATACGGTTCTCGCTCCACTGCTTGAGCAGCAGGATGAAGAGCGCCAGGATCAGCAACAGGCTGGCCACGCTGAAGGCCGCGACGTGGTTGTATTCGTTGTAGAGGATCTCGACATGCAGCGGCAAGGTGTTGGTCACCCCGCGAATGTGCCCGGAGACCACCGACACCGCACCGAACTCACCCATCGCCCGCGCGGTACACAGCACCACGCCGTAAATCAGGCCCCATTTGATGTTGGGCAGGGTGACGTGCCAGAACATCTGCCAACCGTTAGCCCCCAGCAGGCGTGCAGCCTCTTCTTCCTGGGTGCCCTGCTCCTGCATCAGCGGGATCAGCTCACGGGCGACGAAGGGCACGGTGACGAAGATGGTTGCCAGGACAATACCCGGCAAGGCAAACACGATCTGGATGTCATGGTCCTGCAGCCACGGCCCGAACAGGCCCTGGGCGCCAAACATCAGGACGTAGACCAGACCGGCGATCACCGGCGACACCGAGAACGGCAAGTCGATCAGCGTCACCAGAATGCTCTTGCCACGGAAGTTGTACTTGCTCACGCACCAGGCGGCACTGACGCCAAACACCAGGTTCAGCGGCACCGAAATGGCCACGGCAATCAGGGTCAGCTTCAGTGCCGACAAGGCGTCAGGCTCGAAGATCGCTTCAAAGAATGTTCCCAGGCCCATTTTCAGGCCCTGAGACACCACGATAACCAGTGGCAGCAACAGGAACAGGGCGAAAATCAACCAGCCGAGACTGATCAGAATCCGCCGTGAGGTGGAGCTGCCGCGGCGTGCGGCGTTGGCCGAAGCGGCCGCGCCAAGAGTAGATGCAGACATGGACGTGGCCTCCTTCAAGGGGTTTCGATGCGCCGCTGCAGCAGGTTGATCAGCAGCAACAGGACGAAGGAAACCACCAGCATCAATACGCCGATGGCAGTGGCGCCGGTGTAGTCATACTGGTCGAGCTTGACCATGATCAGCAGCGGCAGGATCTCGGTTTTCATCGGCATGTTGCCGGCGATGAAAATCACCGAACCGTACTCGCCGACACCACGGGCAAACGCCAGGGCAAAACCGGTCAGCCAGGCGGGCAGCAGCGCCGGCACCAATACATAGCGGAACACCTGCAGGGGCTTGGCACCCAGGCAGGCAGCGGCCTCTTCGACTTCCCGAGGGATGTCGGCCAACACCGGCTGCACGGTCCGCACCACAAACGGCAGGGTCACGAAGGTCAGCGCCAGGGTGATGCCCAACGGCGTGTAGGCAATCTTGAAACCCAGGTCAGTCGCGAACTGGCCGACCAGGCCCGCTGGCGCATACAGCGCCGTCAGGGCGATACCGGCGACAGCGGTGGGCAGGGCGAACGGCAGGTCGATCATCGCCTCGATGATCTTGCGTCCTGGGAAGGTGTAGCGCACCAGCACCCAGGCCAGCAAGGTGCCAATAATGCCGTTGATGATGGCGGCGCAGAGGGCAGTACCGAAGCTCAACTTGAGTGCGGCGAGGACGCGCGGCGCACTGATGATGGCCCAGAACTGCTCCCAGGTGAGCTGAGCGGCATGCACGAACATGGCCCCCAGCGGTATGAGCACAATCAGACTGAGATACACCAAGGTGTAGCCCAGCGTCAGCCCGAAGCCGGGTATGACGGGGGAGATACGACGTGACATAAAGGTCCCTGGTTGAACGCACGAAGCCCGGGACAAATCCCGGGCCCATGCTGGCTACTGAACGGCGATTATCCTGACGGCCCGCAATTACTGCGCCGTGTAGATCTGGTCGAACACACCACCATCGTTGAAGAACTTGGGTTGGGCAGTTTTCCAGCCGCCGAAGTCTTTGTCGATAGTCACCAGATCCAGTTTCGGGAACTGCTTGGCGTAATCGGCGGCAACTTTTGCGTCACGTGGACGGTAGAAGTTCTCGGCGGCGATCTTCTGCCCGGCCGGGCTGTACAGGTATTCCAGGTAGGCCTTGGCAATAGCTTCGTTGCCTTTCTTCTCGGCGTTCTTGTCGACCACGGCCACTGGCGGCTCGGCGAGAATCGACAGCGACGGTACAACGATGTCGAACTTGTCAGCGCCACCGTCTTCCTTGAGGGCCAGGAACGCTTCGTTTTCCCAGGCCAGCAACACGTCACCCTGACCGTTGTTGACGAAGGTAATGGTCGAGCCACGGGCGCCGGTATCGAGCACCGGAACGTGCTTGAACAGCTCCTTCACGTACTCCTGGGCCTTGGCTTCGCTGCCACCGGCTTTCAGGCCATAGGCCCAGGCGGCGAGGAAGTTCCAGCGCGCACCACCGGAGGTTTTCGGGTTCGGGGTGATCACCGAGACGTCTTTCTTGATCAGGTCGCCCCAGTCCTTGATGCCTTTAGGGTTGCCCTTGCGCACCAGGAACACGATGGTCGAGGTGTACGGGGTGCTGGCGTCCGGCAGACGGGTCTGCCAGTTGTCGGGCAGGGTCTTGCCGAGCTTGGCCACTTCGTCGATGTCGCCGGCCAGGGCCAGGGTCACCACGTCGGCGCGCAGGCCGTCGATGACTGCCCGGGCCTGCTTGCCCGAACCACCGTGAGACTGCTGGATCTTCACTTTGTCGTCCGGGTGCGCCTGCTGCCAGTGCTTGATGAACTCGGCGTTGTACTGCTGGTACAGCTCGCGGGTCGGATCGTAGGACACGTTCAACAGCTCGTAGTCCTTGGCGATGGCGGAACCGGCAAACACGGCGCTGGCGAGTGCAGCCAGGGCATAACGGCGGATGGACATGGTGAAGCTCCCGATTGGCTATTTTTCTAATTAGGTGGCGTGTTCATCGCGGGGCAAGCCCGCTCCCACTGGCAATCAGCTCGGCTTGTGGGCGGGGTTCTGCAGTCGGAACTTTTCCTTGCGTTCAATCTGAACGACCTGGGCGTTGTGCACGGTGATTTCCACCGCACCAAACCGCAGGTCGCGCAGGGCGCTCTGGATTTCGCGCAGAATGGTGGCTTCGTCCTGACCGTCAACGCTACGCAGAGATGCGCTCATGCTCGTGCTCCTGTGAATAAGGGGTGCCGTGCAGTTACGCGAAGGGGAGCGACTGCGCCTGGCTTGAGGGCAATCTTAGGGGGCGTTGAATATTCTTAAAAATACTATTTAAGAATTTTTATATAACCAAAAATACTTATGCGTAGGGGGGCTGCTACGCACCCCATCGCCGGCAACGCCGGCTCCCACAGAAGGGTCCACAGAAGGGTATTGTGGGAGCCGGCCTTGCCGGCGATGAGGCCCTCAGGTCCAGCGCAATTGCTGCGCCGGAACCGGCCGGCCAAAATGGTAGCCCTGCCCCAGCTGACACTCATGCTCGAGCAAAAACTGCGCTTGCTCGGCCTGCTCGATACCTTCGGCGAGTACCTGCATGCCCATACTTTTGCCCAGGGCGATGATCACCCGGACAATCGCCGCATCGTCTTCATCGCACGGCAAGCCCGCGACAAAGCCCTGGTCGATCTTGAGCTTCTGCACCGGCAGGCGCTTCAGCCGCAAAAGCGACGAGTAACCCGTGCCGAAGTCATCGATGGCCAGGCGCAGCCCCAGTTCACGCAAGCGATGGAGCTGTTCCAGCGCGACCTCATGGTCTTCCATCACCGCGCTTTCAGTGACTTCCAGCTCCAGCATCGACGGGTCCAGGCCGGTTTCATGCAGCACCTTGGCAACCTGCTGGTAGAGGTCGCGATGGCCAAACAGGCGACTGGAAATGTTCACCGCGACGTACAACAACGGCCGCCCGTCAGCCTGCCACTGCACCATCTGCGAACAGGCCTGATGCAAGACCCAGGCATCGATGTCAGCAATCAACCCGGTGCGCTCGGCAATCGGGATGAACTCCCCAGGCGCAACCAAGCCTCGCTGGGGATGCTGCCAGCGCACCAGCGCCTCGACGCCAATCATCGCGCCACTGCTCAAGTCATGCACCGGCTGGTAGTACACGCGCAGTTCTTCCTGCTCCAACGCCCGGCGCAACTCGCCAGCCGTCTCGACGCGCTGCTGGGCATGGGCGGTCAGCTCTTCGGTGTACAGGGCATAACCGGCACGGCCATTGGTCTTGGCCTTGAACAACGCCGAATCGGCGTTACGCAACAGTTGCTCGGCACTCAGGGCATCGCTGGGGAACAGGCTGATGCCAATACTGACGCTGACGAACAGGCGCTGATTATCGAGTTCGAAGGGTTGCTTCATCACATCGATAATATTCTGCGCCAGCGCTGCGGCCTGGCCGACCTGCGGAGATTGTTCGGTCAGCACGGCGAACTCGTCGCCCCCCAGACGGGCCAAGGTGACGCCGCTGGTCAGCAACACCTTGAGTCGCTCACCGACCATTTTCAGCAACTGGTCGCCGACATTGTGCCCAAGGCCGTCATTGATGCTCTGAAAGTGATCAAGGTCCAGCAACAACAGGGCACAACCGCGCTTGTTGGCTTGGGCAGCAGCCAGGGCCTGTTCGGCGCGGTCGTTGAACAGCATGCGATTGGGCAAATCGGTGAGCGGATCATGATGGGCCAGGTAGGCCAGTTCGCGCTCGCTGTGCTTGATCGCACTGATATCACTGAACACCGCCACATAGTGACTCAACTCGCCGCTGTCATCGCGGATCGAGCAGATGGTCTGCCACTGCGGGTACACCTCGCCACTCTTGCGGCGGTTCCAGATCTCACCGCTCCATTCACCCTTGTCAGCCAGGGTCGCGAAGATCTGCTGATAAAACTCGGGACCATGACGCCCAGACTTGAATTTGCTCGGCCGCTGACCGATGACTTCATCCTTTTCGTAGCCGGTTATCCGCATGAACGCCCGGTTTACATGCACGATCACCCCATTACGGTCGGTCACCAGCACCCCTTCAAGGGTACTGTCGAACACCGCCGCGGCCATGCGCAGGCGTTCACGGTCATCGCGGCGCAGGCGCGCGCCTACACCGATGAAATTGAGCAGACGGGCACGGGAAGAGAAAATCAGCAGGGCGCTGCACAGCACCCAGACATAGGCACTGAGCAATTGCCAGCGCGCCAGCTGCTGTGGATTATCGAAAAGGCTGCTCAAAAGTTGATCGGACAGTGCCAGCCAGAGCACAGACAACACCAGATAGAGCGCAGCCATGCGCATGGCGTCTCGAATGGAAGCAGACATAAGGTCCTGACAAGCCCACAGAAAATATTCGGGGATTATAGGGTAGAAACATCCCGTGACCTCCTATCTAAAAGGCCGACTGGTTTTATTTGCGCGTGCAGCGATAATGCTTCCCGCTGTTCCTTATGTTCTAGAGGGCCCTATCGCCTATGTGGTACCAAGGTTTGCTCAACTTGTCGGCCTGGCAACTGCTGGCAGTTACCCTGGTCATGACCCATGTGACCATCGTCAGTGTCACGGTTTACCTGCACCGCTATTCAGCCCACCGCTCGCTGGAACTGAACGCCGGGCTCAAGCACTTTTTCCGCTTCTGGCTGTGGTTGACCACAGCGCAGAACACCCGCGAGTGGACGGCTATCCACCGCAAGCACCATGCCAAATGCGAGACCGTCGACGATCCGCACAGCCCGGTGATCCTGGGTCTGTCCACTGTCCTGCGCAAGGGCGCCGAGCTGTACCGCGAAGAAGCGCAAAACCCGGAAACCCTGCGGATCTACGGCAAGAACTGCCCTGAAGACTGGATCGAGCGCAACCTCTACTCGCGCTACAAAATGGGCGGTATTGCGCTGATGGCGGTGATCGACCTGCTGTTGTTCGGCACCATCGGTATCACCATCTGGGCCGTACAGATGATGTGGATTCCGTTCTGGGCCGCCGGGGTCATCAATGGCCTTGGCCATGCCGTGGGCTATCGCAACTTCGAATGCCGCGACGCGGCCACCAACCTGGTGCCCTGGGGCATCATCGTCGGCGGCGAAGAACTGCACAACAACCACCATACCTACCCCAACTCGGCCAAGCTGTCGGTCAAGCGCTGGGAGTTCGACATGGGCTGGGCGTGGATCAAGCTGTTCTGCTTCCTGCGTCTGGCCAAGGTGCAGCGCGTCGCGCCCATCGCCCATCGGGTCGAAGGCAAGGGCCAGCTGGACATGGACACCGCCATGGCGATCCTCAATAACCGCTTCCAGATCATGGCCCAGTACCGCAAGCTGGTGATCGCACCACTGGTCAAGCAGGAACTGGCACGGGTCGATGATTCGGTGCGCCATCAGTTCCGTCGCGCCAAGCGTCTGTTGTCGCGGGAAACCAGCCTGCTGGAAGACCGCCATCACGTGCGCATCCAGACCATGCTCGAACACAGCCAGGCACTCAAGACCATCTATGAGAAGCGCCTGGCCCTGCAGCAAATCTGGCTACGCACCAGCTCCAACGGTCACGACATGCTGGCCGCCATGAAAGACTGGGTACACGAGGCCGAAGCCAGCGGTATTCAGTCCCTGCGCGATTTCGCCGCCCAGCTGAAAACCTACTCGTTGCGCCCTGCCCTGGGCTGACGCCGTTGATCGGCGCACCCTTTGCGGGGTGCGCCATCCGGAACTTCACCGCCTATTCTCACTCTGACAGGCATAACGCCCGCGTGGCGGGCCGGGTCATGGCCGCCCGCCTCTGTGTGAGAAGTTCCGCGCAAATGGTCAATAAGAAACCGTTGTCCCCACCCCACAGTGAGCCCCCTGCAGCCGCCCAGACCCTTCTGGCGCTTATGCACGCCCAGGGCGAAGTAGCGCGCCTGAGCGAGCGTGAACAGCTGTTCAGCTCGCTGCTCGATAGCGTCAATGCGGTGCTCTGGGCCTTCGACTGGAAGTCGCGCCAGGTGCTCTATGTCAGCCCCGCCTATGAGCGCATTTTTGGCCGCCCGGCCGAACTATTGCTGGCCGACTTCAACCAATGGCGCGACAGCATTTACCCCGACGACCTGGACTACGCCGAACGCAGCCTGGCTGAAGTGCTGGTCAAAGGCGCCGTGGAAGATCGCGAGTACCGCATCATCGACGCCGAAGGTCGCGTGCGCTGGCTCAGCGACAAGTGCTTCATCAACCAGCAGACCGACAACGAGCACCGCCTGATCATCGTTGGCATGGCTGAAGACATCACCGAAAAGAAACTGCTCGAAGGCGAGCTGCAGCGTATGGCCACAACGGACGTGCTGACCCAGAGCAGCAACCGTAGGCACTTCTTCGACTGTGCCCAGCAGGCCTTCGAAAGCGCACGTCTGGAGCAAACGCCGTTTGCCTTTTTGCTGCTCGACATCGATGACTTCAAACTGATCAACGATACCTACGGTCACCAGCAAGGTGACTACGTGCTGCAGCGCATCGCCGACCTTGGCAAAGCCGTACTGCGCCGTGGCGACCTGTTCGGACGGATTGGCGGTGAGGAGTTTGCGGCGGTATTCCCTGGCTGTACGCCGCAGATCGCCCAGCAGATTGCCGAACGGCTGCAGCGGGAGATTCAGCGCCTGGAGTTCTGCCATGAGGACCAGACATTCGGGGTGACGGTGAGCCAGGGGCTGACGGGCATCACCGCGGCGGATGAGTCGCTGGACAGCCTGTTTGCCCGGGCGGATGCAGCGATGTACCAGGCCAAGCGCCAGGGCAAGAATCAGATTGTGGTTGGCTTGTAGGAGCGGATTCATCCGCGATTGCGTCCGATCAGACAACAGTGTTGTTCGTACTGACGCAATCGCGGATAAATCCGCTCCTACAGAATCACACTTTGCGTAACCGCCCCAGCTCCGCCATCCCGACCTTGAGCAACCTTGCCGTCCGGCTCTCGGCCAACGCCTCCAGCCCCTGATCAGCCGGCAAGCGCGCCAGTTGCCCGGCGAGGTTCATCACCAGCGCTTCACGCGAGTACACCCCGCCGCCCAGCTGGTAGATCGCCGCAATCAACTCGCGCAGCTCCAGCGGCAAACGCCAGCGAGTACGTAAGGCCGACCCGAACGCTGCGCCAAATTCATTGAGCGACAACTCGATGCCGTCTTCATCCAGCTCGCCCCCGGACAGGCGCCATTCCTGCAAGCAGCGCAGCAACGCCAGGTCACCCAGGCAATGCAGCAAACCGGCGCAGTAACAGCGCTCCTGATCCAGTTCGAGCATCCGCGCCAGCACCCGGGCGTACTCGGCCGCATGCAATGACAGCTCCCAGAAGTGCTGGGCCCGCTGCGACAACAGCGGGTCGCTGAGCTTGGCGCTGCGCTTGAGCGTCAGCCCCAGGATCAGGTTCATGCTCTGCGTGGTGCCGAGTTTGTTCAGCGCCTGCATCAGCGTTTGCACAGCACCGTCGCGGTGCAGCGCAGCGCTGTTGGCGGCGGCAATCAGCACGGCAGTAACCTGCGGGTCGTTACGGATCTCTTCTTCCAGGGTTCTGAGGTTGAGCCCCTGCGGGTTCAGGCTGCGCTTGATTGCCTGCTGCACATCGGCCAGCAACGGCCCACCATCCGCCGTGGCCCGGCGCCCTTCAAGAAAACGCGACAGGGTCATGCCCGGTTGCAACGGCGGCACCGGGCAGGCGATGTCTTCACCGACCTTGAGCAACAGCTCTTGCAGGCGATGACGCAAGGAGTCCATGTTCAGTGGTTTGCTCAAGTATGCCGTGGGGGCGAAAGGCAGCGCCTCGCGCACGCTGGCGCTGTCGCTGCGGTTGCTCATGAGGATGAACGGCAGCGCCGGCTGGCGACCCTTGGCGCGCACGTTGCGCAGCAAATCCAGGCCATCACCGCCGGGCAACTCGCGCGCGGCAATGATCAGGTCAGGTTGGCACGACAGCGCCGCCAACGCCTGCGAGCCATCGGCGCAAACCTGTACACGCGCGTCGCAACGCACACTGAGCAACATCTGGCTGAGCATCTCCCGCACCCAAGGGTCGCCCTCGGCAATCAGCACACAGGGTGCCGTGGGTGGGTGGGTATTGCTCATACTCGACTCTCCGACAGTTTACGACACGCAACCGCGTGCACCTTCCAAGGTGT
>JAVXRI010000057.1:0-36402 GCA_036643775.1 Pseudomonas sp. | reverse complement strand
GGTGTACGACCACACCGGGGTGATCTGCCAGACATTGTCACCGGCACGGCTGCCTTCGGTGTTGCGCTGGTAGAAGTTCAGCTGGAAGTAGTCGAAGCCCGGGATTGCCAGGTCGAAACCAGGACCGATCAGGTAGGACTCGGTATCGCCCTCACCAAATTCGTAGGTCATGGCCAGCAGCACGTCCTTGATCGGGCCGAACTCCAGCTTCTGGTCGAAGATCTTGCCGAACGACAGACGCGGTTGAATCTCGCCGTAGTAGGTGTTCGGACCGTTGTTGAAGTCCTTGTCACCGTTGTAGAAGATCTTGTCGACGAAGATGAAGTTGTCGCCGTACTTCCAGGCATCGGCGTGCTCGAAGGTCACGGTCTGCTGGATTTCCGGGTTGACCGCGAAGTTCTTGCCCCACAGGTAGGTCAGGCTGTTGTTCTGCCATTGCAGCAGATCACCGGCGGTGGCGGCCGTGCTGGCTGCCAGCAGGCCACCGGCGAGAATCAGGCTATTGGTCATGCGCATCGCTGTGTTGCTCCCTTGGTTGAATCTGTTGTCGGTACTCTGAGCGGCACCGTTGGGTTCAAATACTTGTCTTTTGAGTCAGTTTTTTTCGATTGGCCACAAAAATTTGGCAAGAGCTGCGCCAACTTTTCGGTACGGCACAACAATCCTGCTCGACGTCTTTCTGAACAGATGAAAAGGGGTATTTCAGGTTGGCGTGACGCTTGCCAACCGCCCGAATTCATTGACTGAGCGGTCAGCAAACGCAGGCAGGATCCCTCCTGCCCTGATCGAGAGGGCGCGCAGATTACTGGCTTGCGCGCGGGTCCTCAAGTGCTCCTTCCTGGAGCAGGTGTGGCTAAAACTGTGCGTTTGGTCAGGTTTTAGAAGTGAACCTTAACCAGGGCGCTGGTCACGCTCTGATTGGTGTCCAGGCGTCCACTGTTCTCAATACCGTATTTGTCTTTCCAGTAGCTGTATTCGATACCCACGTACAACTGCTTGGCGCCCAGGTTCAGCGCCTTGCCCAGGTCGTATTTGACCTGTGGGTTGAACTGCAGGTTGGCGTGGTAGGTGCCGCGCCGGGTTTCGTCGTTATCGACCACCCAGTCCATGTAGCCATCGATCAGCACATCGGATTTTCCCACCGGGATGGTGTAGGAAAACGCAGGGGTAATTTGCCAGACGCCATCACCCGGGCGGCTGCCCTCGGTGTTGCGCAGGTAGAAGTTCAAGGTGAAGTAGTTGAAGCCGGGAATCGCCAGGTTGAAACCGGGGCCGATCAGGTAGGACTCATTGTCGCCTTCGCCCGACTCGTAGGTCATGGCCAGCAACACGTCGGTGATCGGGCCGAACTCTAGTTTGCGATCGAAGATCTTGCCGAACGACAGGCGTGGGCTGAATTCACCGTAGTAGGTGTTGCTGCCTTTGTTGCGGTCGGTACCGCCGTTGTAGAAGATCTTGTCGACGAACAGGAAGGTGTCGCCATATTTCCACCGGTTGGCGTGTTCGAAGGTCACTGTCTGCTGGATTGCAGGGTTGACCTGGAAGTCCTTGCCATAGAGGTAGGTGAGACTGTTGGTGTGCCACTGCAACAGGTCTTCTGCGGCGGCTGGCAAAGTGGCCAGCAGACTGCCACCCAACAGAAGGGAAGTGGTGATGCCTTTCATGTTGTGATTCCCGGCTTTGTTATTGTTGGTTTTGGGTTTTTCGGCGCGAAGCGCCCCGGCCGACCCGCTCCTACGGGTCGACGGTCTTGCGTATTGCTCGGGTGATACCGGGCGGTAAGCGCCGCCCAAAGGCTCAGTGCTGGTGGGCGGCGTCGTTGTGCGCCGCGCGCTCGGCGCCGCCGAGGATGTTGAACAACAGGTTGAGGATCAGGGCGCTGACCGTGGCCATGGCAATCCCGCTGTGGGTGATCGGCTCCATCCACTGTGGCATCTGCGCGAAGAACTCCGGACGCACTACAGGAATCAGGCCCATGCCGACGCTGACGGCGACCAGCAGCTGGTTGCGGCGGTCGGCGATGTCGGCCTCCTGGAGGATCTTGATGCCGGTCGCCGCGACCATGCCGAACATGGCAATGGAGGCACCGCCCAGTACCGCTGGCGGAATCGAGGCGATCAGGAACGCCGCCTTGGGCAGCAGGCTGAGCAGGATCAGGAAACCACCGGCAACTACTGTGACATAGCGGCAACGTACGCCGGTCATCTGTACCAGACCGATGTTCTGGGCGAAGGAGGAGTGGGTGAAGGTGTTGAAGAAACCGGCAACGAAGGAGGCGCCGGCGTCGCACATCAGGCCACGACGCAACATGCCCGGGGTGACTTCACGGTCGGTGACCTTGCCCAGGGCCAGGAACATGCCGGTGGACTCGACGAAAATGATCACCACCACCAGGCACATGGACAGGATCGGTGCCAGGCTGAAGGTCGGCATGCCGAAGTGCAGCGGCGTAACGACTTGCACCCAGGGCGCGTCGTCGAGGCCGGAGAGGTCAACCATGCCGATGGAGCCGGCGAGGATATAACCCAGGCCCATGCCGATCAGCACCGAGACATTGACCCAGAAACCGCGCATGAAGCGGTTGACCAGCAGGATGGTAGCCAGCACCAGGCCGGCGACGATCAGGTAGATAGGGGAGCCGAAGGTTTCGGCGCTGGCGCCGCCACCGGCCCAGTTGACGGCAACCGGAAACAGCGACAGACCAATCGAGGTGATGACCGTGCCGGTCACCAGTGGTGGGAAGAAACGCACCACCTTGGACATGAACGGGGCGATCAGCATGCCGAAGAAACCGGCGGCAATGGTCGCACCGAAGATACCTTGCAGGCCGACGCCGGGCATACCGGCCATGGCCACCATGCTGCCGACTGCAGCAAAGCTTGCACCCATCATGACCGGCATGCGGATGCCGACTGCGCCAATGCCGAACGACTGGACGATGGTGGCGACACCAGCGACCAGCAGGTCGGCATTGATCAGGAAAGCGACTTCTTCACGAGAAAGGCCGGCGGCCTGGCCGATGATCAAGGGCACGGCGATCGCGCCTCCGTACATCAGCAAGACATGTTGTAGACCCACCAGGAACAGTTGGAGCATTGGCAGTGGCTGTCGTGGGGGCGCAACGGGGATGTACGCCTTGCGTGACTCGGACATGCAACACCTCGGTTTTGTTTTTATTCTTTGAGCTGCAAGCTTCAAGCGCCAAGCTTCAAGAAGAAGCAGGGTCCGCGCTTGGCTTGCAGCTTGTAGCTTGCCGCTTGAAGCTTATTGCCTAGTTCGTTGGAGCACCTTTGGCGATCCAGGCGCCAATCAGTTCACGTTCCTGCTGGGTCATCTGGGTGATGTTGCCCAATGGCATGATCTGCGTGGCGACAGCCTGAGCCTGGATGCGCGCGGCCTGTTGCTGGATCTGTTGCGGGGTGTCGAGCATTACCCCGGCAGGTGCAGCACTGAACAGCGGGCTGGTCGGCTTGGCCGAATGGCACACGGCGCAACGTTCCTGGATGACGCTGTGGATCTTGTCGAAACCGGCATCGTCGAGTTTGGCGACGTTGGCGGCCGGTGCTTCGGCAGGGGCGGCGGCCTGGGCAGGTTCGGCAGCTTTCTCTGCGGCTTTTTCGGCAGCGGTCTTGCCACCCAGAGCGGTTTCCGGCAGCGGCTGGTACTCAACCTTGGCGGCGGCCTGCTCAGGCGCGGTCGGCATTGGCGCAGGGCCAGTGACGTAGGCCAGGCAGATCATCGACAGGGCACCGACCGGCAGGGTCCAGGCGTACTTGTTGCTGTCGTGACGGGTGTTGAAGTAGTGACGAACCAACACTGCAGCCACTGCGATACCGGCCAGGATCAACCAGTTGTACTGGCTACCGTAGGTGCTCGGGAAGTGGTTGCTGATCATGATGAACAGCACCGGCAGGGTGAAGTAGTTGTTGTGACGCGAACGCAGCAGGCCCTTGGCCGGCAGGAGCGGATCCGGGGTCTGGTTGGCTTCGATGGCGGCTACCAGCTGACGCTGGGCCGGCATGATGATGCGGAACACGTTACCGACCATGATGGTGCCGATGATCGCGCCGGTGTGCAGGTACGCACCACGACCGCTGAACACCTGGCTGAAACCGTAGCAGGCAGCAATCACCAGGACGAACAGCACCAGGCCGAGCAGGCCAGGGCGCTTGCCCAGTGGCGAGTCGCAGAGGAAGTCATAGATGAACCAGCCGGCGATCAGCGAGCCGACACCGATGGCGATACCTTCAGCGCCGCTCAGGGTGCTGCCAGGGGCCAGCAGGTACAGGGTCGGGTTCCAGTAGAACACCAGGCACAGCAGGGCAATACCCGACATCCAGGTGAAATAGGCTTCCCATTTGAACCAGTGCAGGTTCTCCGGCATTTTCGGCGGAGCCAGCTTGTATTTCTCCAGGTGGTAGATCCCGCCACCGTGAATCGCCCAGAGATCGCCGGACAGACCATCGCGCGGGTTGGCCCGGTTGAGGTTGTTTTCCAGCCAGACAAAGTAGAACGACGCGCCAATCCATGCCACGCCAGTGATCATGTGAACCCAACGCACGCTCAGGTTCAGCCATTCCAACAGATGTGCTTCCACAGTCTTTACCTCTACCCTGGCACCCTGTAGCCGGGCGCTCAGGTCTTCTCTTATTGGTGGGGGGCGAGGATCAGTTGCTCATCCTCATTGAAAAAATGCTCATCGCAGTTATTGCCAGTGCCACTGCGATCAACCACCAGGAAGTCATCCCGCTTTTCGATCGTCAGCACCGGGTGGTGCCAGACGCCGCGATGGTAATTGATGCCCTGCTTTCCATTGCTGATGAAAGCGCGGACAAGACCTGATACAGGTGCATCGCCAACGGGCGCGACCACGATCAGAAAGGGGTTGCCGAGCAGCGGAATGAAAGCCTGGCTGCCCAGCGGATGGCGTTCCAGCATGCGTACGGTCAGCGGCATGTCCTGCGCGTCGGCGCGGAAGATGCTGATGATCGCTTTGTCTTCAGGCTCGGCGGTTTCTACCGTGGCGAGCTTGTGAAAGCGCATGGTCGAGCCGTTGTTGATCATGAAGTGGTCGCTGCCGTCGGTTTCGATCACGTCACCGAAAGGGGCGAAGGCTTCTTTGGTCAATGGCTCAATCACTAAAGTGCGCATGCGGATTCTCTTTATTCTGTGTTGTGGAGGGTAAGGCCGGGCCTACCCTTAAAGTTGCAGCAGGCGGAACAGGGCAATCAGGTTGATCTGCGCCAGCGCTTCCTTGAACTCGGCCTCGACCGAGTTGTGGATGCGCTTCTCGAACGAGGCGAGGATCTGGTGCCGGTTGCTGCCTTTTACCGCCATGATGAACGGGAACTTGAACTTCTCTTTGTAGGCATCGTTGAGTTCGGTGAAGCGTTCGAACTCTTCGGCGGTGCACTGGTGGATACCGGCGCCGGCCTGTTCGTTGGTGCTCGATTCGGTCAGTTCACCCTGGATCGCGGCTTTACCGGCGAGGTCCGGGTGAGCGTTGATCAGGGCCAGCTGGGCGGCGTGATCGGCGCTCAGCAGGATGTCGCTCATGCGCTGATGCAGGGCTTCGATCTGGTCGATTTCCTGCAACTGGCCGAGGTCGTAGGCCTTCTCGGCGACCCACGGCGAGTGCTCGTAGATGTCGGCAAAGGCTTCGACGAACGCGCTGCGCTCCAGGGACGAAGGCTTGAGGGTTTTGAAAGCGGTCATTAGACGTTCTCGGCTTTGTAAGGGTGGGTGGCATGCCAGTGACGGGCGATGTCCACGCGCCGGGTGAACCAGACCTGCTCATGGCTCTTGGCGTACTCGATGAAACGCTTCAGTGCAGCCAGGCGAGCGGGGCGGCCAATCAGGCGGCAGTGCAGGCCGATGGAGAGCATCTTCGGTGCTTCGGCGCCTTCTTCGTACAGCACATCAAAGGCGTCCTTGAGGTACTGGAAGAACTGCTCGCCGCAGTTGAAGCCCTGAACCTGGGTGAAGCGCATGTCGTTGGTGTCCAGGGTGTAAGGGATCACCAGGTGCGGCTTGCCGGTCGGGTTGTTCGGTTCCCAGTAGGGCAGGTCGTCGTCGTAGGTGTCGCTGTCATAGAGGAAGCCACCTTCCTCCATCACCAGGCGGCGGGTGTTCAGCCCAGTGCGGCCGGTGTACCAGCCCAGCGGACGTTCACCGGTCAGTTCGGTGAGGATGCGGATGGCTTCGAGCATGTGCTCGCGCTCTTGGGCCTCATCCATGTTCTGGTAGTCGATCCAGCGGTAACCGTGGCTGCAGATTTCGTGGCCGGCTTCGACCATGGCACGGATTACGTCGGGGTGACGCTGGGCGGCCATGGCGACGGCGAAGATGGTCAGCGGTACGCCAGTGTCCTTGAACAGCTTGAGCAGGCGCCAGACGCCGGCGCGGCTGCCGTACTCGTAGAGCGATTCCATGCTCATGTTACGAGCGCCCTGGAGGGGCTGGGCGGCAACCATTTCCGAGAGGAAGGCTTCCGATTCCTTGTCCCCGTGAAGAATGTTGCGTTCACCACCTTCTTCGTAGTTGAGTACGAATGACAGGGCGATGCGGGCATTGCCCGGCCATTGCGGGTGAGGAGGGTTATTGCCGTAACCGATCAGGTCGCGAGGATAGTCAGCGCTCACTGCAGTCTTCCTTCTTATACGTGTAAACGGATGGCGTGGCGCCCGGGTAGGGTACTGCGCACGACGATGAGGTGATTGTATACAACTTTGTTTGCGGTTTGTAAGCCTGTTTTTTCCTATTTCTTCCAGTTTTCACCCTTGGAAACCCTCTGCAAGAAACCTGCCCAATTGGTCAGTTAATGACGCGCACGTCGGCCAATGGCGTGGTTTTGCGACTGATGGCCTATTTACAGAGGGTGAGCGGCATGCGCGGAAAGAATACCGAATTATTGTGTACAATTTTTCAGAAAAATGTCTTAATAATCCGACAGCCGCACGCTGCCGGGTTTCCTGACGGCGTCGTACGGGATTTTTTTGCCCACAGATAGAACAGAGGCGAGCAAGCAATGGGACGTTTGACCACGCATGTACTGGATGCCGCTCATGGCTGCCCTGGCAGCTCGATCAAAGTCGAGCTGTACCGGGTAGAAGGCCAGCAGCTTGAGCTGGTGCACACCACTCTGACCAACAGCGATGGCCGTTGCGACGCGCCGCTGCTGCAAGGTGACGACTACCGCAGCGGTGTCTACCAGTTGCAGTTCAATGCCGGCGACTACTACCGCGCCCGTGGCGTGCAGCTGCCTGAGCATGCATTCCTGGATGTC
Organism: Pseudomonas sp.; assembly: GCA_036643775.1. Classification (GTDB taxonomy): domain Bacteria; phylum Pseudomonadota; class Gammaproteobacteria; order Pseudomonadales; family Pseudomonadaceae; genus Aquipseudomonas. The sequence continues at coordinate 29,117 of JAVXRI010000057.1, read as the reverse complement.
GTGGTACTGCGTTTCGGCATCAGCGCCGAACAGGATCACTACCATGTGCCGCTATTGATCTCGCCGTACAGTTACTCGACCTATCGCGGAAGCTAGTTGGTCGCTAGAAGAATCTTCGTAGGTCCTTGGCCCGCTCTCACACTGGCGGGCTTTTTTTCGTCTGCTGTTTTTGTATTTGTAAGATCAAACCGATTGATCGACTGACATTTTTATCAGTACTCACGTGTCGGCTCGTCTGAGATGATCAAGTGCCAAGTCGCATTAGAGGATCTAGTCTGATGAGCGCTAATAATGCGTATCTACCCTATGGCTACCATCTGCCCAATCAGTGGGTTCTCGGTTTCAATGGTGAGCGACTGGATCCGGTCACCGGGTATTACCATTTGGGTAATGGTTATCGAGCATTCAATCCCTCTTTGATGCGGTTCAATAGCTCAGACAGCTTGAGCCCGTTCGGCCAAGGTGGCTTGAACGCATACGGCTACTGCCAGGGGGACCCAGTGAATTTCCGTGATCCAAGCGGTCACTGGCTAGTGAAAGCACTGGCGGGGATGGTTAATAGAGTGCCGGCGGGCGGTCAGGCAGCGCTGGTCGGGGTTGCAGATAGTGTCCCAAAGAAATTTACTCAGTTAATTGGGTTTCATGGTACGAAGACTTCAAATGGACCCTCGTTGAAAAGTGGTTTGTCGCGTGGACATTCACAGTCTGACAGGCGACTTCAAGGAGAAGGTTTTTATATAACGGATGATATGTACCAAGCCAAGGCATACGCTAAAGTGGCCGACGGTCCAGGTGAGGTCTTTGGGGCATTTTTGCAAGATGATCTTAGCTTGGTTCCAAGTGTTGGATATGCAAAGGACAAAGCAGGTCGAATCGTGCTCAAGCCAACAGTATTCCCTCATATCCAGGTGCGTAACTTGACTCCGCTAGACGTGAAGGTAGTGGAACTCCGTGAAGCGCCCTATGCGCTGAAGAAAAAGCCACCACCCGGGGCATAAATAGAATGGGCGCCGAGGCGCCCATGGTTGGTGCAGCGAGGGGTCAGAGGAACACAAACTTGGCAATGAAAATCGCGGTCAGCACCCACAGGCTCGCCGAGATCTCGCTGAAGCGCCCCGTACCCGCCTTGAGCACCACATAGGTAATAAAGCCCAGGGCAATACCATCGGCAACAGAGAAGGTCAGTGGCATCATGATTGCGGTGACGATCGCCGGAATGCTGTCGGTGGCTTCATCCCAGTTGATGTGGGCCATGCTGCCCATCATCAGCATCGCGACATAGATCAGCGCACCCGCGGTGGCGTAGGCAGGAATCATCCCGGCCAGCGGGGCGAAGAACATCGCGGCGATGAAGAACAGTCCGACCACCACCGCTGTCAGACCGGTACGACCACCGGCGGCAACCCCCGCAGCACTTTCCACGTAACTGGTAACTGGCGGTACGCCTACTACTGCACCGAACACGCTCGACGCACTGTCAGCCTTCAATGCACGCGAGAGGTTCTCGATACGGCCATCGGCATTCACCAGGTTGGCCCGCTGGGCGACGCCCATCAGGGTGCCGGCGGTGTCGAACATGTGCACGAAGAGGAAGGCGAAGACCACGGCGATCATGCTGACGTTGAACACGCCCGCGACATCCATGGCCATCCAGGTCGGTGCCAGGCTTGGTGGCAGCGAGAACAGGCCGCCGTACTCGACCAGGCCCAGACCCCAGCCGGCGAGGGTGACGCTGATGATGCTGATCAGGATCGCGCCAAACACCCGGTGATAGCTGAGTACTGCGATCATCAAAAAGCAGATCGCCGCCAGCAGCGGGCCAGGTTCATGCAAAGAACCGAGCTTGATCAGGGTGGCCGGGCTGTCGACGACAATTCCGGCAGTTTTAAGACCGATCAGTCCGAGAAACAATCCGACGCCGGCACCCATTGCATGACGCAGGCTCACGGGAATGCTGTTGAGCAGCCATTCACGCACCCGCGACAGTGTCAGCAGCATGAACAGTACCCCGGAGACGAATACTGCACCCAGCGCGGCCTCCCAGGTGTAGCCCATGGTCCCGACCACGGTATAGGTAAAGAAGGCGTTGAGCCCCATGCCGGGTGCCAGGCCTACCGGCCAGTTGGCATACAGGCCCATCAACAGGCAGCCCAGGGCGGCAGCGATACAGGTGGCGACAAAAGCCGCGCCGTGATCGATGCCGGCATCGGCCATGATGTTGGGGTTGACGAAGATGATGTATGCCATGGTGATGAAGGTGGTCAACCCGGCGATCATTTCGGTTTTGACGGTGGTGCCATGTAGCTTGAGTTTGAAAATCCGCTCCAGCCAGCTCGTTTCGAGCGGTCGGGCAAGATCCAGCGTAGGGGCTTCGGATTTGCGGCTTTCCACAGCGTGTACTCCTCAAGTCTTTTCTTGTTTTTCAGAGCCAGTCCTGCGCACGCACTGGGTGCTCTGTGAGGCGGATGGGATGGCAGGCGACCGGACTGTTTGTTGACTTCTGAGTCAGGAAGTTGCACGGATGGATTATGCGTTTGTATACAAAGAATGCAAATAATGTTTTCGTTGCTGTGCGCAAATAATTTCGCCGCCTAGCTATAAAGGCCATCACCCCCTGCAGAAATCGCTGCGGCTGTGTACAATGTGTCCATACCTTAATCGTTTAATTTTCTTACCAAGACTTGCCTCCGCCCCACTGGCTGGTATTACAGTCAGGGTCCGACAGGCCGATCCCCGTGCTCGAGTGCCCATGAACGAACAGCTGCAACCTCTCAAGAAACCAGTGCGTACCGGCAAGGCCGGGCGCAGCGGAACCCAGGACGACATCGTCTACGCGCATATTTTCGAGGCCATTCTTGAGCAGCGTCTGGCGCCGGGTACCAAGTTGAGTGAGGAAGCCCTGGGCGAGATCTTTGGCGTCAGCCGCACCATCATTCGTCGTGCGTTGTCGCGTCTGGCCCACGAAAGTGTTGTGCTGCTGCGGCCTAATCGCGGTGCCGTGGTGGCCAGCCCTACGGTCGAAGAAGCGCGTCAGGTGTTCTTCTCGCGGCGCATGGTTGAGCGCGCCATCACTGAACTTGCCGTTGAACACGCCACGGTCGAGCAGCTCAACGAGTTGCGTCAGATGGTTCGTGAAGAGCGCGACAGTTTTTCCCGCGGGGATCGTGGTGCCGGTATTCGCCTGTCCGGCGAGTTCCACTTGAAGCTGGCTGAAGCTGCAGGCAATGCGCCGTTGATCAGCTTCCAGCGCAGCCTGGTATCACAGACTTCGCTGATCATCGCCCAGTACGAAAGCGGCAACCGCTCGCACTGTTCCTACGATGAGCACATGCAGCTGATCGACGCTATCGAGGCGCGTGACGTCAATCAGGCGGTCAGCCTGATGATGCACCACATGGACCACATCGACAGCAAGCTCAATCTCGACGAAGACAGCGCCTCGGATGATCTGCATGCGGTGTTCTCGCATTTGCTGCAGACCAAGAAGCGTGGCAGTTCGGTGCCGATCAAGGGCTGATACTGCGTCGTCCCAATCGCCGGCAACGCCGGCTCCCACAACTGGACTGTGTGGGAGCCGGCGTTGCCGGCGATTTTTTTCCCCAATGGCGGCGTTATCGCTGGTGAACGCAACGTCCGGCGGCGAAGGTCTGCTTGACGGTACGGTCGTCGCCCAGGGTCATCAGCACAAACAGTGTCTCGTCGATGCTGTTCGATTGCTGGATGCGGTAGTCCATCAGCGGCGTTGCTTTGTAGTCGAGCACCACGAAGTCGGCATCGTTGCCAGGCTTGAGGCTGCCGATGCGGTCGTCCAGGCTCAGCGCCTGAGCACCGCCGAGGGTGGCCAGGTACAGCGATTTGAACGGGCTCAGGCGCGCACCCTGCAGCTGCATGACCTTGTAGGCCTCGTTGAGGGTGTTGAGCAGCGAGAAACTGGTGCCGGCACCGACGTCGGTACCCAGGCCGACCTTGACCTTGAACTTCTCTGCCTGCGGCAGGTTGAACAGGCCGCTGCCGAGGAACAGGTTGGAGGTCGGGCAGAAGGCCACGGCCGAACCGGTTTCGGCCAGGCGCTGGCATTCCTCATCGCACAGGTGCACACCATGGGCGAACACCGAGCGCTCGCCGAGCAGCTTGAAGTGGTCGTAGACGTCCAGGTACCCCTTGCGCTCCGGGAACAGTTCCTTGACCCAGTCGATCTCCTTGAGGTTTTCGCTCAAGTGGGTGTGCATGTACAGGCCAGGGAATTCACCCAGCAGTTGCCCGGCCAGGGTCAGTTGCTCCGGGGTGCTGGTCGGGGCGAAGCGCGGGGTCACGGCGTAGTGCAAGCGACCCTTGCCGTGCCAGCGCTCGATCAGCGCCTTGCTTTCGGTGTAGCCGGACTCAGCGGTGTCGGTCAGGTAATCCGGAGCGTTGCGGTCCATCATCACCTTGCCGGCGATCATCCGCAGGTCCAGGCGTTCGGCTTCTTCAAAGAAGGCATTGACCGATTCGGGGTGCACACTACCAAACAGCAGGGCAGTGGTGGTGCCGTTGCGCAGCAGTTCTTCGACGAAGATCTTCGCCACCTTGTCGGCGTGCGCCTTGTCGGCAAACTGCTTCTCGCACGGGAAGGTGTAAGTGTTGAGCCAGTCCAGCAGTTGCTCACCGTAGGAGCCGATCATGCCGGTCTGCGGGAAGTGGATGTGGGTGTCGATAAAGCCCGGGGTGATCAGGGCATCCTGATAGTGCTGCACTTCGACGTCTGCCGGCAGGGTCGGCAGCAGATCGCTGGCGTGACCCAGGGCGCTGATCTTGCCGTTGTCGATCAGCAGCAGGCCGTCTTCGAAATACTGGTAGGACGCTTCGATACCCACTTCGGCAGGGTCGGCGATGCTGTGCAGGATGGCGGCACGGTAGGCTTTGCGGGTTGCGCTCATAGGGCTCTCGTCATATGGCTTGGCTGCGCCGAGAGGGCGGCAGCAATTGGGCAATGGGGCCGGCATTGGCAGCAGTATCGTGCTGGCCGAAGCTGGCGTTGTAGGTGGCAATGATTTCGGCGGCGATGGACACGGCAATCTCGATCGGCAGCTTGCCCTTGACCTCGGCCAGACCCATCGGGCAACGCATGCGTTGCAGGCGCTCCTCGGTGTAGCCGCGCTCACGCAGGCGGTGTTCAAACTTGACCCGTTTGGTTTTCGAGCCAATCAGGCCGAACCAGGTGAAGTCATTGCGTTTGAGGATTGCAGCGGTCAGTTCCAGGTCCAGCTGGTGGTTGTGGGTCATGACAATGCAATAGCTGCCAGCGGGCAGGTCGTCGACTTCATCGACCGGCTCTTCACTGACGATTTTGCTGACCCCGGCCGGAATCTGCTCGGGAAACTCCTGCTCGCGCGAATCGATCCAGCGCACCCGGCAGGGTAGCGCGGCGAGCAAGGGTACCAGAGCGCGACCGACATGGCCTGCACCGAACACCGCGATCTGCGCCTGGACCTGGCCCATGGGTTCGAACAGCAGGACGGTGGCACCGCCGCAGCACTGGCCAAGACTGGCGCCGAGGCTGAAACGCTCAAGATGCGGGGATTCACGACGCTCGGCGAGCATGTCGCGAGCGATCTTCATCGCCTTGTATTCAAGGTGACCGCCGCCAATGGTGTCGAACAGCTGTTCGGCGCTGACGACCATCTTCGAGCCGGCGTTGCGCGGCGTCGAGCCGCGCTCTTCGATGATGGTCACCAGTACGCAGGCTTCACCGCGGGCTTGCAGGTCGGCGAGGGCGTTGATCCAGGTGTGCATTGTTCAGTTACCTTTGTGGTGCCTGTTCTGGCCTCATCGCCGGCAAGGCCGGCTCCTACAGTGTGGGAGCCGGCCTTGCCGGCGATAGGGGCTTCACTGAGTCACTGTCTCAACCTCGACAGCCGGCTGCTGTGCGGCTACCGCCTTGCGCATCTGCTCGCAACCCCACAGCACCCGTTCAGGCGTGGCCGGCGCATCGATTTTCGGCTGTACGCGGTAGTCGGCCAGGCTGGCAACGGCGTCCTTGATTGCACACCAGGCAGCGATGCCGAGCATAAAGGGTGGCTCGCCTACAGCTTTGGAATGGAACACGGTGTCTTCCGGGTTTTTGCGGTTCTCTACCAGCTTCACGCGAAAATCGATCGGCATGTCGGCTACTGCCGGGATCTTGTAGCTGGCCGGGCCGTTGGTCACCAGCTTGCCTTTGGCGTTCCACACCAGCTCTTCGGTGGTCAGCCAGCCCATGCCCTGAACGTAGCCGCCTTCCACCTGGCCGATGTCGATGGCCGGGTTCAGCGAGGCGCCGACGTCATGCAGGATGTCGGTGCGCAGCATCTTGTATTCGCCGGTCAGGGTGTCGACGATCACTTCGGCACAGGCCGCGCCGAAGGCGAAGTAGTAGAACGGACGGCCGCGAGCCTGGCTGCGGTCGTAGTAGATTTTCGGGGTCTTGTAGAAGCCGGTGCTCGACAGCGACACCTGGGCAAAATAGGCCTGCTGGATCAGTGCGTCGAAGCTGACGATCTCGTCACGGATACGCACATGGTTGTTACGGAACTCGACGTCTTCTTCGGTCACCTTGTACTGCCGCGCAGCGAACTCGACCAGGCGCTTCTTGATGGTCTCTGCCGCGTTCTGCGCCGCCTTGCCGTTCAGGTCGGCGCCGGAAGAGGCCGCTGTCGGCGAGGTATTGGGCACCTTCTCGGTGTTGGTCGCGGTGATCTGCACGCGCTGGAAGTCGACCTGGAACACCTCGGCCACCACCTGCGCCACCTTGGTATTGAGGCCCTGGCCCATTTCGGTGCCGCCATGGTTCAGGTGGATGCTGCCGTCGGTGTAGACGTGTACCAGCGCACCGGCCTGGTTGAGGAAACTGGCGGTGAAAGAGATGCCGAACTTCACCGGGGTCAGCGCCAGGCCTTTCTTGAGGACCGGGCTGTGCTCGTTGAAGCGGCGGATCGACTCGCGACGCTCATGGTAGTCGGCGCTGGCTTCCAGTTCTGCGGTCATTTCCTCGAGCATGTTGTGCTCGACGGTCTGGTAGTAGTGGGTGACGTTACGCTCGGTCTTGCCGTAGTAGTTGGCCTTGCGTACTGCCAGCGGGTCGAGCGCCAGGTGGCGGGCGATGTGGTCCATCACTTCTTCGATGGCGACCATTCCCTGCGGGCCGCCGAAGCCACGGTAGGCAGTGTTCGATGCGGTGTTGGTCTTGCAGCGGTGGCCGTTGACCGTGGCATCGCCGAGGTAATAGGCGTTGTCGGAATGGAACATGGCGCGGTCGACGATGGATGCCGAGAGATCCGGCGAGTAGCCGCAGTTGCCGGCCAGTTCCAGGTTGATGCCGTGCAGGCGGCCGTTGTCTTCAAAGCCGACATCGTATTCGACGTAGAACGGATGGCGCTTGCCGGTCATCAGCATGTCCTCGACCCGCGGTAGACGCATCTTGGTCGGCTGGCCGGTCAGGCGCGCGATCACCGCGCACAGGCATGCCGGGCTCGCCGCCTGGGTTTCCTTGCCGCCGAAGCCGCCGCCCATACGGCGCATGTCGACCTGTACCTTGTTCATCGGCACGTCGAGCACTTCAGCGACCAGCTTCTGCACTTCGGTGGGGTTCTGGGTCGAGCAGTAGACGATCATCCCGTCATCTTCGGTCGGCATCACCGAAGAGATCTGGGTTTCCAGGTAGAAGTGTTCCTGGCCACCGATGTGCAAAGTACCTTGCAGACGGTGCGGCGCGTTCGCCAGGGCAGTGGCTGAATCGCCGCGCTTGTGGGTGTGACTGTCCAGCACGAAGTGGCGTTTGTGCAGGGCCTCGACCACGTCGAGCACCGGCTCCAGGTCTTCGTATTCGACAATTGCGGCCATCGCCGCGCGGCGTGCAGTGTCCAGGTCGCGGGCGGCGACGGCGAGCACCGGTTGGCCGACGAACTCGACCTTGTCGATGGCCAGCAGCGGGTCACCCGGCATGATCGCGCCGATGTCCTTGAGGCCCGGAATGTCTTCGTGGGTGATGGCGATGCGTACACCTTCGAACGCATAGCAGGGGCTGGTGTCGATTTTCAGCACCCGCGCATGGGCGCGGTCGGACATGCGCGCATACACGTGCAGCTGGTTGGGGAATTCCAGGCGGTCGTCAATGTACTGTGCTTCACCGCTGACCTGCTTGTCGGCGCTGTCGTGCTTGATGCTGCGGCCGACACCGGTGGTCAGGTCCTGGCTGAACAGTTCAGCCATTTCTGCCTGGCTTTTGGCGACGTGATGGTTAGACATAAGCGGTCACCCGAGTCTCGATGTGCGGCGTTTGCAGTTCGATGAAGCATTTGCGCAGCAGGTTCTGCGCGCTGAGCAGGCGGTATTCCTTGCTGGCGCGGAAATCCGACAGTGGGGTGAAGTCTTCGCCCAGGGCCTGGCAGGCACGTTCGATACTGGCCTGATTCCAGGCTTTGCCGACCAGGGCCGCTTCACAGGCACGGGCCCGCTTGGGAATTGCGGCCATGCCGCCGAAGGCGATGCGTGCAGCCTCGACCACGCCGTTTTCGATGCGCAGGTTGAAGGCGGCACAGACGGCGGAAATATCGTCATCCAGGCGCTTGGAGACCTTATAGGCGCGGAAGGTCCAGGCGCTGTGGGCGCGCGGCACAATGATCTTCTCGATGAACTCGCTTTCCTGGCGGGCGGTGATCCGGTAGTCGATGAAATAGTCTTCCAGCGCCAGGGTGCGAGTGCTGTCACCTTTGCGCAGGACCACCTGTGCATCCAGGGCAATCAGCAGGGGCGGGGAGTCACCGATCGGCGAGGCGTTGCCGATGTTGCCACCCAGGGTGCCCTGGTTACGGATCTGCAGGGAGGCGAAACGGTGCAGCAGTTCGCCGAAGTCCGGGTATTCGCGGCTCAAAGCGTCGTAGCAGTCGGTCAGCGGCGTGGCCGCACCGATCTCCAGATGCTCGTCGAATGTCTCGATACGCTTGAGTTCGGCAACGTTGCCAACATAGATCATTACCGGCAGGGTTTTGTGGAACTGGGTCACTTCCAGTGCCAGATCGGTGCCGCCGGCGAGTAAACGTGCTTCGGGGTGCGAGCCATAGAGGTCGGCGAGGTCGGCGACGGTCAGCGGTACCAGGCAGCGTTTGTCGCCACTGTTCAGCTCGCCGGTTTCACTCGGAGCAATAGCCTTGAGGCGAGCGATGGTCTGCGCCTGGTTGCTGTCAAACTGGTCGGGCCTGGCCTTGCAGCAGGACTGTTCGGCGGCGGCAAGAATCGGGCGGTAACCGGTGCAGCGGCAGAGGTTGCCAGCCAGTGCTTCCTGGGCCTTGTGCAGGTCCGGTGCATCGCTGTTCTTTTGCAGGGCAAACAGCGACATGACGAAGCCCGGCGTACAGAAGCCGCATTGCGAGCCATGACAGTCGGCCATGGCCTGTTGCACGCTGTGCAGTTGGCCTTGATGTTTGAGGCCTTCGACGCTGATCAATTGCTTGCCGTGCAGCGACGAAACAAAGGTCAGGCACGAGTTCAGGCTGCGGTAGCGGATAGACTCGCGACCGCTGTTGTCTTCGGTCAGTTCGCCGACCACGACGGTACAGGCGCCACAATCGCCGCTGGCGCAGCCTTCCTTGGTACCGGACTTGCCCAAGTGCTCGCGCAGGTATTGCAGCACTGTCAGGTTGGGATCCAGGGCATGCTCACTGCGCAGCTCCTGGTTTAATAGAAACTGGATCACGGAAGGCCTCACACGCGGTTTATTGTTGTTGAGCGGACTGTAAGCAGACTTGATTTTTAGGTCAACATTTTCTGACTTCTGGGTCAGGAAAATTTACATGACATTACCCACCCGCCACAGGCGCTTCTCTATAGAGCATAGTCCGCTGCGGTCATGACGAAACTTTGCGTCATTCGTGCCAACTTCTGCCTCCAGGCCCCTGCGCGGCGCGGGGGCAAGTGCGCTACAATTGCGCCCTTTGCATAGTCCAATGATTTTGAAGGAAAACCATGACGTTCAAGGCGCCGGACAGTCTCTCCGAGCAAATTGCCCATTACCTGGCCGAGCGGATCATTCGCGGCGAGCTCAAGCCTGCTGAGCGCATTCAGGAGCAGAAGGTCACCCAGGCTTTGAACGTCAGTCGCGGCTCGGTGCGTGAAGCCTTGCTGATCCTCGAGCGCCGACATCTGGTGACCATTCTGCCGCGTCGTGGCGCCCATGTGACCGAGCTCGACGAACACGGGGTGCGCAGCCTGTGCACCTTGATGGGTGAACTCTACATTCTATTGGGCAATGCCGTTGCGCAGCATTGGCGCAATGAAGGCGACTTGGTGGCGTTCCTGAAAATTCAGCAGCGCTTGACCAGTGCCCTGGAACGCCAGGACATCAAGGGTTTTGTCGAAGAGAGCTTTTCGGTGATGCGCGCCGCTTATCCGTTCGCCAACAATCCGTATTTGCAGGAAACCGTTGAGAACCTGCAGCCGGCGATGAGTCGCGCCTATTACCTGGCGCTGGATCAGCGCAAGGCCGAGATGAGCGACTTCCTGGCGCTGTTCGCCAGCCTGCTTGACGCCGTGGTGGCACGCGATCAGACACGCATTCGCACGGTGCTGGCCGAATACTGCCAGCGCAGCTGCGAGCTGGTGCTGGCGGCACTGGCGACTGCCTGAATATGCGCCTCAAGTGCATTCGCCTGGCCGGGTTCAAGTCGTTCGTCGACCCGACCACGGTCAACTTCCCCAGCAACATGGCGGCGGTGGTCGGGCCCAATGGTTGCGGCAAGTCCAACATCATCGACGCGGTGCGCTGGGTGATGGGCGAAAGCTCGGCCAAAAATCTGCGCGGCGAGTCGATGACCGATGTCATCTTCAATGGATCGACCAGTCGCAAACCGGTGAGCCAGGCCAGTATCGAACTGGTTTTCGATAACTCCGACAGCACCCTGGTGGGCGAATACGCCGCGTACGCGGAAATCTCCATTCGCCGCAAAGTCACCCGCGACGGGCAGAACACCTATTACCTCAACGGCACCAAATGCCGGCGCCGTGATATCACCGACATCTTCCTGGGTACCGGCCTGGGGCCGCGCAGCTATTCGATCATCGAGCAGGGGATGATCTCCAAATTGATCGAGGCCAAGCCGGAAGACTTGCGCAACTTCATCGAAGAAGCGGCCGGTATCTCCAAGTACAAGGAGCGTCGGCGCGAGACCGAGAACCGCATCCGCCGTACCCACGAAAACCTGGAGCGCCTGACTGACCTGCGTGAGGAGCTGGAGCGTCAGCTCGAGCGCTTGCATCGTCAGGCTCAGGCTGCCGAGAAGTACAAGGAATACAAAGCCGAGGAGCGCCAGCTCAAGGCGCAACTGGCCGCGTTGCGCTGGCAGGCCCTGGATCAGCAGGTCAGTCAGCGCGAGCTGGTGATCGGTGACCAGGAAGTAGCCTTTGAGGCACTGGTGGCCGAGCAGCGCAACGCCGATGCCAGCATCGAACGCCTGCGTGATGGCCATCATGAACTCTCCGAGCGCTTCGGGCAGGTGCAGGGGCGCTTCTATTCGGTCGGCGGCGATATCGCCCGGGTCGAACAAAGCATCCAGCATGGCCAGCAGCGTCTGCGCCAGCTTCAGGACGACTTCAAGGAAGCCGAGCGCTCGCGCCTGGAGACCGAGTCGCACCTGGGCCATGATCGCACCTTGCTGGCTACCTTGGGTGAAGAGCTCGAACTGCTTGAGCCCGAGCAGGAAATGACCCTGGCCGCCGCCGAAGAGTCGGCCGCGACCCTCGAAGAAGCCGAAGGCACCATGCACGGCTGGCAAGAGCAGTGGGACACGTTCAACACCCGCTCAGCTGAGCCGCGTCGCCAGGCCGAAGTGCAGCAGGCGCGTATCCAGCAGCTGGAACAGGCCTTGGAGCGTCTGGCCGAACGCCAACGCAAACTGGGCGAGGAGCGCGATCAGCTCAGCGCCGATCCTGAGGACGCCGCGATTCTGGAGCTGAGTGAGCAAGTGGCCACCAGCGAGCTGGTGCTCGAAGACCTGCAGTTGCAGGAACAACAGGTGGTCGAGCAGTTGGAGGCGCTGCGCGAGCAACTGCAGGAGGCAGTCCAAACACAGCAACAAGCCCAGGGTGAGTTGCAACGTCTCGGTGGTCGCCTGGCATCGCTCGAAGCCCTGCAGCAGGCTGCGCTCGATCCGGGTACCGGCACTGCGCAGTGGCTGCGCGAGCAAGGTTTGGAGCAGCGCCCGCGCCTGGCCGAGGGCCTGCGGGTCGAGCCGGGGTGGGAGCTGGCCGTGGAAACCGTGCTGGGCGCTGATTTGCAGGCGGTGCTGGTTGATGATTTCAACGGCCTGGATCTGGCGACGTTCAGTCAGGGCGATCTGCGTTTGCTTGATGCAATGGGCGAAAGTGCGCGTATATCGGGCAGCTTGCTCGACAAAGTTGAAGGGCGGTTCGATCTGACGCCTTGGCTGGGTCAGGTGCTGCCGGTGGAAAACCTTGAGCAGGCATTGGCCCAGCGCAGCAACTTGAGCGACGGTCAGAGTCTGGTCAGTCGTGATGGCTACTGGGTTGGTCGGCATTTCCTGCGGGTCAATCGCGCCAGTGATGCCCAGGGTGGTGTACTGGCCCGCGGTCAGGAACTGGAGCGCCTGGGTCTTGAGCACCAGGAGCTGGAGGCCTCGCTTGAGTTGCTCGAAGCTCAGTTGCAGGCGCAGCGTGAACAGCAGCAGGCCCTTGAAGAGCGTCGCGAGCACTTGCGTCGTTGCGCTCAGGACGAGGCCCGCCAGCAGAGCGAACTCAATGCACGCCTGTCGGCCGGCAAGGCGCGGGCCGAGCAACTGAGCTTGCGCCGCCGCCGTCTGGAAGAAGAGCTGGCCGAGTTGCTGGAGCAGCGCGCCCTCGAAGGCGAGAATCTCGGCGAGTCGCGCCTGCAATTGCAGGATGCGCTCGACCTGATGGCTCAGGATACCGAGCAACGCGAGTTGCTCCTGGCCCAGCGCGACAGCCTGCGCGAGCGTCTCGACCGGGTGCGCCAGGAGGCTCGTCAGCACAAGGATCATGGCCATCAACTGGCCGTGCGCCTGGGTTCGCTGCGAGCTCAGCATGACTCTACCCGCCAGGCCCTGGAACGCCTGGAACTGCAGTCGGAGCGCCTGACGGAAAAACGCGAGCAGCTTACCCTCAACCTGGAGGAGGGCGAAGCGCCACTGGAAGAGTTGCGCCTGAAGCTCGAAGAATTACTGGAAAAACGCATGAGCGTCGATGACGAAATGCGTCAGGCGCGCCTGCACATGGATGAGGCTGACCGCGAGCTGCGCGATGCGGAAAAACGCCGTACCCAGGCCGAGCAGCAAGCGCAACTCCTGCGTGGTCAGCTGGAGCAGCACCGTCTGGAATGGCAGGGCTTGAGCGTGCGGCGCAAGACCCTGCAAGAGCAGCTGCAAGCCGACGGCTACGACCTGCAAGGGGTGCTGGAAACCTTGAGCGAAGCTGCCAGCGAGCAAGAAGCCGAGCAGGAGCTGGAACGCATCGACGCCCGCATTCAGCGTCTGGGGGCGATCAACCTGGCGGCCATCGACGAGTACCAGCAGCAGTCAGAGCGCAAGCGCTATCTGGATGCGCAGAATGCCGATCTGGTCGAAGCCCTGGACACCCTGGAAAACGTCATTCGCAAGATCGACAAGGAAACCCGCAACCGCTTCAAAGATACCTTTGATCAGATAAATGCCGGATTACAGGCACTTTTCCCAAAAGTTTTCGGTGGTGGCAGCGCTTACCTGGAACTGACGGGCGAAGATCTACTCGATACAGGGGTAACAATTATGGCGCGGCCACCGGGCAAGAAGAACAGCACCATCCACCTGCTCTCGGGTGGGGAGAAAGCGCTGACCGCCCTGGCCCTGGTGTTTGCCATTTTCAAATTGAACCCGGCGCCGTTTTGCATGCTCGATGAAGTCGATGCGCCACTGGATGATGCCAACGTCGGACGTTACGCCCGACTGGTCAAGGAGATGAGTCAGACAGTGCAGTTCATCTATATCACCCACAACAAGATCGCCATGGAGATGGCTGACCAGTTGATGGGGGTTACCATGCACGAGCCGGGTTGTTCACGTCTTGTTGCAGTTGATGTGGAGGAGGCGATGGCCATGGTCGACGCCTGATTGGAGGCGATATGGCGTGAACCTGCGCTAAATGGCCCTGTCAGTTGCGACAGACGGTGTAAAGTTATCTTTGGTCGTGCTAGCTTAATGTCACTTATTTTTTGCGTGGGTAAAACGCCTGTCAGAACATAGAGTTGGCGCCACGTTTTAAAGGGGTTTAAACCCTTTATTTTTCAGCATTTTTTACAGAGGCACAGGATTACATGGAAATCGGTCTGCGCGAGTGGCTGATCGTCATCGGCATCATTGTCATTGCCGGTATTCTTTTTGATGGCTGGCGCCGTATGCGCGGCGGCAAGGGCAAGCTGAAATTTCGCCTGGACCGCAGCTTCTCCAATGCCTCGGATGAGGAAAACAGCGCCGAGTTGATCGGCCAGCCTCGAGTATTGGACACCCATAAGGAACCCGAGCTGGATGAGCACGACCTGCCGTCCATGAGTGCCGGGCGCGAGCGTGACAATGGCAGCAAGCCAAAAGCGTCCAAGCGCAAGCGTGGCAGCGAGCCGCAGCAGGGCGACCTGAACCTGGCCGCCGAGCCGCGTGAGCGTGAGCCGGACCTGTTTGCCAGCGTTGACGACGATTTCCCGGATGAAACCCGTAGCACCGGCAGCGCCTTTGGCACCACTGAAGTCCGTGATCTGCCACCGGTTGAAGAAGTTCTGGTGATCAGCGTGATTTCCCGTGACGAAGGTGGCTTCAAGGGCCCGGCGTTGCTGCAGAACATTCTTGAAAGCGGTTTGCGCTTTGGTGAGATGGACATCTTCCACCGTCACGAAAGCATGGCCGGCAATGGCGAAGTACTGTTCTCCATGGCCAACGCCGTCAAACCTGGCGTGTTCGACCTGGACGACATCGATCACTTCAGCACCCGTGCGGTGAGCTTCTTCCTCGGTCTGCCAGGTCCGCGTCATCCCAAGCAGGCCTTCGATGTCATGGTGGCTGCGGCGCGCAAGCTGGCTCATGAGCTCAACGGTGAGCTCAAGGACGATCAGCGCAGCGTGATGACTGCCCAGACCATCGAGCATTACCGTCAGCGCATCGTCGAGTTCGAGCGCCGCGCGCTGACTCAGAAACGCTAACAGCATCGCCGGCAAGGCCGGCTCCCACAATGATGATAATGACCTGCTGTGGGAGCCGGCCTTGCCGGCGATGGGTACACTACAGACAGTAAAGACATGCCCCGAAGAGCAGCCCAGGCTGCTCTTTTGCTTTGCAAGAGAATACGAAAATGACCGCCGAATCCCGAATCCTCGAACTGCGCGCCGAACTCGACCAGCACAACTATCGCTATTACGTGCTCGACGAGCCCAGTGTTCCGGACGCCGAATACGACCGTCTGTTCAACGAGCTCAAGGCCCTGGAGGCCGAGCACCCTGAACTGGTGACGGCCGATTCGCCGACTCAGCGCGTCGGTGGCGCGGCGTTGTCGGCGTTCAGTCAGGTGCGCCACGAAGTGCCGATGCTGAGCTTGGGTAACGCTTTCGAGGAAAACGACCTTCGCGAGTTCGACCGGCGGGTGGTCGAAGGGCTCGATCTGCCGGCTGGCGACCTGTTCGGTGACGGTGCGGCAGTGGATTACAGTTGTGAGCCCAAGCTCGATGGTCTGGCTGTCAGCTTGTTGTACCGCGACGGGCAACTGGTACAGGGCGCCACCCGTGGTGACGGCACCACCGGTGAAGATATCAGCGTCAACGTGCGCACCGTGCGCAACATTCCCCTGAAGCTGCAGGGTGAGGGTTGGCCTGCCGTGCTTGAAGTGCGCGGTGAGGTGTACATGTCCAAGGCCGGCTTCGAGCGCCTCAACCAGGCGCAGATCGAAGCGGGCGGCAAAACCTTTGCCAACCCGCGCAACGCTGCGGCGGGTAGCTTGCGCCAGTTGGATTCGAAGATTACCGCCAGCCGCCCGCTGGAATTCTGCTGCTATGGCCTGGGGCAAGTTTCGGCGCCACTGGCCGAGACGCATATCGGTACCCTGGAGCAGCTCAAGGCCTGGGGCATGCCGATCAGCCGTGAACTGCGCCATGCGGCAGGCGTGGCCGAATGCCTGGAGTACTACCGCGATATCGGCGCGCGCCGCAACGACCTGCCGTATGAGATCGATGGCGTGGTGTTCAAGGTCAACAGCCTGGCCTCCCAGCGTGAACTGGGTTTCCGCGCGCGTGAACCGCGCTGGGCCATCGCCCACAAGTTTCCGGCCATGGAAGAGCTGACCGAAGTGCTGGACGTGGAGTTCCAGGTCGGGCGTACCGGCGCGGTAACCCCGGTGGCGCGGCTCAAGCCGGTGAAAGTGGCCGGAGTCACGGTGTCCAACGCCACCCTGCACAACATGGATGAAGTGGCACGCCTGGGCTTGATGATTGGCGATACGGTCATCATTCGCCGCGCTGGCGACGTGATTCCGCAGGTCATGCAGGTTGTTGCCGAACGTCGCCCTGACGATGCCCGGCCTGTGCATATTCCCACGCAGTGCCCGGTGTGTGGCTCGCAAGTCGAGCGTACGCAGCTTATCAAGCGCAGCAAGGGCAAGGAGACCGTCAGTGAGGGTGCAGTGTACCGTTGCGTCGGCCGTCTGGCCTGTGCTGCGCAACTCAAGCAGGCGATCATTCACTACGTCTCGCGGCGGGCCATGGACATTGAAGGGCTGGGCGAAAAAAGCGTCGAGCAGTTGGTGGATGAGGGCCTGATCCGTTCGCCAGCCGACCTGTATCAGCTGACCTTCGAGCAGATCGTTGACCTGGAAGGCTTTGCCGAACTGTCGAGCAAGAACCTGCTGGCGGCCATTGCCGCCAGCAAGCAGCCTGGTCTTGCGCGCTTCATCTATGCCCTGGGTATTCCTGACGTCGGCGAAGAGACGGCCAAGGTCCTGGCGCGCTCTCTGGGCTCGCTGCAGCGGGTCATGGCGGCATTGCCGCAGGTGCTGACCTACCTGCCGGATATCGGTCTGGAAGTGGCTCACGAGATCCACAGCTTCTTCGAAGATGAACACAACCGCACCGTCATTGCGCAACTGCTTGAGCGCGGGTTGCAGTTGCAGGACGAAGGCGAGCTGGGCGCCGAATTTGCTGCCAGTACCACCCTGGCGGGCTTGATCGCCAAGCTGGACATCCCCTCGGTGGGGCCGACGGGTGCGGAAAAACTGGTGGCCAAGCTCGACAGCCTGGAAAAGATCATCGCCGCTGATGGCATCGACCTGCGCCAGGCGCTGGCGGCCAAGCAGGCCGATGCGGTGCGCAGCTATTTCCAGCAGCCGGCCAATGCCGCGCTGGCCCTGGCCATCGAGGCACAGTTGCGTGAGTTCGGCATGCACTGGTCGAGCGAGAAGAAGGTCGCTGCCGGCCTGCCACTGGCTGGTCAGACCTGGGTGCTGACCGGATCCCTGGAGCGCATGAGTCGCGATGTCGCCAAGGACAAACTGGAAGGTCTCGGTGCCAAGGTCGCGGGGTCGGTATCAGCCAAGACCCATTGCGTGGTTGCCGGGCCCGGCGCCGGTTCCAAGCTGGCCAAAGCCAACGAGCTGGGGCTCAAGGTGCTCGACGAGGATGCATTCGTGTCCTTCCTCGCCGAGCAGGGTATCGCCGTGTAAACACAGCAGCGTAGCGGTGCCCATGGTCTAGTCTTGGCAAGCAGCCAGGAGGGATCGCCATGTACCGTTTTTTCGAGCAACTGGGCGCCAGGATCGCGGCGACCTTTGTCAGTCGCGAGCACCGGCCGGATCGGGTCTGGCAATGCCAGTGCGGGCAGTCGGTGTTCTTTCGCAACAGCCAGTGCCTGGCCTGCCAGGCGGCACTGGGTTATTGGCCGCTGGGCAATCTGGTCGCCAGCCTGTCGCCCGGGCCTGGCGACGGTCTCTGGTTGCTTGATGGCGAGCCTGAAGCGGGCTCCCTGCGCCGTTGCGCCAATCTCGATACCCCGGCGGCCTGCAACTGGCTGCTGGCCGCTGACGAGCCTCACCGGCTGTGCCTGGCTTGCCGCCTGAACCGCACCATCCCTGACCTGTCGATCGAGGAAAACCATTCGCGCTGGCGCAAGCTGGAAACGGCCAAGCGTCGTCTGACCGCACAGTTGCTGCACCTGGGTCTGGTCGTCGAACCGAAAAGCGAGCAGCGCCCTGAAGGTCTGGCCTTTGACTTCATCGGTGTCGACCTTGAAGGCAATGCGCCCACCACCGGCCATGCCAATGGCCTGATCACCCTGGACGTACGCGAGGCCGACGATGACTGGCGTGAACGGGTGCGGGTGCAGTTGCACGAGCCCTATCGAACCTTGCTCGGTCACCTGCGCCATGAGGTCGGGCATTACTACTGGGACCGGCTGATCGCCGATTCAGCGTGGCTGGAGGATTTTCGCGCACTGTTCGGCGACGAACGCCAGAGCTACGCCGAGGCCCTTGATCGGCATTATCAGCAAGGCGCGCCAAACGATTGGGCGCAGGCCCATGTCAGTGCCTACGCGACCATGCACCCGTGGGAAGACTGGGCGGAAACCTGGGCGCATTACCTGCACATGACCGATGCTCTGGACACCGCCTTGGCCCTGGGCATGAACGCAAGCAGCCTGGACCTGGACTATCCGCCATTCCAGCGTGAAGACCTGTACCGTCCTGACGACCCGCAAGGGGATCGCTTCCTGGCGTTTCTCAACGCCTGGGTCGAGCTGTCGGCGATGCTCAACGAACTGTCGCGCAGCATGGGGCAGGTGGATTTTTATCCCTTCGTGCTGGGCAAGCCGGTGGTGGCCAAGCTGCACTTTATCCACCTGCGGATCACCCGGCAGGCCCTGCCTACGCTCGATGAAACGGCTGTCACTGCGTCGTAGAACAGAGCCAAGTCATTGAGTGGTGATGGTTTTTTTTGAATTAGAGGTTGTATCTTCACTTGATGCCGGTACAATGGCGCGGCTCGTCGCCAGATGAGCTGCGTTATGGTGACCCCATCGGTCCCCCCGCATTGATTACCCGTTAACCTGGTCAGGCCCGGAAGGGAGCAGCCACAGCGGGAACATCGAGTGCCGGGGTGTGGCTGGTGGGGTCGCCACCTATTTCAAGCCATGCGCTTGTTTCTGTTTCAATCCCCCCCCCCTCGTTTCTAATTGTCCTCTATTGCGTGTGCCGTCGTGCCTGCTTGTGTCTGGCTGACCAGCGTTGTTGTGTGGCGTTTGACTATGCGCTCGATTACCCCAGCCTTCTTCATCGCCTCAAGGCTGCGCAGAATACCTTGCGTGGGTACGCCGGGATCATTTCGCACATAACAGCTCAGTGCCTGCTCCTCCAGCAGTGCCACCGGTTTGAAGCGTTGAGCTGCAGGCAGCGAGCGATTGAACCAATCCAGACTCAACTGACTGCTGACCGCATAGCGATAACGTCCGGCCTGCAGTTTCTGCAGTACTTGCAACTGATTGCGGGCGTCGTCACGTTCAAAGTGGCCGCTATCGAATTGCGCCTGCAGGGCGGGGTAATGAAAGCCAAGCACGGTACCAATGACCTGGCTCGGCAGGTTGGCCAGGGCAGTCGGCGCGGCCTCCCGGCTATCGGCTACCAGCCAGTCGCGTTGCAGGAACAGCGGTGGGCTCCAGCTGAAGTTGCCCGACGGTCCGCTCGTCCAGGACGGCATCACGAAGCAGCGCACGTCAACGCTGCCACGCTCCATGGCCGCCTGCAGGCGCAAACGCGGCATTACATGGTATTCGGCATGGCGCTGGAGGTCGGCAGCCAGGGTGTTCATCAGGTCGAACATGATGCCTTCCACTGGCCGGTTGTTTTCCAGGCGTACCAGCGGCATGGTCCAGCTGTCGGCGATGGCAAAGCGCAATGGGGGCAACTCGTGCGCCGGCAGTTGGCCGACGCACAGCATCAACAGGCTTAAAACCCAGCGCATCCACGTCTCCCTGTGCAGTATCAGCATCCTGGCGAACAAAGCTTATACGTCAGGCTGCATAGCGGATGCAATTTCAGGCCTGCTCCGCTAGGATTAGCGGTCTTTGGTCTATCTATTTGACGGTTTTCGATGAGTTATCAGGTTCTTGCACGTAAATGGCGTCCGCGCTCGTTCCGCGAAATGGTCGGCCAGACCCATGTGCTCAAGGCCTTGATCAATGCACTGGACAACCAGCGCCTGCACCATGCCTACCTGTTCACCGGTACCCGCGGCGTGGGCAAGACCACGATCGCGCGGATCATCGCCAAGTGCCTGAACTGCGAAACCGGCATTACCTCGACACCTTGCGGTACCTGTTCGGTGTGCCGGGAGATCGACGAAGGCCGTTTCGTTGACCTGATCGAAATCGACGCCGCCAGCCGCACCAAGGTCGAAGATACCCGCGAACTGCTCGACAACGTGCAGTACGCGCCAAGTCGCGGGCGCTTCAAGGTCTACCTGATCGACGAAGTGCACATGCTCTCCAGCCACTCGTTCAACGCCTTGCTCAAGACCCTGGAAGAGCCGCCGCCCTACGTCAAGTTCATCCTCGCCACCACCGATCCGCAAAAGCTGCCGGCGACCATCCTCTCGCGCTGCCTGCAGTTTTCGCTGAAGAACATGACCCCCGAGCGGGTGGTCGAGCACTTGAGCCATGTGCTGAGTGCCGAGAACGTTCCGTTTGAAGACGATGCCTTGTGGCTGCTTGGCCGTGCGGCCGACGGCTCGATGCGTGACGCCATGAGCCTGACTGACCAGGCGATTGCCTTCGGTGAGGGCAAGGTGCTGGCCGCGGATGTGCGGGCAATGCTCGGCACCCTCGATCATGGGCAGGTCTATGGCGTTCTGCAGGCGCTGCTCGAAGGTGATGCCAGGGCCTTGCTCGAAGCGGTGCGTCACCTGGCCGAGCAGGGCCCGGACTGGAACGGCGTACTGGCCGAGATGCTCAATGTGCTGCATCGCGTTGCCGTTGCCCAGGCGCTGCCTGAGGCTGTGGATAACGGTCAGGGCGATCGTGACCGGGTCTTGGCCCTGGCCCAGGCGCTGCCCGCCGAAGACGTACAGTTCTACTATCAGATGGGTTTGATCGGACGCCGTGACCTGCCGTTGGCACCCGAGCCACGCGGTGGCTTCGAAATGGTGCTGCTGCGCATGCTGGCGTTCCGCCCGGCCGATACCGATGACGCACCGACACCGGTACTAAAGCCGGTGGGGATCAGCCAGGCCACAGCTGATTCGGCAAGTACGGTGGCAGCAGCCAGCGCGGCTGCGCCTGTTGTGATTGCTGCGCCGGTTGTCGAACCTGAACCTGCGCCTGAACCTGCTGCTCCAGAGCCGGAGCCTGTTGCTGAGCCGGCACCTGAGCCCGCGCCTGTTGAAGCCAAGGTCGAGGTGCCAGAGCCGGTTGTCGATCTGCCGTGGAACGATCCTGCTCCGCTGGAGCCTGCTGCCGAGCCTGAGGTCGCGCCTGCCCCTGAGCCAGCAGTCGAACCGCCACAGTCGGCGCCAGCGCCGGTTCAGGCTGTTGTTCGCCAGGACGAGCCGCCTCACGATGACAGCATCGGCTACAGTCCCGCAGGCATGGATCGTGACGACGAGCCGCCGCTGGATGAAGATTACTATGAGCCGGAAATGGATCCGGCCAGCTACAGTTATCTGGATGAGCTGGCGATTGAGCATGTCCATGAGGATGCGCCCGTTGTAACGCCCGAACCTTCGCCTGCGGCCATGCCCGCCACCGGCCTGGCGTTGCAATGGCTGGAATTATTCCCACACTTGCCGATCTCCGGGATGACCGGCAGTATCGCCGCCAACTGTACGTTGATGGCCGCCGAAGGCGATGACTGGCTGCTGCACCTGGACCCGGCACACAGCGCGCTGTTCAATGCCACCCAGCAGCGTCGTCTTAACGATGCGTTGAACCAGCACTTCGGGCGCACGCTCAAATTGTCCATCGAGCTGATTCGCCCGGAGCAGGAAACCCCGGCCCAGGCGGCATCTCGCAAGCGTGCCGAGCGCCAGGGCGAGGCGGAGGCTTCAATCGAGGCTGACCCGCTCATCCAGCAGATGATCAAGCAGTTTGGCGCGATGGTTCGACACGATACCATTGAGCCTGTAGATGCCCAGGTAGCCCAGGGCGAATGACCGAATGACACAAGCGGCCCGGGCGATGCCCTCGCCGCACCCCGTAAGTTCAAATTTGAGGTGATCCCCCATGATGAAAGGTGGCATGGCCGGCCTGATGAAGCAGGCCCAGCAGATGCAGGAAAAAATGGCCAAGATGCAGGAAGAGCTGGCCAACGCCGAGGTGACCGGCCAATCCGGCGCCGGCCTGGTGAGCGTGGTGATGACCGGTCGTCACGACGTCAAGCGCATCAGCCTGGACGACAGCCTGATGCAGGAAGACAAGGAAGTGCTGGAAGACCTGATCGCCGCCGCCGTCAACGACGCTGTGCGCAAGGTCGAGCAGAACAGCCAGGAGAAAATGGGTGGTATGACCGCTGGCATGCAACTGCCACCTGGTTTCAAGATGCCATTCTGAGTCAGCACTTGTAGTACCTACGGTGGGAGCACGGCTGTGAGGTCGTTGCTCCCATCGTCGTTTTTTCTCGCGCTTATTGAATATCCAGGTTAATGCCCATGAGCTTCAGTCCCCTGATTCGCCAACTGATCGATGCCTTGCGCATCTTGCCCGGCGTCGGCCAGAAAACCGCTCAGCGCATGGCCCTGCAGTTGCTCGAGCGCGACCGCAGTGGCGGCACGCGCCTCGCTCAGGCCCTGAGCCAGGCCATGGAAGGGGTCGGGCATTGCCGGCAATGCCGGACCCTCACAGAGCAAGAGCTGTGCCCACAGTGCGCTGATACGCGCCGTGACGATACGCTGCTGTGCGTGGTCGAGGGGCCGATGGATGTCTATGCGGTGGAGCAGACCGGTTATCGCGGTCGCTACTTTGTGCTCAAGGGGCACCTGTCACCACTGGACGGGCTGGGGCCTGAGGCGATCGGTATTCCGCAATTGATGGCGCGTATCGAAGAGCAGGGCACCTTTACCGAGGTGATCCTGGCGACCAACCCGACAGTGGAAGGTGAGGCAACGGCTCACTACATTGCCCAGTTGCTGGCCGACAAGGGGCTGGTTGCTTCGCGTATCGCCCATGGCGTGCCGTTGGGTGGAGAGCTGGAGCTGGTGGACGGCGGGACGCTGGCGCACTCTTTTGCGGGGCGCAAGCCGATTTCGTTGTAGGTTCACCTCGGATAGCGTAGGAGCGGATTTATCCGCGATGGACTGCGCAGCAGTCCCATTTTTGGGGCCGCGTTGCGACCCATCGCGGATAAATCCGCTCCTACACACAAGCGTGGGGCGCTCAGCGCTCGCTCAACGAGAACTCGGTCAGGCAGAAGGTCGGAATACCCAGCGCCTGCAGTTTCTGCGAGCCACCCAGTTCCGGCAGATCAATGATCGCCGCCGCCTCGAATACCTGCGCACCCATGCGGCGCACCAGGTTGCTCGCTGCCACGAAGGTGCCGCCAGTGGCGATCAGGTCATCGAAAATCAGCACCGAGTCGCCTTCGCACAAGCTGTCGGCATGCACTTCGAGGAACGCTTCACCGTATTCGGTCTGGTAGCCTTCGGCGAGCACGTCAGCCGGCAGTTTGCCCTGCTTGCGGAACAGAATCAGCGGCTTGTTCAACTGGTGGGCGATGATCGAGCCGATCAGGAAGCCACGGGCGTCCATGGCGCCGATATGGCTGAATTCGGCTTCGACATAGCGCTCGATAAAGGCGTCGGCCACATGGCGCAAGCCCCGCGGTGACTGGAACAGCGGCGTGATATCGCGAAAGATCACCCCGGCTTTCGGGAAGTCCGGTACGGGGCGGATCAGGGCTTTGAGGTCGAAGGTATCGCTGTGCATGGGGCGGGTATCCTGAAAAACGAATGCCCGCCAGTATACCTTTATCCTGCGGGGTCAGCTCTCTACCGCGCCACCGGCCAGTGCACACAGCTGGATCGGGTCGAGGATGTGGATTTCCTTGCCTTCGGCGGCGATCAGGCCGTTCTGCTGGAAGCGGGTGAAAACCCGTGAAACAGTTTCCACGGCCAGGCCCAGGTAGTTGCCGATTTCGTTGCGCGACATGCTCAGGCGGAACTGGTTGGCCGAATAACCGCGGGCACGGAAACGCGCCGAGAGGTTGACCAGGAAGGTGGCGATACGCTCGTCGGCGGTTTTCTTCGACAACAGCAGCATCATCTGCTGGTCATCGCGAATCTCGCGGCTCATCACCCGCATCAGCTGACGGCGCAGCTGTGGCAGCTGTACCGAAAGCTCATCGAGGCGTTCGAAGGGGATTTCACAGACCGACGTGGTTTCCTGGGCCTGGGCTGAAACCGGGTAGGCTTCGGTGTCCATGCCGGACAGCCCGACCAGTTCGCTGGGCAGGTGGAAGCCGGTGATCTGCTCTTCACCGCTGTCACTGAGGCTGAAGGTTTTCAGGGCGCCGGAGCGCACTGCGTAGACCGAAGCAAAGTTGTCGCCCTGACGGAACAGAAATTCGCCTTTTTTCAGCGGTCGCCCGCGTTTGACGATTTCATCCAGTGCATCCATGTCTTCCAAGTTCAGCGACAATGGCAGGCACAGAGGCGCCAGGCTGCAATCCTTGCAATGGGCCTGGTTGTGAGGGCGCAGTTTGACTGGCTCGGACATTTCTTCATTCCTTGGTGTAAAGCACACATAAGCCGTAAGGGTAACTCAGGGCATGGGGTTTCGGCCAGCCCGCACCCGGGTAGGGTGCGCTGGTTGAGGTGCGGCGTATCGTCCGACCTCCCTTAAACATAGTGTGCTTTACAAGTATGACTGTAAACCGCGTCCGTGCGCGCAGGGTCAGATGACCCGGGAGAAGCGTTGCCGGCTGTGCATGCCGAGGTAGGCGTCGAAGACCATGCACACCGAGCGCACCAGCAGGCGCCCGGCGGGCAGGACCTGGATGCGCTGATTGCTGAGGTTGATCAGGCCGTCGTCGTGCATGGCTTGCAGGGCCGGCCACTGATCCTTGAAGTAGCCGCGAAAGTCGATAGTGAAGTCCTTTTCGATAGTCTCGAAATCCAGTTCGAAATGACAGATCAGTTGCTGTATCACTGCGCGCCGTAGCCGGTCGTCGGCCGTACAGACAAGGCCGCGGCTGGTGGCCAGCTGGGCGCTGGACAGGGTGTCCTGGTAGCCGTTCAGGTCACTGGTGTTCTGGCAGTACAGGTCGCCGATCTGGCTGATGGCCGAGACGCCGAGGCCAATCAGGTCACAATGGCCGTGGGTGGTGTAACCCTGGAAATTGCGCTGCAGGGTCGATTCTTCCTGGGCAATGGCCAGTTCGTCATCGGGCAGGGCGAAATGGTCCATGCCGATGTAGCGGTATCCCGCAGCGGTCAGTTGCTCGATGGTGCGATGCAGCATTTCCAGCTTCGCAGCAGGTGCCGGCAGGTCATCGCTGTCGATGCGCCGCTGGGGCATGAAGCGCTCCGGCAGGTGGGCATAGTTGAACACCGACAGACGGTCTGGCTGCAGCTTGATGATTTCGTCCACGGTGCGGGCAAAACCTTCAGGTGTCTGCTTGGGCAGGCCGTAGATCAGGTCGATGTTGATCGAGCGAAACTGCAGGGTGCGCGCTGCTTCGATGATCGCCCGGGTCTGTTCCAGGCTTTGCAGGCGGTTGATCGCCCGTTGTACCGCCGGGTCGAGGTCCTGTACGCCCAGGCTGACCCGGTTGAAACCCAGTTCGCGCAGCAGGCCCATGGTCGGCCAGTCGGCTTCGCGCGGGTCGATCTCGATGCCGTAGTCACCGGAGTCGTCGTCCAGCAGATTGAAATGCTGGCGCAAATGGGCCATCAGCTGGCGCAGTTCGACGTGGCTGAGAAAGGTCGGGGTGCCGCCACCGAAATGCAGTTGCTCAACCGTCTGCTTGGGGTCGAGGTGGCAGGCAATCAGCTGGATTTCCTGCTCCAGGCGCTGCAAGTAGGGCTGGGCGCGGGCACGGTCCTTGGTGATGACTTTGTTGCAGGCGCAGTAGTAACAGATGTTGGCGCAAAACGGCACGTGCACGTACAGCGACAGCGGGCGAACGGCCCGGCGGCTGTCGCGCAGGGCGTGCAGCAGGTCGAAGGAGCCGACTTCGCTGTGCAGTTGCACCGCGGTTGGATAGGAGGTGTAGCGTGGGCCGGACAGGTCGTAGCGACGGATCAGGTCGGGGTCCCAACGGAGTGCGTCGAGCATGTGGGTGATTCCCAGAATGAGCAGCAATGCCCGAAGTCTAGGGTCGCGGTAAAGAGCCCGTCTTGATTTGTATCAAAGGCGCTTCAGTGGCCCATCAGCCAGTGCTGGTGCGGGCCGGGCAGGGTCCAAATGCCGAACAGGATCACCAGCACACCGCCGGCGACTCGAACCCCTCGCTTGCGCAACAAGGCATTGGTGCGTTCTGCGGCCAGCCCCGTGGCCAGCAGCACCGGCCAGGTGCCAAGGCCGAAGGCCAACATCAGCAGTGCGCTGTCCGCAGCGTTGCCCTGGCTCGCCGCCCAGAGCAGGGTGCTGTAGACCAGGCCGCACGGCAGCCAGCCCCACAAGGCGCCGAGCAGCAGGGCGCGGGGCAGGCTGGAGACCGGCAGCAGTCGGTTGGCCACTGGCTGGATATGGCGCCACAGGCCGCGACCCAGGCCCTCGATACGGGTCAGGCCGCTCCACCAGCCGGCCAGGTACAAGCCCATGCTGATCAATAGCAAGGCGGCGACCACGCGCATACCCAGGGCCACCGGGCTGTTGGCTACCGCCCAGCCGGCCAGGCCGAGCAGCAGACCGGCGAGGGCGTAGCTGAAGATGCGCCCCAGGTTGTAGGCCAGCAGCAGGCGAAAGCGGCGGCTGCGCTGTTCCTTGGGGATGGCCAGGGTCAGAGCGCCCATCAGGCCGCCACACATGCCCAGGCAGTGACCGCCGCCAAGCAGGCCGAGAATCAGCGCCGAGCTGAGCAGGGGCAGCAGGTCAAGCACGGGGTGGGGCGCCGTCGTCGGGTTTCTTGCCGTCGGCTTCGTCCATGGCCGCAGTGTGCTGTGGGTCCTGGTCGTCGAACAGGATGCTGTGGGCCGGGCTGTCGAGGTCGTCGTACTGGCCGCTGTCCACTGCCCAGAAGAAGATGTAGATGGCAATGGCGACGATCAGCAGCGCGGCCGGGATCATGATGTAAAGCGCGGGCATGGGGGCTCCTGATCAGGCCGTGGCAGGGTGTGAGGCGCGGGTCGCTGCGCCGGTGGCGGCCGGAGCGCTGACCCGGGTCAGGCGCAGGGCGTTGAGCACCACGATCAGCGAACTGACTGACATGCCAATGGCCGCCCATACCGGCGTGATCCAGCCGAGGGCAGCGAAGGGCAGCATCAGGCCATTATACAGCGCGGCCCAGAGCAGGTTCTCGATAATGATCCGGCGCGTGCGCCGGGCCAGGCTGAAGGCCTGGACCAATGCGTCGAGGCGATTGGACAACAGCACCGCATCGGCGCTGGTTTTCGCCAGGTCGGTGGCCGAGCCCATGGCGATACTGATATCTGCGGCGGCCAGCACCGGTACGTCGTTGACGCCGTCGCCGAGCATCAGCACTTTGCGGCCCTGTTGTTGCAGGGCCTTGAGTTTTTCCAGCTTGTCATCGGGGCGCAAGCCACCAATGGCCTGGTCGATCTGCAGTTCGGCAGCGACGCTCTGGACCATTGGCGAACTGTCGCCGGACAGCAGTAGCGTCTTCCAGCCACGGGCGCGGCAGGCCGCGAGCAGGTCGCCGGCGTCACTGCGCAGGCGATCATCCAGCACCAGCCAAGCCAGGGCTCCCTGCGCGTCGCCGAGCAGCAACCATTGGCCGGGCTCGGCGGGCATCGACGGGATTGCGCTGCCGCTCAGGGCACAGACGAATCCAGGCTCGCCAATGCGCAGGCGCTGCCCCTGGACCACCCCTTCAAGCCCCAGGCCTGGCTCGGCATGGACTTCGTCGGCTGGCACGCTGGCGCGCCCGAAGGCGCGGGCAATGGGGTGTTCGGAGCGATTCTCGAGCGCCGCAGCGAGCATCAGGCACTGATCGGCGTCGGCGTCAGCCAGTGGGCGAATTGCGCGCAAGGTCAGGCGGCCTTCGGTGAGGGTGCCGGTCTTGTCGAAGATCACCGTGTCGATCTGGTTCAAACCTTCGAGTACATGCCCGCGAGTCAGCAGCAGGCCGAGTTTGTGCAAAGTGCCGGTGGCGGCGGTGAGCGCGGTCGGTGTGGCCAGGGACAGGGCGCAGGGGCAAGTAGCCACGAGCATGGCCAGGACGATCCAGAACGCCCGCGAAGGGTCAAGATGCCACCAGAGCAGGCCGATGGCGGCCGCTGCAACCAGAGAGAACAGCAGGAACCATTGCGAGGCGCGGTCGGCGATTTCGGCCAGGCGTGGCTTTTCCGACTGGGCACGTTCCAGCAGGCGGACGATGGCTGACAGGCGCGTGTCCTGGCCCAGGGCCTGGACTTCGACGGTCAGCGCGCTTTCCACGTTAAGGGTCCCGGCGGTCACTGCATCGCCGGCACGGCGCGGCTGCGGCAGGTACTCGCCGGTCAGCAGCGACTCATCGACACTCGACTGACCGTTGACGATGCGCCCGTCGGCAGGCACCACATGGCCGGGTTGAATCAGTACGCAATCACCCACTTGCAGTTCGCGCAGCAGGATCCGCTCGCTCTGGCCGGCCGCACCAAGGCGCAGGCAGGAGGCGGGGAGCAGGTTGACCAGTTGTGCGGTGGCGGCAGCGGTGCGTTCACGGGCGCGGCGCTCCAGGTAGCGACCCGCCAGCAGGAACAGGGCGAACATGCCCACGGCATCGAAATACAGCTCGCCGCTGCCGGTGATCGCGGTCCAGATGCCTGCGCCGTAGGCAAGGCCGATGGCCAGCGACACCGAGACGTCCATGGTCAGGTGGCGAGTACGCAGATCACGGGCGGCACCACGGAAGAACGGTGCACAGCTGTAGAAAACGATTGGCGTGGTCAGGAACAGCGCGACCCAGCGCAGGATGGTGTGCAGTTC
>JAVXRI010000056.1:0-36479 GCA_036643775.1 Pseudomonas sp. | reverse complement strand
GGCCCTTGCCACCGCCGAAGCGCATGCCGCCGCCACCCTCGCCACGGGCATCGACCACATTGTCGCTACGCCTGCCTTTTCGCCATTGCATGAGTGCTCTCCCGCGCTTGGAAACATGAGCACAAAGATTAGTTCACCGGGTGTCGCTCTGTCAGATTCCTGATCGAAACATAACCATATGGTTATGAGTGCTCGGGTTATTTTCAATGTTCCCCAGAGCAGACATGCCGGAAACTGCATGCTCGCCTGCCACGCCCAGGCGCTCCAATAATTCCAAGACAGGAGAACGGCATGTCTGCGCAAGACACTAGTCGCTTCGCTATCCGTGATCGCAACTGGCACCCGAAAGCCTTTACCCCGGATTACAAAACTTCCATTGCCCGTTCGCCACGTCAGGCGCTGGTGAGCATTCCCCAGTCGATCAGCGAAAGCACCGGGCCGGACTTTTCCCACTTGAAGTTCGGCGAGCATGACCATGACCTGCTGCTCAACTTCAACAACGGCGGGCTGCCGATTGGTGAGCGGATCATTCTCGCCGGCCGCGTTTGCGATCAGTACGGCAAACCGATACCGCATACCCTGGTAGAAATCTGGCAGGCCAACGCTGGCGGCCGTTACCGCCACAAGAATGACCGCTATCTGGCACCGTTGGACCCCAACTTCGGTGGCGTCGGTCGTGCCCTGACCGACAGCGAGGGTTACTACAGTTTCCGCACCATCAAGCCGGGCCCGTACCCATGGCGCAACGGTCCGAACGACTGGCGCCCGGCCCACATTCATGTATCGATCAGCGGTCCGTCGATTGCGACGCGTCTGATCACCCAGCTGTACTTCGAAGGCGATCCGTTGATCCCGATGTGCCCGATCGTCAAATCGATCGCCAACCCCGAGGCGGTGCAGAGCCTGATTGCGCGGCTGGACATGAGCAACGGCAACCCGATGGATTGCCTGGCCTATCGCTTCGACATCGTTCTGCGCGGCCAGCGCAAAACCCACTTCGAAAACCGCTGAGGAGGTGACCATGCCCATTCAATTGCTGCCGGAAACCCCTTCGCAGACTGCCGGTCCGTATGTGCACATCGGCCTTGCCCTGGAGGCTGCCGGCAACCCTGGCCGTGACCAGGAAATCTGGAACCGCATGGCTCGCCAGGATGCCCCGGGTGAACACATCCTGGTGTTCGGCAACGTCTACGACGGCAACGGTCACCTGGTGAGGGATTCGTTCCTGGAGTTCTGGCAGGCCGATCACACGGGTCAGTACCAGGGTGATTTCGATCTGGAAAAACCCTTCAACAGTTTTGGTCGTACCGCCACCACCTTCGATGCCGGTGAGTGGACCCTGCACACCCTCAAACCCGGTGTGGTTCGCAATGGCGCAGGCGTGCCGATGGCGCCGCACATCAACGTCAGCCTGTTTGCCCGGGGCATCAACATCCACCTGCAGACGCGCCTGTACTTCGATGATGAAGCCCAGGCCAACGCCCAGTGCCCGGTGCTCAACCTGATCGAGCAACCGCAGCGGCGCGAGACGCTGGTGGCGACCCGTTGCGAGGTGGATGGCAAGTTGGCGTATCGCTTTGACATTCGTATCCAGGGTGAAGGGGAGACGGTGTTCTTCGACTTCTGATGTGTGTGGTCCGTTCGCGGGGCTTGCCCCGCGATTGCGCCTGTCCCTTTAAATTTGCGCTTTCGCCGTGGCTCTTTAAAATCGGCACAAATTTCAGGGACCATGACCATGGCTGGCAGTCAGATCGAACGCGCGTTCAGTCTTCTCGAACGCCTCACCAGCGAACCGCGCGGGTTGCCCCTGCAGACCCTGGCCGAAGAGCTGGACATTCCCAAGAGTGCCACGCATCGCATGCTCGCCGAGTTGATGCGGCTGGGTTATGTGCGCCAGAACCTGGAGAGCAGTCGCTATCACCTGAGTACTCGCCTGGTGGCCATGGGCTTTCGCTACCTGGCCAGCAGCGGCGCTGACATCGTTCAACCTATCCTCGATGAGCTGGCCCACAACACCGGCGAGCTGGTGCGCCTGGGCGTGGTCGAGGGTGACCGCCAGACCTGGATCGCCAAGGCCCAGGGCGCGCGTTCGGGGCTGCGCTACGACCCGGACATGGGCCGTGATGCGCCGCTGTTCTACACCGCTTCCGGGCACGCCTGGCTGTCCAGCCTGAGTGATGATGAAGCCCTGCAGCTGGTCGAACGCCAGGGCATTGCCAGGCGTGAGGACTTCGGCCCCAACGCTCCCGCCTCCACGGCTGAGTTGCTCGTGCGCCTGCGTCTGGCCCGTGAGCATGGCTACGCCTGGGTGGTAGAAAGTTCGGCGGTGGGTACCTCGGCATTGGCAGCAGTGGTGCGCCATCCCGTGGACGGCCATACGGTGGGGGTGCTCAGTGTCGCCGGGCCCACCGCGCGGATGAGCGAGGCACGTATGCATGCGTTGGCGCCGGTACTGCTGGCGGCAGCGGCGGAGTTGTCGGCGGCCAGTCCTGCATCCGAATTGTTCGTTTAATCCATCACGGCACACACAGCTTCTGCCCGCATGGGTAAGAACGTATTGCCCTGCGGTTTTTGTGCTTGCATTGAAAGTGGAACTGAGTTCTAAATAACGCACTCACAGAATAAGACCCGCGAGCCGACCTCATGCCCCGTCCCACTGCGCTCAATGATGCCAGCCAGCCACTGCGGGGCATTTTGCTGGTGGTCGTGGCAACCTTCCTGTTTGCCAGCCATGACGCGCTGTCCAAGTACCTGGCCGGCTTTTATCCGATTATCTGGGTGGTGTGGGCGCGCTATCTGGTGCACACCCTGCTGATGATGGCGATCTTCCTGCCGCAGTCCGGGTTGCGTGTGCTGCGAACGCGACGGCCGGGGCTGCAGGCGTTGCGCGCCCTGTGCCTGCTGGGCACCAGCCTGTTGTTCACCACGGCCTTGCAGTACATACCCATGGCAGAAGCAACTGCCGTCAACTTCCTTGCGCCGCTGCTGGTGACGGCGCTGTCGCTGCCATTGCTGGGCGAAAAGGTCACGCGCGGCCAGTGGGTAGCGGTGCTGGTGAGTTTCGTCGGAGTGACGGTGATCATCCACCCAGGGGGTGCACTGTTCACCCCCGCTGTGCTGCTGCCCTTCGGTTCGGCGCTGTGCTTTTGTTTCTACCAGTTGCTGACCCGCAAGCTCAGCGGCATCGATAGCCCGACTACCAGCAACTTCTTTACCGGTGTGATGAATACGCTGGTGATGAGTGCCATCGTGCCGATGTTCTGGCAGATTCCGAGCCTGATCCATGGCTTGATGGCACTGGCGCTCGGCACCTGCGGGATGACCGCGCACCTGTTTCTGACCCAGGCTTTCCGTCATGCCCCTCCGGCCATGCTGGCGCCGTTCAGTTACTGTCAGATCGTGTTCGCCGGGATACTCGGCCTGGTGCTGTTCGGACACAGCCCGGACATGGCCGGGCTGGTGGGTATTGCGTTGATCTGCCTCAGTGGCCTGGGCGCTGCCTGGTTGCAGCGCAAGCCTTAGGCTGCGACGTTCGGTACCTTGCGTGGCGCCATCAGGTACATCCAGGTCAGGGCAATGAAGTACATGGCCGGGATCATGGTGAACAGCAGGGTGTAGTTGTTATTGGTCGTGGTCAGGATGTAGCCCACCAACTGGGTCATGAACATTCCGCCAATGGCTGCGCACATGCCACCGAAGCCGAATACCGTACTCATCATGTGCTTGGGCGTGTAGTCCATTACCAGGCTCCAGATGTTGGCGGTCCAGGCCTGGTGTGCGGCGATGGCCAGGGAAATGGCCAG
Source organism: Pseudomonas sp. (assembly GCA_036643775.1). Lineage (GTDB taxonomy): Bacteria > Pseudomonadota > Gammaproteobacteria > Pseudomonadales > Pseudomonadaceae > Aquipseudomonas. The sequence goes on along the minus strand of JAVXRI010000056.1, from coordinate 32,676 downwards.
TACCGCCACCCACAGGCTGCTGGCGCCGGCGGCAAAGATCACGCCGATGATGGTGACGGCGAACAGCAGCATCGACAGCAGGCGCGCCTTGACCGGGGCCATGCCACGGCCAATCAGGAACGACGAGAGAATACCGCCGCCGATGCTGCCGAAGTCGGCGCTGATGTAGATGACGATCAGCGGAATACCCATCTGGGTCACGCTGATGCCCAGGTTGTACTGCTGGTTGAGGAATGGTGGCAGCCAGTACAGGTAGAACCAGAACACCGGAGCGGTCATCGAGTAGGCCAGGGCGAAAGCCCAGGTGCCGCGCATGCGCAGGATTCGCGAGAAGGGCACGCGGGCCTGTTCTGGTTCCAATTCGCCCTGCACGTAGGCCAGTTCTTCTTTGCTGACGCTTGGATGATCTTCCGGATTGAAGTACTTCAGGCCCCAGAAAATCACCCACACCAGGCCCAGTGCGCCCATGCCCATGAACGCGGCTTGCCAGCCCCAGACAGTGAGAATCAGTGGCAGCAGCATCGGCGTGAACATTGCCCCGACGTTGGTCCCGGCGTTGAAGATGCCGGTGGCCACGGCGCGTTCGCCAGCCGGAAACCACAAGCGGGTGGTCTTGACGCAGGCCGGGTAGTTGGCCGCTTCGGTCAGGCCGAGAATGAACCGGCAGACCATGAAGCCCACCGCTGAGGTGGCCAGGCCGTGGGCACCGGTGGCCAGGCTCCAGAGCAGCACGGCGCAGAAGAACACGCGCTTGACCCCGATCCGGTCGATCAAGCGGCCCTGGAGGACGAAGCCGATGGCGTAGCCGACCTGGAACCAGAAGTTGATGTTGGCGTAATCCATCGCCGTCCAGCTCATTTCCTTGGCCAGAATCGGCTGCATGACGCCCAGGGCGGCGCGGTCGATGTAGTTCAAGGTGGTGGCAAAGAACACCAGGGCGAGCATGACCCAACGGGTCTTGCCGACCGCCATGGCGCCACGGATCTTGTCGCCGATGCCGGCGTGCGGGGTGCTGGCCAGCGGCTGGGCTATGCGGGTGCTGTGCGAATGGATCATGGGAGGGTTACCCGTATTTTTATGTTTATGGGTCAAGCCTTGGTCACGCAACGCTAAGGACGCCGGGGTGCTCGGCTGTCGTTTGAAACGGCAGGGGTCGAGGAGCTTTTGGCTCGTCGAGCAACACTGCCTGGTGTCGAAATGGTGCGCCCGTGGTCAAAAAAGGGTCAATTCGTAGAACGCTATTATGGGCGATAATCGAACACAAAACTAACCAGTTAGTACCTTTTTAATTGAGCGAAAAGTGTTCACCGCCAATAATCGCAGCATCCGGGTTTTGCCTGCCCATCGGAGCCATAAAAATGCAGCGTTCGATTGCCACCGTGTCCTTGAGCGGTACCTTGCCCGAAAAACTCGAAGCCATTGCCGCCGCAGGCTTCGACGGGGTCGAGATCTTCGAAAACGACTTGCTGTACTACGCCGGCAGCCCGCGGGAAATCCGCCAGCGCTGTGCCGACCTGGGCCTGGCAATCACCCTGTTTCAGCCGTTTCGTGACTTCGAAGGCTGCCGCCGTGACCGTCTGGCGCGCAACCTCGACCGCGCCGAGCGCAAGTTCGACCTGATGCAGGAGCTGGGCACCGATCTGGTGCTGGTGTGCAGCAACGTTGCTGCTGATTCATTGGGTGAGCACCAGATGCTGGTCGATGACCTGCGCCTGTTGGCTGAGCGCGCCGGGGCTCGTGATCTGCGCATCGGTTACGAAGCCTTGGCCTGGGGCCGGCATGTGAACACCTGGCAGCAGGTCTGGGACATTGTCCAGGCGGCGGATCACCCGAGCCTGGGGATGATTCTCGACAGTTTTCATACCTTGTCGCTCAAGGGCGACCCAAGTGCTATCGCCCAGGTTCCCGGTGACAAGATCTTCTTCGTGCAGATGGCCGACGCGCCGCTGCTGGCCATGGATGTGCTGGAGTGGAGCCGGCATTTTCGCTGCTTCCCGGGGCAGGGCGAGTTTGACCTGGCGGGCTTTCTGGCACCGATTCTGGCCAGCGGTTACAGCGGGCCGTTGTCGCTGGAGATCTTCAACGATGGTTTCCGTGCTGCGCCACCGCGAGCCAACGCCGCCGACGGCCTGCGTTCGCTGCTGTACCTTGAGGAAAAGACTCGTCAGCGCCTTGAACAGCAGGCCCGGCAGCCCCTCGATAACCTGCTGTTCGCGCCGCCTGCGGCCAGCGCCTACGATGGCATCGAGTTTCTCGAATTTGCTGTGGATGATGCCCTCGGGGCCAAGCTCGGCAACTGGCTGGAGCGCCTGGGTTTCACTCGTGCTGGAGCACACCGCTCGAAGAATGTCAGCTTGCTGCGCCAGGGCGATATCAACCTGATCCTCAACGCTGAACCCTATTCGTTTGCCCACAACTTTTTCGAAAGCCACGGGCCGTCCCTGTGCGCCACGGCAATCCGGGTCAAGGACAGCGCCCAGGCCCTGGCCCGCGCCGTGGCCTACCATGGCCAGCCTTACCGTGGCCTGGTCGGACCTAACGAACGAGAACTGGCCGCCGTGCGCGCACCGGATGGCAGCCTGATCTATCTGGTCGATCAGGACGCGGAAGGCCGGACCATCTACGAGACCGATTTCAGCCTGACCTCAGCGTCGGGCAACGATCTGGGACTCAAGCGCATCGACCACATGGCTCTGGCCTTGCCGGCCGATGGTCTCGACAGTTGGGCGCTGTTCTACAAAAGCGTGCTGGATTTCACCGCCGATGACGAGGTGGTGTTGCCAGATCCTTATGGTCTGGTGAAGAGCCGTGCCCTGCGCAGCCGTTGCAGCTCTATCCGCTTGCCGTTGAACATCTCGGAAAACCGCAACACGGCCATTTCCCATGCGCTGTCGCATTATCGCGGCTCGGGTGTGCACCATATTGCCTTCGAGTGCGACGACATCTTTGCTGCGGTCAAGCAGGCCAAGGAGGCTGGCGTGGCCTTGCTCGATATTCCACTCAACTACTATGACGACCTTGCCGCACGCTTTGATTTCGACGACGAATTCCTAAGCGAACTGGCCTACTACAACGTCCTTTATGACCGTGATGCCCAGGGCGGCGAGCTGTTTCACGTGTACACCGAGCCGTTCGAGGAGCGCTTTTTCTTCGAGGTCTTGCAGCGGCGCAATGGCTACAGTGGCTATGGCGCAGCCAACGTTGCCGTACGCCTGGCCGCGATGGCCAAAGCGCGGGCCGGCGCACCGGCACAGGCCCGTTTGTAGGGGCGGCGCTGGCAGGCTTTCTTCCTTGTCCCCCGGGGCTCATAATCACCGGGTTAACCGTTGGCCACGAGTCCCGTATGACAACTACTCCAGCACTCTGCGCTGCCCCGGATCCGGTGGTGCGCAAGGGTCGCAAGAACAACCCGGAAAAGACCCGCGAGAACATTCTCCAAGCGGCAATCAGCGAGTTCGTCCAACAGGGACTGGCTGGCGCCCGGGTCGATGCCATTGCCGAGCGCACCCAGACCTCCAAGCGCATGATCTACTACTACTTCAACAGCAAGGAGCAGTTGTACGTCGAGGTGCTGGAGAAACTCTACGGTGATATCCGCAACACCGAGAGCAACCTGCACCTGGCTGAACTGGAACCGCGCCAGGGCATTCGGCGGCTGGTGGAGTTCACCTTCGATCACCATGATAGCAATGTCGATTTCGTGCGTATCGTCTGCAACGAGAACCTGCACCACGGTGAATACGTGAAACGCTCCTCGGCCATTCGCTCGATGAACAAGACCGTACTCACCGCGCTCGACGAGATCCTGCGCCGCGGTGCTGCCGAGGGTGTATTCCGTCAGGGGCTGGAGGCGCTGGATGTGCACCTGTTGATCAGTTCGTTCTGTTTTTATCGGGTGTCGAACCGCAATACCTTTGGCGAGATCTTCCAGGTCGATTTCGAGGATGCCGCACTCAAGGCGCGGCATCGCGAGATGATTTGCGAGTCGGTGTTGAGGTTCTTGCAGGCCTGACTTTGTTGTAATCGCGGGGCGTGCCCCGCGATGCTGTTCAGGCGCCCATGCTGTTGAAGTGCTCGATCATCCGCGCTGCATCCGGCTTCAAACCGCTAAACAGTTCAAACGCCTTCACCGCCTGAAACACTGCCATGTTCGACCCGTCCAGCGTACGACAGCCCAGGGCCCGGGCTTCACGTAACAGTTCGGTTTCCAGTGGAAAGTAAACAATCTCCGCCACCCACAGATCAGCCCTGAGCAATGCCTTGGGCACCGGCATGCCGGGCAGTTTGGCCATGCCCATAGGCGTGGTGTTGACCAGGCCGTCGGCTTCGCTCAGGGCACTGGCCAGGTCATGCCCGACGCGGGCAGGGGTGCCACTGAAATGGGCATTGAGGTTATCCACCAGGGCTTGGGCCCGCGCCACTTCGACATCGAACACCGTCAACTGGCCAATGCCTTCGGCCAGCAGCGCATGGGCCACCGCCGCCCCGGCGCCACCGGCACCCATCTGCACCACCTGATGACGCGGCGCATCGGCCAGGCCCCGGCGCAAGCCTTCGGCAAAACCCAGGCAGTCAGTGTTATGACCGATACGCTTGCCGTCCTTGAGCACCACGGTATTGACTGCACCAATGCCTCGGGCCTCCGCGGAGAGCTCGTCGAGTAGCGGCAGGATCGCCTGTTTGCACGGGAAGGTGATATTCAGACCGGTATAGCCCATGAACTCGGCGGCGGTGAGCAGTTGTTCCAGAGCGCTGCTGTCGAGTTGCAATTGATCCAGATCGATCAACCGGTACAGGTAGTTCAGGCCCAGGGCGTGGCCTTCGTGCTCATGCAGTGCCGGGGTACGGGAGGCCTGGATGCCTGCACCGATCAGGCCGGCGAGGATGCCGTGCGGGGTGGCCGGGTTCATCGGAAAACTCCATTGTTGTTCTTGGAAAGAGGCTTTCGGTGAAAATGTACCGTTTGGTTAATTTGGTCAATCGATGAACGCAGCCCAGGGTGCTTTTCTGTGCGCTGATCGCACAGCCTGTGCTACACCTGTTGCTTTGTACCTGACCACGGAGGGAGATATGGCAATGCCGTTCAACGATTCACAGTTGATGGGTGAAACTTGGCCGGGCCTGGCCAACCTGACCCAGTCGATCTTCGCCGCCCTGGGGGGCCAGGGGTTTCGCAACAGCTTTCGGCTCGACCATTCGCCGGCCACCTGTCTGCTGCTGATCGATGGCCTGGGCTGGAACCTGCTGCAGACTCATGCCCGGCACGCGCCGTTCCTGGCCTCGTTGATGCAGCCGGATTCGTCCTTTCGCGTGGGCTTCCCGGCGACGACCGCCTCCAGCCTGGCTTCGGTCACTTCCGGGCTTGGCAGTGGTGCCCATGGCATTGTCGGCTGCACCTTTGCCCTGGATGAGCATACCGAGCTGTCGCCCTTGTCCTGGGCCACTGCGGCGCTGCAAGCCGAAGCGCAGCCCGGTGTGGCACCTGCACCAGAGTCCTTTATCGTGCCGCCCGACGCCTGGAGCCTGGCCAGTGCGCAGGGTATTGCCATCAGCACGGTCATGCTTGGGCGCTATGCCAATTCAGCGTTCAGCCAGGCGATCTACAAGGCCGGCCGGATCCTTCCGGCTCCGGCCTATGACGCCTACCCGGAACTGATCAATACCGCGCTGGCCACTGACAAGCCAGCCTTCTGTTTTGCCTATTTCGGCGACCTGGATTTTGCCGGGCACTTGTTTGGCCCAGGCTCCGAGGGCTGGCTCAAGCAACTGGAAATTGCTGACCAGCTGGCGCAGGCCATCGCCCGCAAGCTGCCGGAGCGGGTGCAACTGATGGTCATCGCCGACCACGGCATGCTGGCGCTGGACAGCGAGCAGGTACGTGACTTCGATCTCGATCCGGTGTTGCAGGAGGGCGTGCGTGCCATCGCGGGTGATATCCGCGCGCGCTATCTGTATGTACCGACCCAGCAGGACCGTGTGCACGAACGCTGGCAGAGCCGCCTGGGCGATGATTACCGGGTGCTGTCCAAGGCCCAGGCGATTGCCGCGGGTTTGTTCGGTGATGTGTTGCTGAGCCAGGCCGAAGCACGGATTGGCGACCTGATCGTGGTACCGACCGGCGCCGGCGGGATCATTCGCAGCGAAGTGGAGAAGCACCCCAGTCAGTGGCGTGGGCACCATGGCGCGCTGACGGATGAAGACCAGCAGGTGCCTTTGTTGATGTGTTCGGGGTTGGGTTGAAGGGTTCATCGTCTGTAGCCGCAACGTAGCGGCTACAGACGATGCAGGCGCGACTCAACGTCGAACCAGCAACACCCCACTCTCCATATGGTGCGTATACGGGAACTGGTCGAACAGTGCGCAACGCTCGATACGGTGCGTGTCGTGCAGCTGGGCGATGTTCGCCGCCAGGGTTTCCGGATTGCAGGAGATGTACAGGATGTTGTCGAAACGCCGGGTCAGCTCGCAGGTGTCCGGGTCCATGCCGGCACGCGGTGGATCGACGAAGACGCTGCCGAACTGGTAGCTCTTCAGGTCGATGCCTTCGAGACGGCGGAACGGGCGAACGTCGTTCAGTGCTTCAGTCAGCTCTTCGGCAGACAGGCGCACCAGGCGCACGTTATCCACAGCGTTGTCGTCGAGGTTATGCAGGGCGGCGTTGACCGAGGTCTTGCTGATCTCGGTGGCCAGCACCTTGCGCACCCGGGTGGCCAGGGGCAGGGTGAAGTTGCCGTTGCCGCAGTACAGCTCCAGCAAGTCGTCCTGGCGCTCACCCAAGGCTTCATAAGCCCAGTTGAGCATCTTCTGGTTCACCGCACCGTTGGGCTGAGTGAAGGCGCCTTCCGGCTGACGATAGCGGAAGTTGCGCCCGGCAATTTGCAGTTCTTCAACCGCATAGTCGCGACCGATCACCACACGCTTGCCCTTGGAGCGGCCGATGATGCTGACGTCCAGGTCTTTGGCCAGCTGCTGCGCCGCGGCTTCCCAATGCTCGTCCAGGGGGCGGTGGTAGCACAGGGTGATCATTGCATCGCCAGCCAGGGTGGTGAGGAACTCCACCTGGAACAGCTTGAAGCTCAGCGCCGAGCTGGCCTGCCAGGCGGCCTTGAGTCGCGGCATCAGTTCATTGATGCGCAGGCTGGCGATCGGGAAGTCTTCGATCAGGATCGGTGTGTGCTTCTCGCCCGGGGCGAACATCGCGTAGAAGCGCTGCTCGTTTTCACGCCACAGGCGGAACTCGGCGCGCAGGCGGTAGTGCTCGCGGGGCGAGTCGAACACCGCCGGTTCCGGGGCATCGAAAGGCGCCAGCAGCTCGCGCAGGCGTGCAGCCTTGGCGTCGAGCTGTTGGGTGTAGGTCGAAGGGTCTAAGACAGCACTCATGCGTTGAACCAGCCCAGCTTGATGACGAACAGGATCGAGAGGATCACCAGTGCCGGGTTCAGGTCACGGCGGCGGCCGGAGAGTAGCTTGATCGCGGTCCAGGAAATGAAACCGAAAGCGATACCGTTGGCAATCGAGTAGGTCAGCGGCATGGCCAGGGCAGTGATGACCACTGGCGCGGCTTCGGTAACATCGTCCCAGTTTATTTCAGCCAGACCCGAAGCCATCAATACCGCGACGAACAACAGAGCTGGTGCGGTGGCGAAGGCCGGTACGCTACCGGCCAGCGGCGCGAAGAACAGCGCCAGCAGGAACAGGATGGCAACCACGATGGCGGTCAGGCCGGTGCGTCCGCCAGCACTCACGCCGGCAGCCGATTCGATGTAGCTGGTGGTGGTCGAAGTACCCAGCAGGGAACCGGCCATGGCGGCGGTACTGTCAGCGATCAGCGCGCGGCCCATCTTCGGCATGTGACCGTCCTTGCGCATCAGGCCGGCACGTTTGGCCACGCCGATCAGGGTGCCGGAGTTGTCGAACAGGTCAACGAACAGGAAGGCGAAGATCACGCTGATCAGGCCGACATCCAGGGCGCCCTTGATGTCCAGTTGCAGGAAGGTCGGCGCCAGCGAAGGCGGCATCGAGACCACGCCAGCGAACGGCGTGAAGCCCAGGCCGATCGAGGCCACGGTGACGGCCAGGATGCCGATCAGTACTGCGCCACGCACTTTCAGCGCTTCCAGGGCGACGATCAGGAAGAAGCCCAGGGTCGCGAGGATCGGCGCCGGTTGCTTGAGGTCACCCAGGCCCACCAGGGTTGCCTGGTTGTCGACCACGATGCCGGCGTTATGCAGGGCGATCAGCGCCAGGAACAGGCCGATACCGGCAGCAATGGCCGAACGCAGGGGCAGCGGGATGCTGTTGACGATCCACTCCCGGATGCGAAAGATCGACAGCAGGAAGAACAGCACGGCGGAAATGAACACCGCGCCCAGGGCTACCTGCCAGGTGTGGCCCATGTGCAGGACCACGGTGTAGGTGAAGAAGGCGTTCAGGCCCATGCCCGGTGCCAGGGCGATCGGGTAGTTGGCGATCAGACCCATGGTCGTCGAGCCGATGGCGGCTGCCAGGCAGGTGGCGACGAAGATCGCCCCCTTGTCCATGCCGGTCTCGCCGAGGATGCTCGGGTTGACGAACAGGATGTAGGCCATGGCCAGGAAGGTGGTCACGCCCGCGAGAATTTCGGTGCGGACATTGGTGTCGTGTGCTTTTAGTTGAAACAGCCTTTCCAGCATGCCTGCTCCCCGTGGCGCGCCCCGGCGCCGTGAATGTATCGACCCCATCAGCAAAGCACAGACCGTAGTGGACGGTGTGTGGAAATTGATTGGGTCGGAAAAAAGCCGCGCATCATACCAGCATGCTCGGCGAGCGGTAATTAATGTCGCGATACACTGCAGATATCTGCAGATTCTGCGCCGATCCCTTCATTGCCTGCGTATGAGAGCCAACTGTGCAACTGATTGACTACCGCGACCTGAGCCAGGCGCAGCGTGAGCAACTGATCGACATCCAGATGCACCCCGAACAGCAGCGCTATGCCGGTGATATCGCCAGTGCGCTGTACGTTCTGCTGAGTACCGACAGCGATGACATACGCGGCGTGGTGCTGTTGCTCGATGCGCTGCCACGGGCGTTCCTGTTGCTCCAGCGTGGGGCGTTCCTGCCGCCCTGGGCGCAACTTGATGCAGCCACGATCAATGCCTTGCAGGTGGATCGACGGTTTCAGGGGTGCGGTGTGGGACGATTTTGTATGCAGGCGTTACCGGGCCTGGTTCGCGCTTTGTGGCCTGAGGTGCGCCGTCTGCAGTTGTCGGTGGATCCGGATAACCACGCCGCTCTGGCGTTGTATCGGGGCAGCGGCTGGATTGACAGTGGTGATGGCTACCGAGCCCGCAAGGGCTACGAGTGTCAACTGACCCTGATGCTCTGAGCGACTACGCTTTATTCATACCCCCGGCGGAGCGCAGTGATGACCCAAAGAGCCCTGATCGTAGTCGCCGAAGGCGTGGATGATCTGCAGTGCGTGACCCTGATCGACGTGCTGCGCCGCGCTGAGGTGGAAGTGGTTGTAGCCAGCATCGAAGGCCGGCGCATGCTCACCTGTGCCCGTGGCACACGGCTGACTGCTGACGGCATGCTGGTCGATCTGCTCGCCCAGCCGTTTGATCTGGTGGTGTTGCCGGGGGGAGAGAAAGGAGCACAGCACATGGCCCAGCACCAACCTCTGGGGCAGTTGGTGAAGGATCAGGCCAAGGCCGGAAAGTTTTTTGCCGCCATTGCCGAAGGCCCCTTGGCCTTGCAAGCCTTTGGGGTGCTGCGTCAGCGGCGCATGACCTGTCATCCGGATGTCAGTCAACATCTTTCCGGGTGCAGTTTCGTTGATCAGCCGGTGGTAGTGGATGGCAATTGCATTACCGCTCAGGGCTCCGGGGCAGCGCTGGCGTTTGCTTTGACGTTGGTGGAACGTCTGGTGAGCAAGTCGGTTCGTAACCGGATTGCGGGGCAGATACTAGTGTGACAGTTCTGGCCCTATCGCTGGCCTTGCCGGCGATAGGGTCCTGGAGTTCAACCCGAAGACTTGCTGTGCATATGATCCCGCCCGGCCAGGCTCGGAAACAGTTTGATCCACACCCCGGTCACCACCAGTGTGCCGACCCCGCCCAGCACCACCGCCGGCACCGTTCCGAACCAGTGCGCCGTGCCCCCTGACTCGAATTCACCTAACTGATTCGATGCACCGATGAACAGCCCGTTCACCGCACTGACCCGGCCACGCATTTCATCCGGCGTCTCCAGCTGCACGAAGGCGCCGCGAATCACCATGCTGATCATGTCGGCCGCGCCGAGCACGGCCAGCACCGCCAGGGAGAACCAGAACGAGGTCGAAAGACCGAAGGCGATGGTGGCCACGCCAAAGATGCCAACAGCGGTGAACATTACCCGTCCCACCTTGCGCTCGACCGGGAAGCGCGCCAGCCACAGCGACATCAGCAAGGCCCCCACCGCCGGCGCCGAACGCAATAGACCCAGGCCCCAGGGGCCGGTGAGCAGGATGTCCTTGGCGAACACCGGCAGCAGTGCGGTCGCGCCGCCCAACAGGACCGCAAACAGATCCAGGGAGATGGCGCCGAGAATGTCCGGGCGGCTGCGGATGAAGCGAATCCCGGCCAGCAGTGAATCCAGGCTGGCGCGCCCTTGTTGCGGGCGCTGAGGCCGGACGCTGAGGCTGAGGGTCAACAGGCAGGCGATGACATACATGAGCACGGTCAGGCCATACACCCAGATGCTGCCAAACGCATAGAGAAAACCGCCTACCGCTGGCGCGACGATGGTTGCCGCCTGCATGGCCGAGGCCGAGGCAGCCACTGCGCGGGGAAACAGTTCGGCGGGCACCACGTTGGGTAGCAGCGCCTGGGTCGCTGGCATTTCGAAAGAGCGGGCACTACCCAGCAAGAAGGCGAGGATAAAGATCAACTCGCGGCTGACATGACCGGTGCTGCTGCCGATCACCAGCGCCAGGGCGATCAGTGCCTGGGCACTCTGGCACAAGGCCGCAACCCGGCGCCGGTCATAGCGGTCAGCGACATGCCCGGTGTGCAGCATGAACAACACCCGCGGGGCGAATTCCACCAGGCCGACCAGGCCAAGATCGAGGACGTTGCCGGTCAGTTGGTAGAGGTGCCAGCCGATGGCCACGGTGAGCATCTGGAAGCCGCTGGCGGTACAGACGCGCGCCAGCCAGAACGCAAGGAAGGGGCGGTGGTGGCGCAGCAGCAACGGATGATCTGACATCGGCGAAACAGAGCCTCGGCGAGGGACACGGCGGTGCAGATTATCATCAGTTTGTAACTGCGAGTTACAGGGAGGCCGGGTATTACGCCGCTTGTGCACTGTTTTGGGGCGCACGAAACAGTGCACAACTGATCTGCGGCAATGAACCACACAACCGCGCAGGCCGTTCAGGACTATCCTTTCAGGCAGCCGTTGATCTGGATCAATAGTTTCATTTGCAACGGTAGGGCCATACGGCCGAATTCCCTGCGTTGTGAAGTTTTTAGAACAATTCCAACTAGCCACACTCAACTACCGTGGGGGCAGTTGGCGCCAAGGCCATCGCCTGACGCCGGATTACCTGACAGAGGAAGCACTATGTTCGGATTAGAGGCCCTAGATCTCGCCCGAATTCAGTTCGCATTTACCGTGTCTTTTCACATCCTGTTTCCGGCCATCACCATTGGTCTGGCGAGTTACCTTGCGGTGCTTGAAGGGCTGTGGCTGAAGACCAACAACAGCGTCTACCGTGACCTTTACCACTTCTGGTCGAAAATCTTTGCCGTCAACTTCGGCATGGGTGTGGTCTCCGGCCTGGTCATGGCGTATCAATTCGGTACCAACTGGAGCAAGTTCTCCGACTTTGCCGGTTCCGTTACCGGCCCGCTTCTGACCTATGAAGTACTGACCGCCTTCTTCCTCGAGGCCGGTTTCCTCGGTGTCATGCTTTTTGGCTGGAACCGCGTCGGCCGTGGCTTGCACTTCTTCGCCACGGTCATGGTCGCGATCGGCACGATCATCTCGACCTTCTGGATTCTGGCGTCCAACAGCTGGATGCAGACCCCTCAGGGCTACGAGATCGTCAATGGCGTAGTGGTTCCGGTGGACTGGTTTGCGGTGATCTTCAACCCGTCGTTCCCGTATCGCCTGGCGCATATGGCCACTGCGGCATTCGTTGCCACGGCGTTCTTCGTCGGCGCTTCGGCGGCCTGGCACCTGCTGCGCGGACGTGACAATCCGGCGATCCGCAAAATGCTGTCGATGGCCATGTGGATGGCCCTGATCGTAGCGCCGATTCAGGCGGTGATCGGTGACTTCCATGGTCTGAACACGCTCAAGCACCAGCCGGTGAAAATCGCGGCGATCGAAGGTCACTGGGAGAATGTCGGTGACGAGCCGACCCCGCTGATTCTCTTTGGCATCCCCGACATGGAGGCCGAGACTACCCGCTTCAAAGTGGAAATCCCGGCCCTGGGCAGCCTGATCCTGACCCACAGTCTGGACAAGCAAGTACCGGCGATGAAGGAGTTTCCGAAGGAAGATCGCCCCAACTCCACCGTGGTGTTCTGGTCGTTCCGGATCATGGTCGGTCTGGGCATGCTGATGATCTTCGTCGGCCTCTGGAGCCTGTGGCTGCGCAAGCGCGACAAGATCTACAGTTCGCGGCCTTTCCTGTACCTGACCTTGTGGATGGGGCCTTCTGGCCTGATCGCAATCCTCGCCGGCTGGTTCACTACCGAGGTTGGTCGTCAGCCCTGGGTGGTTTATGGCGTGATGCGTACTGCCGATGGTGTTTCGAACCATAGCTATACCCAGCTGGGTGTGACCCTGGTGATGTTCGTGGTGGTCTATTTCGCCCTGTTCGGAGCGGGTCTTGGTTACATGATGCGTCTGGTGCGCAAGGGGCCGAAAACCGGCGAGGGTGAAGAACCCATCAAAGGCGGACCTGGCCAGAAACGTACGCCTGCACGACCGCTGTCTGCTGCCGATGACAATGACAATGACGATCATGACACTGGCGAGCACGCCAGCCTGAACAAGGGGAACTGAGTCATGGGTATTGATCTTCCACTGATCTGGGCCGTGATCATCATCTTCGGCATCATGATGTACGTGGTCATGGACGGTTTCGACCTGGGGATCGGCATTCTCTTCCCCTTCGTCAAGGGCGAGCAGGACCGTGACGTGATGATGAACACCGTCGCCCCGGTCTGGGACGGTAACGAAACCTGGCTGGTACTGGGGGGCGCCGCGCTGTTCGGTGCCTTTCCGCTGGCCTACGCCGTGGTGCTGTCGGCACTTTACCTGCCCTTGATGTTGATGCTGGTCGGCTTGATCTTCCGCGGCGTGGCTTTCGAGTTCCGCTTCAAGGCCACGGCTGAGAAGCGTCACCTCTGGGACAAGGCATTCATCGGCGGCTCGCTGGCCGCTACCTTCTTCCAGGGCGTGGCGCTGGGCGCCTTCATTGAAGGCTTCAAGGTGGTCGACCGCAGCTATGCCGGTGGTTCGCTCGATTGGCTAACACCGTTCAGTCTGTTCTGTGGCCTGGGGCTTATCGTGGCCTATGCCTTGCTCGGCTGCACCTGGCTGATCATGAAAACTGAAGGCAAGCTGCAGCTGCAGATGCATGACCTGGCGCGTCCTTTGGCCCTGGTGCTGCTGGCGGTGACCGGTATTGTCAGTATCTGGACGCCGCTGGCGCACCCGGAGATCGCCTCGCGCTGGTTCACCCTGCCTAACCTGTTCTGGTTCCTGCCGGTGCCGATCCTGGTGCTGGTGACCCTGTACGGTTTGCTTCGGGCGGTGGCACGCAACGCTCACTACACACCGTTCCTGCTGACCCTGGCGCTGATCTTCCTTGGCTACAGCGGCCTCGGCATCAGCTTGTGGCCGAACATCATCCCGCCGTCGGTGTCGATCTGGGACGCAGCGGCACCGCCGCAGAGCCTGGGCTTCATGCTGGTCGGGGCGCTGTTCATCATTCCGTTCATCCTTGGCTACACCTTCTGGAGCTACTACGTGTTCCGCGGCAAGGTGACCCACGAGGATGGCTACCACTAGGAGGGCCTGGCGATGACTGGCAAACACACCTTCGATGAAGAGAAAAAGCCGCTCTGGCAACGGTTGGGCTGGCTGGCGGTGATCTGGGCCGGCAGCGTGGCGGCCCTGGGGATTGTTGCCTGGCTGATGCGTATGTTCATGGCGGCAGCAGGCCTGAGCACCCACTGATTGTATTCCCATCCCGCTTTGCAGCGGATTTACAGCCCTTCGCAGCGTGAGCTGCGGAGGGTTTTTTTATGGTTCTTCACGGAGTCCCGGGGGGGATGACCTTGGGGCTGGACTGGATCTCGGATCGGAGCTTATCCATTTGCTGTGGCGCCGCTGCCGGCCCCTTCCGCCCTTACGGCGGCCTACTTTCCTCTTGGGGAAAGTAGGCAAAGCCGCCTGCTCCTGCATACGGCCCTACGCTACGCTCCGGGTCCCTTCGCTCCGGTGCCCTCCAGGGGCATCGCGGCCTACGACTTGCTGCGCCAAGTCTACGACTCGCGAACTTCGGCCAAGGCCGAAGGGTGCTGCGCACCAGCCCCCTCCAGACACCTACACTCAGCCTCCTGAAGTCGCAAAGTTACGGGCGGCGCCTGTGCTGACGCATCTTCGAAATCAAATCTGGCGACGCCAGACCGATCACTTTGCGGGCAAGCCCGCTTTTGATCTTGATCTTGATCTTCATGCACAGAGCGGAGGGACGAGAGGGAGCAACTGTCTGCCACTTGCCAATTTGTGCTTGGCAGAGGTCGATGTGGGAGCCGGCCTTGCCGGCGATGAGATCGCTGCGGTGTAAGGTAGTGGGCGGCGCCTGTATCGCTGGCAAGGCCAGCTCCCACAGGGACTCAATCACCTTCAACGGGACCCGAAGCGCAGCGTAGGGCCGCCGTCAGGGCGGAAGTGGCCAGCAGCGGCGCCACACCGAATGGATGAGCTCGCAGCCACAACAACCCAACCCAAGGATCCTGGTCCCCAGAATCCCGTGAAGTACCTTTTTCATACCGCTCGCGGAGTAATCACTTACGCGCCTTGAGCACCACGAACTTCGGCGTCGCCGCCACTTGCTCAACGCCACGGAACAACCGCGCCAGCTTGCTGTGGTAACCCAGGTGACGGTTGCCGACGATATACAGCGCACCGCCAACCACCAACGCTTCGCGGGCTTGCTGGAACATGCGCCAGGCGAGGAAGTCGCCGACCACCTGCTGTTGGTGGAAGGGCGGATTGCACAGCGCGACGTCCAGAGATTGTGGCGGCTGACCGGCCAGGCCATCGTCGGCGCGGACGCTGACTTCACGATCACCCAGCGCTGCCTGCCAGTTCTCCAGCGCCGACTGGGTCGCCATGTAGGACTCATCAACCAGGGTGTAATGAGCCTGTGGATTGTTCAGGGCGCTGGCGATGGCCAGTACGCCGTTGCCACAACCAAGGTCGGCGACCCGCGCCGAACCTAGGTTGCCAGGCAGGTGCGGGAGGAACGCGCGGGTGCCGATGTCCAGGCCTTCGCGGCAGAACACATTGGCATGGTTGAGCAGCTCCAGGCGCGGCACATCCAGTTGGTAGCGGCTCGGGTAGGGCGAGGTGAACGGTCCCTTTTCCTCTGCTGTGGCAATCAGCAGACGGGCTTTTTTCTGCGCCAGCGATGCCTGTACCGGGCCAATGTATTTTTCCAGCAGGTCACCGGCAGCACGTGGCAGGTGTTTGATCATTGCTCCGGCAATCACCTGGGCGCCAGGCGCCAGATGAGCCTGCAAGCGGATCAGCTGTTCTTCGAGCAGGGCCAACGTCTTGGGCACGCGTACCAGCACCCGGTCGAACGGACCTTGCCAGTGGCTGTTGGCCGGAATGAACGGCAGCGCGTCGAAAGCCTGGCCATTGCGCACCAGGTTTTTCTCCAGTGCCAGGCGGGCCAGGTGCGAATCGCCACTGCTGGTGACCTGCAACCGAGCGCTCAAGCTGATGCCCAAGGCACCGAAGCTGTCATTGAGTACCAGCACGCGAGTGCTGGCATCCGGCGATTGTTCAGCCAGGTACTGCAGCAGGTACTCGTCGGCGGCGTCGAACGCCTGCAAGGGATCGTTGGCTTGCTCGGGCTGGCGAAGCAGATCGAGTTCGGCGAAGGGGCTGGTCAACAAGGGCATGGCGTAAGGCTCTGAGGCATGGTCACGCGGCGCATTCGGCGGCGTTTTACAGGGGCATGATTCTACAGGGCTTTGACGGCCAAGGGGTTATCCGAGGAGACCGTTCATGGCCGCAATCGCAATGGCGCCGGCCTTGTTGCTGGTGTTGAGTTTGCTGATGATGCTGCGGATATGGAAATTCACCGTGCTTTGCGACAGGGTGAGAATGCAGGCGATGTCGGCAGCCGTCTTGCCTGCTGCGGACCACTTGAGCACTTCGGTCTCTCGGGTGGAGAGGTGAAAGGAAGGCTGGGGCCTGGTCGATTTTCGCTCGATGATCAGTGTGTGCATCAGGTTGCACAGCCAGATGGTTTGCCCGGCGGCGTCGTAGAATTCGTGGGTATCGACCGGTGTATGATTGCGGACCACGCTCAAGATGCTTTCGTTTTGCCGTAGATCATGTGCAGATTGGCTCCAGCCATAACGTAGCCCATGGAACCGGGCCTGCTCCCAGAGCTCGGGTGTCTCTCGGAAGACTTCATCCTCCCAGAGAATCGGCAGCATTGATGTATGGCAATGGGCGAGGATCGGGTCGATGCTCAGGTAGTCGCACCGCTGATAGCGTTCGTTCCAGGCCGTGGGGTAGTTGTTGTAGGTCCTGACCTGCGGTTGCGGGCTCGCCAGGTGAGTGCGGGTAACGAATGAGAAGTATTCCATGCCAAGCTGTTTTGCCAAGGATGTCGCCGTGTAGAACATCCGTTGTTCATTTGTCTCGCTGAGCAGTTGTTGCAACTGCTCTTCCTTCCAATGGGGCATGGCGAAGGTCCTCGAACGGGTTGGATCCAGTAACCAGAAAAGCAGTGTAGGAAATACCTGACACCTCTGCTAAGTTTTTTCGCTACATGTGTGTGAGCCTTTCGACAGTTTGGTTATTTAATTGCACTGCGATATCACTACAATCCAGCGGTGTTTATCCTCGTGCGTTTGCGCGACACTGAACGCATCTGTTTTTTGGAGTAAGTCATGACTGCCAGTGCTGAAAAGTTCACCCGCCAGACGTTGCTCGACGTCCAGCCGCTGACCCCCAGCCTGTTCAGCCTGCGTACCACGCGTGATCCAGGGTTCCGTTTCCGTGCCGGCCAGTTTGCCCGCCTGGGTGTGACCAAGGCCGATGGCAGTGTGGTCTGGCGTGCCTATTCGATGGTCTCGTCACCGTTTGACGAGCACCTGGATTTCTTTTCCATCGTGGTGCCGGGTGGTGAGTTCACCAGTGAGCTGAGTCGCCTGAGGGAAGGCGACAGTTTGCTGATCGATCGCCAGGCCTTCGGTTTTCTGACCCTGGATCGCTTTGCCGATGGTCGGGATTTGTGGTTGTTGGCCACGGGGACAGGCATCGCGCCGTTTGTCTCGATTCTGCAGGACTTTGAAGCCTGGGAGCGTTTCGAGTCGATCAAGCTGGTGTATTCGGTGCGCGAAGCAAAGGAGCTGGCTTACCTCGACCTGATCGCCGGTCTGCAGCAACGCGACTACCTGGCTGAGTACGCAGGCAAGTTGCAGTTCATCCCTGTGGTCACCCGTGAGCAGCACCCGGGGGCCCTCAATGGGCGTATCACCACCCTGATCGAGAACGGTGAGCTTGAGCGCGCCGCAGGTCTGGCGCTGACGCCGGAACACTCGCGGGTGATGCTCTGCGGCAATCCGCAGATGATCGACGACACCCGCCAGGTGCTCAAGCAACGTGATCTGCAACTGAGCCTGAGTCGCCGACCGGGACAGGTCGCGGTAGAAAATTACTGGTAAGCCGGTAGCAATGAAAACGGCGCCCGAGGGCGCCGTTTTTGTT
This sequence comes from Pseudomonas sp., assembly GCA_036643775.1. Taxonomy (GTDB): domain Bacteria; phylum Pseudomonadota; class Gammaproteobacteria; order Pseudomonadales; family Pseudomonadaceae; genus Aquipseudomonas. The sequence goes on along the minus strand of JAVXRI010000056.1, from coordinate 14,679 downwards.
TCCAGCAATCAGGGTTGCCGATTCTGCGACTTGAGCAGGTCACGGATTTCGGTGAGCAGCTCCTCTTCCTTGGTCGGCACGGGCGGCAGGGTTGGCGCTTCGGCTTCTTCGCGTTTCAGGCGGTTGATCGCTTTGACGCCCATGAAGATCGCGAAGGCGACGATGATGAAGTCGAGAACGGTCTGAATGAACTTGCCGTAAGCCAGCACCACGGCCGGTATTTCGCCTTCGGCCGCTTTGAGGGTGACGGCCAGATCGCTGAAGTCGACACCACCGATCAGCAAACCGATCGGCGGCATGATCACATCACCCACAAAGGATGAAACGATTTTGCCAAAGGCGGCGCCGATGATGATACCGACGGCCATGTCGACCACATTCCCTTTGACCGCAAAGGCCTTGAATTCACTGAGCACGCCCATGGTTTATTCCTTGTAACAGATGAGTTTGGTAAACGCAGTGTAATTCAGCTATGCGCTTCATGCGCCGCGCTGCAGCTACAGACTGCAGTTATATCGAATAGTTTTGTCGTTTTATGTGGCGGCCCAGGTCACACAGGTCGGCTATCATGGTCCCTTTTTTCGAGGACCGTCCCCCATGGCCAAGGCCAAGCGCATGTACGGCTGCACCGAGTGCGGCGCGACCTTTCCGAAATGGGCTGGACAGTGCGGCGAGTGCGGTGCCTGGAACACCCTGGTGGAGACCGTACTGGAGAGCGGCGCCGCCGCAGCACCCAGTGGCCGCACTGGCTGGGCTGGGCAGCAGGCCCAGATCAAGACACTGGCCGAAGTCAGCATCGAAGAAATTCCACGCTTCAGCACCGCCAGTGCCGAGCTGGACAGGGTATTGGGCGGTGGTCTGGTCGACGGCTCGGTGGTCCTGATCGGTGGCGACCCGGGCATCGGCAAGTCGACCATTCTGTTGCAGACGCTTTGTGCCATCGCCACGCGCATGCCTGCGTTGTACGTCACCGGTGAAGAATCCCAGCAGCAGGTGGCGATGCGCGCGCGGCGCCTGGGCCTGCCCCAGGATCAGTTGCGGGTGATGACCGAGACCTGCATCGAGACGATCATTGCCACCGCTCGCCTGGAAAAGCCCAAGGTCATGGTGATCGACTCGATCCAGACCATCTTTACCGAGCAATTGCAGTCGGCGCCCGGCGGCGTCTCCCAGGTGCGCGAGAGTGCTGCGTTGCTGGTGCGTTACGCCAAGCAGAGCGGCACGGCGATCTTCCTCGTCGGTCACGTCACCAAGGAAGGCGCGCTGGCAGGTCCACGGGTGCTGGAGCACATGGTCGATACCGTTCTGTATTTCGAGGGCGAGTCCGACGGTCGTCTGCGCTTGCTGCGCGCGGTGAAGAACCGGTTCGGGGCGGTCAACGAACTGGGTGTGTTCGGCATGACCGATCGCGGTTTGAAGGAAGTCTCCAACCCTTCGGCGATCTTCCTCACCCGCGCTCAGGAAGAAGTACCCGGCAGTGTGGTCATGGCCACCTGGGAGGGCACCCGGCCGATGCTGGTGGAAGTCCAGGCGCTGGTCGATGACAGCCACCTGTCCAATCCACGCCGGGTCACCCTGGGCCTGGACCAGAACCGCCTGGCCATGCTGCTGGCGGTACTCCACCGTCATGGCGGCATTCCGACCCACGATCAGGATGTATTCCTCAACGTTGTGGGCGGGGTAAAGGTGCTGGAGACAGCGTCCGACCTGGCGTTGATGGCGGCGATCATGTCCAGCCTGCGCAATCGCCCGCTGGACAACGGTTTACTGGTATTTGGTGAAGTGGGCCTGTCTGGCGAGGTTCGCCCGGTACCGAGTGGCCAGGAGCGCCTTAAAGAAGCGGCCAAGCATGGCTTCAAACGCGCCATCGTGCCCAAGGGCAACGCACCCAAGGAAGCGCCGGCGGGACTTCAGGTCATCGCCGTGACGCGCCTGGAGCAAGCCCTGGATGCATTGTTCGAGTAGCGCTTCGGGGCTAAAACAGCGGACTCACAGCTTTCGATGCAGATGCCTGTGCAAGTGTAACCCCCCAGTCGAGAGCCTCTGGGGGGCTGACTCGCTGATCAGTCGCGCCCAAGCCAGTCGACTTGGCGATTTTCAATCTGCAGAGTCAAGGAGCAGGGCAACGCAGAGTCATGACAGGCCAGAAAACCGCCAACCGGGTAGAGGCTATGCAACTCGACCGGTTGTCCATCAGTACTGACCAGCAGGATGTCCACCTGATTCTGGTCACGCTGCGAAAGGTCAAGTGGCTCGTTGCTTTGCGCGTCAATGATGCGCCATGCCGTGGGGTCCAGGCTGCCCATAGGCAGGGCTTCTACCAAGCCATTGGCATTCTTGAAGACACCATGCCCCAGGCAAGCACCGCGGCGGACATAGAGGCGGTATCCCTCCGCGTTATGGCGAAAATAGAACAGCATAGGTTCAGGTATGGTTGTCTTACGAAAGGTGATCAACCCCATTTCCTGACCATGAGCCCAATCTGCATCGGAGCCATCGAGCATGCCCAAGGCCTGCGCACCTTCCAGAGCATGAGCAGGGAAGATGTTCGGGGTGTCGAGGATTACCGGGCCCTCACTCATCTCGCCGAGGCAATTGATGGGCTTTCCACATGTCAGGATGGTTGCGGTGAACGACAGTTCCTTGTCCATTGAATACTTCTCCACGAGTTCACTCAGGTCCCGTTCTGGCACCTGCTTGCCGGGTATCGTTGTCCAATCACGCTGATGATGGAACGGGAGTGGCTTTCCCCTGACAAAAAAGGGCCGGTGCATGTGCACCGGCCCTTTTACATTGCCGTAGCGTTCATCAATGTTCCGAAACGGTCTCTCGTCGTGCCGGCGGTTCGCCGTGCTCGCCCTCACTCATCACCGGCACTTCCTTGCCTTCGGCGTTGAACAGCTTGCCGTCCTCGAAGTAGTCGCCGTCACGCAGGGCGGAGATGTCCGAGTAGTGGATGGTGCGTTCGTAGGCTGCAGCGAATACCGATTGCTGATCAGAGTTGCCTGCCGTGAAGTGGTTGAACACCAGGTTCAGGACAATGGCCATGATCGCCGCCGAGCTGATGCCGGAGTGGAAGATGGTCTCGAACCAGTTAGGGAACTGCGCGTAGAAGTTCGGCGCGGCGATCGGGATCATGCCGAAGCCCAGCGAGGCGGCAACGATGATCAGGTTGACGTTGTTCTTGTAGCTGACTTTCGACAGGGTGCGGATACCGCTGGCGGCCACGGTGCCGAACAGCACGATGCCAGCACCACCGAGGACCGAGGTCGGTACCGCGGCAATCACCCGGCCCATGATCGGCAGCAGGCCGAGCACCACCAGGATTACCCCGCCGGTAGCCACCACGTAGCGGCTTTTCACGCCGGTCACGGCGACCAGGCCGACGTTCTGGGCGAAGGCGCTCTGAGTGAAAGAGCCAAAGATCGGCGCCAGGATGCTCGACGCCATGTCGGCGCGCAGGCCGTTGCCCAGACGTTTGGAGTCGACCTTGGTGTCAATGATTTCACCGACGGCGAGGATGTCGGCCGAGGTTTCCACCAGGGTCACCATGATCACGATGCACATCGACAGGATCGCAGCGATGTGGAAGGTCGGCATGCCGAAGTGGAAAGGGCTTGGCATTGCCACCAGCGGGCCTTCAAGAACCTTGCTGAAGTCAGCCATGCCCAGCGACCAGGCGATCAGGGTACCGATGACCATGGCCAGCAGGATCGACAGGCGCGAGATGGTGGCGCTGCCCAGCTTGCTCAGTACCAGCACGATAACGAAGGTCAGGCCGGCCAGGCCGATGTTGGCCATGCTGCCGAAATCCGGGGCCTTGCTGTTGCCGCCCATGACCCAGCGCGCAGCGACCGGCATCAGGGTCAGGCCGATGGTGGTGATGACGATACCGGTCACCAGTGGCGGGAAGTACTTGGTGATCCGCGAGAATACCGGGGTGATCAGAAAACCGATGAAAGACGCTGCCATGACCGCGCCGAGTACCCCGGGCAAGCCACCACCGCCTTCACTGCTGAGGATTGCGCCCATGGTCGCGACACCGGCAAACGAGACCCCTTGCACCAGTGGCAGCTGGCAGCCGAACCACGGCAGCCCGAGCGTTTGCAACAAGGTTGCCAGACCACCGGCAAACAGCGATGCGGCGATCAACAGGCCGATATCCGCCGGCGTCAGGCCGGCAGCCTGACCGAGGATCAGCGGCACGGCGACGATGCCGCCATACATGGTCAATACGTGTTGCAGGCCGTACGCCAGGTTGGCACCTAGGCCCAGGTTCTCGTCTTCGGGACGTGGAGCTGAAGACGTGCTAGGGGAGGACGTATTCATGGGGCAGGGTCTCTGTTTTATTGTTGTGGCGCTACTGTAGACAAGTCCAACCTATCAATGCCAGAACAATTGTATACAATTTTTAGATTGGCGTCGGAACAGTCTGACAGCCAGTTTGGCTGTGAAGATGAATGCAGTTATCGTTCCAACGCTCGCGCGCAGGCCTCGCAAGGCTGCGTGAGGACTGCCGGGAAGGGTTGCAAAGCTGTCCGAATGGACAGAAATGCGCGGGGCGGGAAAGTAGGTAGCAGGCTAAAAGATTTTAAACTTCGATCAATTCTCGCAGCTCACGCATCATTTCGGGGTTGTCGGCAAGGTTGAGTTCCACCAAACGCCGCAAATGGCACGATGAATCGATATCGGTTCGCAGGCAGACAAAACCCAGTCGATTACCTTCTTCATGGCGCAATTCCACCTGCATCCATAGCGTTACCTGGTTCCCCAGGTGGACAAGGGCCTCGAAGTCCTGGGTCAGGTCGGGGTCCCAGGGTTCCGGGCACTTGATCAGCAAGCCCTTGAGGGATAGGTCAACCAGCTCGACCGGCCAGCGCCGATCACCCTGGCGCAGTTCGGTGGGGCTATCGAAGGCAACACGCTGGAAACGTCGACGTTCTTGGTGGTCGCTCATGATCAGACACTCCGGGGTTCTTCCTGACTATAGCTCAGCACTTGCCAAGGCCCGCGCAAGGGCGCATAACGAGTTTTGTTCATCCCGCGTTGAAGGCTCTAGACCAACGTGGGGGGTGGTCTTTCCTGCCAGTATCGCTAGACTCGAAAGGCTGTCTTTTATCCACTAGCTGGAAGCAAACCATGAACAACAATAATAGCCTGCTACGCCACATTCCGTGGCTGGCGCTGGCAGTCATAGGAGCCTGTGCGCTGGGTGTGGTCGCCCTGCGTCGTGGCGAGGCCATCAACGCCTTGTGGATTGTCGTCGCATCGGTGGCCATCTACCTGGTCGCCTACCGCTACTACAGCCTGTTCATCGCCACCAAGGTGATGCAGCTGGACCCGCGTCGGGCCACCCCGGCGGTGCTTAACAATGATGGTCTGGACTATGTCCCGACCAACAAACACATTCTTTTCGGTCACCACTTTGCCGCCATCGCCGGCGCCGGCCCGCTGGTCGGTCCGGTCCTGGCCGCGCAGATGGGCTACCTGCCCGGCACACTCTGGCTGATTGCTGGCGTGGTGCTGGCTGGTGCGGTACAGGATTTCATGGTCCTGTTCCTGTCCACCCGTCGCAACGGTCGCTCACTGGGCGACATGGTCCGCGAAGAAATGGGCCGCATTCCCGGGACCATCGCCCTGTTTGGCTGCTTCCTGATCATGATCATCATCCTTGCGGTGCTGGCGCTGATCGTGGTCAAGGCCCTGGCCGAGAGTCCATGGGGCATGTTCACGGTCATGGCGACCATCCCGATCGCGATGTTCATGGGCATCTACATGCGCTACATCCGCCCGGGCCGCATCGGCGAAATCTCGCTGATGGGCGTGGTGCTGCTGTTGCTGTCGATCTGGCTGGGGGGCCAGGTTGCTGCGGATCCGGTCTGGGGGCCGGCATTCACCTTCACTGGTGTGCAGATCACCTGGATGCTGGTGGGCTACGGTTTTGTCGCTGCGGTACTGCCGGTGTGGCTGGTGCTGGCGCCACGTGACTACCTGTCGACCTTCCTCAAGATCGGCACCATCGTCGGTCTGGCCATCGGTATTCTGATCATCGCGCCCGAGCTGAAAATGCCGGCGCTGACCCAGTTCACCGACGGTACTGGCCCGGTCTGGAAAGGCACCCTGTTCCCGTTCCTGTTCATCACCATCGCCTGTGGTGCGGTGTCGGGCTTCCATGCGCTGATCTCCTCGGGCACCACGCCCAAGCTGCTGGATAACGAAACCAACGCCCGTTACATCGGCTACGGCGGCATGCTGATGGAGTCGTTCGTGGCGATCATGGCCATGGTTGCCGCCTCGGTAATCGAGCCGGGCGTGTACTTCGCCATGAACAGCCCGGCGGCGGTGGTCGGCTCCGACGTCGTGGCCGTGGCGCAGACCGTCAGCAGCTGGGGTTTTGCAATCACGCCAGATGCGCTGGAAGCGGTGGCCAGGGACATTGGCGAGCACACCATTCTCGCCCGTGCCGGCGGTGCACCAACCCTGGCGGTGGGTATCGCACAGATCCTGCACCAGGTCCTGCCGGGTGAAAACACCATGGCCTTCTGGTACCACTTCGCGATCCTGTTCGAGGCGCTGTTCATCCTCACCGCAGTGGACGCCGGTACCCGTGCCGGACGCTTCATGCTGCAGGACTTGCTCGGCAGCTTCGTCCCGGCGCTCAAACGCACCGAGTCGTGGGGAGCCAACCTGCTCGCTACCGCCGGTTGCGTGGCCCTCTGGGGTTACCTGCTGTACCAGGGCGTGATCGATCCGCTGGGTGGCATCAACACCTTGTGGCCGCTGTTCGGCATCTCCAACCAGATGCTCGCCGGTATCGCGCTGATGCTCGGCACCGTGGTCCTGATCAAGATGAAGCGCCAGCGCTACATGTGGGTCACCCTGCTGCCAGCGGTCTGGCTGCTGATCTGCACCACCACCGCTGGCTTCATCAAGCTGTTCGATCCGAACCCGGCGGTCGGCTTCCTGGCGCTGGCCAACAAGTACAGCACGGCGCTCGACGCCGGGCAGGTACTGGCCCCGGCCAAGGACATCGGCCAGATGCAGCACGTGATCTTCAACGCCTATACCAACGCCGGACTGACCATCCTGTTCCTGTTCGTGGTCTTCAGCATCCTGTTCTTCGCCCTCAAGGTCGGCATTGCCGCCCTGGGTAAAAAAGAGCGGACTGACAAAGAGTCCCCGTTCCAGGCGCTGCCAGATGCGTAATCCAAGAGGAATGCAGTGATGTTCAACGATCTCGGTCGACTGGGTAAGTACCTGGGGCAGGCAGCCCGCCTGATGGTCGGTATGCCCGACTACGACAACTACGTCGAGCATATGCAGACCAAGCACCCGGACAAGCCGGTGATGAGCTACGAGGCGTTCTTCCGCGAACGCCAGGAGGCGCGTTACGGCGGCAAGGGTGGGCCCAAGTGCTGTTGAATGACAGTGACTGACGCCAGTTGAACCTGTGGGAGCCCGGCTTGCCGTGCTCCCACAGTCATTTTCAGTTGAGGAGATTTTCCGTTTGCACGCGCCCATTCCGGTAACAGTACTCAGCGGTTTTCTGGGGGCCGGCAAGACCACCTTGCTGCGCCATCTGCTCAAGGCCGAACACGGCCTGAAGATCGCCGTGATCGAAAACGAATTCAGTGACGCCGGCATCGACACGCAGTTGCTCGGCGATGAACCGGTGCAGGTCATGACCCTGGCCAACGGCTGTGTTTGCTGCAGCATTCACACCGACCTGACCAAGGCCCTGTACCTGCTGCTCGAGCGCCTGGATGCCGGTGAGATTGCCTTCGACCGCCTGGTGATCGAGTGCACCGGGCTTGCTGACCCTGCGCCCGTGGCGCAGACCTTCTTCATCGACGAGGAACTGCGTGAGCGCTATATCCTCGACGGCATCATTACCCTGGTCGATGCCGCCCATGCCGAGCAGCATCTGACCCAGGCCATCGCCCAGGCGCAGGTGGGTTTTGCCGACCGTCTGCTGGTGAGTAAGACCGACCTCGTTGAACCGGCCAGCTTTCAGGCGTTGAGTGAACGCCTCGGTCGCATCAACCGCCGCGCGCCTATCCGCGTGGTCGAGCACGGGCGCATTGATCTGGCTGAACTGCTCGATGTGCGTGGTTTCAACCTCAATGCCGATCTGGGCGGCGGCCTGAGCCTGCGCCCGGTCAGCCAGCCAGCCACGCCTGATCGGATCTCCAGCCTGGTGCTGCGCACCGATACGCCGCTGGATATCGACCGGCTCAGCGAGTTCATGAACCAGTTGCTGGAAGACCATGGCAAACAGCTGCTGCGTTACAAGGGCGTGCTCAACATTGCTGGGGAAGATCGCCGCCTGGTGTTCCAGGGTGTGCTGAAACTCTATGGTTTTGACTGGGATACCGAGTGGGCAGAAGGGGAGGCGCGTGAGAGCGTGATGGTGTTTATTGCGGATGATTTGCCGGAGGCGAAGATTCGCGAAGGATTCGAGCGTCTGTAGGAGCGGATTTATCCGCGATGGACCGCAGCGCGGGCCTAAAAATGGGACTGCTGCACAGTCCATCGCGGCGGTCCGGCGTCCCGGTGAATCCTACAACAGGCACAAAAAAGCCCGCATCGCTGCGGGCTTTTTCACATCAGCTAGCTGCGATTACTTGCCGTATACCGGCAGCTTGGCGCAGATGGCCTTGACCTTCTCACGAACGGCGTCGATCACCGCTTCGTTGTTCAGGTCGGCCAGGATGTCGCAGATCCAGCCAGCCAGTTCTTTACACTCGGCCTCTTTGAAGCCACGAGTGGTCACAGCCGGGGTGCCGAAGCGCAGGCCGGAGGTGACGAACGGGGAGCGTGGGTCGTTCGGTACCGAGTTCTTGTTGACGGTGATGAAGGCTTTGCCCAGGGCGGCGTCAGCATCTTTACCGGAGATTTCCTGCTTGATCAGCGACAGCAGGAACAGGTGGTTTTCGGTGCCACCGGAAACGACGTCGAAGCCGCGCTCGATGAACACGCCGGCCATGGCCTGGGCGTTTTTTACGACCTGCTGCTGGTAGGTTTTGAATTCAGGCTGCAGCGCTTCCTTGAAGCAGATCGCCTTGGCTGCGATAACGTGCTCCAGCGGACCGCCCTGGGCGCCCGGGAATACTGCCGAGTTCAGCTTCTTCTCGATGTCGGCGTTGGCACGGGCCAGGATCAGGCCGCCACGTGGACCACGCAGGGTCTTGTGGGTAGTGGTGGTAACCACGTCGGCGAACGGCACCGGGTTCGGGTACACGCCTGCAGCGACCAGACCGGCAACGTGAGCCATGTCGACGAACAGGTAGGCACCGACTTTGTCGGCGATTTCGCGGAAGCGTGGGAAGTCCAGGATCTGCGAGTAGGCCGAGAAGCCGGCAACGATCATTTTCGGCTTGTGCTCAACCGCCAGGCGCTCGACTTCGTCGTAGTCGATCAGGCCGTTGGCGTCGATGCCGTACTGGACAGCGTTGTACAGTTTGCCCGAAGAGCTGACGTTGGCACCGTGGGTCAGGTGACCACCGTGAGCCAGGCTCATGCCCAGGATAGTGTCACCGGCCGACAGCAGGGCCAGGTAGACAGCGGAGTTGGCTTGCGAGCCAGCGTGCGGCTGGACGTTGGCGTAATCGGCGCCGAACAGTTCCTTGGCACGGTCGATAGCCAGTTGCTCAACCACGTCGACGTATTCGCAGCCGCCGTAGTAACGCTTGCCTGGGTAACCTTCGGCGTATTTGTTGGTCAGAACCGAACCCTGGGCTTCCATGACAGCCGGGCTGGTGTAGTTTTCCGAAGCAATCAGCTCGATGTGCTCTTCCTGGCGCTGGGCTTCTTGCTCCATGGCGGCAAAGAGATCGGCGTCGTACTTGGCAATGGTCAAATCACGGCTGAACATGGCGGTCCTCAAGGATCGTGCTGAAATAGGCGGGCATTCTACCTCATCAGCTTTTGTCTGGCATATGAAAGGGCATCATGTCGCAGACAAATGGGGCTCATGAGCGACAAGCTGCAAACCTATTCGAACATGAACAGGGTTTCGTTGCTGAATTGCGCTTCGAACTGGTTGGCCGGCATCGGACGTCCGAACAGGTAGCCCTGCACCTCGTCGCAATCGTGCTCGCGCAGGAACTCCAGCTGCTCGTGGGTTTCCACACCTTCGGCAATCACCGCCAGGTTCAGGCTGTGAGCCATGGCGATAATGGCCCGGGCGATCTGCGCGTCCTGCTCACCTTCGGGCAGGCCGTCGACGAAGGTGCGGTCGATCTTCAGTACGTCGATAGGGAACTGCTTGAGGTAGTTGAGCGACGAGTAGCCGGTGCCGAAGTCGTCGACCGCGATACTCAGGCCGAGCTTCTTCAGACTATCGAGGATCACCATGGCCTCGTCGACCTCACGCATCAGGATACTTTCGGTCAGTTCCAGCTCCAGGCAGGCCGGCGGCAGGCCTGTATCCTTGAGGATGGTGGCGATCCGCGTGCCCAACTGGCCGTCGGAGAACTGCCGTGCGGAGATGTTCACAGACACCTTGGGCACCCGCAACTTGGCCTGATGCCAGCTCTTGAGCTGGCGGCTGGCTTCCTTGAGCACCCAGTCGCCGACATCCACCACCAGGCCCAGTTCTTCGATTACCGGGATGAAGTCGCCCGGTGGTACCAGACCGCGACGCGGGTGACGCCAGCGCAGCAGGGCCTCGGCGCCGGTCAGGCGTTTGCCGTCGCCGCTGAACTGCGGTTGGTAGTAAAGAATGAACTCGTTCTGTTCCAGGGCATGACGCAGGTCGCTTTCCAGTTCCAGACGTTCCAGGGCACTGGCGTTCATGTCGGCCTGGTAGAACTGGAAGTTGTTCTTGCCGCGCTCCTTGGCGTGGTACATGGCCGTGTCGGCGTTCTTCATCAACTGGCTGAGTTCACTACCGTCCTGCGGACTCAGGGCAATACCGATACTGGCGGTGACGAAGAACTCGCGGTTTTCCAGGACGAACGGCCGCACCAGGCTGGCGAGAATCTGCTCGGCGACGTTGATCGCGCGGTTCAGCGCCATCTCGCGAGTGACCCGCGGTTGCAGCAACAGGGTGAACTCGTCACCACCCATACGCGCCACGGTGTCATCTTCATCGACACAGTCGAGCAGACGCTCAGCCATGTCCTTGAGCATACGGTCGCCGGCGGCATGGCCGAGGGAGTCGTTGATCGGCTTGAAACGGTCCAGGTCGAGGAACATCAGCACCACCCAGGCCTTTTGCCGTTCGGCCTGCTGCAGTGCGGTATGCAGACGGTCCTGGAACAGCGTGCGGTTGGGCAGGTGGGTCAGGGCGTCGTAGTACGCCAGGCGGTGGATGCGTTGCTCACTGGCCTTGCGCTCGCTGATGTCGGTGAAGAAACACACGTAGCTGGCCAGGTCGCCCTCGTCGTCGAGGACTGCGGTGATACCGACCCAGGCGGGGTAGTGCTCTCCATTGCGCCGCTTGAGCCAGACTTCACCTTCCCAGGTGCCGCGCTGGTTGAGCTGCTTGAGCACGTAGCGCAGGTGCGCTTCCTGATGCTCGTCGACAGTCAGCATGCTCGGCAGCTGGTCGAGCACATCGGTCACGGCATGGCCACTGACGCGGCTGAACGCTTCGTTGGCCTGGACGATATAGCCGGCCGGGTCGGTGATCAGGATGGCCGATGTCGAGTGTTCGAATACCGTGGCAGCCATGCGCAGGTCTTTCTCGGCGCGGCGCTGCTGGCTGATGTCGCGGCCGACGCCGAGAATTCCTTCGAAGCGTTCCTGGTCGTCCCAGACCAGCACCAGGCGCAGTTCGATAGGAATCTTGCGGCCATCGGCGCGCAGGCAATCGAACAGGAACAACTGGTTCGGCAGTTGCGTACGCAATTGCTCCAGCTGCTCCGGGTCACTCAAGGCCCGATTGACCCGCTCGACCAGATTGTAGATGCCGGTCAACTGCGCCGGGTTGGCGATGGTCGAATGCCAGCCGTTGTCGAAGATCCACTCCACTTCATAGCCCAGCACCGTCTGTACTGAGGGGCTGACGTAGTTGAGTTCGAGCTGGTTGTCGGTGGAGAAGATCACGTCGCTGATACTTTCGGCGAGCATGCGGTAGCGCTGTTCGCTGTCACGCAAGGACTCGCTGGCCTCGATCTGGTCGGTGACGTCCTTGCCAACCCCGATGATGCGGGTGACCACGCCGTGGCCGTCACGGGTCAAGGCCTGCTCGCGGATGTCGAAACGACGCCAGCGCTGATCGTGGTGACGGAAACGCAGTTGGCAATGCAACTGCTCGACACAACCTGAGCCGAGCAGTTGCTGGCGATTCTGGCGATACAGCTCGGCATCGTCCGGGTGCAACAGTAGTTCCCAGAAGCGCTCGCCCATCCGCGCCAGCTGGGTGCGGTCGTAACCCAGGGTGTGGCCGAGGTTGCGGTTGCTGAAGATCATTTGCTTGCTTTGTACATCCTGCACATACAGCTGGTCGGGCACGGTACGCACGACATCCGACCAGAAACCTTCGCGCTCGAGCAACGACAACTCGACTTGCTTGCGGCTGGTGATGTCACTGATGCTGAGAATGACCGCCTCGTAGTCGCGCCGCTGCTCGGGGAATTTCACCATCAGCCACAGGTGCAGGTCTTGGCCGCCAGGGGTCGGCAGACAGACTTCCAGTTCCAGTTGTTGCTGGTTATCCAGCACCGCTTCGAGCAACTGCACGCCAATGCCTTCGATGCCGGCATCGTTTCCTTCGACCAGGCATTGCCAGGTCTCGTTGCAGCAGCTGACGCCCAGCAGTTGCAGGGCCACCTGGTTGACCTCGGTGACTTTCAGTTCCTGCAGCAAGGCACGGCGCAGCGCCAGATCGAAGGCCAGGCGTTGCTGCAGCGCCTGACGGCTGCGCAGACGGTGACGCTCCAGCTGGCCGGGCAGGCCGGAGAGGTCCAGGACGCACAGGGCAACACCGGTGCCTTCGAAAATATCGTGATAGCGCCGTCGGCTTTCCTGCAGCATGCGATGCCGGCGGCGCATGTTGACCAGGGCGAGCAAGGGCAGCAGGGCGCAGAACAGGCCAAGTACACACTTGCCTATCAGGGCCGGCAGCAGTTGTTGGCGGGCGAGCCCGGCATCGAACAGACCACGCAGTTGCCAGGTACTGTTGTCGAGAAAGGCCAGCATCACGCTTTGCAGCGGTTCGTCACTGCCCGGAGTGGGTTGGTGGCGATTGATGATCTCACCGGTGCGGCTGTTCTCCAGTAGCCACAACGGGTGATTGGGCCGGTCCAGGTGCGCAGTCAGTTCACTGTAGTAGGCCTGTCCCAGGCGCAGCAGCCAGTAACCCGGGGTATCGCCGGGCTGGCGCAGTAACAGGTAGACCTGTCGGTTGTCCGCGCTGTTGCTGAAGTAAAAGTCGCGGCCTTGGCTCAGGCGCAAGAGCTCATCGAGGGTGCCGCGATCCGGGGTATCGCCGAGGCTGTCGGCGAGTACGCTGCCACTTGCATCGATCCAGGCCAGGCTTTGCAGGGCAGGCATCCGGGCCTGTATCCGGGCGAACACATCCGGCAGCTGTGCAGCGTTGGGCGACGAACGGTAAGGCTGGACAATGTTGTGAGCCACCTGCGCCTTGAGCGACATGTTCAGGGCCATGTGATCGGCAAGCTCGGCACTGGCATCGAGGCTGTGCTGGTACTGGTCGGCCTGGGTGTGGCGGTACTGGTCGACCAATTGCCAGAGCAGCAAGCCGAGCAGCAGCAGGACCAGCAGGGCCAGTGCGCTTTTCAGGGAGCCACGCAATGTAGAGCCGGACGCGCTGGACGGATTGCGCAGGGATGTCGGCTGAGAGAGATTGGTCAAACGATGATCCTGCGGTATGGCTGGAAGGCAGGTTTAGAGTTGCTGGCGTGCAAGCGCCGCGGTCCCGGCGGCTACTCTGGTCACGCACTATAAGCCCGACGCCCGCGGGGCGGCTAGCATGCCCGCAAACGTGGCAAAGTGCCAGCCCTGTTCGTCGGCGGTTTGCCCAACAAGGCGCATTGCGGTAGCTTTGGCCCTTTCCAGGAAGCTGCGGCTTCCTTCATCTGTTTCGCTTTCATTTTTCGTCTCTGACGCTAGGTTTTTCCATGGCTCAATACGTCTACACCATGCATCGGCTGGGTAAAGTTGTCCCGCCGAAGCGGGAAATCTTGAAGAACATCTCCCTGTCGTTTTTCCCCGGCGCCAAGATCGGCGTACTCGGCCTGAACGGCTCGGGTAAATCCACCCTGCTCAAGATCATGGCTGGCGTCGACAAAGAGTTCGACGGCGAAGCCCGTCCGATGCCGGAACTGAACATCGGTTACCTGCCACAGGAACCACAACTGGATCCGACCAAGACCGTTCGCGAAGTGGTCGAGGAAGCGGTCAGCGTGATCAAGGATGCGCAGGCGCGTCTGGACGAAGTCTACGCAGCCTACGCTGAGCCGGATGCCGATTTCGACAAGCTGGCCGCCGAACAGGCCAAGCTCGAATCGATCCTGCAGGCCAGCGACGGTCACAACCTCGAGCGTCAACTGGAAGTCGCGGCCGATGCCCTGCGCCTGCCAGCCTGGGATGCCAAGGTCGAACACCTGTCCGGTGGTGAAAAACGCCGCGTGGCCCTGTGCCGTCTGCTGCTGTCGGCCCCCGACATGCTGCTGCTCGACGAACCAACCAACCACCTGGATGCCGACTCCG
>JAVXRI010000055.1:0-36490 GCA_036643775.1 Pseudomonas sp. | reverse complement strand
CCCCATCGCCAAGGCATGAGGGAGTCAGGTCTTATCCACTTCCATCAGGAGATTGCGCCATGTCCCAACGTCATCTGTCCATTTCTTTACTGCTTGCCAATGCTGGCGCCGTGCTGGCCCTGGCTTTACCCGGCATGGCTTCTGCGGCCTACGAGCATCCGACCAACACTGAAGCAGGCGTTGTGGTGCATCCAGAGCATTTCATCAGCCAGAAAACGCGCGACCAGGTCAAGGCAGAGACAGAGGCCGCCATGCGAGAAGGTCGTCTGTCATATAGTGAAAGCAATTTCCCCATGCCTCCCGCCGTCAAAGGACCCGGTAAAACGCGCGAAGAAGTGCTCCGCGAACTGCGCAACGAAACGCCGGCAGAGCGTGAAGCTCGCAATCGAGCCATGGCCGGTTAATGGCTGCCCCCAAGGCCTAACTTGCAGGGGGCAAAAAAAGCACCGAATCCAGGCAAGGAAACGGTGCTTTTTGGCGTTGAGGAGAATCAGGCCAGGGTGTAGGCCGTCTTCACCGTGGTGTAGAACTCCTGGGCATAGCGGCCTTGCTCACGCGGGCCGTAGCTTGAGCCCTTGCGGCCGCCAAACGGCACGTGGTAGTCCACGCCTGCCGTGGGCAGGTTGACCAGCACCATGCCGGCCTGGCTGTGGCGCTTGAAGTGCGTGGCGTACTTAAGGCTGGTGGTGGCAATGCCAGCCGAGAGACCAAATTCCGTGTCATTGGCCACTGCCAGAGCTTCTTCGTAGCCGCTGACGCGGATCACGCTGGCCACGGGGCCGAAGACTTCCTCGCGATTGATGCGCATGCTGGGCGTGCTGTCTACCAGCAGTGCCGGCTGCATGAAGAAGCCTTGCTTGCCGCTGCCGGTGTGGCAGGCCACGCGGCCGCCGCCCGAAGCAAGTACTGCGCCTTCGGCCTGGGCGATTTCCACATAGCTCAGGTCCTGCTCCAGCTGGGCCTGGCTCACCACGGGGCCGATGTCGGTGCCGGCAGCACGCGCATCGCCGACCTTGATCTTTGCCATGCGGGCCTGCAGGGCTTCGACAAAGGCCGGGTAGATTTTGTCGGTGACGATGAGGCGGCTGGATGCTGTGCAACGCTGACCGGTGGAGTAAAAGCAGCTTTGTGCCGACAGCTCCACGGCCTGGGCCAGATCGGCATCGTCCAGCACCACTTGCGGATTTTTACCGCCCATTTCCAACTGCACTTTTTTGCCCGAGGCCACGCAGGCCGCCGCAATGCCATGGCCCACACCGACCGAGCCGGTGAAGCTGATGGCCGCAATGCCGGGATGCTGCACCAGGGCTTCGCCAATCACACGGCCACGACCCATGACCAGATTGAACACGCCTGCGGGAATACCGCTGCGCTGGATGATGTCGGCCAGGGCCCAGGCGCTGCCGGGTACCAGGTCGGCGGGCTTCAAGACCACGCAGTTACCAAAGGCCAGGGCCGGGGCAATCTTCCAGGCAGGAATGGCGATGGGGAAGTTCCACGGCGTGATCAGGCCCACCACACCGATAGGCTCACGCGTAATCTCCACGCCGATTCCGGGGCGAACCGAAGGCAAGGTCTCGCCCGCAAGGCGCAGGCATTCACCGGCAAAAAACTTGAAGATCTGACCGGCACGTGCCACTTCGCCAATGCCTTCGGCGCGGGTCTTACCTTCTTCGCGGGCCAGCAGATCGCCGAGTTCTTCCTTGCGGGCCAGAATCTCGTTGCCGATCTTGTCCAGCGCGTCGGAGCGGGCCTGGATGCCCGAGGTGGACCAGGCAGGGAAAACGGCCGTGGCTGCGGCAACAGCCGCTTCCACATCCGAGGCATCACCTTGAGCGTATTCGCCGATGACATCGGACAGATCGCTGGGGTTGGTGTTGGTGTTGGGGGCGTAGCTTTTGCCAGCCGTCCATTGGCCGGCAATCAGATTGTCAAAGCGTGGCATCACAACCCTTTTAGCGTGCCCAGCGCAGAACCAGCGGGTCCAAGCGACGGGCAATATCCAGCAACTGACGGCGCACCTCGGGGTGCAGTGCAGGCCATGGCGCGCGTGGTGCATCGCAGGCAATCACGCCGCCTGCTTTCATCAGCGCCTTGGCGGCCAGAAATCCGGCCTGGCGGTTCTCGTGGTTGATCAACGGCAGCCAGCGCTGGTATTGCTCGAAAGCCTTGTCTTTGTCGCCGTTGCGGTGGGCTTCGATGATCGGGCGAATGCCGTCGGCAAAACCACCGCCGGTCATGGCACCCGTGGCACCGGCCTCCAGGTCGGCCAGCAGGGTGATGCCCTCCTCGCCATCCCAGGGGCCTTCGATGGCTTCGCCGCCCAGGGCAATCAATTCGCGCAGTTTGTTGGCCGCGCCGGCGGTTTCCATCTTGAAGTAGCTGACCTGGGCTATCTCCTTGGCCATGCGGGCCAGGAAGGCCGGTGGCAGCGGCGTGCCTGCGGCCGGGGCGTCCTGGATCATGATGGGAATATCGATGGCATCGGACACGCCCTGGAAGAAGGCCTGAACCTGCGGCTCACCGAAGCGGAACGTTGCGCCGTGGTAGGGCGGCATCACCATCACCATGGCCGCACCCATGTCTTGCGCGCGGCGGCTGCGGGCAGCGCAGATGGCAGTGCTGGTGTGGGTGGTGGTGACGATCACCGGCACGCGGCCCGCCACATGTTCCAGCACGAGGCGGGTGAGAATTTCACGCTCCTCATCGGCCAGCAGAAACTGCTCGGAGTAGTTGGCCAGAATGCACAGGCCGTCCACGCCGGAGTCAATCATGAAGTCCACGCAACGGCGTTGGCTGACCAGGTCCAGCGTGCCGTCTTCGTTGAAGGTGGTGGGAACGACGGGGTAGATGCCGCGATAGCGGGGATTGGAAAGTCCGGGCATGGTGCGGCTCCTTATTCAATGATGTCGAACTGGTCGAGGTACTCGGTCTTGAGCGAGAGGCCCAGGCCCGGTACATCGTCCCGGAGTTGCAGGAAACCATTGTCGGCAATCGGTTCGCCGTCGAAGATGTACCAGAACAGCTCGTTGCCCACTTCCACATCGAAGATGGGAAAGTACTCGGCCATGGGCGAGGCGATCGTGCTCATGGTCAGGTGGTAGTTGTGCATCTGGCCGGCGTGCGGGATCACGGGTACGGAGTAGGCCTCGCACAGCGCGTTGATCTTGTGTGCGGCCGTGATGCCGCCCACGCGGTTGGTGTCGTACTGCACGACGCTAACCGCCCTTTTGTCCAGCAGTTGCTTGAAACCGTACAGGCTGAATTCATGCTCGCCGCCCGAGATCGGAATGATGTTCATATTGTTCAGCTCGGCGTAGCCGTCGATGTCGTCGGCAATCACGGGCTCCTCGAGCCAGCGGGGCTCGAACTTGGCCAGCTTGGGCAGCATGCGTTTGGCGTATTCGAGGTTCCAGCCCATATAGCACTCCAGCATCAGGTCGTTGTCATAGCCGATGACTTCGCGGATGGCTTCGACCGACTTGAGGTTCTCCTTCACGCCCTGCTGCAAATGGGCCGGACCGTAGCCAAAGCGCATCTTGAAGGCAGTGAAACCCTGGTCCATAAATTTCTGTGCCTCGTCCTGCATTTCCTTGAGGTCGGTGCGATAGAGCTTGCTGTAGTAGCAAGGGATTTTTTCCTTGGTGCGGCCGCCCAGCAGCTTGAACACGGGCTTGTTCACGCTCTTGCCCAGAATGTCCCAGATCGCCAGATCCACGGCCGAGATCGCCGCCATGGTTACGCCCTTGCGGCCCCAGGCATGGGTGGCGCGGTACATGCGCTGCCACAGGTATTCGTAGTCCCAGGGGTCCTGACCAATGACCAGCGGCGCCAGGTATTCGTCAATGATGGCCTTGGCGATTTTCGGTGCCAGTGCCACGTTGCCAATACCGACGATGCCGTCATCGGTTTCGATCTCGACCACGGTCCAAGAATGGAAACGGAAGGTGCTCATGGACTCGGTGTTGGAATACACCAGATCCATGGCGTTGGAGCAGAAATTGCCCTGGGGTGGAACGGTTTTACCCTTCCACTGGAAGACACGGGCGCGGACAGACTTGATCTTCATAAAGACCTCTACAAAAAATGTGTACAAGACAAGTGACTGCGGTCACCTGCGGGAGTCGGTCAGGCCGTGGCCTGTTGTTTGCTGCGGTGAGCCGTTCCCATGCGAGCAGCAATCTGCAGCGCCTGCCAGGTGGCTTCGACATTGGCGCGGCCCTGACCGGCAATGTCATAGGCCGTGCCGTGGGCCGGAGTCGTGATGGGGATAGGCAGGCCGCCCTGCACCGTCACCCCGCGCGAGAAGCCCAGCAGCTTGATCGCGATCTGGCCCTGGTCGTGGTACATGGTCACGATGGCCTGGTACTCACCAGCTAAGGCCTTCAGAAAGATGGTGTCGGCCGGAAACGGACCATGGAAAGGCGCATCGCTGGGCCAGTCGCGGGCCTGCAAGGCTTGCACGGCCGGAGCGATGATGTCGATCTCCTCCCGGCCGCAGGTGCCGCCGTCACCGTTGTGCGGATTGAAGCCGGCAATCGCCACCTTTGGGGCTTCGATGCCGCTGGCGCGCAAGGCCTTGTAGATCAGCTCGGCGGCCTGAGCGATACGCTCCACGCTCAGGTAGCTGGCGACATCCTTGAGCGGCACATGCGAGGAGATGCGTGAGGTCCACAGATCGCCCAGCGTGTTGAATTCACAGAAGTAGCCATCGGCCCCTAGGTACTCGGCAAAGTGGTGCAGCTCGTCCTCATGGCGCAGGCCGCCCATCTTCATGGCCTGCTTGTTCAGGGGTGCGAAGCAGATGGCATCAATGTCACCCGCCAGCGCCGCATCCATGCAGCGGTTGAGTACCTGCAGCACCGATTTCCCGCCCGCTGCACCGACCCGGCCTAGCACCACATCGGTGGACGAAACCGTCTCCATGGCGATGAAGGCGGGCAGGCGGGCGTCGTTGCGGTGGCGCACCTCGACCAGGTTCTGCGCGGGTACGGTAGCAACCTGTACGCCGGCAATTCGCTGGCCTTGTTCCCACAGCCAGGCATCGCCGATCAGCACCAAATTGGCCTGCTGCGTGGCTTCGGGTTTGGCCAGCAGGCGCGCGATGAGTTCTGCACCTATGCCTGCAGGATCGCCCAGAGTCAAGGCGACGACGGGAAGGGAAGCGGTAACCATGATTCAGTCCAGCTTGATGTTGTTCTTGCGAATGATGTCGCCGAAGCGCTTGTATTCGGCCAGGTGGAAGGTGGCGAAGTCAGTCTGGGCCATGGGGCGCAGCTCTGCACCCACGGCTTCCAGACGGTTTTTTGTCTCGGGCATGGCAATGACCTTATTGACCTCGTCATGTACTTTCTGCTGCACCGACTTTGGTGTGGAGGCCGGCATGTAGATGCCGTACCAGGCACTGATTTCTACGCTGGCCAGACCCGCTTCTGCCATGGTGGGCACCTGGGGCAACTGCGCATTACGTTGGGGCGAGGTGACAGCCAAGGCACGCAGCTTTCCAGCTTTGATCTGGCCGATCACCGAGGGCATGGTGTCAAAGCTCATTTGCACCTGGCCGCTGACCAGATCGACCAGAGCAGCCGCGCTGCCTTTGTAAGGGACATGGGTGATTTCAATACCCGCAGCGTCCTTGAAAACCTCGGCCGCAATATGCTGCGTGCTGCCGGTACCGCTGCTGGCAAAGTTGATGTGCTTGGGGTTCTTCTTGGCCATACTGACCAACTCCGCCACCGCGTTGGCGGGGACCGAATTCCCCACCACCAGCACATTGGGCACCGAGCCGACGAAGGCCACGGGAATCAGATCCTTGTTGTTGTCGTAGCCCAGCTTGAGCAGGTGCGGGGCAATGGCATGGGCCGTGACCACGCCCATCACCATGGTGTGACCGTCGGTAGATTTTGCGGTGATGTCTACGGCCATTGTGTTCGAAACACCGGGGCGGTTTTCTACCACCACGGGCTGCTTGAGCAGTGGCGCCAACCGATCGGCTACGGCGCGGGCCATGGCGTCCGTGCCGCCGCCCGGGGCAGACCCAACCAGCATGCGCACCTGTCTGGTAGGCCAGTTGCTCGACTCCTGGGCCTGGACTTGCCAGGACAGCAGGAAAGTACCGCACAAGGCGGCTGAAAGCAGATTGCGTCTATGCATGGTTGTCTCCTGTGTTTTTTATCTCATCGCACCCCGATCCTAGGGAGAGCTCTGATATACGTAAATTGAAAGTTATTGATAAATCGATAACCTGAAGGAATCAGCAAGCAAAACCATGGGTTCAATTGACAAACAGAACAACACTCCACAGCTTTTGAATCGCTTGCGCATGCGCCAGGTGGCTCTGATGCTGGCGATTGAGGAGCGACAAACACTGCGGGCTGCGGCGGCGGTGTTGGGATTAACGCAGCCTGCGGCCACCAAGATGCTGCATGAACTGGAGAATGCTCTGGGGCAGCCCTTGTTCGAGCGGGTGGGGCGCCGCTTGCAACGCAATGAAGCTGGTGAACGGGTTTTGGCGTACTTTCACTCGCTGCGCGGCAACATCGAAGCGTTGAATCGTGAGCTTGGTGAGCTGCGCCACGGCAGTGCCGGGCGTCTGGTGATTGGTAGCATCATGGCCGCATCGCCGGGGCGACTGACCCAGGCTTTGCTGGAGCTCAAGAAGGAGCTGCCGTTGCTGGAGGTTGAGGTAGCGGTAGATACCAGTGACCGCTTGCTGGCGCAGCTGCAGGAAGGGGTGCTGGAGGTGGTGCTGGGCCGCATGACGACGGCTGCGGGAGAGAACTGCACCTTCCGTGTGATTGATGATGAGAGCCTGGCGGTCATCGTAAGCAATGAGCATCCGTTACGACGGGCGCAGCCAATCACGTTTCAAGCCTTGCAGGCCTATAGCTGGGTGCTGCAACCCCCGGGCAGTCCTATGCGAACCTTGATCGAGCAGGAGTTCAGAGAGAACTGCAGTCCCTTGCCAAGAGGGCTGATCGAGACGGGCTCCATTCTGACCACGATGAATCTGGTGCGTAGCTCCGATATGGTGGGCGTGATCCCGCAGACTGTGGCCGCAATTAATGCTGCACATGGCATGTTGCATATCCTTCCCTACCGGATGCGACGCAAGCTGGAGGCATATGGAAGCTTGGTGCGAAAAGATCGTCCCATCAGTCGTGCAGCACAGCGTTTTCTGGAGCTGCTACACCGCCCGGGTGGTGTACCCGTCGAGTCGGAAAAGCGCCCCAAGAAATAGATGCTTGTCTGAAAAAAACCGTCAGACATGGGCCTAAAAAAACCGGGTTCAAGGCCCGGTCAAAGAGAAAAGGAAATGGTGTCAAATCAGGCTAGGGTGTAAGCCGTTTTCACCGTGGTGTAGAACTCCTGGGCATAGCGGCCCTGCTCACGCGGACCGTAGCTCGAGCCCTTGCGGCCACCAAACGGCACGTGGTAGTCCACGCCCGCCGTGGGCAGATTGACCATCACCATACCGGCCTGGCTATGGCGCTTGAAATGGGTGGCGTACTTGAGGCTGGTGGTGGCAATGCCAGCCGACAGGCCAAATTCCGTGTCATTGGCCACGGCCAGGGCTTCCTCGTAGTCGCTCACGCGGATCACGCTGGCCACGGGGCCGAAGACTTCTTCGCGGTTGATGCGCATGCTGGGCGTGCTGTCTACCAGCAGCGCCGGTTGCATGAAGAAGCCTTGCTTTTCGCTTCCGGTATGACAAGCCACGCGACCACCGCCCGAAGCAAGTACAGCACCTTCGGCCTTGGCAATTTCCACATAAGACAGGTCTTGCTCCAGCTGTGCCTGGCTGACAACGGGGCCGATGTCGGTGCCTGCGGCACGGGCATCGCCGACCTTGATTTTTGCCATGCGGGCCTGCAGAGCTTCGACAAAGGCCGGGTAGATTTTGTCGGTGACGATGAGACGGCTGGACGCCGTGCAGCGCTGGCCGGTGGAGTAAAAGCAGCTTTGCGCCGACAGCTCTACGGCCTGGTTCAGGTCAGCATCATCCAGCACGATCTGGGGGTTCTTGCCGCCCATTTCCAGCTGCACTTTTTTGCCCGAGGCCACGCAGGCGGCCGCAATGCCACGACCCACGCCCACCGAGCCGGTAAAGCTGATGGCCGCAATGCCGGGGTGTTGTACCAAGGCTTCGCCAATCACACGGCCACGGCCCATGACCAGATTGAACACACCGGCGGGAATGCCGCTGCGCTGGATGATGTCGGCCAGCGCCCAGGCGCTGCCGGGCACCAGATCGGCGGGCTTCAAGACCACGCAGTTGCCAAAAGCCAGGGCCGGCGCAATCTTCCAGGCCGGAATGGCGATGGGGAAGTTCCAGGGGGTGATCAGGCCGACCACGCCGACGGGTTCGCGGGTGATTTCCACACCGATGCCGGGGCGCACCGAAGGCAGGGTTTCGCCCGCAAGACGCAGGCATTCACCAGCAAAGAACTTGAAGATCTGACCGGCACGGGCCACTTCGCCAATGCCTTCGGCGCGGGTCTTACCTTCTTCGCGGGCCAGCAGATCGCCCAGCTCTTCCTTGCGGGCCAGTATCTCGGAGCCAATTTTGTCCAGCGCGTCAGAACGGGCCTGGATGCCGCTGACCGACCAGGCTGGAAAAGCGGCTGCGGCTGCGGCAACGGCCGCTTCCACATCCGAGGCGTCACCCTGAGCGTATTCGCCGATGACATCGGATAGATCGCTGGGGTTGGTGTTGGGGGCGTAGTTTTTGCCTTCGACCCACTGGCCGTTGATGAGGTTGTCGTAGCGGGACATGAAGTTCTCCGTAAGAAAAAGAGGAACGCGAAGAGAGCGTTTTTCAGATCAGGGCGCGGCGTGAAAAACTGGCGCGCCCTAGGCCAGAGACACCGAGCAAGAGCCGCCTTGCGGCGATGGCGTCATCACCCTCCCGCGTAGCGAGAGAGGTGGAAGCGGCAAAGCCGCTCAGGGGGTGTTTACTACCTCACCATGCAAGGGCGTTTGTTGTCGAATTTCCAGTCAGGAATCAGGTGCTGCATGGCGATGGCGTCATCACGCGCGCCCAGGCCGTGTTCCAGATACAGAGCATTGGCGCGTTGCAGCGCGGCGCGGTCCACGGTCACGCCCAGGCCGGGGGTCTTGGGCACTTCCACAAAGCCGCCCTTGATCTGCAGCGGGTTCTGGGTCAGGTACTGGCCGTCTTGCCAGATCCAGTGGGTATCGATGGCCGTGACCTTCCCGGGCACGGCAGCCGCCACGTGGGTGAACATGGCCAAGGAGATGTCGAAGTGGTTGTTGGAGTGCGAGCCCCAGGTCAGGCCCCAGTCGCGGCAAGTCTGGCCCACGCGCACGGAGCCGGCCATGGTCCAGAAATGCGGATCGGCCAGCGGAATGTCCACGGACTGCAGCGACAGCGCATGCACCATCTGACGCCAGTCGGTAGCGACCATATTGGTGGCTGTGGGCAGACCGGTGGCGCGACGGAACTCGGCCATGACTTCGCGGCCCGAGAAACCGTTTTCGGCACCGCAGGGGTCTTCGGCATAGGCCAGCACGCCGTGCATGTCGCGCATCAGGCGGATGGCGTCCTTGAGTAGCCAGCCACCGTTGGGGTCCAGCGTGACGCGGGCCTCGGGAAAGCGCTTGGCCAGCGCGGTGACGGCTTCAACTTCCTGCTCGCCGGCCAGCACGCCGCCCTTGAGCTTGAAGTCGTTAAAGCCGTAGCGTTCGTAGGCAGCCTCGGCCTGGCGCACGATGGTCTCGGGCGTCATGGCCGTCATGTGGCGCACCTGGGTCCAGTCGTCATGACCCAGCTTATCTTCGCCGGGCTTGACGTAGTCCAGGCCGGTCTTGTCGCTGGGGCCGACGAAGAACAGATAGCCCAGCATTTCCACGCGTTCGCGCTGCTGGCCTTCGCCCAGCAAGGCCGCCACGGGCACGCCCAGGTGCTGACCCAGCAGGTCGAGCAACGCAGATTCGATGGCCGTGACCGCATGCACGCCGATACGCAGATCGAAAGTCTGCAAGCCACGGCCGCCGGTGTCACGACCTTCCAGCGACTTTTGCACTTCTTGCAACAGCTGCAGGTGCTGGCCGATGGAGCGGCCGATCAGCACCTGTTTGCTGTCCTCCAGCGCCAGGCGTATGCCTTCCCCACCCGGAACCTCGCCCACCCCGGTACGACCTGCGCTGTCATGCACCAGCACGATGTTGCGCGTGAAATAAGGCGCGTGCGCGCCGCTGAGGTTCATGAGCATACCGTCGCGGCCAGCGACTGGGATGACTTCAATTGCGGTGATGGTCGGGGTAGAGGACATGGAGGTCTCTTGAGAGGTCTTGGGGAAAAGGACTATGCGACGCTGGCGGTGGTCTGCTGCGCGGCTGACCACGGCACCTCTGCCACGGGCTCACCCGAAGCGATGAACTGCGCCAGATTGCGCAGCACGAGGTCGGCCATGGCGCGGCGGGTTTCATGCGTGCCGCTGGCGATATGCGGGGCCAGCACCACGTTGTCCAGCGCCAGCAGGTCGGGGTTGGGGCGGGGCTCGTCCTCGAACACATCCATGCCTGCACCGGCGATGCGCTGTTGTTTGAGGGCCTGAACCAGAGCGGCTTCGTCAACCACGCTGCCGCGCGCCACATTGATCAGAAAGCCTTGCGGTCCCAGCGCATCCAGCACTTCGGTGCTGACCAGGTGCTGTGTGCCCGCGCCGCCAGCAGCGGTGATGACCAGAAAATCGGACCAGCGCGCCAGCTCCAGCAACGAGGGCAGATAGTGGTGAGGAGAGCCTTCGACAGGGCGGCGGTTGTAATAGGCCACTTCCATGTCAAAGCCCGAGGCGCGGCGCGCCACGGTGGAGCCGATGCGGCCCATGCCGAAGATGCCCAGACGCTTGCCGCTGGCCCGCGTGCGGATACCAAAGCGACTGCGAGCCCAGTCACCACGGCGCACAAAGCGGTCCGCGTCACTGAGGCCACGCGTCGCATCCAGCAGCAGCGCAAAGGCCAGATCGGCCACACAGTCATCGAGCACGCCGGGCGTATAGCCCACGCGAGCCCCCTGACGCGTCAGCGACTCTCGGTCTAAAGAATCAAAGCCCACGCCAAAGCTGCTCACAAAATGCAGTTTGGGCAAAGCCTCAACGACATGTGCCGGCAGGCCCATGCCCGCCGAAGTGACCAGATACTCGAATTGCGAGCCATGCTCGGCCAGAAAGCGCTCGGGGTCGGGCTGCTCGGAAAGAACGCTCACCTCATAAGCCTGCGCCAGTTCGGCATCAAGCTGGGGGAGTGGCATCTTGCCGTATTGGAGTACGCGTGGTCGGGAGGTCGCCATGCCGGGAAATCCTTGTTGTTTGGGGTATCGACTTGAGCAGCTCTGCACTGCAAAGCTGCGGGAAGCGGCGCAATGCCGCTGCCCGTTTTTATCTCAATCGGCAGTGATCTTGCGGGTCTGGATCAGCTGCTTCCAGCGTTCGTTTTCCTTGACCTGAAAGCGGGTGAACTCCTCTGGCGTGTTGGCGACGATCTCCAGCCCCTGGTCCAGAAAGCGCTTGCGGATGTCGGGCTGCTGCACCGCTGCGATGGCCGCTTTGGCCAGCTTGGCCTTCACGTCGGCGGGCAAGCCTTTAGGGGCCGCCATGCCCTGCCAGGAATACACCTCTGCACCCTTGACGCCAGCCTCGGCCAACGTGGGCACATCAGGCAGCACGGGCGAGCGCTGAGTGCCGGTCACGGCGATGGCGTGCAGCTTTCCGCTACGCAGATGGGACAGCACGGCGTTCACGTTCTGGAAGGAAAAATCCACCTGACCGCCAAGCAAATCGGTGATGGCCGGCGCTCCGCCCTTATAGGGAACATGAACGGCTTCGGTGCCGGTCTGCTGCCAGAACAGCTCTGCCGACAGATGGTCCGAGGAGCCATTGCCCGAGCTCGCAAAACTGACTTTGCCGGGGCTGGCCTTGAGCGCAGCAACGACCTCGGCAACGCTACGTGCCTTTTGCGTCGCACTGGCTACAAGCACATTGGGGGCCTGCACGGGGATGGTGATGTAGTCGAAGTCCTTGGTCGCGTCATACGGAATGCTTTTGACCAGATGGGGCGTGACCACGAACGGCCCCAGCGAGGCGACAAGCAAGGTATAGCCATCGGCCGGGGCGCGCTTGACGGCGCCTGCGCCGATGGTGCCTGTGGCACCGGGGCGGTTCTCCACCACGAAAGACTTGCCCAGCTGCTCGCCCATGCTCAGGGCCAAGGCGCGTGCCACGGTATCGGTGGAGCCACCGGCCGGGAAGGGAACGATGATGTTGACGGGCTTGTCGGGAAAGCTGCCGGATGCCTGGGCTACGAATGCGAGCGTGGCACCCAATGCGATCAGTACTTTTTTCATGTGCTTGTCTCCTTGAGGTGGCGAAGCCTTGCAGGCCCCGCCACGAACCGCTTTTATTTTTTTATTGCGGGCCCAGTTTGTCGATCAGGGCTTTGAGCTCTTCCATCTCCTGGGGCTTGAGGTCAGACAGCGGTGCGCGCACGGGGCCCGCGTCATGGCCCACGAGCTTGGCTCCGGCCTTGATGATGCTGACGCCATAGCCTTCCGTGCGGTTGCGGAGGTTCAGGTAAGGCATGAAGAATTCCTTGAGCAGCTTGTGCTGTGTCGCCTGATCGTCGGTGCGCACGGCTTCATAGAACTGCATCGCCGTCTTGGGAATGAAGTTGAAGACGGCGGAGGAGTACACCGGCGTTCCCAGCGCCTTGTAGGCAGCGGCATAGACTTCTGCCGTGGGCAGGCCGCCCAGATACGAGAAGCGGTCACCCATCTTCATGAAGATGGAGGACATGGTTTCGATGTTGCCCACACCGTCCTTGAAGCCCACAAGGTTGGGGCAACGGTCGGCCAGAATGGCCAGCGATTCCGGTGTGAACTTGGAGCGGTCGCGGTTATAGACAATGACGCCGAAGTCCACGCTCTTGCACACTTGCTCCACATGCGCGATCAGACCCTCCTGACCCGCTTCTGTCAGGTAATGCGGCAAAAGCAGCACGCCATGGGCACCCAGTCGTTCGGCTTCCTGAGCATGTGCGATGGCCGTGCGGGTGGGGCCGCCTGCGCCGGCAATGATGGGAACCTTGCCGCGGCAGGTGTCGACGGCGGTCTTGATAATCTGGCCGTATTCCTCACCGTGAAGCGAGAAGTACTCGCCTGTGCCGCCTGCCGCGAACAATGCAGATGCGCCGTAGGGGGCGAGCCATTCAAGGCGTGCCGCATAGCCCTTGGCATTGAAGTTGCCATTGGCATCAAAGTCCGTCACGGGAAAGGACAGCAAGCCTGAGCTCATCACTTCTTTGAGGTACTGGGGAGACATGGTCATTCCTTAAAAAGAGGAGAAAAGAAGATCGGCGCAGCTCAATCCAGCTGCAACTTGGCGGTTTGAACCACCGTGCGCCAGCGAGCACGCTCGGCGTTGAAGAACTTGTCGGTTTCGGCGGGCGTCATCGTGATGACCTCGGCCCCCTGAGCGATCAGGCGCGCTCGCACTTCTGGCGAGCGGATAGCACCGAGCAGCACTTGATGCACGCGCTGAACCACGGCTTCAGGCGTCTGGGCTGGCAGCACAACGCCTTGCCAGGTTCCAGAGGCAAAGCCCTGGGCGCCCTGCTCGGCCAGCGTGGGCACATCCGCAATCAGCGGCATACGCGTGTTCTTGGAAATACCCAGCAGCTTGAGCTTGCCGCTTTGCACATGGGGATAGGTGGCCAGCATGCCGTTCATCAGCACCTGGGTCTGGCCTGCCACGGTGTCTTGCACCGACTGCACGCCGCCCTTGTAGGGCACATACACCCACTTGGCCCCAGTGATGCGAGCCAGCTCCACCCCGGCCAGATGAGGCGCGCTGCCTGAAGCCGTCACAGCAAAGTTCAGATCTTGCTTCTTGGACAGCTCCACCAGCTCCTTCAGATTGCTGGCCTGAACCGATGGATGCACCACCAGCATATGAGGCGAGTAAGCCAACATGGCCGCGCCGCGCAGCGCTTTGGAGGGATCAAAGCTGAGCTTGGTATAGATCGAGGGCGAGATGGCCAGCGCCCCCAGATCACACAGCAGCCAGGTATAGCCGTCGGCAGGCGCACGTGCGACGAATTCAGCGCCCAGATTGCCGTTGGCCCCGGGCTTGTTGTCGATCACCACGGTCTGCTTGAGCTCCTGCGAAATCAGCTGCCCGATGGAGCGGGCAATGATGTCGGAGCTGCCTCCTGGAGGGTAAGGCACAACCAGACGGATGGGCTTGGCCGGCCAGACATCGGCAGCAAGTACCGATGAAGTCAGCACGCCGCCAACCGCCAAGGTCAGCAGGGAGCGCAGAAGGTGCGAGCGACGAACCATGAGGAAGTGCCTCCTTGTTGTGATCAGTCATCATACAACTAGAGTTTTTGCACTTCCAAGGCATTTTTACTAGGGGTAAACGAGAAATCATGCACTTTGAGTGTGAAGAAACACGACTCAAAATCACATCAAATACCGCTGAACCGCTTATCAATAAAGCGCTGAGCGCTATCTAAATAGATATAGAAAGCTTGAACCCAGCCGCTGCAACTCGGGTCACAAGCCTGCAGGCACATGAAGAAGAGGCAGTTGGCCCGCACATGGATCGCTGCGCTGAGCAGACGGTGCCTCAACGCCCGTTGTACTCAGGGCAGGCCATGCAGGCCCTATTCGCGGGACTGGCTCAGGCGCTGGGCCAGACGCAGGCGTTCGCGCGAATTGGTCAGGTGGATGCGCATGGCTGCGCGGGCCGAATCGGCATCCTGGCGGGCGATGGCCGCATAGATCTCTTCATGCTCGCGGTTCACCCGAAGCAGGTAGTCCGGGTCGCGGGCCGGTGTGTCCATGGAGGCAATGCGGTTACGCGGAATCAGCAGCGTGCCAAAGTGCTGAAGGATGTCCTGAAAATACCGGTTGCCCGTGGCCTGCGCGATGCTGAGGTGAAAAGCCAGATCATGGCTGACGGTGTCATGGCCCTGCGCAAAATGCTGCTCAAACGCTTGCAGGGCCTCGCTCATGACCCGCAGATGGGCTTCGCTGCGCCGCTGGGCGGCCAAGCCTGCAGCCTCGGTTTCCAGGCTGATGCGCAGCTCCAGCACGGCCAGCACATCCACAGATTCACTCAGCTCATGGGCGCTCAGCATGGGGCTCTGGCGCGCCGGAGCCGGCAGCACAAAAGTACCGATGCCATGGCGAGTTTCAACCAAGCCGCCGGCCTGCAGTTTGGACAAGGCCTCACGCACCACGGTGCGACTGACGTCGTAGTTGCGCACCAGTTCGGACTCGGTGGGCAGCTTCTCGCCCTCATTGAGCAAGCCCTGCCGAATCTTGTGTTCGAACTCTTCAGCCAGCAGATTCGCCAGGCTGCGGCTGCCGCGACTGGTCTTGCTACGCAACGCATACCCATCTGTCACCAGTATGGAAGCGGCAGATTGGGGTAATTCCGATGTCTGGGTGCTCATGGGTCTGATGATAATAGTTTTTAGTTGTACGACAACATACCACAAAGACCGCTTATTCCAGCTCCCCGGCAGCACCCAGTCCGCCTCTGACCTGACCACCACCTCAGTCCATCTCAAGATGAGCACTTCACACCAGATTCGCCATATCCGCATCACGCCCATTGCCTTCCGTGATCCGCCGCTGCTCAATGCGGCCGGCATTCACGAGCCCTGGGCGCTGCGCTCCATCATCGAGATCGAAACGGCATCGGGGCTGGTCGGCATCAACGAAAGCTATGGCGATCTGCCCATGCTGGAGGCTCTGGCCAAGGTGGCCCCGGCCCTGGTCGGCCTGTCACCCTGGGCGCTCAACGAAATGGAAGTGCGCGTCGCCGCACTGGTCACTCCGCCCAGGCTGACGGCCTCGGAATTCCTGGGCCAGCAGGTGTCGCTGGCACCGGGCACCCATGTGTCCAAGACCGTGGCCAAGGTAGTCAGCGCCTTCGAGGTCGCCATGCTGGACCTGCAAGGCCAGATGGCCCAGGCCCCCATCGTCGATCTGCTGGGTGGCGCAGCACGCGATCGCGTGCCGTTCTCGGCCTATCTGTTCTACAAGTACGCCGAGCATGTGGACCAGCCTTACGCCCCCGACGCCTGGGGCGAAGCGCTGCAGCCGCAGCAACTGGTGGCTCAGGCCCGGCGCATGATCGACCAGTATGGTTTTCAGAGCATCAAGCTCAAGGCCGGCACGCTGCCGCCCGAGCAAGAGGCCGCAGGCATCTTGGCACTGGCCGAGGCTTTCCCGGGCCTGCCGCTGCGTATCGACCCCAACGGAAACTGGACCGTGGAGACCAGCCTGAAGATCGTGCAGAAACTGCGCGGCGTGCTCGAATATTACGAAGACCCGGCCCCCGGCCTAGACGGCATGGCAGCCGTGGCGCGCGAGTGCGAGGTGCCGCTGGCCACCAATATGGTGGTGACGGACTTTGCCGAATTCCGCCGCAATGCCGACATGGGCTGCCCCGTGAAGATCGTGCTCAGCGACCACCATTACTGGGGCGGGCTGCGCGCCACGCAGCGCCTGTCCACCTTGTGCCGCACCTTCGATCTGGGCCTGTCCATGCATAGCAACTCCCATCTAGGCGTGAGCCTCGTGGCCATGACGCATTTGTGCGCCAGCGTGCCCCTGCTGACCTATGCCTGCGACACCCACTACCCCTGGCAGGACGAAGAGGTAGTCGAAGGCGGCCGCCTGCAATTCGAGCAAGGCAGCCTGCGCGTGCCCACCACGCCGGGCCTGGGCGTGACGCTGGACCGCGAAGCCCTAGCCCGCCTGCACGACAACTATCTGCACTGCGGTATCCGCAACCGCGATGACCTGGGGCAGATGCGCAAATACGACCCGTCCTTCACGGGCAAGCAGCCCCGTTTCTAAGCCCCTCATCCACAGCGCAAGAAGACGCTTTCGACCAACCGGAGACAACCACCATGCAACGCCGCACACTGATCCAACGCACTCTCGCCGCCAGCACCCTGCTGCTCGGCGCACCACTTGTTGCCACGCCCGCCCTGGCTCAGGGCAACTGGCCTACGGGCAAGCCCATCATTTACATGGTGCCCTTTCCGCCCGGCGGCAATACCGACACCCTGGCGCGCGTGATTTCCCAGTCTCTGGGCAAAGCGCTAGGCACCTCGGTGGTCATAGAAAACAAGGGCGGAGCCGGAGGCAGCGTGGGCTCGGCCCTGGCCGCGCGCGCACCAGCCGACGGCTACACCATTCTCGGCGGCACCATCAGCTCGCATGCCATCAATGTGAGCTTGTATTCCAAGCTGGACTACGACCCCGTCAAGTCATTCACGCCAGTGGCCATGCTGGGTTCGGGCCCGCTGGTCCTCGTGGTGCCGGCTTCCAGCCCCTACAAGACGCTGGCCGACGTACTGGCCGCCAGCAAGGCCAAGGCGAGCGCGGGCGGTTTGTCTTCGGCCTCGCCCGGCAGCGGTACCTCCAACCACATGGCACTGGAGCTGCTGGCCTACCAGACTGGTGTCAAGTTCACGCATGTGCCCTACAAGGGCAGCGGCCCGGCCGTTCAGGACGTAATCGGCGGACAGGTGGACATGATGTTCGACACCGCGCTGGTGGTCGGTCCGCATATCCAGTCCGGCAAGCTGCGCCCCATCGCCGTGAGCAGTTCCAAGCGCCTGGAATCATTGCCCGATGTGCCCACCATTGCCGAGGCCGGCGAAAAAGGTTTCGACATGAGCTCCTGGCAAGCCGTGTTCGCACCGGCAGGAACGCCCAAGCCCGTCGTGGATCGCCTGCATGCCGAGATCATGAAGATCGTCGCCACCCCCGAAGTCCAGGCCCGCCTCAAGAACTTCGGCATGCTGCCTTCCAGCATGACGCCAGCTGAGCTGGCCGACTACCAGAAGGCCGAAGTGGCCAAGTGGGCCAAGGTGATCAAGGCAGCCGGAATAAAAGCAGAGTGACACCCCCTGAGCGGCTTGCGCCGCTTCCCCCTCTTTGCTCGCTGCGCGAGGTAGGGGGACGACGCCCTCGCCCCGAGGCGGCTCTTGCTCGGCGTCCCTGTGTTGGGCCGCGCCGGTTGCATGGAGCGCACCAGGCGGGCAGCGAAATAGAAAACCGAGACGAGATTGCCATGAGTACCCCTGCCCCACTTTCCATCAGCATGCACCCTGCCGACAACGTGGCCATCATCGCCAATGACGGCGGCCTGCCTGCCGGCACCGTGCTGCCCAGTGGCCTGGAGCTGCTCGACAAGGTTCCGCAGGCCCACAAGGTGGCGCTGGTGGACATTCCCGAGGGCGGTGCGATACGCCGCTACAACGTGGTCATAGGCTATGCACTCAAGCCCATTCCGGCCGGCAGCTGGGTGCACGAGCGCTTGCTGCAGATGCCTGAGGCGCGCTCGCTGGAAGGCCTGCCCATTGCCACGGTCAAGCCGCCCGACTTGTTGCCGCTTGAGGGCTATACCTTCGAGGGCTACCGCAATGCCAACGGCACGGTGGGGACGCGCAACATCCTGGCCATTACCACCACGGTGCAATGCGTGGCCGGTGTGCTTGACTTTGCTGTGAGCCGCATCAAGGCCGAGTTGCTGCCGCGCTATCCGAACGTCGATGACGTGGTCGGACTGGAGCACAGCTACGGCTGCGGCGTGGCCATCGACGCCGTGGGTGCCGAGATTCCGCAGCGCACGCTGCGCAACATCAGCCACAACCCGAATTTTGGCGGCGAGGTGATGGTGGTCAGCCTGGGTTGCGAGAAGCTGCAGCCAGAACGCCTGCTGCCGCCGGGCAGTTTTCCCATCGTCGATGAACGCGAACCAGAGCTGGATGTCGTCTGCCTGCAGGACGAGGCCCACGTGGGCTTTATGTCCATGATCGACTCCATCATGGAACGTGCCAAGGCCCATCTGGAGCGGCTCAATGCGCGCCAGCGCGAGACCGTGCCTGCCAGCACACTGGTCGTGGGTGTGCAATGCGGCGGCAGCGATGCCTTCAGCGGCGTCACGGCCAACCCGGCCGTGGGTTTTTGCACCGACTTGCTGGTGCGTGCTGGTGCCACCGTGATGTTCAGCGAGGTGACCGAGGTGCGCGATGGCATTGACCAACTGACCTCGCGCGCATCTAGCCCCGAAGTGGCCGAGGCCATGATCGAAGAGATGGCCTGGTATGACGCCTATCTCGACAAGGGCAAGGTGGACCGCAGCGCCAACACCACGCCGGGCAATAAGAAAGGCGGCCTCTCCAACATCGTCGAAAAGGCCATGGGCTCCATCATCAAGAGCGGCACCGCCCCCATCACGGGCGTGTTGTCGCCGGGCCAAAGGCTGTCGGATCGCTGCATCGCAAGCGGTCTGGTCTATGCGGCCACACCTGCTAGCGACTTTATCTGCGGCACGCTGCAACTGGCGGCCGGGATGAATCTACATGTCTTCACCACGGGCCGAGGTACACCTTACGGCCTGGCTCAGGTTCCGGTGATCAAGGTCGCCACGCGCAGCGATCTGGCGCGCCGCTGGCATGACCTGATGGATGTGAATGCCGGGCGCATTGCCGACGGCCAAGCCACCATCGAAGAGATAGGCTGGGAAATGTTCAGGCTGATGCTGGACGTGGCCAGCGGCAGAAAGAAGACTTGGGCAGAGCAGTGGAAGTTGCACAACGCCCTGGTGCTGTTCAACCCCGCGCCGGTGACCTGAAGCAGCCCAACGCATCACGCTTCTGAATCTGTAGCGCGCCATGCAATCCCTGTCTTGGCTACAGGCCAGAAACATAAAAAAACGCTGCCTAGGCAGCGTTTTCTATTTGGAACTTCGGTCTGCGATCATGCTTGCATGGAGCCCGTCTGCAGGTAGCGCTGATGCCAGGCATAGGCCTCGCCCAGCAGATGTGGCGTGTGCTTTCCTGGCGCATCGCAAAGAGCGCGCTCCAGGTAGTCCGTCATCGCATCCTTGTAGCTGGGGTGCACGCATTTTTCGATGATGAGGCGCGCACGCTGCACAGGGGCCAGACCGCGCAAGTCGGCCAGACCTT
Source organism: Pseudomonas sp. (assembly GCA_036643775.1). Lineage (GTDB taxonomy): Bacteria > Pseudomonadota > Gammaproteobacteria > Pseudomonadales > Pseudomonadaceae > Aquipseudomonas. The sequence continues at coordinate 16,471 of JAVXRI010000055.1, read as the reverse complement.
GCTCGGTCACCACAATCTGCACATCGTGCTCGGTGTGATCGACGTGGGACACCATGGGTACGATGCAGCTGATCTTGCCGTCCTTGGCCGTCGATGGCGTCATAAAGATGGACAGATAAGCGTTGCGTGCAAAGTCGCCGCTGCCGCCAATGCCGTTCATGATGGACGAGCCCATGACATGCGTGCTGTTCACGTTGCCATACATATCAGCTTCGATCAGCGCGTTCATGGAGATCAAGCCCATGCGGCGGATCAGCTCGGGGTGGTTCGATATCTCCTGCGGGCGCAGCATGATGCGCTGACGGTAGAACTCGATATTGGCCAGAAACCTCTCCATGGCCTCGGGACTGAGCGCCAGAGAGGTGGTGGATGCGGTATCGAGCTTGCCGGATTCCAGCATGTCCAGCATGCCGTCTTGCAGCACTTCGGTATAGGCGTTCAGGTGGTCGAACGGGCCCTTGTTCAGGCCAGCCAGCACGGCGTTGGCGATATTGCCCACGCCGGACTGCAGCGGCAGCAGTTCAGGCGGCAAGCGGCCCACCTTCACCTCGTTCTGCAGAAAATCGATGATGTTTTCGACAATGCGCTGTGAATCCACATCGGGCGCCGTAAAGGCTGCCAGCTTGTCGCGCTGCTGCGTAGGCACCACGGCAATCACTTTGCTCAAATCGCAGTGCAGATACGGGTCGCCAATGCGGTCAAACGGGTGTTCCATGGGGATGGGCTTGCGCTTGGGCGGAACGGCAGCGCCGTAGTAGATGTCGTGCATGCCTTCCAGCTCGGCGGGCTGGGCGCTGTTGACTTCCAGAATGATCTTGTCGGCCTGCTCCAGCCAGGTCTTGTTATTGCCCACCGAGGTGGATGGAATCAGGCGGCCATCGGGCAAGATTCCAGCGACCTCAATCACCGCCACATCAAGGTGACCGAGGAAGCCAAACCACACGTACTGCGCCACGTGCGACAGATGAATGTCCACGTATTGCATGCGCCCGTCATTGATTTCTTTGCGCACCGTAGGGTCGGACTGGTAGGGCAGGCGGCGCTCAATGCCGTGCACCTTGGCCAGCGCTCCATCGAGCTCAGGCGAGGTGGATGCCCCCGTCCACAGGCTGATGCGAAAGTTGCCGCCGTTGGCGTTCTGCGCTTCAATGCGTCGCGCCAGCGCCTGGGGCACGGACTTGGGGGCACCCGCGGGGGTGAAGCCGCTCATGCCCAGTGTCATGCCAGATTCGATCAGGCTAGCCGCTTCATCGGCGGTCATGATACGTTCACGCAGCGCAGGGCAGAGCACGCGATCCGCTGGGGAGGCTTGGGTGAATGTGGTGTGCATGGAGGTGTGTCTCATCGCCTCGACCATTGCTGGCGGACTTTTTTGTAGCTATTGGGTTGCAATTTGATTGATGCAGGCCCGGATTGAACTACATCACGCGGCAGTGCGCCAGCGTAGGCGACTAGCGTAAACACCGATGCGTTTTCAGCGAAAAACTGGATGTGACTTTTTCTATTTCAAAAATGTGAGCACTACTCTCAATAAGAAAAGGAGCTACGCTCTAAAACTGCACCAACCACTTGCCATGTCAATTTCATTGCATTGAAAACACGAAATGCAAAAATAATTGCAACCATTGCGCCCCAGCAGACATAGGCTGACACAAGCCCTCACTCTCGACACCCAGAATTCATCCCATGGCTTATGAAACCTCCGGCTGGAAACACCGACTGCAGCGACTGACCCACGCGCTGCAGCCGCTGATCGATTCCGTGCAGCTCTGGCTGCAGGCCGATGGTCTGCGCATGAGCGCAGCCATGTCGTTCTACGGCATGCTCAGCCTGGCCCCCCTGCTACTGGCCGTGGTGGGCCTGCTGGGCTGGTGGCTGGACCGCAGCTACGTGGAAAGCACGTTGATCAGCCAGATACAGGGAGTGGTCGGGGAGCGCGCGGCACAGGTCGTCAAGAGCGCACTGACCAGCGCCCAGAATGCCCATCAGGGCTCGCTCGCATCCATACTGGGACTGGTGACGATGCTCTCGGGCGCAACCGGTGTGTTTGTGGAACTGCAGGCCTCGCTGGACAAGCTCTGGTCCATGGGCGAAGAACCCCGTCCGCAAGATAACCGGCCATGGTGGGGCATGGCCATCTCGCGCCTGTGGGGGCTGAGCTATGTGGTGGGGCTGGGCTTTTTGCTGCTGGTGTCCATGGTGCTGTCCACTGCCATTCAAATGGTCACCAAATGGGCCAGCGATGAGCTGCAGTTCATCCCACTGGGCCCGGTAATGGGGCTGATCAACGAGAGCCTTTCCTTTGGCATTTCCGCTCTGCTGTTCTGGGGGCTGATGCGCATGGGCCGGGGCATCAAGCCCAGCACCCGGTACCTGCTGCTGGGCTCGCTGATGGGCGCGGCCCTGTTCACCATAGGCAAGCAGGCGCTGGCCTGGTATCTGTCCACCGCCGCCGTGGTCTCGGCCTATGGCGCAGCAGGCTCGCTGGTGGTGGTGCTGATGTGGTTTTACTTCACCTCTGCCATCTTGCTGTTTGCAGCTGCCACGGCCAAGGCCTGCAGCAAGGCCAGTGTGAAGATCAGCATGCCGTTCGCACCACGGCGCAGGTCAGGGCAGGCCCAGCTCATGGACGTGAGCAATCTGCCGGACAACGCCGGGGAAAATATATAAATTGGCCTCCAGCGCTTATGTAGATTGCGGCATGCGCTATCAATTTATGCAATTTCACTCACCAACAAAAAAGGCCTGCAGATGCAGGCCTTTTGCTTGGGGAAAGCAGAGCTTACTTTTCCACAAACGCGCGTTCAACAACAAAGTCGCCGGGCGTAGTGGTGTTGCCTTCCTTGAAGCCGCGGTGCTCCAGCAGCTCCTTGAGTTCGGACAGCATGGCGGGGCTGCCGCACAGCATGACGCGATCGGTCTCAGGGTTCAGATCAGGCAGGCCCAGGTTTTGCGGGAAGGTGCCGTTGTTGATCTGCGTGGAGATACGGCCTTGGTTACGGAAAGGCTCGCGCGTCACCGTAGGGTAGTAGTGCAGCTTGCCCTTGACGATTTCGCCCAGGAACTCGTGCTCAGGCAGTTCCTTCTCAAACAGCTCCTGGTAGGCCAACTCTTCGACCTGACGCACGCCGTGTACCACGACCACGTTGTCAAAACGCTCGTAAGTCTCGGGGTCGCGGGCCACGGCCAGCCAGGGTGCCAGGCCAGTGCCGGTGCCAATCAGGTACAGGTTCTTGCCGGGCAGCAGATAGTCGATCAGCAGCGTGCCTGTGGGCTTTTTACCCACGATGACGGTGTCGCCTACCTGGATGTTTTGCAGCTTGGAGGTCAGGGGGCCTTCAGGCACCTTGATCGACAGGAACTCCAGATGCTCTTCGTAGTTAGGGCTGGCAATGGAGTAAGCACGCAGCAGGTTTTTGCCATCGACCTTCAGACCAATCATGGTGAAGTGGCCGTTGGAGAAGCGCAGCGACGTGTCGCGGGTTGTCGTGAAGGAGAAAAGACGGTCGGTCCAGTGGTGAACCGACAGCACGCGTTCTTCGAGAAAAGCACTCATGGTCGTCTACACAAAAATATGAATTCGGGACAAACAATGCCCGCTGTTGCTGGGATGCCCGGCAGATATGCCATGAAGACATGCGGTGGCGAACGCTGCTTGCAGAGTGAACTGCCTAACAGCTGCGGCTGCCGATTGCCAAGCGGGACAAGACCTATATTGTCGGATAAATGGCAGCAAACAGGTACATTGCGCTTCAATGTCTTGATACTGATTAGTGATAAGGAGAATGACGATGCGGTTTCTTATGACTTTGCGTTTTAGCGCAGTGGCACCCGCTCTGGCATTGGCCGCCGCGCCCGTGTGGGCCCAGGGGGTCATCAAGATCGGGGAAATCAACAGCTACAAGGCCCAGCCCGCGTTCCTGGAGCCCTACAAAAAAGGCATGGAGCTGGCCGTGGAGCAGGTCAACGCCGCAGGCGGTGTGGGCGGCAAAAAGCTGCAGCTGATCGTGCGTGATGACAACGCCACCCCCGGCGATGCCGTGCGTGCCGCCGAGGAGCTGTACGCCCGCGAGAAGATTGATGTGCTGACTGGCAGCTTTCTCTCCCACGTGGGTCTGGCGCTGACGGATTACGCCAAGCAGAAGAAGCGCTTCTTCCTTGCTTCCGAGCCGCTGACGGACAAAATCGTCTGGGCCGACGGCAATCACTACACCTACCGTCTGCGAGGCTCCACCTATATGCAGACCGCCATGCTGGTGGAAGAAGCCCTCAAGCTCAAGAAAAAGCGCTGGGCCATCGTCTACCCCAACTACGAATACGGCCAATCCGCCATCGCCACCTTCAAGACACTGATGAAGGCCAAGCAGCCAGATATCGAGTTTGTGGCCGAGCAAGCCCCTGCGCTGGGCAAGATTGATGCGGGTTCTGTCGTTCAAGCTTTGGCTGACTCCAAGCCAGACGCCATCTTCAACGTGCTGTTTGCCACCGATCTGGGCAAGTTTGTGCGTGAGGGCAATACCCGCGGCCTGTTCAAAGGCCGCGAGGTGGTGGGCCTGCTGACGGCAGAGCCCGAATATCTGGACCCACTCAAGAAAGAAGCACCACTAGGCTGGACCGTGACTGGCTACCCCTGGTACTCCATCAAGACGCCCGAGCACGCCGCGTTTCTGAAGGCCTATCAGGCCAAGTACAAGGACTACCCGCGTCTGGGCACCATCGTGGGCTACAACGCCATCCAGTCGATTGCGGCAGGCCTGCGCAAGACCGGCGGCGATGCCGATACCGAAAAGCTGATTGCCGCCTTCAAGGGGCTGGAAGTCTCCACCCCCTTCGGCCCTATCACCTATCGTGCGCAAGACAACCAATCCACCATGGGAGCTTATGTCGGCAAGACTGCCTATGACGAGAAGCTCAAGCGCGGTGTACTGGTCAGCTACCGTTATGCCGACGGCAAAAACTACCAGCCCAGCGATGAAGAAGTAAAGAAGCTGCGCCCCGCAACGGCGAACTGATTACGCTTGGGCGAAAATACCGGGCCACCTGCAATCACGCAGGTGGCTTTTTTCATCTCTGAAATCACGATGTCGAGCTTCAGGAGCTACGCAGCATGAGTGCATCCGGCCTGTTGGCCCAGTTGTTGAACGGTCTGGCCAGCGCATCGTCGCTGTTTTTGGTGTCTGTGGGCTTGTCGCTGATTTTTGGCGTCACCCGCACCATCAACTTTGCCCACGGCTCGTTCTACATGCTGGGCGCCTTCATCGCGTACAGCAGCGTGGATGTGCTCTCGCCCCATATCGGCTTCTGGCCCGCGCTGTTGCTGGCTCCGCTGGTCTGCGGTCTGCTGGGTGCACTCACCGAAATGCTGTTGCTGCGCCGCATCTATCAAGCGCCCGAGCTGTTCCAGCTGCTGGCCACGTTTGCGCTGGTGCTGGTCATCAAAGATGCATCGCTGTGGCTGTGGGGGCCTGAAGAGTTGTTCGGCCCGCGTGCGCAGGGCATGGAAGACTCTGTTGAAATTCTGGGCCGCCAGTTCCCGACCTACGATCTATTTTTGATAGCTGTTGGCCCTTGCGTATTGCTGGGTCTGACGCTTTTGCTCACTAAAACCCGCTTTGGCACGCTGGTGCGTGCCGCCACGCAAGACCGAGAAATGGTGGGCGCTTTAGGCGTCAATCAGGCGTGGTTGTTTACCTCCGTTTTTGCGCTGGGCACGCTGCTGGCAGGCCTTGCTGGCGCGCTGCAACTGCCGCGCGAGCCTGCCAGTCTTGAGATGGACATGACCACCATTGGCGCGGCCTTTGTGATTGTGGTCGTGGGCGGCATGGGCAGCATTCCCGGTGCCTTCATCGCCGCGCTGCTGGTGGCTGAACTCAAAGCGGTGTGCATCTGGCTGGGTGTGCAGGAGATTGCAGGGGTGGAAATTTCGTTTTCCAAACTCACGCTAGTGGTGGAATTTCTCGTCATGGCCGTGGTGCTGATCTGGCGGCCCTGGGGTCTGCTGGGCAAGCCACAAGCACTGGCTCGCAGCGGCGGCCAGCCCGAACAACCGCTGCGCGCCGCAGGCCGTGGCGCATCTGCTGCATGGCTGGCCCTGCTGGCTGCACTGGTGCTGCTGCCGCTGGCCTTTGGCAACGAAGCCAGCTACACCACCGTGCTGCTGACCGACATCTTTGTCGCCGCACTGTTTGCGGCCAGCTTGCACTTCATCCTCGGCCCCGGCGGCATGCACTCGTTTGGCCATGCGGCCTACTTCGGGCTGGGGGCCTATGGCGCGGCACTGCTGGTGCGCCAGCTCAACCTGCCCATGGAAGCCGCGCTGCTGCTGGGCCCGCTGGTGGCCGCTGCCGGAGCCCTGCTCTACGGCTGGTTCTGCGTGAGGCTGTCAGGCGTGTACCTGACCATGCTGACACTGGCCTTTGCCCAGATCAGCTGGGCCATCGTCTTTCAGTGGGATGACTTCACGGGCGGCAGCAATGGCGTGACCGGCGTCTGGCCCCCTGAATGGGCATCGCAAGGCGCTGCGTTTTACTGGCTGGCTTTGGGCGTGTGCGCAATCGGTCTGTACCTGCTGCGCCGCATCTTGTTCTCACCGCTGGGTTACGCACTGCGCGCCACGCGAGATTCAGCCCTACGCGCTGACGCCATTGGCATCGACGTGCGCCGCGTGCAGTGGACGGCGTTTGTCATCTCCGGCCTGTTTGCAGGCCTTGCGGGCGCGCTGTTCGCCTTCAGCAAGGGCGGCGTGGCGCCTGACTCCATGTCCGTCACCAAGTCGGTGGATAGCCTGGTCATGGTGCTGCTGGGCGGCGTGCAGACGCTGGCTGGCCCCGTGGTCGGGGCAGCGGCCTTCACCTGGCTGCACGACACCGTGGCCCGCAACACCGAATACTGGCGCGCGCTGATGGGCGCAACCATGCTGGTTCTGGTGCTGCTGGCACCCCAGGGGATTGCGGGTTATGCGCAGGCACTGTGGGCGCGCATAGCTCCTAAAAACAAAGCAGAGGTCGCACCATGAGCCTGCTGCAAATACAGAACATCAGCAAAGCCTTTGGCGGCGTGAAAGCCGTGCAGAACGTCTCGTTCAGCCTGCAAGCCGGTGAGTTGCTGGCACTCATCGGCCCCAACGGCGCGGGCAAGAGCACCACGTTCAACATGGTGGGCGGGCAACTTGCGCCTGACAGCGGCGCGGTGCTGCTGAACGGCCAGCCCATCACCGGCCTGCCACCGCGCACCATCTGGCGCCGTGGGGTGGGTCGTACGTTCCAGATTGCGCAGACGTTTACCTCGCTCACTGTCGCAGAAAATGTGCAGATGGCATTGCTGTCAGCAGACCGAAAAATCTTCAGCTGGTGGCACCGCGCCGCCAGCCACCGCCGCGCTGAGGCGATGGCCCTGCTGGAACAAGTGGGTATGACGGCACAGGCCGACCGTGCTTGCAGCGCGCTTGCATACGGTGATGTGAAGCGGGTGGAACTGGCCATGGCCCTGGCCCATGCGCCCCAGTTGCTGCTGATGGACGAGCCCACCGCCGGCATGGCCCCGGGCGAGCGCGTCGCCCTGATGCAGCTGGCCCGCCGCATCGCGCAGGAGCGGCAGATGGGCGTGCTGTTTACCGAGCACAGCATGGACGTGGTGTTCGGCCAGGCCGACCGCGTGGCCGTGCTGGTGCGTGGCCAGTTGCTGGCGGAAGGTACACCACAAGCCATTCGCGCTGACGAGCGTGTGCAACAGGCTTATCTGGGTACAGGCCTCGTACTGGAAAAGCAAAAATGAATCAAATACATAGCAGCCAGCGATTGACGGGCAAGGGGCAGAGCCAGAAATTGCTTGAAGTTCAGCACCTCAACGCCTGGTATGGTGCCGCCCATATCCTGCACGGCGTGAGCCTGAGTGTGGGCCGTGGCGAAGTCGTGGCCCTGATGGGCCGCAACGGCGCGGGCAAATCCACCACACTCAAAAGCATTGCCGCACTGGTGCCGCGACGCGAGGGGCAGATGGACTTCATGGGCGAGTCGATCGCTAAAAAAGCATCGCACCAGATTGCCCAGCGCGGTTTGGGCTACGTGCCCGAAGACCGCCGCATTTTTACCGAACTGACGGTGCTGGAGAACCTCGAAGTCGGCCGCCAAAAGCAGCGCCAGTGGCCTGATGGAGCTGACGTGCCGCACTGGACGCCCGAGAAGCTGTTCACGCTTTTCCCCAATCTGGGTGAAATGCCGGATCGCCTTGGCGGCCGCATGAGCGGCGGCGAGCAGCAGATGCTGAGCGTGGCCCGCACGCTGATGGGCCAGCCTTATCTGGTGCTGCTCGATGAACCCTCCGAAGGCGTGGCCCCACTGATCGTCGAGCAGATGGCCCGCACGATTCTGGAGCTGAAAGCGCAGGGCATTGGCATCTTGCTCAGCGAGCAAAACCTGCCGTTTGCCGAAGTCGTGGCTGACCGTGCCTATGTGCTGGAAAAAGGGCAGATCGTGCACCAGGCCAGCATGGCCGATCTGGCGAGCGACAAGGCGGTGCGCCAGCAGTATCTGGGCGTTTGAAGACAAGTCTCAGCGCACCTGAAGCAGCGGCGTCAAAGCCTGCAGCAGCGCCGAGCGCTGCAAGCTGCTGGGCAGCAGATAACGCCCGCCCAGCACAGGCAGGTCCAGCTGTGTGAACAGGACCTCCAGATTCACGCCTGCCTGCATCCAGGCCTGCCAGACCAAGGTGGTGCAGTAAATGCTCTGCTCCGAGCCCTGCAACTGAAAAGGCTGGCCCTGCTGCGCTAGAGCCCATTCCAGAGCCTGCTGACGAGCACCGCGACCTACGGCAACCCGATAGAGCCGGTAGGCCTGGGTACGTTGTGGCTGCAAAAAGAAGTCCAGCGTATCGAGCACCACCGCATCGGGCTGGCCTGGCCGCTCGGAGGGCGTGGCATGCAGCACCTGCCAATGTCCGGATGAGCCGATCAGCATGCCCACATGGCTGAAATCACCGCCATCCACGGCCCGCACCAGATGGCTGACCTGCTCCGTGCCCCGGCGAAAAAGCAGGTCGCCGGCCTCGGCCTGCGGTGGCAACAGCGATACGGCCAGACTCTGGCTGCTCCAGGCCAGCATCGCCAGCAAGGCGAGCATGCCCTGCCGCCTCCGCATCACAGCTGCACTTTCCAGACACCGTCTTCCTGGACCAGATTGATGCGCTCGCGACGGGTGCTGCCATTGCCATACGTGACCAGCACCCGAAGCTTTGTGACCTGATCATCGGCGGAAAATGTCCGCTCCACCACCTCCACCTTGGCCATGCCACCCTTGGAGTCGATCAATCCCTTGGCACCCGCCAGCATGCGGCGCAGCTTGTAGTCAAAGCTCGCCAGCTGCTCCTTGGAAATATAGCGCGCCGAGATCAGGGCAATACAGCCATCGAAGTCTCCAGCGGCCATCAAGCGATAAAAGCGCTGAATCAGCGCATCCTGGCTTTGTTCAGGGGTGGTCGTGGCGCAGGCCGAAAGGCCCGACACCAGAGGAAACGAGAAAGCGAGAAACAGACAGGAGCGGCGGGAGGCGCAAGTAGTAGCAGACACGGACCAGGTACAGCAGAAACAAAGAAGGCCGCAGTGTAGACGCCACACCAGTCCTGCTTTTGCGTCTTGTCAGCACACAGGCTTATTCGACGACCACCGCACTGAACTCTGGCGGCGCGCCAAAGTAGGCGCGTGGTGATGGGGGCTGGGCACCATCCACATCCTGCACGCCATACTGGCTGGCCAGCTCTGAGGTGTAGAACACGCCGCCAGAGCGTTTGCTCAAACAGTCTGCATCGTCATGCAGGGCCAGCACCACGCGGCCAATGAATTGCGGGGTTTCCGCAGTGTCAAAGCTGTCGCCGTATTTATCGGGCTCTGCCGCGCACACACGCTCTGAACGCTCGGTTTTAACGAGGCCGGGCCACAGCGCCACCACGCTGACGCCCTCGGGCTTGAAGTCGTAGGCCATGTCAAAAGTCATCTTGTCCGCACCGGCCTTGCCTGCGCCATAAGCCGGGCCGTGCATATAGCAGCGACTGCCTGCGGAAGAGATATTGATCACAAGCCCCCGCGCCGCAATCAGCAAGTCTGCGGCGTAATGGCAGGCCACATAGCTGGAGCGCAGGCCCACGTCGAGCAGGGATGTCATGGTCAGCGGCTTTTTCCAGAACGGGCCGACTTCGGTCAGCTGATCGGGAATGGCAATCGCGCTGTTGACCAGAATGTCCAGCCGTCCATGCTCACGGCGCACGCGCTCGAACAGGGCTGCGACCTGCGCATCGTCGCCATGGTCACAGGCCACGGCAATGCCGGTGCCGCCGACTGCCGTCACATCCGCCGCCGTCTGGCCCACGGTGCCAGGCAGGGGTGAGTCGCCCTCTTTCACGCTGCGCCCCGTCACATACACCACCCCACCCGCGGCGCCCAGCGCCAGCGCCACACCGCGGCCTACGCCACGGCTGGCACCCGTCACCACACAGATCAATGCCTTGCTCATCCCATGTCTCCGTCTTGTTATGGATAGGATGAATTTGGGTCAAGCCATGGCTGCTGGCTACGTCTGTACAGACTAGAGGTAACTCACAGTCAAAACACGGTTTTGCACAATGCAATCAAGCGCAGGCAGCTACACTTTTTGAAGTGATTGCTGTAATTCCTGAGCCAGCGTCTGCACCAGTTCTGCAGCAGGCATGGCTCGCACCAGCGGAGCGCCCTGACCCGCCCAGTGCGCGGCGTAATCGCTGCTGTTTTGCCCGCTGGCTGCCTGATGCAGCGCCTTACCCGCGTCATAAACCATGGGGTAGGCAGGCAAAGGCTGACCATACTCGCGGCCCAGCTGGTGCAGGCGGTTGAACATGCCGCGTGCTGGACGCCCCGAAATGGCGGCGGTAATGGCGGTGTGATGGGCATCCGGCCCCTGCAACTGCGAGCGATAAGCGGGGCTGGCGGCGGACTCCGGGCACAAAATAAATGCTGTGCCCATTTGCACGGCGCAAGCACCCAGCTCCAGCGCTGCAGCAATGCCTGCGCCATTCATGATGCCGCCCGCAGCCACCACGGGCAGATGGCATTCGCGCGCCAGAATCTGCACCAGTGCGAAAGTGCCCATCAGCCGATCTTCTTCAGGCACAAAGCTGCCGCGATGACCGCCCGCCTCCATACCCTGCGCCACGATGACATCCACGCCCGCCTGCTCGATCTGGCGTGCTTCATCCAGACTGGTCGCGCAGGCCAGCGTGATGCTGCCTGCAGCGCGCAGCGCGTCGATAAAGTGCTGCTCAGGCAGGCCAAAGTGAAAGCTGACCACCGCAGGCTTCTGGGCCAGCAACATGGCCTGCAGCGATGCATTGCCCACGGCAGAGTCGTAAATGCGGCGCAGGCCCGCAGGCTGGGGCGCTCCCAGACGCGCAAACTCTGGTGCCAGATAGTCAAGCCATGCGGCTTCGCGCTGCACGTCTGCGGCGGCAGTCTGGTGGCAGAACAGATTGACGTTGAATGGGCCGCCGGTCAGCGCCTGTGTCTGCGCAATATGCTGCTGCGCCTGATCAACGCCATAAGCACCAATGCCGACCGAGCCCAGTGCGCCAGCATTGCTGACAGCAGCGGCCAGTTGCGGTGTAGAAGTGCCCGCCATGGGGGCCTGAATAATGGGGTGTTGCAGACCCAGACGGGTCATCCATGCTGCGGTGTTTTTCATTGCATTACTCATCAAAAATCAAACTGTTTGGCTGCGCGCAAGACGGCTGCAGGCCACCAGCAGTGCGCCCAGCGCCAGGGCAGTACAGCCCAGCACAAACAGGCTGCGGTAGCTACCGGTCTGCGCGTAGATAAAGGCCATCAGATAACCCGCCGTGGCCTGCAGCAACGCAAAAGCTGCCGTGGCGTAGCCCCACATTTTCTTGTGCTGAGCAGGACCTATCAATTGCATGAGATAGCCCGAGGTGATGGCCGCCATGCCCGGCGACAGCGCCCCCACCAGAAAGCCCGAAACCGCATGTCCCGCAAACCCCACCCATACCAGCGGCAGGCCAATGGCCACGGCCTTGATGACGTAAGCGCCGGTGGTCGTTCCCCACCAGCCCCAGCGCGTGGCGCAGTAGGCGGCGCACAGCGGCCCTGCCGTGGCACCCAGCCCGAAAAATGCCCACTGCGTGGATGCGTAGCCCGCGCCCAGATTCAGCTCTCGGTCCAGATAGTCCACCCAGAACACGGTGTGCGGCACAAAGCCAAAGGCATCGCAGGTATAGGCAAGGAAGACCAGAATAACGGCTGCACTCCATAGCGACCGAGCGGGCACCGCCACCGCAGCAGTGGGCGTAATGGCAACGGGTGCATGGGGGTGAATTTGGCGCGCCGCGCGCCAGCCAGACCACAGGGCCACGGCGCACAGCGCGGTCAGCGCCCACCACACGGCGCTCAGGCTGCTGCGCGCAAACATGGGCACCAGCGTGGCGGCCAGCAAAGCACCTGCGCCAATGCCGCAAAACATCAGCGGCCCCAGCGTGGCGCGCCGCTGCGGCGCTGCGGCTGACATGGCGACCGATGGGCCCAGCACCATGAGCGCAGCGCCTGCAATGCCAGAGATCAAACGCCAGACAAAGAACAGCGCCATGGGCTGGGGCAGGCTGCACGCGGCAAAGCTCAGCATCACGGCAATCCAGCAAGCCACCAGCACGCGCAGCGCGCCCATGCGCTCTGCCAGTGGCGCGGCGGCCAATGCGCCTATCAAGTAGCCCAATAGGTTGGCAGCGCCCAGATAAGCCACCTGCTCGCCGCTGAACCAGCCGGCATGCACCATTTGCGGCATCAACGCCGTATAGGCAAAGCGGGCCAGCCCCACACCGCTGAGTGTGGCCATGAAGCCGGTGAGTAAAAGAGGGATTTCCTGGCGCTGAATCACAAACTCAATCCTGTAGAAATTGACGGCATGCGTCAAATGCCAAACGTTAACGCAGCAGCCGCATCATCATGCCCAATGATTCAGTGGGTGTTCGCAAAACCTACTGCTGCATCAAGGCGCGGCGGTATTGCAAGGCCTCCGCCACATGCGCTTGCGTGATGAAGTCCGAGCCTGCCAGATCAGCAATGGTGCGCGCCACCTTCAAGGCCCGGTGGGTGCCGCGTGCGGACCAGCCCAGCTTCTCTGCGGCTTTGTGGGCAAAGGCCAGTGCTTGCGGCTCCAGCTGCAGATGTGCATCCAGCTGCGCGCCATGCAACTGGTGGTTGGACGAACCTTGGCGCTGCAAAGCCTTGTCACGCGCCGCGCTGACCCGTTGCTGAACTGCTGCACTGCTCTCGCCCTCAGGCGCGGCCAGCAGCTCTTGCGGCGGCAGGGCCGCGACTTCCACATGCAGATCAATGCGGTCCAGCAACGGCCCGCTGATGCGAGCCTGATAACGCGAGACCTGATCGGGCGTGCAACGGCAGGCCCGCACGCGTGAGCCCCAGTAACCGCAGGGGCAAGGGTTCATGGCAGCGACCAGCTGAAAGCGCGCGGGAAATTCCGCTCGCTGCGCTGCCCGGACCACGGTGATGTGCCCGGTCTCCAGCGGCTCGCGCAAGGCCTCTAAAGCGCTGCGGGCGAATTCAGGCAATTCATCCAGAAACAGCGCTCCGCAATGCGCATAAGAGATTTCACCCGGCTTGGGCGGCGAGCCACCGCCGACCAGCGCCACCGAGCTGGCCGTGTGATGGGGTGAGGCAAAGGGCCGCTGCCGCCATAGATCTGGCGTAAAGCGACCGCTGAGGCTGGCGATGGCGGCGGCCTCCAGTGCTTCTTCATCGGTCATGGCAGGCAGCAAGGCCGCAAAGCGTTGCGCCAGCATTGATTTTCCAGAGCCCGGCGGGCCGATCATCAAGACCCCATGAGCGCCAGCTGCTGCAATTTCAAGAGCACGCTTAGCCTGCATCTGGCCGCGCACTTCGCGCAGGTCCAGCGCTGACGGCGCAGCCACCGCAGGTCTGGATTGCTCCTGTTGCCAGCCACCCAATGCCTCTTCATCGGCTTCGGGTGGCGGCGCATCGTGGGCCATGAACTGCTTGACCACATCCAGCAAATGCCGGGCGCTGAAGACTTCGATGGAAGGAACAAAAGCCGCTTCCTGCGCGCTTTCGGGCGGCAGCACCAGCCGCACGTTGTGCTGCTGGCGTTGCAGAGCCAGCGCCGTCGCCAGCGCGCCGCGTACCGGGCGCAGGGCACCGGTCAAAGACAGTTCGCCCGCAAATTCATAGTCGGCCAGTTTGGCCGCTTCAATCTGCCCACTGGCGGCCAGAATGCCCAGCGCAATCGGCAGGTCGAATCGGCCAGAGTCTTTGGGCAAATCTGCCGGGGCGAGGTTGACGGTGATTCTTTTGTTGTTCGGAAATTCCAGCCCCGCATTCACGATGGCAGCGCGCACGCGCTCCCGGGCTTCTTTGACTTCAATATCAGCCAGGCCCACCAGCGTGAACGACGGCAAGCCGTTGGCCAGATGGACTTCAACCGTAACACTCGGTGCCTGCAAACCGAGCAGGGCACGACTTTGAACCAGAGCCAGACCCATAGGCACCTCGTTGGTGGAACGCGATGCACCAGTATCGCCAAGCCGTGGCAAGGGCGCCAGAGATTGCGGCCATGGCCTGCAGGACACTTCTCACCTGAATTGCACCAAAACAGTGCAATCACAAAGGCTTACGTTAAGAAACATTGGTGCTAAAAATTTAAGCAGCTCCAATTTGGTGCATGGCATTTGCATAGACATCAACAGCCACGTTCATCTTAAATTGATAGCTGCAACCGCTTTTCTGTATTGCGCAAACTGCATAAATCCTCTGAATTTTCAGTGCTTATCCAAGACTTGGCACGGTCCATGCTTTGAAAGATTGTCCAAAAGAATTTTCAAACCGGAGGAACCCTGAATGCCTAGTCCCGCTGCTCGCCGTTTCAAGACTTTCGCCAAGACTGCCGCCCTGGCCTGCGCCGTGATCTCCCCCCTGTGGGCCCATGCGCAACTCACCGCCAACGTGGCGCTGACGACCAACTACAAGTTCCGTGGCCAGGATCAGGACTCCAGCCGCAACAAGGCCGTCAAGCCCGCGCTGCAAGGTGGTTTTGACTACGCGTTTGGCGACAGCGGCTTCTATGTCGGCAACTGGAACTCCTCCGTGGACTGGCTGCCCGGCAACTCGCTGGAAACCGATTTCTACGGTGGCTACAAGTTCAAGGCCGCTGAGGTGGACTGGGACGTGGGCGCGCTGACCTATGTGTACTCGGGCAACGCTAACGGCAACACCACCGAGATCTATGGCTCCGGCACCTACGGTCCGTTCACGGCCAAGTACTCGCACACCGTGTCCAAGGACTATTTCGGCTGGGCGGGCGCCAAGGCGGGCTCTGGCCTGAAGGGCCGCAACAGCGGTTATTTGCAGTTCTCCTACAGCCAGGAAGTCATGCCCAAGGTGACACTGAAAGCTGCAGTTGGTTACACCCATTTCTCCAGCGATATCAAAGACCTGGGTGTACCCAACTATGTGGATTACAGCGTAGGCGGTGCCTATGACCTGGGCGACGGCTTCACTGCAGCAGCCGCAGTGGCCGGTGCCAACAAGAAAGCCTACTTTGGCGATGTAAACAAGGCGCGTCTGATTTTGACGCTCTCCAAGACTTTTTAATTTTTCAGGAGCCCGTCATGAAAATGGTGACTGCCATCATCAAGCCCTTCAAGCTCGACGAAGTGCGTGAAGCCCTCTCTCAAATCGGTGTGCAAGGCATCACCGTGACCGAAGTCAAAGGCTTTGGTCGTCAGAAGGGCCACACAGAGCTGTACCGTGGCGCGGAATATGTCGTGGACTTTCTGCCCAAGCTGAAGATTGAAGCCGCGATTGCCGACGACATGGTGGACGCTGCCATCGAAGCCATCGAAGGCGCAGCACGCACCGGCAAGATCGGTGACGGCAAGATTTTTGTTCAGGCGCTGGAGCAATCAATCCGCATCCGCACAGGAGAAACCGGCGACTCGGCCCTGTAAAGGTCGCCGCCGCTCTGGAACCCGTTTTAGAAAGATTGCCATGACCAAGAAACTTTTAAGTGCAGGCCTTGGATTAGGTCTGCTGGCTGCCAGCGCGACTGGTTTTGCACAGGAAGGTGCTGCCGCGGCCACCGCTGCTGCCCCCGTGGTTGCTGCTGCCGTTGAAGCCGTGCCCACCCTGAGCGCGGGCGATACCGCCTGGATGCTGACCTCCACCATGCTGGTGATCTTGATGGTCATCCCTGGTCTGGCGCTGTTCTACGGCGGTCTGGTGCGCAGCAAGAACATGCTGTCTGTGCTGGCACAGGTGTTTGTGATCTTCTCGCTGATCACCGTGCTGTGGGCCATCTACGGCTACTCGCTGGCCTTTGGCGGCGAAGGCAAGTTCTTCGCCAACTTCGACAAGCTGTTCCTCATAGGCATCACGCCTGACACGCTGTCGTCCATGCTCAAGACCATT
>JAVXRI010000054.1:0-36697 GCA_036643775.1 Pseudomonas sp. | reverse complement strand
ACTGTAGACGAATGGCTTGAAACTCGAGCCCGGCTGACGCTTGGCCTGCATGGCGCGGTTGTAGTTGCTCTGCTCGAAGGAGAAGCCGCCAACCAGGGCGCGGATGGCGCCGCTGGTGGGGTCCAGCGAGACCAGGGCGCTCTGTGCCCCCGGAACCTGGCTGAATTTCAGGCTACCGTCGTCCAGACGCTGGACGCGGATCAGATCACCGACCTGGGCGACGTCAGAAGGCTGCTGCGGTGCACGTCCCTGGCTGTTGGTGTTGAGGAAGGGGCGGGCCCACTTCATGGTGTCCCAGGCCACCGTTTCCAGTGTGTCGGTGCGGGTCAGCACCTGCAGGCCGGTCTTGTCGACGCGGGTGACAATCACCGGCTCCAGGCCGCCCAGCGGGCGCTGTTTGCTCAGTTCTTGCAGCCAGTCAGCGTGGGTCTTGCCCGGGAAGCGCGCCTCCGGGCCGCGATAGCCGTGGCGCTCATCGTAAGCGCTGAGGCCGTCGAGTACGGCTTTGTTGGCAATTTCCTGCAGGTCGCTCGGCACCGTGGTGGTGACGCGGAAACCTTCGGTGTAGGCATCGCTGCCATACCGGCCAACCATTTCGGCGCGGGCCATCTCGGCAATATAAGGGGCGCGGACTTCCGGCGTCGGCACGTGGTAGCTGGCATTGATCGGTTCGGCCAGTGCGGCCTGGTAGCTGGCCTGGTCAATTTTGCCCAGTTTGTACATGCGCCCCAGGATCCAGTCGCGACGCTCCTTGGCCCGCACCGGGTTGGCCAGCGGGTTGAAGCGCGACGGCGCCTTGGGCAGGCCGGCGATCATGGCCATCTGGGCCAGGCTGATGTCGCGGATCGACTTGCCGTAGTACACCTGTGCCGCCGCCTCGATGCCGTACGCGCGGTTGCCCAGATAGATCTTGTTGACGTACAGCTCGAGAATCTCGTCCTTGCTCAACTCGCGTTCAATCTGCAAGGCCAGGAGGATTTCGTTGGTTTTGCGCGAGAAACTGCGCTCGCTGCTGAGGAAGAAGTTCTTCGCCACCTGCATGGTGATGGTGCTGCCGCCGGTTTGAATGTGCCCGGACTTGAGCAATTGTGTTGCAGCACGCATCAGACTGCTGGGGTCGACGCCATAGTGATTGGCGAAATTGTCGTCTTCGGCCGAGAGCAAAGCCTGGATGAAATGGGGCGGAATGTCGGCGAAACGGATGGGAGAACGGCGCATCTCGCCGAACTCGGCGATCAGCTTTCCGTCACTGCTGTAGACCCGCAAAGGGATCTGCAACTGGATGCTTCTGAGGGCCTCTACCGAGGGCAAGCTGGGGCTAAGATACAGAAACGCGCCGCTCAGACCGAGCACGATTGCGCAAATGACTGCGACGAAAGACCACCAGAAAAACTTCAGCAGACGTATCAAGGCTTTTGGGCGTCCAGGTAAAAGAGTGGGTTGCGCGCAGGGCCAGCGGACAAGGAAAAACGCTGGGCATTATAAGCATTTTTCACGCGGTCGCGTTATTGGTGCAGCCGTCAGGAAATCAGCCAGGTTTGATGGGGGCAAGTCCCTGTAGACCTGCCACGATCAAGGAAAAATCGATGCTTGGACGCTTCGGCAAGGATGCCGGTTCACTCTTGGGAGTAGAAATTACTCCTCCGTTCATCAGGCTGGTGCAGTTGCGCCGCTACCGCGGTCGTTACAGCGTACAGGCCTGGGCGCTCGAGCCCTGGCCGGCGACGGCCATGCACAATGGCTGGATTGCCGATCCCGAGCAGCTCGGGGCAGCATTGCTTCATGTCTTGCAGTGTAGTGCCGGGCCGGGGCGGCGGGTGGCAATTGCACTGCCCGGCGCACTGGTGATCGAAAAGCTGGTGTCGATGCCGGCTGGCGTTGCTGAGCAAGCCATTGCCGAGCGCCTGTCATCCGATATCGCCCAGCTCGTTCCTTTTGCCCTTGAGGACGCTGCAACCGACTTTCAGGTCATCGCCCCCGACCCGGACGATCCGCAGTGCCAGCGCGTTGTCATTGCAGCCTGTCATCTGGCGTTGCTGGACGTTCTGCATGCCGGTCTCGAGTTTGCCGGCATGCGCGCCTGTGTGGTTGAGCCCGACAGTCATGCCCTGCACCGTGCGGTGCAGGCAGATGGCGCGCAGGACAGCGTGCTGCTGCACGTTGAGGCTGATGTTCTGGTCATTCACGAATTTGGGGTAGAGCCCCTGCCGCTGCGGCGCGAAGTCCCCGGGTATGCCCAGGGGGATTATGTGCAGTGGCTGGCGACGGCTGTGGATAACTACCTGTTGTCCAGCCCCGGGAGGGCGCTGCCAGGTCAATTGCTACTCTCGGGGGCTGGTGTGGCGGAGCCGCACGTGCCTGGACAGTTGCAGCAGCGCCTCGGTCTGCAAGTGCGCCATGTCGACCCCTTCAGGCATCTGGCTCTGGCGCCAGGTCTGGAGCTGCACTCCTTGATGGCGCAGGCCCCTTGCCTTGCGGTCGCCTGTGGCCTGGCAATGCGGGAGGACGACCGATGCCTGAATTGAATCTGCTGCCCTGGCGTGAGCAACGACGCCAGGCCGGTGTCAGGCATCTGCAGGGGTTGGTGCTGGGCGTTTGTTTGCTGGCCGCGCTGATTACCTGGGTGACGGATCATCTGGGGCGACAGGCGCAACAGCGGCAGATGCTTGAAAATGCCGCGATCCAGCAGGCCGTTGATCACTTCGATGCTCAGTTGGCGCAGATATCACGGCACAAGGGTGAGCGGGAGCAAGTCCAGCACAGGCTGCAAACGCTGGAGAGTCTGCAGGGCAGGCGATTGTTCCTGGTTGACCTTTTTGAACAGCTCGAACGGGCCGTGCCTCAAGGGGTGCACCTCACCGCGGTGAGTCGGCAAGGTAGCCAGCTGCATATCCATGGTCTGGCGCGCTCGGGTTCGTTGGTCGCACAGCTGTTGCGCAACCTGTCCTCTGCACTTGGTGAAGCTGAAATGCAGCAGATGAAGGCCGTGGATGAGGGCGAGGCGTTCGAATTGAGCGTGGCGATGAGGATTGGGCCTTGAGTTTCTTGTCCGGGGTTCGATGGCAGCGGATGGCGGCTGGCTCGCGAATCAGGCAGGCGGCACTCCTCGGCAGCTGTCTGGTGCTGATGCTGGGGGTTGCTTACGTTGTGCATCTGCGCGCGCTTTTCCTCGAGATCGACAAGGGCACCGAACAGGCGCAGCACCTGCGGGTCGAGCAGGCTGACAAAGCGGTACAAGTGCAGGCGGTTGCGGCCAGCGAGGCGCAATTGGCCGAGGCGACTCAACGCCTTGATGAGGCGCGCTGGAGGTTGGCTGCGGGCGGTGAACTGGCCGATCTGCTGGACGACATTGCATATCAGGGGCAGTCGCAGGGCGTGTTTGTCGAGCAAGTGGAGCTGTTGCCGGAAGTCCTTCATGACCTTCACGTTGAAATGCCCATGCAACTCCAGGTGCGAGGCAGTTACCTGGCATTGGCGACGTTTGTCCGAGGCCTGGCTCAACTGCCCCGGCTTGTCAGCCTGGAGGATTTCTCTTTGTTACCGGCGCAGGTGCTGAACCCCGCAGGGCTGCGTATGCAGGTAGAGCTCAGTGCCTACCGCAGTCGGGTAGCGAGTGCAGGTTCCATCCCCTCGCGACTTGAGCCGGAGCTTGTGCGGCCTGTGCCGAGTTTTTCGCGCAGTCCGTTCGAGCCTTCGCTGATGATGCAGCACCGTCAGTATCTGGAAACCTTGTCGCTCGACCAGTTCGAGATGATTGGCAGTCTGGCCCGCCGCCAGGTTCGCTTTGCATTGTTGCAGGTTGCTGGCGTCGTCCACCGCCTGCAGGTGGGTGACCGTCTCGGGCGTGACAAGGGGCGGATCGTGGATATCGAGGAGCAACAGCTAGAAATTGCCGAGGAAGTGTTCGTGGTGGGCAAGGGCTGGGTCGAGCGGCGTCGTACGCTGAGCCTGAAGCTGCCTGCGAGCGCAGGGTAAACGTGTGGACCAGGGAGGTCGCCGATGAGGGCAGGATGGAACATGGCAGTACTCGCGGCGCTGTTTGCGCTGCAGGCCGTTCGCGTCGCGTCAGCCAGTATCGCTGCACAGGATGAGCACCTGTCGCTGAACTTTCAGGATATCGAGGTGCGTTCGGTGTTGCAGGTGCTGGCCGATTTCTCCGGGATCAACCTGGTTGCCAGCGACGCAGTACAGGGTAGGGTTACCCTGCGTCTGCAGGACGTGCCCTGGGAGCAGGCGCTGGATCTGGTACTGCGGAGCAAGGGGCTGGAGAAACGTCGCGAAGGCAATGTCCTGCTGGTAGCGCCTATCGGCGAGTTGGCCGGGCAGGAAAAGCAGCAACTTGAAGGTCGTCAGCAGGTGGCTGGACTGCTGCCGACTCGACGCGAGCTGTTACCGATTCATTATGCCCAGGCGGCGGATATAGCGGCGCTGTTCCGGTCGCTCACGAGCAACGATCCATTGCAGCCGTCGCAGGGGGCCTTGAGTGTCGACGAAAGAACCAACACCCTGATTGCTCGCCAGACCCCGGAACGGCTGGAGGAACTGCGCCAGTTGATCGCTCGCCTGGATGTGCCGGTACGTCAGGTCATGATCGAGGCGCGGATCGTCGAGGCCAATGTCGACTACGAACGGAGCCTGGGCGTGCGCTGGGGTGGGCAGCTGAACCTTGGCGGTGGGCTGGTTCTGGGCGGCGCGGACACCTTTGTCGATCTCGGGGCGGAGCGGGCTTCCTCGGCCATCGGCTTGGGTCTGGTACGCGATAACGTCCTGCTCGACCTTGAACTCAGTGCCATGGAAAAGTCCGGCAATGGCGAAATCATCTCCCAGCCCAAGGTGGTCACTGCCGACAAGGAGACCGCACGAATCCTCAAGGGCACCGAAGTGCCCTATCAGGAAACCAGTGGCAGCGGGGCTACCTCGGTGACCTTCCGTGAAGCGTCGCTGTCTTTGGAGGTGACGCCACAGATCACCCCGGACAACCGGGTGATCATGGCCGTGAAAGTAACCAAGGATGAACCGGACTACCTCAATGCCCTGGCCAGTGTCCCGCCAATCCGCAAGAACGAGGTCAATGCCAAGGTTCGTGTCAGGGATGGCGAGACCATCGTGATCGGCGGTGTGTACTCCACAGTGCAAAGTAAAGTTGTCGACAAGGTGCCATTTTTCGGCGATGTGCCGTATGTTGGGCGGCTGTTTCGTCGCGATGTTCTACAAGAGAAAAAATCCGAGCTGCTGGTCTTCCTGACTCCGCGTATCATGAGTGACCAGGCGATTGCTGTGAGTCGTTGATTCTGTGCGAAATTTGATACTTGTGGGGCCCATGGGTGCTGGTAAAAGCACCATCGGTCGCCTGTTAGCCAAAGAGCTGCGCCTGCCGTTCAAGGATTCCGACAAGGAAATTGAACTGCGTACCGGCGCCAATATCCCGTGGATCTTCGATAAGGAAGGCGAGCCGGGCTTTCGTGACCGTGAGCAGGCGATGATCGCTGAGCTGTGCGCGTTCGATGGCGTGGTTCTGGCCACCGGTGGAGGTGCGGTGATGCGCGATGCCAATCGTCAGGCCCTGCATGCCGGAGGGCGCGTGGTGTACCTGCACGCCTCTGTCGAGCAGCAGGTCGGGCGTACCGCGCGTGATCGCAACCGTCCGTTGCTGCGCACGGCCAATCCGGAGGCAACGTTGCGTGCCCTGCTGGAGATTCGTGATCCGCTTTACCGCGAGATCGCTGACCTGGTGGTGGAAACCGACGAACGGCCGCCGCGGATGGTTGTGCAGGATATTCTCGAGCGCTTGCAGAAGTTGCCGCCCCGTTAAGCCAGGACTATCCTCGGCGACCAGTCATGCCGTGACAGGGCACACCGTTATCGCGCGGGTCGAGTCATCGATGCCGCGCCTTGTTCATTGTGGGGACACATGCAGACACTTAAGGTCGAATTGGGCGAACGTAGCTACCCGATCTACATTGGCGAAGGCCTGTTGGATCAACCTGAGCTGTTGGCGCCGCATATTGCTGGCCGACAGGTCGCCATCGTTTCCAATGAGACCGTCGCGCCCCTTTATCTTGAACGTCTGAGCAAGACCCTGGGCGCCTATTCGGTACTGCCGGTGGTGCTGCCAGATGGCGAGGCTTTCAAGAACTGGGAAACCCTGCAGCTTATTTTTGACGCCTTGCTGACTGCCCGTCACGACCGCCGTACCACGGTGGTTGCCCTGGGCGGCGGGGTCATCGGTGACATGGCGGGCTTTGCCGCCGCTTGCTACCAGCGGGGTGTGGACTTCATTCAGGTGCCTACGACCTTGTTGTCCCAGGTCGATTCTTCGGTGGGCGGCAAGACCGGTATCAACCACCCGCTGGGCAAGAACATGGTCGGCGCCTTTTATCAGCCCAATGCGGTGCTGATCGACACCCGCAGTCTCAATACCCTGCCGCCACGCGAACTGTCGGCAGGTCTTGCCGAAGTGATCAAATACGGCCTGATTTGTGACGAACCCTTCCTGGGCTGGCTCGAAGCAAATATGGCGGCGTTGCGCAACCTGGATCAGGTTGCCCTGACCGAGGCGATCGCTCGCTCCTGTGCGGCCAAGGCCGCCGTTGTCGGCGCCGATGAGCGCGAGTCTGGCGTGCGTGCCACCCTGAACCTCGGCCATACCTTCGGCCATGCCATCGAAACCCACATGGGCTATGGTGTGTGGTTGCATGGCGAGGCTGTGGCGGCGGGTACCGTAATGGCCCTGGAAATGTCCATGCGTCTGGGCTGGATCAGCCAGCAGGAACGTGATCGTGGTATCCGTCTGTTCCAGCAGGCAGGCTTGCCGGTAGTGCCCCCAGAGGAAATGACCCCGGCGCAGTTCATGGAGCACATGGCAGTAGATAAAAAGGTACTCGACGGTCGTCTGCGTCTGGTCCTGCTGAGCCGGATGGGCGAAGCGGTGGTCACCGACGACTATCCGAAAGAGATTCTTCAGGCCACGCTGGCCGCGGATTACCGCGCGATCGTGGCCCAGCTTTGAGGTTGATGAGCGTCCGATGACTAGTTTGCATGCTGACGAGGCCTTTCTCGGCCATTACCAGTTGAACCACGACCCCTTCGCTGCACGGGTGCCTGGTTTCAAATTTTTCCCGGCCCAGCGCAAGCCAGTGCTCGGCCAACTGCACCACCTGGCGCGCTACAGCCAGTTGCTGCTGGTGGTAACCGGCCCTCAGGGCAGTGGCAAGACCCTGCTGCGCCAGGCGCTGGTTGCCAGCACCAACAAACAATCTGTGCAAAGTGTGGTGGTCTCTGCCCGCGGCGCTACCGATGCCGCCAGCGTGCTCGGCCAGGTCGCTCAGGCTCTGGGCGTTGCCCAGCCGGAAGTCCCCGAGCTGCTGGCGCAAGTGGTGCAGTTGGCGTTGACCGGACAAGAAGTCTATCTGTTGGTGGACGATGCGGAACAACTGGACGAGTCGGCACTCCAAGCCTTGCTGGAACTGGCGGCGGGCACTCCGGAAGGGCGTCCGCACGTGTTCCTGTTCGGCGAGCCGTCACTGATTGCCGGGTTGGAAGAGTTCAATGCTGACCTGGAGCGTTTCCATGTCATCGAGCTTGCACCTTACAGCGAAGAAGAAACCCGGGAATACCTCGAGCAGCGCCTGGACGGTGCCGGGCGGGGAATCGAGGTGTTCACCAGTGAACAGATTGCCGATATTCACGAAAACTCGGATGGCTGGCCCGGAGCAATCAACCAGGTCGCCCGCGATACCTTGATCGAAGCCATGATCGCCAGCCGGACCACGGCCAAGCGACCATCAATGGGGTTCAATATGCCTAAAAAACACGTGCTGGCGCTGTCTGCTGTCGTAGTGGTCGCCGTTGCCGCGGCCGTGCTGATGCCGAAGAAAAGCGATCAGGCGCCAACCGCTCCTGCCGAGCAGGCGCAACTGCCGCTGGGCCAAGGTCAACCGGGCAATGCCCAGTCAAACAATGGCGGCCCGGCGATAGAGTTCGCTGGAAACTCGCAGCCAATGCCATTGCCGTTGGTAGGTCAGTCGCAACCGGTCATGCGTGGCCCGTTGGCCGAGTCCACCGGTATGGGTGACGGCGAAGAGGGCGGGCCAGCCGGTGATACCGCGCTGCAGCCGCCTACGGTTACCACCATTGCCCCGCCTGCAGGCGTCGCCGCCGGCCCTGCGCCTGCTCCGGCACAGCCAGTGGCACAGGCGCAACCTGTCGCTCCAGCGCCTAAGCCGGTTGCACCTGTAGTCAGCAAGCCGGTTGCACCTGTGGCCAAGCCTGCGCCTACCCAGGTGGCGACGGCCAAGCCTGCAGCAAAACCTGCCGAGAAGCCTGCAGCCAAGCCTGCTGCGGGCGGCAGCTGGTACGCCGGGCAAAAACCGGGCAACTATGTCGTGCAAATCCTCGGCACCAGCTCCGAAGCGTCTGCCCAGGCCTACGTGAAAGCCCAGGGTGGCGACTATCGCTACTTCAAGAAAAACCTGCAGGGCAAGCCGCTGTACGTGATCACTTACGGTAACTTCGCCAGCCGTGATGCCGCTCTGGCTGCAATCAAAGCCTTGCCAGCCAAGGTTCAGGCTGGTAAACCTTGGCCACGTACCGTCGCCAGCGTCCAACAAGAACTGGCCGCGACCCGCTGATATAGCCTGGTGGCACTACCCCCGCCACCTGCTGAGCGACTCCTGATTTACGGTCAAGCCTGCTGCGCACTGCGCGGCAGGCTTTTCTGTCCCAGACTGCCGGCCACAAGCCCATCTTGCAGTCCAGGCTGAAACGCTTCAGACTCAAGCCATGCCGTTACCACGGCGCACGCTTAAAAACATTCAAAAATGCGACATGGACTTACGACTATTCGTCGTAAATTTGTGGGCTTCCCTGTCGCTGTGCAACAATGGCTCCCCTATTGCCCCCGCAAAGCTGGCATTCGTTCGGCGTGGATGGTAAGTGGTTGTACTAAAAAGAGATTTGCCTTGGTGAGAGGCGAACCTGGTGAGAAAGTGTCTATGAAAACAGGTCTGTACCATCCCGAAGAATTCAAGGATAACTGTGGTTTCGGCCTGATCGCCCATATGACGGGTGAACCCAGCCACCACCTTCTGCAAACAGCTATGCAGGCATTGACCTGCATGACCCACCGCGGTGGTATCAACGCTGACGGCAAGACCGGTGACGGTTGCGGTCTGTTGATGCAAAAGCCCGATCAGTTCCTGCGGGCCGTGGCCCAGGAACAGTTCGGTTGCGAGCTGCCCAAGCAATACGCGGTCGGTATGGTGTTCTTCAATCAGGACACCACCAAGGCAGAAGCTGCACGCGAAAACATGAACCGCGAGATTCTCGCCGCTGGCCTGCAACTGGTGGGCTGGCGCAAGGTGCCGATCGACACCAGCGTCCTCGGCCGCCTGGCCCTGGAGCGCCTGCCGCAGATCGAGCAGGTGTTCGTCGGCGGTGAAGGCCTGAGCGATCAGGAATTCGCCATCAAGCTGTTCAGCGCCCGTCGTCGCTCGTCCGTGGCCAACGCCGCCGACACCGACCACTACATCTGCAGCTTTTCGCACAAAACCATTATCTATAAAGGCCTGATGATGCCGGCGGACCTCGCCGCCTTCTATCCGGACCTGGATGACGAGCGCCTGCAGACCGCCATTTGCGTGTTCCACCAGCGCTTCTCCACCAACACCCTGCCGAAATGGCCGCTGGCGCAGCCGTTCCGCTTCCTCGCCCACAACGGCGAGATCAACACCATCACCGGTAACCGCAACTGGGCCCAGGCCCGTCGCACCAAGTTCGCCAACGACCTGATCCCGGATCTGGAGGAACTCGGTCCGTTGGTCAACCGTGTCGGTTCCGACTCCTCGAGCATGGACAACATGCTCGAACTGATGGTCACCGGTGGCATCGACCTGTTCCGTGGCGTGCGGATGATCATTCCGCCAGCGTGGCAGAACGTCGAGACCATGGACGCCGACCTGCGCGCCTTCTACGAATACAACTCCATGCACATGGAAGCGTGGGACGGCCCGGCCGGCGTGGTACTGACCGAAGGTCGCCACGCAGTCTGCCTGCTCGACCGCAACGGCCTGCGCCCGGCGCGCTGGGTCACCACCAAGAACGGCTACATCACCCTGGCGTCGGAAATCGGCGTGTGGGACTACAAGCCTGAAGACGTTATCGCTAAAGGCCGCGTGGGCCCGGGCCAGATCTTCGCCGTGGATACCGAAACCGGCCAGATCCTCGACACCGACGCCATCGACAACCGCCTGAAGTCGCGCCACCCGTACAAGCGCTGGTTGCGCCAGAATGCTCTGCGCATCCAGGCCGACCTCAGCGACGACCAGGGCGTGGCCAGCTACGACGCTGACCAGCTCAAGCAATACATGAAGATGTTCCAGGTCACCTTCGAGGAGCGTGACCAGGTGCTGCGTCCGCTTGGCGAGCAAGGCCAGGAAGCGGTCGGTTCGATGGGCGACGATACGCCGATGGCGATCCTGTCCCAGCGCGTGCGCTCGACCTATGACTACTTCCGCCAGCAGTTCGCCCAGGTCACCAACCCGCCGATCGACCCGCTGCGTGAAGCGATCGTCATGTCGCTGGAGATCTGCCTCGGTGCCGAGCGCAACATCTTCCAGGAATCCCCCGAGCACGCCTCGCGGGTGATCCTCAGCTCGCCGGTTATTTCGCCGGCCAAGTGGCGTTCGTTGATGAACCTCGATCGCCCGGGCTTCGAGCGTCAACTGATCGACCTCAACTATGCAGAAGGCGTAGGCCTGGAAGCTGCGGTGCGCAATATTGCCGATCAGGCTGAAGAAGCCGTGCGCAGCGGCAAGACCCAGCTGGTGTTGAGCGACCGCCATATCGCCCCGGGCAAACTGCCGGTGCATGCGTCGCTGGCCGTGGGTGCCGTGCATCACCGCCTGACCGAACTGGGCCTGCGTTGCGACAGCAACATCCTGGTCGAAACCGCTACTGCCCGCGACCCGCATCACTTCGCGGTGCTGATCGGTTTCGGTGCCTCGGCGGTATATCCGTACCTGGCTTACGAAGTGCTGGCCGACCTGATCCGTACCGGTGAAGTGCTCGGTGACCTGGACGAAGTGTTCAAGTACTACCGCAAAGGCATCTCCAAGGGTCTGCTGAAGATCCTTTCGAAGATGGGCATCTCGACCATTGGTTCCTACCGCGGTGCGCAGCTGTTCGAGGCCGTCGGCCTGTCCGAGGAAGTTGTCGAACTGAGCTTCCGTGGCGTTGCCAGCCGCCTGAAAGGCGCACGTTTCGTCGACATCGAGAACGAGCAGAAACTGCTCGCCGCCGAAGCCTGGAGTGCGCGCAAGCCCATCCAGCAGGGCGGCCTGCTGAAGTTCGTCCACGGTGGCGAATACCACGCTTACAACCCGGATGTGGTCAACACCCTGCAGGCTGCCGTGCAGCAGGGCGACTACGCCAAGTTCAAGGAATACACCGCGCTGGTTGACACGCGTCCGGTATCGATGATCCGCGACCTGCTCAAGGTCAAGGTCGCCGAACAGCCGCTGGCGCTGGAAGAAGTCGAGCCGCTGGACGCCATCCTCAAGCGCTTCGACTCTGCCGGTATCTCCCTGGGGGCACTGTCGCCGGAGGCCCATGAAGCTCTGGCCGAGGCGATGAACCGTCTGGGCGCGCGCTCCAACTCCGGTGAAGGCGGCGAAGACCCGGCGCGCTACGGCACCATCCGTAGCTCCAAAATCAAGCAAGTGGCGACCGGCCGTTTCGGTGTGACGCCTGAGTACCTGGTCAACGCCGAGGTGCTGCAGATCAAGGTTGCCCAGGGCGCCAAGCCCGGTGAAGGCGGGCAACTGCCGGGCGGCAAGGTCAACGGCCTGATCGCCAAGCTGCGCTATGCAGTGCCTGGCGTGACCCTGATCTCGCCACCGCCGCACCATGACATCTACTCGATCGAAGACCTGTCGCAGCTGATTTTCGACCTCAAGCAGGTCAACCCGCAGGCGCTGGTCTCGGTCAAGCTGGTAGCCGAAGCGGGCGTTGGCACCATCGCCGCCGGTGTGGCCAAGGCCTATGCCGACCTGATCACCATCTCCGGTTACGACGGGGGTACCGGTGCTTCGCCGCTGACCTCGATCAAGTACGCTGGCGCCCCGTGGGAACTGGGCCTGGCCGAAACCCACCAGACCCTGCGCGGCAACGATCTGCGCGGCAAGGTCCGGGTACAGACCGACGGCGGCCTGAAAACCGGCCTGGACGTGATCAAGGCAGCCATCCTCGGCGCCGAAAGCTTCGGCTTCGGCACCGCGCCAATGATCGCCCTGGGCTGCAAATACCTGCGCATCTGTCACCTGAACAACTGCGCCACCGGCGTAGCCACGCAGAACGACAAGCTGCGCAAGGACCACTACATCGGTACCGTCGACATGGTGGTGAACTTCTTCACCTACGTGGCCGAAGAGACCCGTGAGTGGCTGGCCAAGCTGGGCGTGCGCAGCCTCGGCGAGCTGATCGGGCGTACCGACCTGCTGGAAATGCTCCCCGGCGAAACCGAGAAGCAGAAACACCTGGACCTCAGCCCGCTGCTGGGCAGCCCGCACGTGCCGGCCGACAAGCCGCAGTTCTGTGAGGTCGACCGCAACCCGCCGTTCGACAAGGGCGTACTGGCCGAGAAGATGGTCGACATGGCCCTGCCGGCCATTCGCGACCTGTCCGGCGCCGAGTTCAACCTGGATATCTGCAACTGCGACCGTTCCATCGGCGCGCGGATTTCCGGCGAGATCGCACGTCTGCACGGCAACCAGGGCATGGCCAAGGCGCCGATCACGTTCCGCTTCAAGGGCACTGCCGGGCAGAGCTTCGGGGTGTGGAACGCCGGTGGTCTGAACATGTACCTCGAAGGTGATGCCAACGACTATGTCGGTAAAGGCATGACCGGCGGCAAGCTGGTGATCGTGCCGCCTGCGGGCAGCCCGTTCGCTACCCAGCACAGCGCCATTGTCGGCAACACCTGTCTGTACGGCGCCACCGGCGGCAAGCTGTTCGCCGCCGGCACCGCGGGCGAGCGTTTTGCCGTGCGTAACTCCGGTGCCCACGCGATTGTCGAGGGCACAGGCGATCACTGCTGTGAATACATGACCGGTGGTTTTGTCTGCGTACTGGGCAAGACCGGCTACAACTTCGGCTCTGGCATGACCGGCGGTTTCGCCTACGTGCTGGACATGGACAACAGCTTCGTCGACAAGCTCAACCATGAACTGGTGGAAATCCAGCGCATCAGCGGCGAGGCGATGGAGGCTTACCGTAGCCACCTGTCGCGCGTGCTCGGTGAGTACGTCGAAGAAACCGGCAGCGAATGGGGGCGTGAGCTCTGGGAAAACCTGGACGACTACGTGCGGCGCTTCTGGCTGGTCAAGCCGAAGGCAGCCAACCTGAAGAACCTGCTGTCCAGCACCCGTGCCAACCCGCAGTGATATGCGCCTGAAGAGTTTGATGAGGTTTTGAACATGGCTGAACGTCTGAGTAATGACTTCCAGTTCATCGAGGTCGGGCGCAAGGATCCGAAGAAGAAACTGTTGCGTCAACGCAAGAAAGAGTTCGTGGAAATCTACGAGCCCTTCAAACCCCAGCAGTCGGCCGAGCAGGCCCACCGCTGCCTGGGTTGTGGCAACCCGTACTGCGAGTGGAAGTGCCCGGTACACAACTTCATCCCCAACTGGTTGAAGCTGGTCTCCGAAGGCAACATCCTCGCCGCCGCGGAGCTGTCGCACCAGACCAACACCCTGCCGGAAGTCTGCGGCCGGGTGTGCCCGCAGGATCGCCTGTGCGAGGGTGCCTGCACCCTCAACGACGGTTTTGGCGCGGTGACCATCGGTTCGGTGGAGAAGTACATCACCGACACCGCCTTCGCCATGGGCTGGCGCCCGGACATGTCCAAGGTCAAGCCGACCGGCAAGCGCGTTGCCATTATCGGTGCCGGCCCGGCCGGCCTGGGCTGTGCCGACGTGCTGGTGCGCGGTGGGGTGGCCCCGGTGGTGTTCGACCGCAACCCGGAAATCGGTGGCTTGCTGACCTTCGGCATCCCCGAGTTCAAGCTGGAAAAGACTGTGCTGAGCAATCGCCGCGAAGTCTTCACCGGCATGGGCATCGAGTTCCGCCTCAACACCGAGGTGGGCAAGGACATCAGCATGGACCAACTGCTCGAAGAGTTCGATGCAGTGTTCATGGGCATGGGTACTTACACCTACATGAAGGGCGGCTTCCCCGGTGAAGACCTGCCTGGCGTGCACGATGCCCTGGACTTCCTGGTGGCCAACGTCAACCGCAACCTGGGCTTTGAAAAGTCGCCGGAAGATTTCGTCGACATGAAGGGCAAGAAGGTCGTGGTACTGGGCGGTGGTGACACGGCGATGGACTGCAACCGCACCTCCATCCGCCAGGGCGCCAAGGCCGTGACCTGCGCTTATCGTCGTGACGAAGCGAACATGCCGGGCTCGCGCAAAGAGGTGAAGAACGCCAAGGAAGAAGGCGTGAAGTTCCTCTACAACCGCCAGCCGATCGCCATTGTCGGTGAAGACAAGGTTGAAGGTGTGAAGGTGGTCGAGACCCGTCTCGGCGAGCCGGATGCCCGTGGCCGCCGTAGCCCCGAGCCGATCCCGGGCTCCGAAGAGATCATCCCGGCCGACGCCGTGGTAATCGCTTTCGGTTTCCGTCCGAGCCCGGCGCCGTGGTTCGAGCAGTTCAGCATCCAGACCGACAGCCAGGGCCGTGTTGTGGCGCCGGAGAAGAACACCTTCAAGCACCAGACCAGCAACCCGAAGATCTTCGCCGGTGGCGACATGGTTCGCGGTTCTGACCTGGTGGTGACGGCGATCTTTGAAGGACGTAATGCCGCCGAGGGGATCATGGATTACCTGGAGGTCTGATAAAGGCCCGTAGGAGCGGATTCACCGGGACGCCGGACCGCCGCGATGGACTGCGCAGCAGTCCCCATTCAGGGCCGCTATGCGCCCCATCGCGGATGAATCCGCTCCTACAAAAAGAAAGAATCTATTGACCTGTCACAAGTCGATAGACAAAAGGCACGGTACTTACCGTGCCTTTTCCGTTGGTGTCTGAGAAAATGCCCGCACTTTTTTTCCGGATGCCGACATGACTGCCTTGAAGAACGATCGTTTTCTGCGCGCCCTGCTCAAGCAACCTGTAGACGTGACCCCGGTGTGGATGATGCGCCAGGCCGGCCGCTATCTGCCGGAGTACCGCGCCAGCCGTGCCAAGGCCGGTGACTTCATGAGCCTGTGCATGAACCCGCAGTTTGCCTGCGAAGTCACGATGCAACCGCTGGACCGCTACCCGCTGGACGCCGCGATCCTGTTCTCCGACATCCTCACCATTCCCGATGCCATGGGCCAGGGCCTGTACTTCGAGACCGGCGAAGGTCCGCGTTTCAAGAAGGTCATCAGCACCCTGGCCGATATCGAGGCGCTGCCGATCCCTGATCCGCAGAAAGACCTGGGTTATGTAATGGACGCGGTCAGCACCATCCGCCGCGAGCTTAATGGCCGCGTGCCGCTGATCGGCTTCTCCGGCAGCCCCTGGACCCTGGCCACCTACATGGTCGAAGGCGGTTCGTCGAAAGACTTCCGCAAGACCAAAGCCATGCTCTACGACAACCCGCAGGCCATGCACTTGCTGCTCGACAAGCTGGCGCAGTCAGTCATCAGCTACCTCAATGGCCAGATCCTCGCCGGTGCACAAGCGGTGCAGATCTTCGACACCTGGGGTGGCAACTTGTCGGCGGCGGCCTATCAGGAGTTCTCCCTGGCTTACATGCGCAAGATCGTCAGTGGTCTGATCCGCGAGCATGAAGGCCGCAAGGTACCGGTCATCCTGTTCACCAAGAATGGCGGCCTGTGGCTGGAAAGCATTGCCGACGCAGGTGCCGACGCGCTGGGTCTGGACTGGACCTGCGACATCGGCGAAGCGCGCCAGCGTGTCGGCAACAAGGTCGCCCTGCAGGGCAACATGGATCCGACCGTGCTTTACGCCAAGCCGGAAGCCATCCGTGCCGAAGTCGGGCGCATCCTGGCCAGCTATGGCCATGGCACTGGCCATGTGTTCAACCTTGGCCACGGCATCACTCCGGAAGTCGATCCGGAGCACGCCGGCGCGTTCATCAACGCCGTGCACGAGCTGTCGGCGCAGTACCACCAGTAAGCCCTGCTGCAAGATAAAACGCCCGGCCAATGCCGGGCGTTTTGCTTTTAAGCTTCAGTTCAGCCTGCTTGGGTAATCTGGCTCCATCGAAACCCAGACAGGATCTTCACCATGAAAACTCGTTACCTCGCTCTGCTGCTTGCCCCGCTGTTCAGCACCGCTGCCCTGGCCACCGGCTACACCGGTCCGGGCGCCCAGCCAGTCACCACGGTTGCGGCTGCCAACGACGCCGCTGATGACACCCCGGTGGTGCTGCAAGGTTATGTGGTGAAGAAGCTGAACAACGATGACAAGTACGAATTCAAGGACACCACGGGCACCATCAAGGTCGAAATCGACAATGAAGACATGCCGCCAGTGGCCTTCAGCGAGAAGACCAAGGTCAAGCTGACCGGTGAAGTCGAGAAGCACTTGATGAGCCGTGAAGTGGATGTTGATCTGGTTGAAGTGATCAACTAATTAATCACGACCTGCTTTGCAGCTATCGTCGGCAAGGCCGGCTCCTACACGGATCGGTGTATGCAATCCCTGTGGGAGCCGGCGTTGCCGGCGATGGGCGCTGATCAGGCTTTTGCCGGCAACCTGCTGAGGTGCAACGCCACCAGCAATGCCACCACCAGCAAGCTGCCAATGAACAGCCCGATGCCGTTCCACCCGGCCTGATGCCAGAACACCCCACCGGCCGTCCCGGCCACACTTGATCCCGCGTAGTAACTGAACAGGTACAACGACGACGCCTGGCCTTTGGCTTTGGTTGCACGCCGTCCGATCCAGCTACTGGCCACCGAGTGCGCGCCGAAGAAGCCGAAGGTGAACACCAGCATGCCGATGATTACCAGCGGCAACGGGCTGAACAGGGTCATCAGCAAGCCACTGAACATCAGCACAATGGTGCCCCAAAACACCTTGCGCCGTCCCAGCTTGTCGGCCAGGGCGCCGATCTGCGCCGAGCTGTAGATACCCGACAGGTACACCACCGACAGCAAGCCGACCAGCGCCTGGCTCATGTGGTAGGGCTCGGCCAGCAGGCGATAGCCGATGTAGTTGAACAGGGTGACGAAGGCACCCATCAGCAGGAAGGCTTCGAGGAACAGCCAGGGCAGACCGGCATCGCGAAAGTGCAGGGTAAAGCCTTCCAGCAGGCTGCGCGGGTGCAGTGATCGCGGGCGGAAGTTTCGCGATTCGGGGAGCACTTTCCAGAACACCACTGCCGCGATCAGTGCCAGGCTGCCGATGACCAGCAGTGCCGTGTGCCAGCTGACGAAATCGATCAGCACCCCGGTAATCAGGCGACCGCTCATCCCGCCAATGGCGTTGCCACCGATGTACAGGCCCATAGCCAGGCCGATGTGCTGGGGATGGATCTCTTCGCTCAGGTAGGTCATGGCCACTGCCGCCAGGCCACTCAACGACAACCCCAGCAGCGCGCGGGTCAGCAGCACGCCCTGCCAGCTGGGCATCAGGGCGCTGACGATAGTGCAAAGCGCAGCGCAGAACAGGGCGAAGACCATCACCGGTTTACGCCCGATGCGATCAGAGATGGGCCCGGTGATCAGCAGGCCGACAGCCAGCATGCCGGTCGACACCGAGAGGATCAGGCTGCTTTGTGCAGCACTGATGGAAAACTCCCGGGACAGCATCGGCATCATCGGCTGTACGCAATAGAGCAGGGCGAAGGTGGCAAAGCCGCCGCAGAACAGCGCCAGCACGGTACGCAAAAAGGCCGGGGTGCCTTTTTCGATCCAGCGTTCGTTCAGGGTTGCGACGAGCTCGTCGAGCGGAGCAGCAGGAATTTCGTGGGCGTGTGGAGCAACAGCAGTTTTCACGGGTGACCTCGGGGGCGCTACGGCCTGTCAGGCAGTGAAAAAAGCATATAGCTGGCTAATGATCATTTCCAATATATTGTTCGACCTGTTTAAGAGGTTTTGCGACCTATTGGAGCCATCATGGAATTGCGTCATCTGCGCTACTTCATTGCCGTCGCCGAAGAGCTGCATTTTGGTCGGGCGGCGCAGAACCTGGGGATCTCTCAACCGCCCTTGAGCCAGCAGATTCAAGCCCTGGAGCAGGAGCTCGGGGCGCGTCTGTTCGAGCGTACCAATCGTCGGGTCGAGCTCAGTGAAGCGGGGCGCCTGTTTCTTGAAGAAGCGCGGCTGGTGCTGGCGCAGGTCGACAAGGCCGCCGATGTCGCCCGTCG
Organism: Pseudomonas sp.; assembly: GCA_036643775.1. GTDB lineage: Bacteria > Pseudomonadota > Gammaproteobacteria > Pseudomonadales > Pseudomonadaceae > Aquipseudomonas. The sequence goes on along the minus strand of JAVXRI010000054.1, from coordinate 18,318 downwards.
TGCGCAACTGGGAGAACTCGGCGAGATGAAGATCGGCTTCACCTCATCGGCGCCCTTCAACTCGACGATTCCCAAAGCGATCTACGCCTTTCGCCAGCGCTTCCCGGCCGTGCACCTCAATCTTAAAGAGATGAGCAGCCAGGCGGTGGCCGATGCGGTGCTCGATGAAAGTATCGAAGTCGGCCTGATCCGGCCCTTGGCGCTGCCGGAGAGCCTGGTTGCCACGGAGTTGTTCCGTGAACCCTTGGTCGCGGTGATCAACGCTGCGCACCCGCTTGCACAGGGTAGCGAAGGCGGTTTGTACATGGCGGCGCTGGCCGACCAGCCTTTCGTGTTCTTTCCGCGCAGCTATGGCAGCGGCCTGTACGCGCAGTTGTTGAGTCTGGCCCGGGAGGCAGGCTTCAGCCCGCACTTTGCCCAGGAGGCCGGCGAGGCCATGACCATCATCGGCCTGGTATCGGCGGGCCTGGGGGTATCGGTGTTGCCGGCGTCGTTCCAGCGCATGCGCATCGATGGTGTGGTCTACCGGACCTTGCTCGACAGCGAGGCGATGACGGCGGTATGGCTGGTGCAGCGACGCGAATCAACCTCGACGATGGCCAGCGCATTTGCCTCGTTGCTGGGCGGGCGTGGGGTTGTTCCACCCGCGTGAGAGGTCCCTTGGACGCTGGCGCCAGGCTTAGTGCCAGCGGCGGAAAATCAGCGAAGTGTTAACTCCACCGAAGGCGAAATTGTTGTTCATCACGTACTCGTTGCTCAAGTAACGCCAATCGCCACACAGGTAGTCCAGCTCACCGCATTGTGGGTCAACGTTCAGCAGATTGAGGGTGTGCACGTAACGGTCGCTGTTCATCATCTCGATGCTGAACCACGATTCCAGCGCACCGCAGGCACCGAGGGTGTGACCGAGAAAACTCTTTTGTGAACTGATCGGCATGCGCGGGCCGAACAGGCTGCTGGTGGCCAGGGTTTCGGCGATGTCACCCTGTTCGGTGGCGGTACCGTGGCCATTCACGTAACCAATGGCTTCGGGCGCGAGGTTGGCGTCTTCCAGGGCCAGCTCCATGGCGCGGCGCATGGTCACCTGCTCTGGGCGCGTGGTGTGCTGGCCGTCGGCGTTGGTACCGTAACCGACAATCTCGGCGTAGATATGCGCACCACGGGCCAGAGCGTGTTCGAGCTCTTCGAGCACCAGCATGCCGCCGCCCTCACCGATGACCAGGCCGTCGCGACCACTGTCATAGGGGCTGGGCGTAGTCTGCGGGGCATCGTTCTTCAGGCTGGTGGCATACAGCGCATCGAACACCATGGCCTCGGTCGGGCACAGTTCTTCGGCGCCACCGGCAAGCATCAGCGGCAGACGGCCGAACTTGATCGCCTCATAGGCGTAGCCGATGCCCTGGCTGCCACTGGTGCAGGCACTGGACGTGGGGATCAGGCGCCCGGTCAGGCCAAAGAAGATGCTGATATTGGCTGCTGTGGTGTGCGGCATCATGCGCACGTAGGAGTTGGCATTGAGGCCTTCGGCAACCGAATTGAGCAGCATGTTGCCGAAGGTTTTCATCTCGTCGGTGCTGCCGGTGGACGAGCCACAGGCAACGCCCATGCGGCCATCGCGGATCGACGGGTCGTCCAGCAGGCCGGCATCGCGCAGCGCGTTCTCGGCCGCGGCCACGGCCAGGCGTGAAACCCTGCCCATGCTGCGCAACTGCTTGCGGGTCCAGCTGGCGGGGACTGTGAAATCATCGACCGGGCCCGCCAGGCGTGTATTGAGCTCCTCGAACCGGTCCCACTCGTGCATCCGCCGGATACCGCTGTGATGCCTGGAAAAGTGCCCGGCGATGGTCGCCCAGTCGCTGCCCAGGGATGTGATGCCGGCCATGCCGGTGACCACCACGCGTTTCATCAGCACAACCCTCCGTTGACCGCCAGCACCTGGCGGGTGATGTACGCCGCCTCGGCCGACACCAGGAAGTTGACCGCACTGGCGACCTCCTCAGGAGTGCCCATGCGCTGCGCGGGGATCATCTTCAGCAACTCATCGACCGGCACATGTTCATCGAGCATGGCGGTATCGATCAGTCCGGGGGCGACACAATTTACCGTGATCTTGCGTTTGCCCAGCTCAATCGCCAGGGCTTTGGCGGCGCCGATGACACCGGCCTTGGAGGCGCTGTAGTTGACCTGGCCACGGTTGCCGATCATTCCGGATACCGAGGTGATGCAGACGATCCGGCCCGGTGCACGGCGGCGGATCATCGGCATCATCAGCGGGTGCAGGACGTTGTAGAAACCGTCGAGGTTGGTGCGCAGCACCTGGTCCCAATCTTCTTCGCTCAGCGCCGGAAAAGCACCGTCGCGTGTCAGCCCGGCATTCAGTACCACCCCGTAATACGCGCCGTGGGTCTCGACGTCGGCACTGAGCAGGGCCGCGCAGGCTGCACGGTCGGCGACGTCGAACAGCAGCACGCGGGCCTGCTGGCCCAGTTCCCGGACCTCTTCGGCAACGGCGTCGGCCTCAGTGCGGCCACTACGGCAATGCAGTACCAGGTCGAAACCGGACTGCGCCAGGCGCAGGGCAATGGCCCGGCCAATGCCGCGGCTGGAGCCGGTGACGAGGATGGTGTCAGTCATGGGGGGACTCCTCAGGGCCCGCTTCGGCCAGGTAGCTGGCAGTCTGCGGCGGGCTGAATACATTCAATCGGGCGCTGGCGTGAATGCCGGGGCCGTGCAGATCACATTCGAACACGGCCATGCCGTTGTCGTCTTCCAGTGAGGGCCGGGCATGGATGTGCAGTTCGGCACCCGCGGGGAAATACTCGACATTGCATTCGAACTTGCGTGTACCGAGGAGAAAGCCCAGCGCTACAGGCTCGCCGTGGGTGCGCGCGCGACAGCCGGCAAAAGCCGCAGCGCTCTGGGCCATCAACTCGATGCCGACCCAGGCTGGCAGGCTACCGTCGGCGCGATTGAACAGGCCGCCAGGGCGAACGATCAGGCGAGTATGGACCTGGTCTTCGTCGAAAGAGTCGACCTGATCGATCAGGATCATGTCGCCGGCATGGGGCAACAATTCGGCCAGGGGCCAGGTGGTCATGGGGCGTCTCCGAGAATCAGGCTGACATTGTTGCCACCGAAGGCGAACGAGTTACTCATCAAGCGCCGTGGACCTGCAGCGGACAGGCGCTGGCTGCTATCGACCAGGTTGAGCATTGGCAGCTGCGGGTCGATTGCGCCGTCCCAGAGGTGCGGCGGTAGTTGTCCATGCCGATTGTGCGCCGACAGGCTCAACCAGCAAAACGCCGCTTCCAGCGCACCGGCCGCGCCCAGGGTGTGACCGCTCATGGGTTTGCTCGACGAACAGGCCAACTGGCTGCCGAACAGCGCATGTACGGCGCGGCTCTCCATGGCATCGTTGTGCTGGGTGGCCGTCCCGTGCAGGTTCAGGTAGTCGATCTGTGCTGCCTGCAGACCTGCATTGTCCAGCGCCTTGGCCATGGCCTGCAAGGCGCCTTTGCCCTCGGGTTCGGGCGCCGAGATATGGTGTGCATCGGAGCTGGCACCCGCACCAAGCAGCACAACGCGGCTGCCATCGGGATTTGCCTCGCGGGTCATCAGAAACACCACGGCGGCTTCGCCGATATTGATGCCGTCGCGATTGACCGAGAAGGGGTTGCAGCGTTGAGCACTGACCGCTTCCAGTGCGCTGAAGCCATTCAGGGTCAGCTTGCACAGGCTGTCCACTCCACCACAGATTACCGCGTCGCAGACATCCATTTCGAGCAGTCGGCGGGCACTCATCAAGGCACGGGCGCTGGAAGTGCAGGCGGTAGAGATGACGTAGGCCGGGCCGCTCAGTTGCAACCAGTCGGCGAGGAAGTTGGCCGGCGCACTGAGTTCCTGTTCGGCATAGTCATAGCTCGCCGGGAACTGTTGCTCGCGCAGGTAATGCGCAATACCTTCGCCCGCTTCGGCGATGCCTGAAGTACTGGTGCCCAACACGATGGCTACCCGCTCGCGGCCATGGCGAGTAATGGCCGCGTGGATCTGCGGGATGATCTGCAGGCAGGCTTCATACAGCAGCTGATTGTTGCGGCTGCTTCGCGACTGCAGTTGCGGCGGCACGTCGAGCAATGTACCGGACACAGCGGCAACCGGCACACAGCGTTCCGGCACCCAGCCGTGTTCTTCGCGCATGCCTGAGCAATCACCGGCAAACAGGCGGCGGGCGACTTCGGCCTGATCGCGCCCCAGGGCGCAGACCAGGCCCAGGGCGTTGAGAAAAGCGCTCATGGCGTGGTCTCGCTGGGTAGTGGACTGACTAGATAACGCAGGCCCTGTGTGAGGTTCAAGGTGAAGTCGTCGGCGTGCCGGTAATCGACCCGCCAGCGCTCACCCAGCCAGCGCTGCTGCCCCTGCTGGCGGGCCCCCGGATAGCGCTGTTGCAACTCTCCTGCGGGCGTCAGGGCAAACAGCAACGCCGCGAATAGCTCACGGGCTGCGGGATTTGGCGGCAGGAAGCCATCAGCCTGCCACTGGCCTTGGTCGAGCACTTGCCGGGCCTGGGGGATGCCCAGCAGATCAAGCAACGACCAGCGCAGGTGGGTCCCTTCACGCTGGATCACCAGCAACCAGTCCTGACGTTGATCGGCCTGTTCGCGCTGGATGTGCAGCTGCATCGGCAGCGTCAACGTCGGCAGCTGTTCAGGCAGCGGCGCCTGGCTGGCGCAGGCACTGAGCAGGAAGAGTGCGCAGATCAACAGCAGCCGTTTCATGCAGGCTCCTTGTGCCGGGTGGCGGCCCACGGCGCGAGGATAAAGCTGAACACCAGCCCCAGGCTCACGGCCAGGCCGAAATTGCTCACCGCCGGCGTGCTCGACACCGCCAGCAGGCCGAACGACAGCCAGGTGGTGGTGGCTGCCAGCAGAGTGCCCAGCAGGCTAACGGCGGCGCCGCCGATCTGCTCGTGCATGAGGATGGCGTAGTCGACGCTGATGGCGGTGACCAACAGCAAGCCGAACAGACTGAACAGGGTCAACGGCTGCCCCAGCCAGCCGAGACTGGCCAGGCTGCACAGGGCGGCGAGCAGCGGCAAGGCGACGATACGCAGCGCCCCACTCATGCCGAAGGGCAGGATCAGCAGCACCACGATCAATGCACAGGACAGCAGTTTCAATTCGGCGGCGCTGACCTGGGTGGCGGCGAACACCCGATTCAGGTCGCCGAGGCGATCTACCAGTTGTACGCCTTCCAGGCCATCGGCCTGCTGCTGCAACAAGGCCGGATCGTTCAGGCCCTGCAGGCTGACGATGGCGGCCACACCCTGGCCGTCAGTGCCCAGCCAGAGAGGGCGCCAGGGCTCGCCCAAAGGACCGCTGAGGACGTTATCGATGTCGAGGGATGGCAGTGCCTGCAACTGGGTCAGTTCGGCTTGCAGCGCGCTGTGCGGGACGCCGAGGGCCAGCAGCGGTTGCCAGTGTTCGGGCAGTCTTGCCAGTGCATCGCGCAGTTGTTGCTGTTCGAGCGCGCTGGCGACCAGTTGGCTGAGCGCCATGTAGCCCTTGAGCTTGTCGGTTTTGACCAGTTCGTCGAGGCGAGCGCCCAGGGCTTGCAGGCGATCGAGCAACTGGGTCTGGTCGTCAGCGCGGACCAGATAGAACTGACTGGTAGGTTGGTAACCGGTAATGCGCGCCACGGACTGGGCTTCGTCAAGCAGTTGCGGTGAGCTGTTGATCCATTGGCGGATATCGTTACGACTGTCCAGTTGCCACAAACCAGCGCCGCAAAACAGGGTTAGCAAGCCGAGCAGCGCGGGGCTGGGGATCCTGGCCAACAGCTTGCTGCGCAGGTCCATCAGCCATTGCGCGACCGTCAGCGGCCACTGCGCCGGTTGCAACGAGGTGCCCTTGAGCAGCGCGGGCAGCAGGCACACCGCGCTGAGGTACGCACCGAGCAGGCCGGCAGCAGAGAATACGGCGATCTGGGTCAAGGCCGGGAAGGGCGTGAAGGCCAGGGCCAGGTAACCGATGCAACTGGTCACCAGGCTCAGGCTCAATCCCGGCAGGGTCAGGCGCAGGGCTGGCCAGGCGTGCCAGGGGCGCAAGCTCCAGCTTTTCGACAGGTAGTGCAGCGGATAGTCCACGGCCACGCCAATCAGGCTGGAGCCCAGCACCAGGGTCATCACATGCATCTGGCCGAACAGGGCCACGCAGGCGGCGGCACCGAACAGCATGCCGACCAGCACCGGGACGAACGCCAGCAGCACGCGTGGGCGCCGAAACGCCAGGAGCAGCAGGAGCAGAATACCGAGCGTGGCGCCGCCGCCGACCCAGGTGATTTCCTGACTGGCCTGGCGCTGGCCGTTGGCGGCGTACAGCAGGCCGCTGGCGGCCAGCAGTTGTGCGCCAGCCTGACTGGCTTGCTGGCGACTGTTGTCGAGCAAGGCGGCGACTTGCAGCGGTAGCTGCATATCGAAGGCATTGCCCAGGGTACGGGCCCGCAGCAACACCCAGAACTGCCCATCGGCCTCAGCCAGCAGCGCGCCGCTGGCGGTGTCCAGTTGCACCATCGCAGGACGTGGCTGGCTGTTCTGGATGCGTCCGGTCAGGCCCAGCCAGTCGTCCTGGCTAGGCACCAGGCTGAAGCCGCTGAAAGGGTCATAGAGGCTTTGCACGCGTTGTTCGATAAAGGCCTGGGGATCGCCGATCAACGCAGTACGATCGGCACGCGAGAGCATCGCCAGACGGCCTTGCAGCAGTTGTGCGCGCACCGCCTGCAAATCGCTTTGCACACTCCATTGAACCCTCTCGAACAGGCCGCTGGCCTGCCACTGTTCACCCAGGTGCTGAGCCAGGGCGATGGCCTGTTCGCGCCGGGGATGGCCGACCAGTACCAGCATCTGGCGGTTGAGCGGCTCCTGCATGCGTTGTTCGGCGCGCTGCACCAGCGGGTCCTGGGTGGCGCCGGGTACCAGGGTCATCAGGTCGGCCGACAGCGGCGCGCCCCGATGCCACTGCCAGCCGGTCAGGGCCAGGACCGTAACCAGGAGCACCAGGAACAGCCGTGGCAACACGCGCTCACTGGGCAAAGTCGCGGCGCTCCGTGTCGCTCAACTGGCTGGCGCTGCTGCTTGCAGGCATGCGCAACACGGTGCTGTCGCCCTGGGTTTCGAGCATCTGGATACGTTCGACAAAGCGCCCGCCGTCGATGTCGATGCGCTGGAACACCTGCTTGAGCAGCAGCGATCGCGGGATCAGGCGCAGTTGCCAGTGCTGGGCATCGCCTTGCAGGCTGAGTTCGAAATCGCGCTGCAGGCCAGTGCTGTCACCTTGCAGCACGGCGAAGAACAAGCGGTTTTGCTCGGCGCCGGCACTTTTGCCCGGCAGCATCTGCCAGCCTCCGGTGTCGCGGCGGGCAATGCCTGTGGCGTCGAGGCGGTAGTCCTGCTTGAGCGGCGTGTGCAGTAACCAGAGCAAACCATGATCGCGGGCCAGGACGAACTGGCCCTTGCTCCGCAACGGCTGAGGCAGGGCGCGCAAGTGTTTCTCCTGAATGAACGGGCCTTTGACCACTGCCGGCTCGGCCAGTTGCTTACTCAGATCGTCCAGGCCAAATGCATGGGCCAGGGCGCTGGCGAGCATCAGCGCGGTGCACAGCAGGCTGCGCAACAGGACTTTCATTTCAGCACCCTGGCCACGGCATCGAGCAGCACTTGCGGCGAGGCCAGCTGCATCTCACCGCTGGCGATCTCCACTGCTACCTGCACGGAGCTGGCGCGGGTCATGCGTTCAGCGCTGACGGCGTCGCTGATCAGGTAGTTGATCTTCAGGCGGTTCTCCCACTCCACCAGGCTGGCGCGCACATTCAGGCGCTGGCCGAAGGTGGCGCCGCGCACATAGCGCAGCTGCAGGTCGATCACCGGCCAGGCATAGCCCGAGTCACGCATCTGCAGGTAGTTGTAGCCGAGCCGGTCGAGCAGCGCACAGCGCGCCACTTCGAGGTATTTGACGTAGTGGCCGTGCCAGACCACCAACATGCTGTCGACATCGAAGAACGGCACCTGGACTTCGGTGTCGACGTGCAGCACTCCTTTACTGCGCATGCAGCCTCCAGTGTTGTTCGGCAATTCGGCTCAAGCACAGGCGCAGGTCGCTATCCAGTGCGCGGTCTTCGATGACCGGGGCGAAATCTGCCAGCAACTCGCGGTGCATCGCCGCGAGGGCCGGCGGCAAGTCGCGGGTATCGGCTTCGCGGCTGCGCAGCCAGACACCCTGGTTGGCTGCCAGCAGAGTCGCGGCGGCAACCTGTTCGGTCAGCTCCAGCACGCGCAGGGCATCGCGGGCGGCGATGGTGCCCATGCTGACTTTGTCCTGATTGTGGCATTCGGTGGAGCGGGAAAATACGCTGGCCGGCATGGTCTGCTTGAGGGCCTCGGCGGTCCAGGCGCTGGCGCCGATCTGCACCGCCTTGAAGCCATGATTGAGCATCGCCCGCTCGGCACTGGCGCCGGACAGGTTGCTGGGCAGGCCATGGTTGTAGCGCACGTCTACCAGCAGGGCGAGCTGGCGGTCGAGCAGGTCGGCGACGTTGGCTACCAGGGTCTTCAGGCTGTCCATGGCGAAGGCGATATGGCCGCCGTAGAAGTGACCGCCGTGCAGCACCCGTTCGGCCTCTGCGTCGATGATCGGGTTATCGTTGGCGCTGTTGAGTTCGGTTTCGATGAAGCTGCGCAGCCAGCCCAGGCTGTCGGCCAGCACGCCGAGCACATGGGGCGCGCAGCGTAGCGAATAGCGATCCTGCAAACGATGCAGCGGCGCGGTCGGCGCGTCGATGGCCAGGTCCTGGCGTAGCCAGGCGGCTACCTGCATTTGCCCTGGGTGGGGTTTGGCCGCGAACAGGCGCTCGTCGAAGTGTTCCGGGTTGCCTTGCAGGGCGACCACGTTCAGCGCCGTGATGCGTGTGGCCAGCTTGAGCAGGTAGTCGGCGCGGGCGAAGGCCAGGCAGGCCAGGCCGGTCATTACGGCGGTGCCATTCATCAGGGCAAGGGCTTCTTTGGGCCGCAGCACCAGCGGCTGCCAGCCCAGTTCGCGGTGGACCTCGGCGGCGCTGCGGCGCTCGCCGTGGTACATGACCTCGCGCTCGCCGGACAGGGTGGCGGCGACATAGGACAGCGGTGTCAGGTCGCCGCTGGCGCCGACCGAGCCTTCTTCCGGGATCAGCGGCAGGATGTCGTGGGCGAGAAAGTCCTGCAGACGCTCCAGGAGTTCTACGCGCACACCGGACACGCCCTGGCACAGCGACTGCAAGCGTGCGGCCAGTACCGCGCGGGTCGCTGGCGCATCGAGCAGGCGACCCAGGCCACAGCCATGGAAGGTGTACAGATGCCGCGGCAAGGCTTCGACGTGCTCCAGTGGCACAGCCACCACACAGGAATCGCCATAGCCGGTGGTGACGCCGTAAATTACGCCTTCCTTGTCCAGCAGGGTGTCGAGGAACTGCGCGCCCCGGGCGATGCGCGCACGGTACCCGGCATCGTCCTGCAGACGGCTCTCGGCCTGGCGGTTGGCCAGGGCCAGGACGTCTTCGATCGCAAGCGGCGACTCGCCGAAGGTTACAGACTCATGCACGGGCATCGTCATCGCTCTTCCAGAAAGGGTAGAAATTGAACCATTGCTGCGGTGCCTGCAGGCAGTAATGTCCCAGGCGTTCGGCGTAGCGTTGAGCCCACTCGGCGATGACTTGATCGCGCTGGCTGCGGCGCCATTCGATGGCCGCGGCGAAGGGTTCGAGAATCACCTGGTAGCGCCCTTGTTGCTTGAGGCAGAACAGCAGGTTGAGTGGGCACTTGAGCAGCCCCGCAAGCAACCAGGGGCCTTGGGGAAAGGCCGCCGGATGGCCAAGAAAGTCTACCTCGACCGTACGCGCACCGTGCAGTGGTATGCGATCACCGGCAATTGCCAGCCACTCGCCACGCTCCAGACGCTGGCTCAGTTGCAGCATGATCGCCGGGTCCAGTTCGCTGACCTGTATCAAGCGCAGATTGCTTGCCCCGGCTTCGCCGAGCAGGCGGTTGAAGCGTTCGGCATGGCGGGTGTGCACCAGCACGTTCATGGTCACTTGTTCGCCCAGTTCAGCCAGGGCGCGACAGACTTCCAGATTGCCCAGATGGGCACCCACCAGCATTTGCCCGCGCTCGCCACGCAACTGCGGGCGCAACAGGGCCGGGTCGATGATATCGATCTGTTCCAGACGCAGCTTGCCGTTCCACACGTCGAGCTTGTCGAGCAGGGCGTCGGCGAACGCCATGAACTGGCCGAACACCCGCCAGTGGTTGGGACGCAAGGTGGTCTGAGCGCTCCACTCGGCCAGGCGCTGCTGGTACTGCCAGGCACTGCGCCGGGCCGTACGGCCAAACAGGAAGAAATACACCACCACGCCATACAGGATCGGGCTCAGCAGGCGCCGCCCGAGCAACCGGACGCCCACTGCGGTCAGTTTCATCAACCAGAAACTGCCGCGTTCCTGTTGCTCGGCCCAGTGCTGTTCGCCGCGGCTCATGTCTGCCACCGCCGCCAGAGGATCATGGGGGCACGCAGCAACATGCCGAAGAACAGCTTGGCGTGCATCTTCGAGATCAACAGGTTGTCGTGGAACAGGCGAAAGTGCGAGAGGCCGTCCGCCGGGTAATGCACGCGGGTGGGCAGCCAGCGCATCGGCTGGTTGCGCCAGGCCAGGCGCACGAGCACTTCGGTGTCGAAGTCCATACGCTTGCCCAGCTTCACCTGATCGATCAGGACCAGGGTCGGCACCAGGGGATAGACCCGGAAGCCGCACATGGAGTCGGGAATCTGCAGCGACAGGCAGTTGATCCACACCCACACATGAGTCAGGTAACGGGCATACAGGCGGCCCTTGGGGACGCTGGCGTCGAACTGTGGATAACCGCAGATCAGCGCCTCGGGATGGGTGGCCGAGTGTTCGAGAAAGCGACTGACATCGGCCAGGTCATGCTGGCCATCGGCATCGACTTGCAGGGCATGGCTGAAACCCAAGCGCGCGGCCTCGCGCAAGCCGGCCATGACCGCGCCGCCTTTGCCCTGGTTGACCGCCAGCGGCAGCAGAAACACCTGCTCCTGCGCAGCCAGCTGACGCAACACTGCGGCGCAGGCCGGGCTGCTGGCGTCGTCGACCAGTACACAGGGCAAACCGGCCGCGAGCAGCGCGGCGACCACTGCCGGCACCGCCAGCTCGTGGTTGTAGACCGGGATCACTGCACAGGGCTTATTCACTGCGGGCCTCCAGCACGACGCGGCCGCTGGAACAGGGTTCGCCGTCATTGCTGTAGCTGAAGTAGAGCTTGCCGCGTTCGCTGTCGAAGCGCAGGTTCAGTGTCAGCAGGTCGCCAGGGCGCACCACACGCTGGAATTTCACCACTTCCATGCCGACAAAGCGCCGCGGACAGTCGAGCAGGACCTGACCCAGCTCGATGGCCCAGTCGACCTGGACCACGCCTGGCAATACCGGCGTCTGGGGAAAGTGGCCGCTGAAGTAGGCCAGATCCACCGAGACGGCCAGCTGTAGGTGCAGTTCGTTGCCTTGCTGCGTCTGGCTGAGGATCTCCGGGCCTTTACCGCGCGGTGCGAGTAACAGCGCTTCCACCTCGGCTTGCGGCAGTTTGCCCTGGCTGTTGAACGGCAGCTCCCGCAGTAGACGCCAGCGTCGAGGCAGGGCCAGGGCTTCACAGTGCTGGTGCAAATGCGCGCGCAAGCCTTCGGTAATCGCTCGTCGGCCCTGATTGCGCAGGGTATGCAGCCCGACCGTACTCAGTACCAGCAAGGCGCCGAGCGTGGCGCGGTTGGCCTGGATCAATGCCAGCCGCGTGTCTGCCACCCAGGGATGCTCGCGCAGGGCATTTTCCAGCATCGGCAGGGCGATGCGTTTTTCTTCGAGCTTGACGATGCGGTCCAGGCGTCCGAGCAGGCGGAAGCGTCCGTCAGCCGTGAATTCCACGGCATCGGCACTTTGTTCGATGTGGCCAGCCGGTAGATAGGGCGATTCGATGCGTAATGCGCCCTCAGCGTTCTGGCTCAGGCGCACCTCGGCGAACGGTTGCCACAGGCTGTCGCCCTGGCGCCAGGCAATGCCGCCGGTCTCGGAGCTGCCGAGGATTTCCGTGGGCCACTGCTGCAGATGCTGCTGCAGTGCGTGTGCCGCACTGGCGGGCAATTCGCCCCCGGATGAAAACACTCGACGCACCTGCCGCAACGCGGGCCAGTCAAGGTTGTCGTCCATGCGTTTGAGCAGCGCCGGGCTGGCGACCCAGGCAAAGCTCGGGTGCTGGCGACTGGCGCGCTGCAGGTCTTCGGGGAAGGGCAACTGACGGCGCAGGAACAGGCGCCCGGCGCACAGTGGCCAGAGTATGCGAAACAGCAAACCGTAGATGTGCTGGGCAGCCACGCTGCTGATGATGCAGGCATCGCCCAGTTCGGCGCCCCATTGTTGTTCCAGGGCCTCTACTTCGTTGGCCAGCTGGCGCAGGGTTTTGTCGATGCGTTTGGATTCGCCACTGGAGCCGGAGGTGCACAGGCTCAGACAACAGTTGTCCAGATCGAGGTCGGCGGCAGCCAGGGCTGGGTCGTACAAATCTTCAAGCTGATGGTCCTGGGGTTGCTCGCTGATCCACAGGTCGACGTCGTTTTCCCAGCGCAAGCGGGTCTGCGGTTGCAGGTCGGCAGGCAGCAGCACCTGCACACCGGCGCGCCAGGCGCCGAGCAGGGCTACCGCCAGCAGCGCGGCATCTTCCAGGTACACGGCCAGGCGTCGCACACCGCGGCGTTCAAGGCCTGCGGCGAGCTGCAGGGCCTGCATACAGAGCTCGGCGTGATCCAGCGCCGGGTCCTGGGTAACCGGGCGTGGTGCCCGCAGCGGGTACAAGAGCTGCTCAAGGTTCAGCCATTTCATGAGCGTCCTCGCACACGTTGTCTTATCAGCCATTCGCCAGCGAACAGCAGGCCCATCAAGCCGTAGGCGATCAGGCCGTTGTACAGGGTCCACCAGCTCAAGGGGGCCCAAAGGGTCAGGGCGGCGGCGACCAGGCCGTTACCCAGAAAGAACAGGCACCAGACCTGAGTCACCTGGCGGGTGTAGTGAATCGCAGCGTCCGGCAGTTGCGGCTCACGCAGTCGCGCCAGGCGCTCGACCAGCGGCGGGCCGAATTTCAGGCTCAAGCCGAACAGGCCGAGCAGGCACGCGTTGATCAGCACCGGATACCAGCGCAGCAATGCCGGGCTGTCGAGCAGCGCCAACAGCGCGCAGAAAGCGATGGCTACCAGCGCCATCCAGTGTCCGCCGGGACGGCGCGGTTCGTTCAGGGCGCGGGCCAGCCACAGGCCGCCGAGCAGCAGGGCGAATTGCCAGGGGGCAAAATGGCTCATGCCGAAATACACCGCAAACGGGTACAACAGACCGGCCAGGACCAGGCCGAGGCCGATCAGCCGTTTCATGCCGCCGGGCTGACCAGGCGATACACCGCCTCGACCACGTCATTGACGGTGCGCACCGACTTGAAGTCTTCGGCGGTGATTTTCTTGCCGGTCTGACGTTTGATGTGATCGAGCAGGTCGACCGCATCGATGCTGTCGATTTCCAGGTCCTGATACAGGTTCGATTCCAGACTGATGCGCGCAGGCTCCAGTTCGAACAGTTCGACCAGCGCATCGCGCAGGGTGTTGAAGATGTCTTCGCGGGTTTGCATGGTGCTGTCTCAGGCTGCCTGTTTGGCGGTGACGAAAGCGGCAAGGCTGGTCACGCTGGTGAAATGGTTGCGGGTGTCCTTGGCGTCGGCGTCGATCTTGATGCCGTACTTTTTCTGGATGGCCAGGCCGAGTTCCAGCGCGTCCACCGAGTCCAGGCCAAGGCCTTCGCCGAACAGGGGTTGATCGTCGTCGATATCCTGAGAACTGATGTCTTCAAGGCCTAGCGCCTCGATGATCAACAGCTTGATGTCACGGTTAAGGTCTTGCTGTGGAACGCTCATCTATGGCGAGCTCCTTGATGAAATACTGGTGCAGGTAATCATTGAGTCTACGCGAGGCTTGGGGCGCGGGCCCCAGGTCAGCGAACGCCTGCGGGTCGATATCGTCGCCGATCTGCAGGCTGAAGTGCACGCGGCGCAGAGGAATGCGGTACCAGGGTTCGGCCTTGGTCAAGGTCGTGGGGCTGACCTTGATGGTCACCGGTGTAATGATCTTCGCACCGCGCAGGGCAATCGCGGCGGCGCCGCGATGAAAGGTGGGCGCCTGGCCGGGCGGCGTGCGCGTGCCTTCGGGGAAAATGATCAGGGTCTGGCCATCGTGCAGGGCCTTCGCGGCACTGTCGAGCATCTCCATGCTGCCATCGTTACTGATGTACTGGGCCGAGCGCACTGGGCCGCGGGTGAAGAGGTTGCGGAACAGGCTCTGTTTGACCACGCAGTTGGCCTGGCGTACCAGGCCGATCAGGAACACCACATCGATCAGCGAGGGATGATTGGCGAGGATCATTTGCCCGGGGCGCCCGAGTTTATCTGCGCCACGCACTTCGTAGGTCAGTACGCCACTGACAGCCATGAAGCGGATGAATCGCCAGAACAGCCAGCTGATGATGTGCCGCACCCGTTGTCGATGGCGGGCGCTGCCGCCGGGCAGGCAGGCCAGCAGCGGAAACACCAGGACGCGCAGGCACAGGCTGCCAATACCGAACAGACCAAAGCTGATGGCAGTGGCCAACAGGCGCCAATAGTAGCTGTCCCGTGGCTGGCTCACGGTTTGCGTCGCCAGTGCCATGTGCGGCGCTTGCCGGGGTGGGTCCAGACTGTCTGGCCGGTCAGCAGATTACGCAGCCAGCTCAGGGCATGCGGCGGGTTATCCACAGCGGAATCTGCGCCGTCCTGCTTGCCCAGGGTCAGGGTCCAGTCATCACCGGGGGTCAGCAGCACGCCCAGCGCATAGTCGAAGGGCACGTCGTCAACCCAGTCGCGATACGCCTCTGGCGGCTGCTCTTCAACGATGATCAACAGCACCGCCGGGGCGCCGTCGTGGAGCAGGCCGGCGGCCTCCAGCAACCCTTGCTCAAAGCCGTCCGCAGCGGCGGCAATTGCGCTCATTTCGCTGGTTTCGCCGCGCATGATTGACCACAGGCCGATCACGGCATTGTGCACCGAGAGGCTGAACTGGGTCGGTGAAAGCGGTTGTTGCAGGGCCAGGTCACTGAGGATGGCAAAAGTGCGCGGGGTTTCACCGTGGCGCGAGACAAACACCAGCGGCACGTCACGCAATCCATCGGCCAGTGGCCAGCCGACGGCGAAGGCCATGCGGGCCAGCCGACTCAAGCGGCGGCGCTGCATGGCCGGCAAAAACGACACATCCGGCGCCTGCTCGGTTGGCGTGAAGCTCTGCGCGGCCTGGCTCCAGCGTTGCCAGTCGGCAGTCGTCTGCAGGCCTGGCGCCCAGGCTCGCCATTGGCGGATGTTGAATGTGATCACGGTGCTTGTTTCCCGCCCCTTGCCGAGGCTATGACTGGCAATTAACGAACTGGCAGGGTGTGGCGCAATCGCCGAGTGGCGCGCATTATCCCGGTGACTCTGGCGTGTAGCAAATGCTCGATGCAAATTCACCCGCCAGTAAAAGACCTCGAATGACCAGGTTCGTCAGACTGGTCAGATTTTTCCCGACAGACGGCAGTAATCGGTTGTCGGTCGATTCCTTGGCAACTTGAGGTGGGCGGTACTGGTCAAGCCCGCGCCGGCACCACATACTCGGGCATTCCCAGACACACGGAGGTCTTTCCATGCGGCGCGTGGTGTTCAATCAGAAAGGTGGTGTGGGCAAATCGAGCATTGCCTGCAACCTGGCGGCGGTGAGTGCCAATGAAGGCTATCGAACCTTGCTGATCGACCTGGATGCACAGGCCAACTCGACCCAGTACCTCACCGGCCTGACCGGCGAGGACATTCCCATGGGCATTGCCGACTTCTTCAAGCAGACCCTGTCGTCCGGGCCGTTTGCCAAGAAGAACAAGGTCGATATCTACGAAACCCCGTTCGACAACCTGCATGTGGTGACCGCCACCGCCGAGCTGGCTGACCTGCAGCCCAAGCTTGAGGCCAAGCACAAGATCAACAAGCTGCGTAAATTGCTCGACGAGCTGGACGAGGATTACGAGCGGATCTATCTGGATACGCCACCAGCCTTGAACTTTTACGCGGTTTCCGCGTTGATCGCCGCTGATCGCGTGTTGATTCCCTTCGATTGCGACAGCTTTTCCCGCCAGGCGCTGTATGGCCTGCTGGCCGAAATCGAAGAACTCAAAGACGACCACAATGAAGGCCTGCAAGTCGAAGGCATTGTCGTCAACCAGTTCCAGGCGCGTGCCAGCCTGCCGCAGCAGATGCTCGACGAACTGCTGGCCGAAGGTTTGCCGGTGCTGCCGGTGTACCTGAACAGTTCGGTGAAGATGCGCGAGTCACACCAGGCCAACTTGCCGTTGATTCATCTGGAGCCCCGGCACAAGCTGACCCAGCAGTTTGTCGAGCTGCACGCGCTGCTCGAAGAGAACGCCTAGACCCCTTGGCTGCGTAGCCACTCCAGTAGCTGCTGGAGTGGAAATGCGCCGCTCTGGCGCGCCACTTCACGGCCATTCCTGAACAGAATCAGGCTGGGGATCGACCGAATAGCCAATTGTCCCGCCAGTTGCTGGTTGGCCTCGCTGTCCAGCTTGGCCAGGCGACAGCGCCCGCTCAGCTGGCTGGCGGCCTGTTCGAAGATGGGCGCGAAGGATTTGCACGGCCCGCACCAGTCGGCCCAGACGTCGATCAACAACGGCAGGTCGCCCTTGATCTGGCTGGCGTAGTCGCCTTGCTTGAGATCGAAAGGTTTGCTCAGCAGCACCGGGTTTTTGCAGCGGCCGCATTTGGGCGTGTCACCAAGGCGCTCGCCGGGGATGCGGTTCAGGCCGTTGCAGTGAGGGCAGGGGATTACTAGTGGGTCAGTCATTGGTACTCCAGGATTTAGCTCAGACCTGTAGGAGCGGATTTATCCGCGATGGGTCGCGTAGCGACCCCAAAAATGGGCCTGCTACGCAGGCCATCGCGGATAAATCCGCTCCTACAGACAGGGTCAGGACGAGCAGCTGATTTCCAGATGTTTGCCCCACTCCGGCGGCCGTTCAGCATAGGCCTGCATCCCCGCCTGCTCCTCGAACGGCGTGCACAGCACCTGATGCAGGCGCCGCACTTCTTCGTAATCTCCGCCTTCCGCCGCCTCGATGGCGCGCTGGGCCAGGTAGTTGCGCAGGATGTACAGCGGGTTGACCGCATGCATGCGTTCGCGGCGGCCTTCGCCATTCCCGGGTTCTCGGGCCAGACGAGCCAGGTAATCCACAGCCCAGCTATCGAAACCGGCCAGGTCGACAAAGTCATCGCGCACTACACGAACCGCTTCTTCGGCAGGCAGATCACCCAGTTTGCGGAAGAACAGGGTGTAGTCCACCGCACCGGGCTGCATCAGTTGCAGTAGCCGTTCGATCAGTGCTTTGTCGCCATCCTCTGCTTGCAGCAGGCCCAGGCGACGGCGCATCAAGTGCAGGTAATGGGCTTCGTACAGCGGCAGGAACAACGCCAGGGTTTCCTGCAGCGCCTCGACACTGATGAACGGTGTCAGCGCCTGGGCCAGGGCGCTGAGGTTCCAGTGGGCGACCGGTACCTGATTGCTGTAGCTGTAGCGGCCTTGGTCGTCGGAGTGGTTGCAGATGAAGTTGGCGTCGAAGTCGTCGAGGAATGCGAACGGTCCGAAGTCGAAGGTGATGCCGAGGATGGACATGTTGTCGGTGTTCATCACCCCATGGCAGAAGCCATAGGCCTGCCACAGGGCGATCAGCTCGGCATTGCGCTCGACGATGGTGCGAAACATCGCCAGGTACGGTTCAGGCTCGGTCTGGCATTCGGGAAAATGCAGGCTCAGCACATGCTCGGCGAGGATCCGCTGCTGCTCAGGCTGTCGGGTGTAATAGAAATACTCGAAATGCCCGAAACGCACATGGCTCGGCGCCAGGCGCAGGACCATGGCTGCGCGTTCCTGGGTTTCGCGCCATACCGGTGTGTTTGAGCCGATCACGCACAAGGCGCGGCTGCTGGGGATACCCAGCGCGTGCAGGGCTTCGCTGGCGAGGAATTCGCGGATCGAGGAGCGCAGCACCGCACGGCCGTCGCCCATACGTGAGTACGGGGTCTGTCCGGCACCCTTGAGGTGTAGGTCCCAGTGTTCGCCCGCATCGTTGTAGACC